>NZ_LGDD01000335.1 GCF_001279695.1 Streptomyces sp. WM6378
GCCCCGCCGAGCCCTCCCCCGCCCCCGTACCCGATGCCCCCGCCGCCCCGGAGGCGTAGCGCCCAGGCCGATCCAGAGACGGACCTCCGTCCCGCCCAGGACGGAGTGGCCGATCCGGACGTCGCCGCCCGTCGATTCGGCGACCCGGCGGACGATGTCGAGGCCGAGCCCGGTGGAGCCGGGACGCCCCCCGCTGTTGCCCCGGGCCAGCGCCGCCCGAGGATCGGCGATCCCCGGCCCCGCGTCGGAGACGAGCACGATCACCGCGTCCTCCCCGTTGTGGACGTCCACCGAGAACGCCGTGCCTTCCGGCGTGTGCCGGAACACGTTGCCGAGGAGCGCGTCGAGCACTGCCACGAGATCGGGCCGGGCGACCGGGATGCGCACGGGCCGGTCCACCCCGGCGAGCCGCACCTCGCGCCCCTCGTCCTCGGCGAGCGCCGACCAGAATTCCATCCGGTCGAGGATGACCTCGCAGGCGTCGCACCCCGCGCCCGGCCCGGCGGGCTGGGTCTTCGGCTTGGCCTCGCGCGCGGTGCGGATGATCGTGTCGACCTCCCGCTCCAGCTGCTCGACCGCGGCCCGGGTCTGATCGGCCGCGGGCCCGTCCCCGAGGGAGGCCGCGTTCAGGCGGAGTACGGTGAGCGGCGTACGCAGCCGGTGCGAGAGGTCGGCCGCCAACTCCCGCTCGTTGGCGAGGAGTTGGACCACCTGGTCGGCCATCGAGTTGAAGGCGACGGCGGCGGAGCGCAGTTCGGTGGGGCCCTCCTCGGGGACCCGCGCCCCGAGCTTGCCCTCGCCCAGGTCCTGCGCCGCGCCCGCGAGCCGCTGGGCCGGGCGGACCATGCGTACGCCAAGGCGGTCGGCGACGGCCACGGAGCCGATGATCAGGCCGATGCCGACACCCGCGAGGACGAGCCAGGCCGTCGTCACGCCGTTGGTGACCTCGGCCTCCGGCACGAAGACCTCGACGATCGCGATCTGGCCGGAGCTGAGCGCGGTCGGCTGGAGCAGCGTGGAGCCGCCCGAGACGTCCGCGATGGAAGCCTTGATGACCTTCCTCGTTGCCTGGAGGTCCTTGTCCGCCGCCCGCTGCCTGCCGATCTCCACCGGCGCGCTGCCCGCGACGGCCGGGTCCGCCGGGACGTGCACGGCCATCCGGTCCTCGGCGCCGGACTGAGTGGAGGCGACGGCGCGCTCCAGCGCGTCGCGGTCGGTGGTGATGGACAGGGTCGGCCCGATCGCCGAGGCCTGCCGCTCGGCGTTGGAGAACGCCCGGTCGCGGGCCATCTCCTTGATGACCATGCCGAGCGGCACCGCGAAGGCGACCACGACCATCACGGTGACGGCGAGGCAGACCTTGACCAGGGCCCACCTCACTGCGGTGGCTCCAGCTTCACGCCCACGCCCCGCAGCGTGTGCAGATAGCGCGGCCGCGCGGCCGTCTCCCCCAACTTCCTTCGCAACCAGGACAGATGCACATCAATGGTCTGGTCGTCGCCGTACGACTGCTGCCACACCTCGGCGAGCAGCTCCTTGCGGGGCACGACCACGCCGGGCCGCCCGGCGAGGAAGGCGAGCAGGTCGAACTCGCGCCGGGTCAGGTCGAGCTGTACGCCGTCGAGCTCGGCCTGCCGGCGCAGCGGGTCGATGCAGAGCCCGCCGACCTGGAGCACGCGTGACGGCGGTTCGGCCCCGGCCGTGGCGCGCGCCCGGCGCAGCACGGCGGCCATCCGCGCGGAGAGGTGCTCCACGGAGAACGGCTTGGTGAGGTAGTCGTCGGCGCCGTCGTTGAGCAGCCGGACGATCTCCGTCTCGTCGTCCCGCGCGGTGGCGATGATCACCGGTACGTCGGTGATGCCGCGCAGCATCTTCAGCGCCTCGGACCCGTCCAGATCGGGCAGTCCGAGGTCCAGGATGACCACGTCGAACCGGAAATGGGCCACTTCGCGCAGCGCCTCAAGTGCCGTGCCGACGCTCCGTACCGTGTGGGAGGCCTCGGTGAGGTGGCGGATGAGGGCGGAGCGGACAAACTGGTCGTCCTCGACCACGAGCACACTTGCCATGGCCCGCACCGTACGCCATGCGGAGGACCGGAGTCCCCCGTGGGAGTGGAGTCGACGGCGGCGGGACACGGGTGGGGCTCGTGGTGCAGTATGGCCCGGATGCACAGAGGACTCGTACACGGTTTGGCGTGGTCGCTCGCCACTGGAGCGGCGGTCACGCTCTCCTGGTGGGGCGTCCACACGGTGCTCGCCGGCACGGTGTACGACCCGCCCCGCGCCCTGCCGATCAGCGGCGACGCGCACACCGCCCAAGGATCGAAGCCGGACGCCTCGTCCACCCAGCGGCCCAGGGAGACCCCGCCCTCCGCGTCGTCCTCCCCCTCCCAGAAGCCGTCGAAGGACGCCGCGAGCGGCAAGCCGCCGGGCAGCCACGCGCCGACCGGCGCCAAGTCGCCGTCGCCGTCCGGCAGTTCGGGCAACCCGGCCAATTCCGGCGCGGTACAGGGCTACAACGTCTCGGGCGGCCGGGTCGTCTTCGACCTCGGCGACACCTCGGCCCAACTGGTCTCGGCGACACCAGCGTCGGGCTGGCAGATGGAGCGCTGGATCCAGTCGGAGTGGATACGGGTCACCTTCACCCGGGGCAGCGAGACCGTCTCGGTGTTCTGCACCTGGAACGGCCACCCGCCCTCGGTGGAGATCAACAACACCTGAGAGCCCGCGTCTGACCGCTCAGCGGAACGCCCCCGCCGGCGGCGCCGGCGAGGGCTTCGCGCTCGCGTCGCTCACCGCGAGGGCCCCGCCCGTGAAGTCGGCGAGCTCGCGTCCGTGCAGGACGCGGCCGGGGTGCGGGTCGCCCGCGATGCGCCGGGTCAGCTCGGCGACGGGCAGCGGCACGGCCGAGCCGGCGAGCACCACGTTCCCGAACCGCTTGCCGCGCAGCACCGTCGGATCGGCGGCGAGCGCGAGCTCGGGGAAGACTCCGGCGGCCGTCGCGATCTGGCCCCGCAGATGCGCGAGCGGCGGCCCGTCGGCGAGATTCGCGGCGTACGTGCCACCCGGCTTCAGCACCCTGCGTACGTCGGCGAGGAACTCGGTGCTGGTCAGATGGGCGGGGGTGCGGGCCCCGCTGAACACGTCCGCGATGACGAGGTCGGCCCAGCCGTCGGGGAGCTTGCCGAGCCCGGCGCGCGCGTCGCCGCCCCGCACCCGGATCCTGGCCCCCGGGTCGAGCGGCAGCTCACGGCGTACGAGCTGGACGAGCGCGGCGTCGAGCTCGACTATCTGCTGGGTGGAGCGGGGCCGGGTGGCCGCGATGTAGCGGGCCAGGGTGAAGGCGCCGCCGCCGAGGTGCAGGACGTTCAGGGCCTGGCCGGGCGGGGCCGCGAGGTCGATGACGTGGCCGAGGCGGCGCTGGTACTCGAAGGTCAGCCGGTCCGGAGCGGCCAGGTCCACGTGCGACTGGGGCGCCCCGTCGAGCAGCAGCGTCCACCCGCCGGTCCGGTCCCGGTCGGGTATGAGCTCGGCGAGGCCGCCGTCCACCGTCTCGACGACGGGCTCGGGCCCGCGCCGCCTGCTGCTTTTCGCCATCCGGCCATTATCGACCGGCCGAGCGGGTGCCGCCTGCCCGCGCGGTGGCGGCGCTCAGAGCCTGTGCCCGATCCGGCCGGAGTCCAGACAGCAGGCCCTCAACGGCCGTCGGCCTCGCTGATCCCGTCTGCGGCCTCGATCATCCGGGCCGCCTCGCCGAGGGCGGCGCGCAGCAGGCCCGGATCGGTGACCTCGGTGGTGTTCGGGGGGAGCAGCCAGCCCGAGCCGGTGACGGGCGGCTCGACGGGCAGGCCCTCGATGCGAAGGCCGCGCCCGTTGGTCTCCGTACAGGCGCTGCCCGGCACGTCCCAGGCGGCGGCGGTGCCGGACGGCACGAGGAAGCCGAGGGTGTCGCAGGTCCCGTCGTGCAGGACGGGGCCGACGGCGGCCGGGGCGGAGCCGCGCCGGATGATGTCGACGGCCTCCAGACCCTGGCGGGCGGGCACGGTGACCAGGTCGCAGGGTTCCTCGACGGCGCACGCGAGGACCGGCGGGGCGCTCGGCTGCGGTGCATGCGGATGCCGGACGGCCGTCGTCTGCGTACCGGAGCCTGTGAAGTCGATGTCGGTGTCGGTGTTCACGCAGTCCTCCAACAAGGCAAGCCCTCCGCGTCTCTGCGGTGTCTGGCGCTCTCCACATGGTTCAACGCCCTTGCGCGTCAAGGGGAACGGCACCACGCCGCCGCAAAGGATGGCAGTTCATGGCGGATCGTGGGTGAGATATCCGGTTTGTAGCCAAACACTGCGTGAACGACTCGTCACAGCAGGTACGTTCTTGCTCCGCACCACCCCGCCAGAGAGAGCTGTCGAGCCATGGCGCCGTCACCAGATCCCCAGGAAGACCCCCGGGTGAACGAGCGGACTCCGCAGACGCGTCGGCAGACGCGGGAACCCAACGTGGCCTTCCGGCAGTTGAGGGGCGCCCGTTCACCGGGCGAGTTCGCGGCCGCGGTCCGCCGGGCCGCCCGCGAGATCGGCGAACAGGTCGCCTGCGACGCCCGCTACATCGGACGCGTGGAGAACGGCGAGATCCGCTGCCCCAACTACGCGTACGAAAGGGTCTTCCGGCACATGTTCCCGGGTTTGACCCTGGCCGACTTGGGGTTCTCGGCGAGAGAGACGGTACGGGGCCGAGGGGCGCGCCCGCTTTCCGCCGCGCCCCTGCTCCACATCACGCCCCGCCCCGCCCATCCACGCGACGGTTCGTCCGACCAAGGTCCCGGCCAAGGCGCCGGCCAAAGCCCCGGCCAACCGTCGGACCACATCCACATCCATCACAACCAGATCCAGAACCGCAATCACCAGAACCACGAGGAGAGCGACGTGCTGCGTCGCGCATTCATGACGGGCTCCACCGCCACGGTGGCGGCCGTCTCGCTGGGCCTCGGCCCGGCATCCGCACATCCCGTCCAGCACATCGGCGAGGCCGAGGTGACCGCCGTCGAGGAGGCGGTGCGCCGGATCAGACTGCTCGACGACCGGCACGGCGCTGACGGGCTCTACCAGCGGGCCGCCCAGCCGCTGCGCACCGCGTACGCCCTGCTCGACGCGAGCGCGGCGCGGCGCTCGACGCAGGAGCGGCTGCACGCGGGCGCGGGTGAACTGGCCATCTCCGTCGGCTGGTTGGCGCACGACTCGGGCCGCTTCGGCGAGGCCCGCTCGCACTACGCGGAGGCCCTCGCGACGGCCCGGCTCGCGGGCGACGCCGGTCTTGAGGCGCACGCGTTCTGCAACATGTCGTTCCTGGCCAGGGACATGGGCCGGCCGCGCGAGGCGATGCGGGCGGCGCAGGCGGGCGAGCGCGCTGCGCTCACGCTCGGCTCGCCCCGGCTGCTGTCCCTGCTCGCGCTGCGCGAGGCCGGCGGCTGGGCGGGGCTCGGCGACCGCTCGGCGTGCGAGGAGTCCCTGACGCGGGCCCACTCCCACTTCGCGCGGGGCGCCTCGCCGGCCGACCCGGAGTGGATGACCTTCTTCGTCGAGGCCGAGCTGGAGATGCTCCAGGCGCAGTGCTGGTCGGCGCTGGGCGACTGGTCGCGGGCGGCCCGCCACGCGCACCGCGCGGCGACCGTGCAGGACCCCCACTTCGCCCGGAACCTGGCCCTGTACCGGGCCGAGCTCGCGGACGACCTCGCTCGGGCGGGGGCGCCGGCGGAATCCGCGGCGGCGGGTCAGCAGGTCCTGGACCTTCTGAACCAGGTCCAGTCCACCCGGATCCAGGCGATGCTGGCGGACACGTCCCGAATCCTGGCCCCGCATCGGGCTTCGCCGGAGGTGGCAGCGTTCCTGGAGCGCCGGGCAGCGGTGGCCGTGTAGCCGGTTGTCCCCCACCCCGCCCCTTCCCGAGACCCTCCGGGGGTGAAAATGGGCTGAGGCCCGTTTCCCCGGGGCGCCGCCCCCGCCTCCCCCGCTCCTCAAACGCCGGAGGGGCTGATGGTGCGGAGGCCGGCGCGGAGGGCTGTCATCTGCGCACCGTGCGTGGCTGGTCGCGCAGTTCCCCGCGCCCCTAGCGCCATGCGGTACGCGCACCCCGAGCCATCCAGCAGATGACGGACACCGCCCCACCCCTGGGACCGGGCAGGCACAGACACCAGCCCACTCCTGGCCGGGGAGGCATACGCGGACGCCAGCCCGCCCCGGGGCCGGGCGGGCACAAACGCCAGCCCACTCCTGGCCGGGGAGGCATACACGGATGTCATTCCGCTCCTGGCCGGGCGCGCATACACGGACGTCAGCCCACTTCCAGCCCGTCCGGCGCTTGAGGACGAGCGCCTTTCAGGCGCGAACGGAGGTCCGGGGGCGAAGCCCCCGAGAGGGGTTGGGGGGGACGAGGTCCCCGCGGGGGGGGGGCTGGGGCGCAGCCCCTCCGCGAAAGCAGGGCCGGAGACAAAGTCCCCGCGGGGTCGAGGGGCGCAGGCCCCGAAAGGGGTGCAGGGGACGAAGTCCCCGCAGGGGGTCTGGGGCGCAGCCCCAGGGCTCAGCCTTCTCAACCCCCGTCACGGGCAGGCGGGTGGGAAGCCCGCCGGGGTCTGGGGCGCAGCCCCAGGTGCCGGGCCGACCGACCCCGGGGGGCCGAACCCGCCGGGGTCCGGGGCGGAGCCCCAGGGGCCGAGCTCTCCAACCCCTTGCACGGGTGGGTGGGCGGGCAAATCCGCCGGGGTCCGGGGCGCAGCCCCAGGAGCCGGGCCGACCGACCCCCCGGGGTCCGGGGCGCAGCCCCGGGCAACCTCGTCCGCGCCGTACCGGATCAGCTCACCGCTCAAGGTGCCCCGTGTCGTTCCACCGCTCCAGCGCCGGCGCCCCGTACGCCCACCCCAGGACCGACAGCGACGTCGGGTCGAGGCGGATGCGGGCCGCGAAGGAGATGTCCTCGCCCAGCCACCTCGCCGCGATGGACCGCAGAATGTGCCCGTGGGCGAAGACCAGCACGTCCCGCCCGGCAGAGCGCGCCCACGCCACGACCTCGTCCGCCCGCGCGGAGACCTGCGCCAGGGTCTCCCCGTCCGGCACCCCGTCCCGCCAGATGAACCAGCCGGGCCGCAGCGCCTGGATCTCGGGCGGCGCCATGCCCTCGTACGCCCCGTAGTCGTACTCCATGAGCGCGTCCCACGGCTCGGCCCGGTCCCCGAACCCGGCCAGCTCGCACGTCTCGGCCGCCCGCACGAGCGGGCTGGTGCGGACCTCGACGCCGGGCAGCCCGCCCCACGGCTCCCGGTGCAGCCGCTCGCCGAGGAGCTTCGCGCCGCGCCGGCCCTCCTCCAGGAGGGGGATGTCGGTCCGGCCGGTGTGCTTGCCCGCGAGCGACCACTCGGTCTGCCCGTGCCGGGCCAGCAGGATGCGCGGTGCGGCGGCTGCCATGGGTGTTCTCTCCCGATCACGTACGAAATGTTCCGGTAATTCCGGTAACCATCATCGCGCACCCGCCGAAGCAACCCCGAGTCGGATCTTGGCGTCTGACCGGAACGCCGGGGTGCTGCGTGAGAGCGATCACTTACACCGTACGGTTGAACGCACGCCAAAAACCCGGAGGCCCCCGCGGGCAACCCGAGGACCAGTTGGAGGAACCCGCCGGATGCAGCCGCCGCAGCAAGCCACGCGACCGCGCTGGTGGACCGAACTCCCGCTGATCGCGATCGTGTACGCGGCCTACTCCCTGGGACGACTGATCGTACGCGGCGACGAGGCGCGGGCCGTCGAGCACGGCCTGTCCATCCTGCGCATCGAGAAGGCCCTCAGCCTCAACGCCGAACACCCGCTGAACAGGCTGTTCACGCACACCCCGGCGGTCGGCATACCCGCCGACTTCATCTACGCCTCGCTGCACTACCTGGTCACGCCGGCTGTCCTGATCTGGCTGTTCCGCCGCCGCCCCACCCAGTACCGGGCGGCCCGCGGCTGGCTGATGACCTCCACCCTGCTCGGCCTGATCGGCTTCACGTTCCTGCCGACCTGCCCGCCCCGGTTGCTCCCGGCGGTGCAGGGCTTCACCGACACGATGGCCCAGTACGGCTCGTACGGCTGGTGGGGCGGCGAGGCGAGCGCGCCCCGGGGGCTCGGCGGCATGACCAACCAGTTCGCCGCGATGCCGAGCCTGCACGTCGGGTGGGCCCTGTGGTGCGGGGTGATGCTGTGGAAGTTCGGCGGCAGCCGAATAACGAAGATCGCCGCCCTCGCGTATCCGCTGACCATTACGTTCGTGGTGATGGGCACGGCCAACCACTACCTGCTCGACGCGGTCGCGGGCGTCGCCGTGATGGGCCTCGGCCTGTGGCTCTCCAGGCCCGTGCTGCGGCTCGCGGAGCGCGTGCGCGCCCGCTTCGCGCCCGCCTCTTCCGCCACGGACGCCTCGATTGTCGGTGCCGGATGCGAGACTTCCGTGGGTGAGCGAATCCCTGGGCAGCGGAAGTCCTCCGACACCCCCGCAGAGGCCGGCGACAGCACTCCGTCGAAGGCTCGCTGAGCTGCGCGGCCCGGCCCTCCCGGCCCGGCCGCTGGACGCACGGGCGCTCGCGGCCCTCGCCGCGAACCCGGGCTGCCGCAGACGCGCCCTCCTGGACGGCGCCGGGGTGGACAAGGGCGCGCTCGCAGAGGCGATCGGCTCGCCGTCGGCGGCGTTCGGCCAGTCCCAGTTCGCGTTCATGCGGGGCAACGCCTTCGAGGCGAAGGTGAAGGGCGACGGCGGCACCGAACTGCTCCGCCTGCTGCACGAGCGGATGGGCGAGGGCGCCGAGCCGCCCGGCGACGCCATCGCCCCCGATCTCGCGGCGGCCGGTCCCGAGGGCCGCGCGGCCCGCACCGCGCTCGCCCTGCGCGAGGCCACCGCGGCCGGAAGCTGGACGCTGCTCGACCATCCGATGCTGGCCCTGGAAGTGGCGGGCTCCCCCGCCTACCTGGAGCCGGACGCGGTGGTGGTGCACCCCGACGGGCGCTGGACGGTCGTCGAGATCAAGTCCTTCCCCATGATCGACGCGGCCGCCGACCCGTCGAAGGTGGGCGCCGCCGCCCGCCAGTCCGCGGTGTACGTCCTGGCCCTTGAGCGGGTCGCGGCGCGCACCGACGGCGCCTCGGTGGACCACTCGGTCCTGCTGGTCTGCCCCAAGGACTTCTCGAACCTGCCGACCGCGTCCGTCATCGACGTGCGCAAGCAACTCTCCGTCACCCGGCGGCAGTTGACGCGCCTGGCCCGTATCGAGGACATCGCGGACGCCCTGGCGCCGGGCATCACCTTCGACCTCGACGGCCAGTCCGGCGAGTCCCTGGCCGCGGCCGTCGAGGCGGTTCCCGCGGTGTACGCGCCGGAGTGCCTGGCCGCCTGCGAGCTGGCCTTCCACTGCCGGGGCCGGGCCCGCGAGGAGGGCGCGGTGACCGCGCTCGGCCGCTCCCTGCGGGGCGAGCTCGGCGGCCTGACCACGATCGGCGAGGTCCTCGCGGCCGCGCGCGGCGAGTCGGGCGACCCCGCCGATCCGACGGTGGCCGCGGTACGCCGCGCGGCCGCCCTGCGCGCGGAGGCGGGCGCCCCGTGTCGCTGATCTCCACCCTGGCCCGCCTTGAGGCCGTCGAGTCCGGCCGGGCACAGCCGCTGACCACCGTCCGCCACCGCCATCTGTCCGAGCGGCCCCTCGTCTTCGTGCCGCTCACCACGGCGGGCGAGGCGGGCGCTCCGCTCGGCGCGCTGGTCGGCACCGACCGCGCGGCCCCAACTCTGCTCGTCGTCCCCCAGCCCCGCGACCGCGACCTGCGCTTCGGCTTCCTGGCCGACCTCGCCGAGGCCGTACTGCCGCACCTGGACGCGTACGCCGACGACGTCGAGCCGGTCGAGCGCTCCGAGACGGACCCGGAGACCGGCAAGAAGACCAAGGTCGAGGTCGAACTGTGCGCGGACGCGCCGCAGTTGATCGTCCCGGGCCGGGCCGGCCTCGACTTCGTGCGCCTGCTCGGCCGCTCGATGCGGTTCCGCCGCACCGCCGAGCAGGACCCGGACACGCCCCATCCGGCGCCGCCCCGGGTCCCGCTGCTCGGCCGCTGGTTCACGCACTACGCCGAGCGTGCCCGCACCCCCGGGGCCGCGCTGCTGCTCGCCGCGACCGACCTCCTGAACCGGCACTGGGCGACCGGCCAGTCCAGCCTGGAGGACCAGCACCTGGGCGCGCTGCTCGCCTGGATCGACCCGCCCGAGGGCGAGTCGGGGGCTCAGGCGGCGCTGCGGGCCGAGCTGGCGCGGGGCGCGGACGGCCAGCTCCTTTGCCCGCCGGCCGGCCCGGCCACCGACCCGGCGTTCGACAACCGCCTGCTCGCCCCCGCCGTGGAGCGCTACGACCGGGCCCGCAAGGCGTTGCAGGCGGCCGAGGACGGGCTCGTAGCGGACGAGCGGCTCGGTCAACTGACCGTCGCGGAACGGGAGATACGGCGTCTGCTCGCGGCGCAGCTCATGCCCACCTGGGCGGCGGTGTGGCGCGCCCTGGACCTGTTGCGGGAGCTCCCCGAGGGCGAGCGGGCGGCCGCGCGCTGGACGAGCGACCGCTGGTCCTTCACCGGCCACCGGGACCGCATCACCGCGGGTGAGCCGCCGCAGCCGCGCCGCGACGACGCGGTGACCGCCGCCACCAAGCTGCTGCGGCGCGAGCGCGCGCAGGCCGAGCTTGAGGCGGGCGAGGCGCTGGACGACCCGCTCGTGATGGCGGGCCGTCGGCTCGCGGGCGAGGCGTTCACGGGCGAGGCCGTCGAGGTGACCTCGGCATGGACGGAGTCCAAGCGCCCCAGCCCGCGCCCCCTGGTCACCCTGCGCACGGACGACGCCCCGCATCTCGCCGAGGGCGCGAAGGTCTACCGCACCCTGGACGGCAAACCGCAGAAGGCCGAGTTCGTGACGTACGAACCGGAAGGCGCCCTCGTCCTGCGGATCCTGGACAAGATGGGGCGCGCCAAGGACCCGGCGCCCGGCTCCGTCCCCGAGAAGGGCGACCGGATCTGCTGGACGCTGTTCGAGCACGAGCAGCGCGGCGCCCCCAAGCTGCCCGACCCGGAAGCCACCCCGTGGACCCACGGCGGCCCGCCGGGCAGCGGCGCCGAACAGCCCGACCCGCTGACCCCCGAGGACATCCTGTGACCGCCTTCGATCCGGGCGCGGCCGCGGCCTCGGCCACCGACGCGATCCTCGCCGACACCCTGCACGGCGTCTCCCGCGGCGTCGTCGTGGACTCGCCGCCGGGCGCCGGCAAGTCCACGCTGGTGGTGCGCGCGGCCCTCGAACTGGCCGCTGCCGGGCGCCCGTTGATGGTGGTCGCGCAGACCAACTCGCAGGTCGACGACCTGGTGGTACGCCTCGCGGAAAAGGCCCCGGACCTGCCGGTCGGCCGCCTGCACAGCAGCGACAGCGACCCGTACGACAAGGCCCTGGACGAGCTGGAGAACGTACGGAAGTCGTCGAAGGCGGGCGATCTCGCGGGCCTGGACGTGGTGATCTCGACGGCCGCGAAGTGGGCGCACGTCAAGTCCACCGACACGGGAGGGCCCTGGCGGCACGCGATCGTGGACGAGGCGTACCAGATGCGCTCCGACGCGCTGCTCGCGGTCGCCGGGCTCTTCGAGCGGGCGCTGTTCGTGGGCGATCCGGGGCAGCTCGACCCGTTCGCGATCGCCGACGCCGAGCAGTGGGCGGGGCTTTCCTACGACCCGTCGGCGAGCGCGGTCTCGACGCTGCTCGCGCACAACCCGGAGCTGCCGCAGCACCGGCTGCCCGTCTCGTGGCGGCTGCCGGCGTCGGCGGCGCCGCTGGTATCGGACGCGTTCTATCCGTTCACGCCGTTCCGCAGCGGCACCGATCACGGCGACCGGCGGCTCGCCTTCGGCGTCGCCTCGGACGGCTCGGCGCCGGACCGGGCGCTCGACGAGGCGGCCGAGTCGGGCTGGGCCCTGCTCGAACTGCCCGCCCGGCACACCCCGCGCACCGACCCGGAGGCGGTCCGCGCCGTCGCCCAGGTCGTACGCCGCCTCCTGGACCGGGGCGGGGCCGCGACCAGCGAGCGCTCGCCGGAGCCGGTCCCGCTCACGGCGGCCCGGATCGCGGTCGGCACCGCGCACCGCGACCAGGCCGCCGCGGTCCGGGCGGCGCTCGCGGAGCTTGGCGTGAGCGGGGTGGCGGTCGACACCGCGAACCGGCTGCAGGGCAGGGAGTTCGACGTGACGGTCGTCCTGCACCCGCTCTCGGGCCGCCCGGACGCGACGGCCTTCCACCTGGAGACGGGCCGCCTGTGCGTGCTGGCCTCGCGCCACCGGCACGCCTGCGTCGTGGTGTGCCGCGCGGGCGTGACGGACCTCCTGGACGACCACCCGTCGACGGAGCCGGTGCAGCTGGGCGTGACGGTGAAGTTTCCTGACGGGTGGGAGGCGAACCACGCGGTCCTGTCCCACCTGGCGGAACACCGGATCAGCTGGCAGCCGTGAGCCAGGGACGGCCCCACCGCCGGACGGAGTCCGGCACGCCTCCGGAGGCGGCCAATGGACGCAGTGTCTGGCAGCCCTGAGCCGCACCGGCTCACGGCCCCGCGAAGGCCCCCTTGCGTACGCGCGGGAGAATGGACGGTGGCCCGGGGCGCCCGGACCGTGACCGTCGAACTTGCCCCTGGGAGGACAGACATGCCGGAGCACGAGCGGAAAGAGGAGCGGCAGCGGCTCAGGCCCGCGCCGCTGCTCTTCGAGCCTTCCGAGGCCACCGCCGACCCGGAGCACTTCTTCGACCTGGAGTCCATAGAGGACCCCCGGGCGCTCCTTTCGCGCGCGACCGAGCTGGCCCTCGCCTTCCGGGCGGCGGCGGACCGGGCGGTCGAGTTCCAGGCGATCGCGGCGGCCCAGCTCGCCGACCCCCGCCGCTTCGACCGGCTCACCCCTGCCGACGTGGCGGAACGGGCCCAGTGGACCGAGGACTACGCGAAGAAGATGATCGAGTTCGGCCGCGATCTGATGCGCGCGGGAGAACTCCCCTAGAGCATCACGACCGCCCGCACCACCCGCACCACCCCGGCCACGCGCCCCGGGCATATGCCGGGGCGCAAGATACCCCCTCCCAACCCGCCCTGTCCCGGTTTCCGCCAAGTCGCCGAACCGGAACCTGGCCAGCCGGTAGACGTAGAGCATGAGCAGCGACAACGGCAGGGGCAGCGGGGTCCGGGAGACCAGGACGGGCAGCGGCCCGCTCACAGCGGTCGGCGGGCGGGGCGGACCGGCCGGGAGCGAGGACGCGTACGACATCTTCCGGGCACTGCGCGACGAGGACGACCAGCAGGTCGGCGAGGTGACCGCCGCGGGCGCCGCCTGGCTGTCGTCCGCGGCCACCCACGCGCGCAGCACCCTCTCCCTCTGGGAGGCCCGGCCGACCGCCCCCGGCGTGCTGCCCTGCGGCACGGTCTTCGACGTCGTGAACGTGCCGTCGATCTTCGGGCGCCGGATGCTCGACCGGCTGTGGGCCGAGGGGCCGGGCTCCGGGCCGGTCGCGATCCACCGCGGGCGCATGCTGCTGTTCGCCGCGCCCGGCACCGCGCAGCGGCTGCCCTCGCTCCTGGCGTGGGAGGAGTGGCACGGCGCCGAGGTCCCGGTCCCGCCGCTGCTCTGTCACGGCGCGGGCGACGCCGTCACCGTCCCGGCCCTGGTCCGCCCGCAGCGGGAGAACACGGGGGCGGCCCGCTGGCTGGTGGCCCCCGACACCCGCCGCCCCTGGCTGCCGGGGCCCGACGTACTGCTGTGGGCCTGTGTCCGGGCGGCCAAGAACAAGCCCACGGACCTTCCCCGGATATCGATTTTTCCTCGCGCCGATCAGGATGCTAATGTCTACGACGTCAGCAGGCGCCGCTAGCTCAGTTGGTTAGAGCAGCTGACTCTTAATCAGCGGGTCCGGGGTTCGAGTCCCTGGCGGCGCACAGACGGAAGAAGCCCCTCGCGGAAGCGGGGGGCTTCTTCGTGTCCGCGGCGAGGACCGGCCGTGCCCACTGCCGGAACCGCTCAGTGCGAGATCTTGACCGTCCAGGCACCCGATTTCGTCCGGCCCTCGGCCTCGATCTTGATGCCCTCGCCGGGCACCGTGAACGTCTCGCCGAGCGCCACCGGCGCGTCCGCGAGCGCCGGGTACACCGACCTCTCCCAGCACGCGTCCGTGCCCGGATGGGCGTCGAGCACCTCGACCGGGCCGCCGCCGGACGCGGACCCGCTGCGGACCCGGTAGACGAGCAGTCCCTGTTTGCAGCTCGCCCGGTCCAGGCCGCCCGAGTCCCGCACCTCGATGACGATCGCACTGTCCTCGCCGGTACGCGCCACCGCGAGGCGCTTGCCGGCCGCGCCCGCCTTCGCGGGGGACGCGGACAGCGGCTCCAGGGTGAGCCTGCTCGTGCCGTCGCCGGTCACGCAGGCGACCTCCTGCCGGTCCAGCCAGCCGAGCTTCCACTTGTGCCAGCCGAACAGGTCGGGCGCCGTGCCGAACTGACTGCCCATCACATCCCAGTCGCCGACATAGGTGTCCCAGTCGCCACTCTTCCCGTCCTGGGGGCGGTGATAGAGATCCGGCAGGTCGAAGACGTGCCCGGTCTCGTGGGCCAGCACGTTGCGGTCCGGCGGGTGGTGCTCGAAGACGGTCACGACGCGGTTGACGTCCCGCCCGTCCGCGCGCACGGGCCGGTCGAAGTTGACGACTTTCGTGGCGTCAGCGTCGACACCGGGCGCGTCCGGGTCGGCGACCAGATAGACGATGTCGTACTTCGAGAAGTCGGTGGTCGGATCGGCCGCGCGGATCGCGTCCTGCAGATAGCGGGTGCGCTGGTCCGGGTCCCAGTCGCGCGCTATGCGGTACGAGGTCGACGCGGCCGGCATGCGCACCCAGCGCTGCTGCGGCTCGGCGTTCAGCCGGAACTTGCCGTACGAGGCCTGCTCGAAGAAGCGGCTGGTGGCGGGGAAGTAGTCGGCGGCCAGGTCCTTGGGGGTGGTGGCCGGCTTCGAGTCCGGGAAGGACAGGAAGATCATCACCGCGTTCAGGGCGCGGACCGGGCGCGGGTAGGCGGCGTTCCAGGTGTCGAGGCCGAGCGAGTGGTGGGCCTTGGTCCGGGGCAGGGCGCAGGGCACCGCGGCGTTCGCCGCGACGGCGGGACCCGACGCCAGCGAGATGGCGGCGAGCGCCGAGAGGGAGGTGAGCGCCGCCGCCGCACTGCGCAGCCGGACACGCTCCACTCCCCCGGGTGTCTGCTGACGCTGCACGTCGACCTCCGGAAGCGGGATGCGGGACATCCCACCCACTTTGTGCAGGTTTATTAAGATATGCCCTGTTCTGCTGCCCCAGAAAGGTGAGGGGGGCGACACCCCGATGACTTACGGAAAGTCACGACCGATCACCGAGGGCCCGAGCCCGGCCACACCCGCGCAGAAACGATCGGTCAACGATCGACCCGGAACTCCTGGTGCTCTTGATCACGACGACGAAGCTGGATCGCGCCGCGCGCCAGCCTCTATGATCGGCACACTTTCCTGCGTGGAACCGGCTCACAAGGCTGTCGTCCACCCCGGCCGAAGAACCAGAGCAACTCCGTACTACCTCTGCACAACTCGATTGCACTGCGGGAGCCAGCGGTGAGCGGAACCTCCGAAGGACCGGGTCCAGCACCCGCGACCACCCGGTCGCCGATCACAGAGCGTCATATCGACCGGCTCGGAGGCGCCCTGGCCGAGCGCCCTCCGGAACCTGCCGGAAACCCCCCGCCCAAGCATCCGCCGGAACGGACCGGCCCCGCGCCGGACTCCCCTGCGGAGCAGCCGGCGGGCCCGCTCGCCGACCGGGCCGCCGAGCTCCTGGCCGCCCTGCGGGCCGAGCGCGCCGAGCAGGCCACCCAAGCCACCGAGTACGCGATGGGGCGCAGCGCCTCCGAACTGCGCGACTACCGGGCCGCGTTCAACGCCGCCCACCTCGCGATGGCGGTCGTCGACCGCGAGGGCACCGTCGTCGCCGCCAACGACGCGCTCGCCGAACTCCTGGGCACCGACCCGGCCGCGCTGCACGAGCAGGACGCCGCCGACCTCGTCGATCTGGCCGCCGACAACCGCACCTGGCACGCCTACCGCGAGGTGCTGCGCGGCGCCCGCAACCGGTTCCGCTGCACCCGCCGCCTCAAGCACCCCGACGGGCATTCGCTCTGGGCCGAGGTCACCGTCGCGCCCGTGCCCGACAGCTCCAGCGTGCTGCTCTCGATCGCGGACATCAGCGACCGGCGCGAGCTCCAGGCGCGCCTGCGCCACCTCCAGATGCACGACCCGGTGACCCGGCTGCCCAACCGCACCCTCTTCTTCGAGCGCCTCAACTCCGCGCTCGAAGCGTCCACTTACGACGGCGGCACCGGCCGCATCGGGATCTGCTACCTCGACCTCGACGGGTTCAAGGCGGTCAACGACACGCTCGGCCACCGGGTCGGCGACCGGCTGCTCAGCGCGGTCGCGGCCCGCCTCACCGAGTGCGCCGACCAGGCCGGGTACGCGCGCAGCGGCGGGCACCTGGTGGCGCGGCTCGGCGGCGACGAGTTCGCCGTCCTGGTCGAGGACTCCACGGGCACGGAGCAGCTGGCCGAGCTCGCCCGGTCCGTACTGGAAGCCCTCCAGCAGCCGTTCGACCTGGCGGGCCAGCGCCTGTCGGTGTCGGCGTCGATCGGGGTGGTGGAGCGGGCCGGCGCCGGCACCACCGCGACCGGTCTGATGCAGGCCGCCGACACCACGCTGTACTGGGCGAAGGCCGACGGCAAGGCCCGCTGGACGCTGTTCGACCCCGAGCGCAACGCCCACCGCATGACCCGGCAGGCGCTGTCCTCCACGCTCCGGCCGGCCGTCGAGCGCGGGGAGTTCACGCTGGAGTACCAGCCGCTGGTGGGCATGGCCGACGGGGTGGTGCACGGGGTCGAGGCGCTGGTGCGCTGGAACCATCCGCAGTTCGGGATGCTCCCGCCGAATCGGTTCATCGGAATTGCTGAAGAAGACGGCTCGGTCGTCCAGCTCGGCCGCTGGGTGCTGCGCACCGCGTGCCGGCAGGCGCGGCGCTGGCAGATCGAGCACCCGGACGTGCCGCCGGTCTTCGTCAGCGTCAACGTCGCGGTGCGCCAGGTCTGGGACTCCGACCTGGTGGCGGACGTCGCGGAGATCCTCGCGGAGACCGGGCTCCCGCCCGACCTGCTCCAGTTGGAGCTCACCGAGTCCGCGGTGATGGGCTCGGCGGGCCGCCCGCTCCAGGCCCTTCAGGCCCTGTCCGACATGGGCGTGCACATCGCGATCGACGACTTCGGCACCGGCTACTCCAACCTCGCCTACCTGAGCCGACTGCCCGTGTCCGTCCTCAAGCTGGACGGCTCGTTCGTGCGCGGTTTCCAGTACGACGAGGGCGGCGCCCACCCCAACCCGGCCGACGAGACCATCGTCGAGGCGATGGTCCAGCTCGCCCACCGGCTCGGGCTCACCGTTACCGCCGAGTGCGTGGAGACCGTCGAACAGGCCTCCCGGCTCGCCCGGATCGGCTGCGACACCGGCCAGGGCTGGCTCTACTCGCGGGCGGTCGCGCCGGACCGGATCGCCGAGATGGTCGCGCTGAGCCCGCAGAAGGTCTGAGCACCGGTACGCGGACGGCCGCCCCGCTCCGCCGCAGGGCGAGGAGTGGGGCGGCCGCGTGTGCGGGGGCGCTCAGGTCAGCAGGCGCCGAGGTCCTGCCAGACGCCCCACTCGCCGGTGGTGCCGGGCTGCTCGCCCTGCGTCCACCACTTGGCCTTCCAGGTGTGACCGCCGTACGAGACCTGCGTACCGCCGCCGTAGGCCGCCGCCTTGTCCCACGCGGTGGCGGTGCAGCCGCCGGGGGTCGGGGACGGGCTGTTGGTCGCGGTCGGGGTCGGCGACGGGGAGCTAGTGGCCGTCGGTGTCGGGTCCGGGGAGGAGGAGGGGGATGAGCCGACCGCGTCCACGATCTCGCCCAGCAGCGTGGTGTTGTCGTCGAGGCCGAGCAGGCTGTACATCATGGCGCCGGCGAGGCCGCGCTGGTGGGCGTAGTCGGCGCGGGCCTGGATGGACTGCTTGTCGAGGCCCGTGAAGAACTCGCCGTCCTTGTAGAAGTACGAGGCCTTCGCGTCCGCGTCCCAGAAGGTGGTCGCCGGGTTGTCGACGATGCCGCCGAGCTCCTTGTAGAGCGCGGTGCCCGCGACCTGGCTGGTGGGCCGGGCATTGGACGGGCCGGTCGCGGTCTGGGCGAGGCCGTTGTTGGTCGCCGGGACGCCCTTCCAGCCGCGGTAGTAGAACTCGTACCCGAGCGTGATCTTGTTGGCCGGGAAGCCACCCGCGATGCCGTAGGCCGCGTTGCCGTCGATCCAGGAGTCGATCGCATTGGAGATCGAGTACTTCTGGGTGCCGGGCTTGATCACGTCCGTCGGGTCGTTCGCGGGCGAGACCAGCGGGGACTGGTGGTAGGTGGGCCCGGTCGCGTTCCAGGCGCCGTGCATGTCGTACGTCATGATGTTGGCGTAGTCGAGAGACGCGCCGATCTTGTCCGTCTCGATGTTCTTGATCTTGTCCTGGCCGGCCGGGAGGGCCGCCGTCAGGAGGTAGTGCTTGCCGCCGTGCGCGGCTCCGTACGCATCCAGCTGCGAGCGGAACTCGGCCAGCAGGGCGGTGTAGTTGGCCTTGTCCTCGGCGCCGTAGTGGTTGCCGAGGTGGCCGTCGGGCGAGCCCGGGTACTCCCAGTCGATGTCAATGCCGTCGAAGATCCCGGCCGCCGTTCCGGCACCGCCGTACCCGCCGTCGACCGGCAGGTTTCCGGCGATGTACTGGTTGATGCAGGAGGAGACGAACTTCTTGCGGCTGGCGTCGGTGAGGGCCGCGTCGTGGAAGTACTTGGAGTACGTCCAGCCGCCGAGAGAGATGTTGATCTTCAGCTTGGGGTACTTGGCCTTGAGCTGCTTGAACTGGTTGAAGACGCCGACGATCGGCTGGTTCCAGGTGTCGGCGACACCACTGACGCTGTCGGCGGCCGAGAACGACTTCTGGTAGTCGGCGAACGAATCGCCCGCGCCGTCACCGGCGTTGGGGTTGTTGTCGTCGCCCGCCGCCTTGTTCGCCTCGAAACAGGTGAGGTTGGTGGGGTCGATGTTGCCGAACGAGTAGTTGAGGACGTCCAGTTTGCCCGCGATGCCGCGAGTGTCGAGGTGCTTGGGGTAGAAGGCGTTCCCGTACACGCTCCACTGGTCGTAGTACGCGATCTTCACGCCGCCCGTCGAAGGCGCGGCGCTCTGGGCGGCGGCCGCGGCGGATGCGGTGCCCAGACCCGCGAAGGCGGCCAGGGCGCCGGCGGCGAGCACGGCGGTGCTCAGGGCGGCAACAAGAGGTCTGCGGCGGTGCAAGACGGCCTCCGGGGGATGCGGCACAGGGGGTGCGGGTGACGGCGGTTGAGGAAGTGATAGCGATCGAATCCCGGCCGCGTCAATGGTCTGAACCAAATTGAGGACTAGACCAATCGGGAGGTGAATGCGCCTGTCAGGGGCGGAGTTGAGGCGCCTCGGGCCGCCCGCACCCGGCGATGACTGGCCAGGCGCGGCCGCGGGGGCGCCGGGGGACGGGCTGGACCAGTCCTCTCCGGTAACCCAGGTTTTACCGACGTAGCATCGGCGGCATGACCGGCATCCCGACCCTCGTCCTCATCAGCGGCAGCCTGCGCGCCGCCTCCACCAACTCGGCCGTGGTCCGCACGCTCGCGGAACTGGCGGCCGGGCGCGCGAGGGCCGTCACCTACGAAGGCATGGGCGCGCTCCCCCACTTCAACCCGGACGACGACACCGAGCCGCTGCCCGCGGAAGTGGTGCGGCTGCGTGCCCTGATCGCGGACGCGGACGCGATCCTGATCTGCACCCCGGAGTACGCGGGCGACCTGCCGGGCTCCTTCAAGAACCTGCTCGACTGGACGGTGGGCGGCGTCGAGATCACGGACAAGCGGGTGGGCTGGATCAACGCGTCGGTCGCCCCGACTGGTGCGGCGGGGGCGCATGCGGCGCTGCGTACGGTGCTGGGTTACACGGGGGCGTTCGTCGTGGACGCGGCGGCCGCCCATGTCCCGGTCCCGCGGGACGCGATCGACCCCGGCTCGGGCCTGGTCGCCGACGCGGCGGTGCGGAACGCTCTGGCGGGGGTGGTCAGCACCCTGCTGGATGCGGAACCGGCTTGATTTGAGGGCTAGTTGGGTCCACAACCCCCCTTGCCTTTAGGAGCACGGAGGAGGAACCCGCCGCGTTCCAGAGCGAGTTGGTCCCCATGCCGCCAAGGGGCGCGGGGCTGTGACATTGTGCGGCTCCGCCGCGTGGGTGCGACCAGCCACCGGCGGGCCGCACCCGAACGACAACCTGCGGGAGCGCGGGGAACCCGGCCCAGCCCAGGGCCGGCCGGGAACAGCCGCTTCCGCACGCATTCGGTCGACCGCAGGCCGTCGTGGGCTGGTCGCGCAGTTCCCCGCGCTCCTAGGGGGTCACAGCCGAGGCAACCCGTACTCGTCAGCGATCAGCTCGTAGGAGCGCACCCTCACCTCGGGCCCATGCGCGTTGGCCGTGATCATCAGCTCATCCGCACCGGTGCGCTTCTGGAGCTCGTCCAGCCTCACCCGCACCTCCTGCGCCGTCCCGGAGACGACGTTCGCCAGCCAGCTGTCCACGAACTCCCGCTCCAGCGCACTGAACTGGTAGGACTCGGCTTCCTCCGGGGTCGGCACGAGGCCCGGTCGGCCGGTGCGCAGGCGGACCATCGAGAGCGCATTGGTCAGGGTCTGGCGCCGAGCCTCCTTCTCGTCGTCCGCCGCCAGCGCCGAGACTCCGATCAGGGCGTACGGCGCGTCAAGGACCTGCGACGGCCGGAAGGAATCCCGGTACAGGTCCAGCGCCGGGACGGTGTTCGCCGCCGAGAAGTGGTGCGCGAAGGCGAAGGGAAGGCCGAGCGTGCCGGCCAGGCGGGCGCTGAAACCGGACGAGCCGAGCAGCCAGATCGGCGGCCGGGCCGAGGGGCCCTGCACGGGACCCGGCACCGCGTGGATGCGGGCGTACGGGTGCCCGTCGGGGAAGTCGTCGTCGAGGAAGCGGGTCAGCTCGGCGAGCTGCTGCGGGAAGTCCTCGGCGGTCTCGTTGAGCCGGTCGGTGCGGCGCAGCGCGGCGGCCGTCGCGCCGTCCGTGCCGGGCGCCCGCCCGAGCCCGAGGTCGATGCGGCCCGGGGCCATCGCCTCCAGCGTGCCGAACTGCTCGGCGATCACCAACGGGGCGTGGTTGGGCAGCATGACACCGCCCGAACCGAGCCGGATGCGTGAGGTGTGCGCGGCGAGGTGGGCGAGGATCACGGCTGGCGCGGACGAGGCGACGCCCGGCATGGAGTGGTGCTCGGCGACCCAGTGCCGGTGGAAGCCGCGCCGCTCGGCGAGCTGCGAGATCTCCACGCTGGTGCGCAGGGCACGGTTCGCGGTGTAACCGTTGCCGACGGTCACCAGGTCGAGTACGGACAGGGGTACGGGGGCGGTTCCGGCCGCCGTCCCACGAATCGCATCCACGTCCACCGGTCCGCGCCTCCAGCTCGTCAGGTCGTACGCGTTCTGCGTACGCGAAGCCAAACAGGAGGGTGACTCCGTTTTATTCCCGCGCCGCGAATGGCGTGGCCGGGTCACCTTGCGCTCCCGCCGGCCGCCGGTCGCGCGCGGACCGTGCGTGGCTGAGCGCGTAGTTCCCCGCGCTCCTAGCAGAGCTGGGGGCTGGCCCCGCTCGGGGAAGCCGATCCTGCCCAGCCACGTGGCCCGGCACAAACATGGGTACGACACCATTCATGACCGAGCCGAGCGAACTCTTCGACCTGACGGCACGTCAACTCCTGGCCGGCTACCGGGCAGGCACCTTCTCTCCCCTCGATGCGACCCGCTCCGTGCTGGCCCGGATCGAGGCGATCCAGCCCCGCCTCAACGCGTTCGTGCGCATCGACACCGAACCCGCCCTGGCCCAGGCCCGCGCATCCACCGGGCGGTGGCATGCCGGGGAGCCCAAGGGGCTTCTCGACGGGGTGCCGGTGTCCGTGAAGGATCTGCTCCTGCAAGCCGGCGGGCCCACGCTCAGAGGGTCCAACACGACGTCGGAACGAGGGAGTTGGAGCGAGGACGCCCCTGCCGTGGCCCGGCTGCGGGAGCACGGGGCGGTGCTGGTCGGCAAGACGACGACCCCCGAGTTCGGCTGGAAGGGCGTCACCGATTCCCCCCGCACCGGCGTCACCCGCAATCCGCACGACCCGGCGCGCACGGCGGGCGGCTCCAGCGGGGGCAGCGCGGCGGCCGTCGCGGCCGGGGCGGCGCCGCTCTCGCTCGGCACGGACGGCGGGGGCTCGATCCGCATCCCGGCCTCGTTCTGTGGGGTGTTCGGCCTCAAGCCGACGTACGGCCGGGTCCCGCTGTACCCCGCGAGCGCGTTCGGCGCCCTGTCCCACGTGGGCCCCATCGCCCGGGACGCGGCGGACGCGGCGCTGCTCCTCGATGTGATCAGCGGCGCGGACTGGCGCGACCCGACCGCCCTGGAGCCCCCGGCCCACTCGTATGCGGCGGCCCTCGCAGAAGATGCGGCGACCGGCATCAAGGGGCTGCGCATCGCCTACTCGCCCTCCTTCGGCGGGCAGGTGGCGGTGCGGCCCGCGGTAGCGGCAGCCGTGCGGGCCGCGGTGACCCGGCTCGCCGGCCTGGGTGCGCACGTGGAGGAGGCCGACCCCGACTTCGCGGACCCGGTCGACGTCTTCCACACCCTGTGGAGCGCCGGAACGGCTCACCTGGTCGACCAACTGGGCGCACGGCAAAGGGACTTGCTCGATCCGGGGCTGCGGCAGATGGCGGTGCGCGGTGCGCGGCTCTCCGCGTTGGAGCTGCTCGCCGCGCAGACGGCCCGCCTGGAGCTCGGCCGCCGGATGGCCCGCTTCCACCAGCGGTTCGACGTCCTGGTGACGCCGACGCTGCCGATCACCGCCTTCGAAGCGGGTCGGGAGGCGCCGACGGGCTCCGCCCTGCAGCGCTGGACCGGATGGACCCCGTTCACATACCCGTTCAATCTGACCCAGCAGCCGGCGGCAACGGTCCCGGTCGGCATGGACGCGGACGGCCTTCCGATCGGCCTCCAGCTGATCGCGGCGCGCTACCGGGACGGGGTCGTGCTGCGGGCCGCCGCGGCCTTCCCGGAGCGCCCGACGGGGTGAGCCCGACGGGCGGGCCCGGGCGGCGCCCCGAAAAATAGGGGGCATGGGCCGAGTAAAGGGGGGTAGCCGCGCCGCCATGGCCCGAGCTACCTCACGCCCCAGACCCGCCATACCCAGGCGAACCCTGCTCACCGGCACCGCCGCCGTCGCCCTCACCGGCGCCGCCGCCTGCTCCCGCGTCCCCCAGGGCGGCGCGCTGGCCCGCCTCAAGTCGCAGGACGCGGTACGCCTCGGCATCGCCGGTGAAGTCCCGTACGGGTATGTGAACGACCAGGGCGAGTTCACCGGCGAGGCCCCCGAACTCGCCAAGGTGATCTTCAAGCGGCTCGGCATCGGCCACGTACAGCCCGTGGCGACCGACTTCTCCTCGCTGATACCCGGGCTCAACTCCCAGCAGTTCGACGTCGTTTCCGCCGGGATGTACATCAACAAGGACCGCTGCGCGCAGGTCCTGTTCGCGGACCCCGAGTACCAGATGCTGGACGCGTTCATCGTCCGCAAGGGCAACCCCAAGAACCTGCACAGCTACGAGGACGTGGTCCGCGGCAAGGCGCGGTTCGCGACCGGCACCGGCTACGCCGAGATCGGCCACGCCACCGCCGCCGGTTACCCCGAGAGCGACATCGTCATCCTCCAGGACCAGGTCGCGGGCCTGAACGCGGTCGAGTCGGGCCGCGTCGACGTCTTCGCCGGGACCTCGCTCACGGTGCGCGAGGTGGTGAAGAAGAGCTCGAAGGCCGAGGCCACCCAGCCGTTCGCGGCGGTCGTCGACGGCAAGAAGAAGATCGACGGCGGCGGCTTCGCCTTCCGGCCCACCGACGGCCCGCTGCGCGACGCCTTCAACACCGAGATCCACCGCATGAAGCAGAGTGGCGAGCTGTTCCGGATCCTGCGGCCGTTCGGCTTCACGCAGGCCGAGATGACCACCCTGACCGCCAAGGAGCTGTGCCGATGACGGCGGGACTGTGGCAGCACTGGGTGCTGCCGGGAATCTGGATCACGGTCCAACTGACCGTGTACAGCGCCGCGTTGGCGGCAGCTGTCGCGTTCGGCGTCGGCGTCGCCCGCACCCACCGCTCGCGCCTGGTGCGCTTCCTTGCGGCCGCGTACACGGAGATCTTCCGCGGGACCTCGGCCCTCGTCCTGATGTTCTGGCTGTTCTTCGTGCTGCCGCCGCTCGCGGGCTGGCAGCTCGTCCCGATGTGGGCGGCGGTGCTCGCGCTCGGCCTCTCCTACGGTGCGTACGGGGCGGAGATCGTGCGCGGCGCGCTGAATTCGGTGGCGCCCGCCCAGCGAGAGGCCGGCATCGCGCTGAGCTTCACACCCTGGCAGCGGATGCGGCTCGTGCTGCTGCCGCAGGCGGTGCCGGAGATGATCCCGCCGTTCTGCAACCTGCTCGTCGAACTGCTCAAGGGGACCGCCCTGGTCTCGCTGCTCGGGGTGGGCGACGTGTCGTTCGCGGCGTACCTGGTGCGGCTCGCCACGCAGGACAGCGCGCAGATCTACTCCATCACCCTGGTCATCTACTTCGCCCTGGCCTTCGGAATCACCCGTGGAATGAAGGCACTTGAGCGCCGCACCAAGGCGAACCTGGGGGTGGCCAAGTGAATTGGGACTGGTCCGCGGTCTGGGACTTCATGCCGCGCTTCGGGGACGGCGTGCTCACCACGCTGCAGATCCTCGCGCTCGGCTCCCTCATCTCCTTCAGCCTGGGCCTGGTGTGGGCGCTGGCCTTCCGGTCGCCGACCCGCTTCGTGCGCTGGCCGGTCAACCTGATCACGGAGTTCATCCGCACCACCCCGCTACTGGTGCAGCTGTTCTTCCTGTTCTTCGTGCTGCCGGAGTGGGGCGTGAAGTTCTCCGCGCTGACCACCGGCGTCCTCGCCATCGGCCTGCACTACTCGACGTACACCGCGCAGGTCTACCGGGCCGGCATCGACGCCGTGCCCAAGGGCCAGTGGGAGGCGGCGACCGCGCTGAGCCTGCCCGCGCACCGCACCTGGTTCGCGGTGATCCTGCCGCAGGCGGTCCGCCGCATCGCGCCCGCGCTCGGCAACTACGTCATCTCCATGCTGAAGGACACCCCGCTGCTCGCCGGGATCGGCGTCCTGGAGATGCTCCAGCAGTCCCGCCTGGCGGGGGCGAGCACCTTCCAGTACACCGAGCCGCTGACCGTCGTCGGCGTCGCCTTCATCCTCATCGCCTATCCGGCTTCGCTGTTCGTACGAGCCCTGGAGCGCCGCCTTGTCCGCTGACACCCAGATCGACCTGCCCGTGAAGAAGCAGAGCAGCACCGAGCTGATCCGCTTCGAGAACGTCACCAAACGCTTCGGCGACAACACCGTCCTCGACGACCTCTGCTTCACCGCCCGCAAGGGCAAGCACGTCACCCTGATCGGCCCGTCGGGCTCCGGCAAGACCACGATCCTGCGGCTGCTCATGACCCTGGAAACGCCCGACTCGGGCATCATCCAGGTCAACGGGACGCGGCTGCACCCGGCCGGCGAGAAGGAGCGCCGGGAGGCCCGCAAGAAGATCGGGATGGTCTTCCAGCAGTTCAACCTGTTCCCCAACATGAGCGTGCTGCGCAACATCACCGAGGCTCCGGTCCGGGTGCTCGGCCTCTCCCCGGACGAGGCCGAGGCGCGGGCGCGCGAGCTGCTCGACCTGGTGGGCCTGGGCGAGAAGCGCGACGCGAAGCCCGCCCAGCTGTCCGGCGGGCAGCAGCAGCGCGTCGCGATCGCGCGGGCACTGGCCATGCGCCCGCAGGTGCTGCTCCTTGACGAGGTGACCTCCGCGCTCGACCCGGAACTGGTCGCCGGCGTCCTCGACCTGCTGCGCGACATCGCCCGTACGACCGACATCACGATGCTCTGCGTCACGCACGAGATGAGCTTCGCGCGGGACATCTCGGACGAGGTGATGATGTTCGACGCGGGCAAGGTCATCGAGTCGGGTCCGCCCGAGAAGATCTTCGGCGATCCGGAACACGAGCGTACGCGGGAGTTCCTCGGCGCAATCGCCTGAGCACGCGCCGTGCACGACCCTGACCTCACGTTCCGGCCATCCGAGCGCCCCCCGATCGTGACTCTGGCATATGCCACAGTGGTGCGCCCCAGCGTATGGCCCTGGAACGCGCCATCAATCTTGTCAACACCCCCACCGGAAACGGGTCTTGGCGGCTATCGTGGAACAGCAGACCTGCCACCTTCGCAGTTCGACCTGCTAGGGGGAAACCGTGGCGCTGAAGCCAGAGCCGACCGCGCCGTTCCATTCGGTGCAGTACGTCCTCCGAGTCCTGGAGGCGATCTCCAGGCACGGCGGCGGTGTGACCGATGTCCAGATCGCGCGCGAGACGGGCCTCCCCACCGCCCATTTGACCTCGATGCTGCTCATGCTGCGGCGCGAGGGATACGTCGAGCAGGTGGCCGACGGTGCCTATGTGATCGGCGATTCGATGGTGCTGCTCGGCTCGGGCGCCGCCCGCCAGCAGGCCCTGGAGACCAAACTCCAGGACACCCTCATGGCCCTGCGCGACTCGGTGGGCGCGGCCGTCTACATCAGCCGCTACATCGACGGCGAGGTCAAGATCACCCAGTACGCGGACGGGCCGACCGCACCGAAGGTGAACGAGTGGGTCGACTTCAAATCGGCGGCGCACGCGAGCGCGGTCGGCAAGTGCCTGCTGACCCAGCTCGACCAGAACGGCCGCCGCGACCACCTCTCGCGCCACAAGATCGCCCGGCTCACCTCGCGGACGATCACCAACGAGAAGGTGCTCTTCTCCAAGCTCGACAGCCAGCCGGCCACCGTGCCGGTGCTCGACCTCCAGGAGTACGCGGTGGGCACGGTCTGCGCGGCCGTCCCGCTGACCGCGGGTTCGGCCGTGGGCTGCCTGGCTCTTTCGATGCCGATCGAGCACGCCCACCGGCTGCGCGCCGCGGCCGACACCCTCAACCGCAGGGCCGCCCCGGTGGTGCTATCGCTGGCCATCTGACCGTCCCGGCGCAGCCCGGTCCCGAGGTGGTCAGAAGCACCCCGAGGGACCAGGTAGTATTTTCTCTGTCAGCAGGCGCCGCTAGCTCAGTTGGTTAGAGCAGCTGACTCTTAATCAGCGGGTCCGGGGTTCGAGTCCCTGGCGGCGCACAGACGGAGAAAGCCCCTCGCGGAAGCGGGGGGCTTTCTCGTACGTGCGGGCGGGTGCCGTGTGAGGCTGGGAGGCGTTGGATACCGCCGTTTTCCCGGAGGGACCCCGCATGACCCAGACCCCGTACGCGTGGATGGGCGGTCAGGCCGCCCTGGACCGGCTGACCGAGGTGTTCTACCGGCAGGTGCACAAGGATCCCGTCCTGGCCGAGGTCTTCGCGAACGCGGGGCCCGACCACCCCCACCACGTGGCGATCTGGCTCGCCGAAGTGTTCGGCGGCCCCGCCGAGTACAGCGCGCACCACGGCGGGCACGCCCACATGGCGAAGATGCACCTGGGCCGGGGCATCACCGAGGAGCAGCGGCGCCGCTGGATCGCCCTCCTGATGGACGCCGCCGACGAGGCGGAGCTGCCGAAGGATCCCGAGTTCCGCGCGGTCTTCGCCTACTACATCGAGTGGGGCACGCGGATGGCGCTGCTCTACTCGGGCCCGAACCCGCCCACCCCCTCCCCCGACGCCCCCGTACCGAAGTGGGGGTGGAACCAGACCCCGCCGTGGGAGCCGGGGAGCTGACCCACGACAGCCGACCCACGACAGCGCGTCTCGCCGAGCGATCCAGAATTTTATACGGACGTCTTAAACGCTAGTACTAGACGGGCGTTTAAGACGCTCGTACAGTGCTGTCATGACGAACTCGACGAGCACCACAGCGAGCACCACCGGCCTCCGCGCCGGGCGCAGGGAATGGACCGCCTTCGTGGTCCTCCTGCTGCCCCTCCTCCTCGTCTCGATGGACGTCTCCGTCCTCTACTTCGCACTCCCCTCCATCAGCCGCGAGCTCGACCCCTCCGCCACCCAGCAGCTGTGGATCATCGATGTGTACGCCTTCGCGCTCGCCGGGCTGCTGATCACGATGGGCTCGCTCGGCGACCGGATCGGCCGGCGCAAGCTGCTCCTCTTCGGTGCCGCCGCCTTCGGCGTCGCCTCGGTGACCGCCGCGTACGCCACCAGCGCCGAGATGCTCATCGCCGCACGGGCGCTGCTCGGGATCGGCGGGGCCACCCTGATGCCCTCGACGATGGGCCTGGTCCGCAACATGTTCCGCGACGACAAGCAGCGTGGTCAGGCGATCGGCATCTGGTCCGGCGCCATGGCGGGCGGTGTCGCGCTCGGCTCGGTGATGAGCGGGATCATGCTGGAGCACCTGTGGTGGGGCTCGGTCTTCCTGATCAACGTGCCCGCGATGGTGCTGCTCCTGATCCTGGCGCCGCTGCTCGTCCCGGAGTTCAAGGACCCGGCACCCGGCAGGTTCGACCTGCTGAGCGTGCCGCTGTCGATGGGCGCGGTGCTGCCGGTGGTGTACGGCCTCAAGGAGTTCGCGGCCGACGGCTTCTCCGCACTCAGCGCGATCTGCGTCGCGGTGGGCCTCGTCCTCGGGACCGTCTTCGTACGCCGTCAGCTCACCCGGCGCGACGCGATGATCAGCCGTGAACTGTTCCGCCCGGGACGGGGGTTCGGCGCCGCGATCTCGCTCAACACCATCGCCGCGTTCGCCATGATGGGCTCGGCCTACTTCACCACCCAGTACCTCCAGTCCGTGCTCGACATGAGCACCCTGCGGGCCGCGCTGTGGAGCGTCGCCCCTTCGCTCGCCATCGGCGCCGCCGCTCCCACCGCAACTGCCGTGGCGCAGAAGGTGAACCGGGCGTACGTCATCGCGGCGGGCTTCGTGATCGGCGCCGCGGGCTACGCACTCCTGACGCTCACCGGGACCGACTCCCTCTGGACCGTTCTCGCCGGTGCGGCGGTCATCGGCATGGGCATCGTGACGGTGATGGCCCTCGTCTCCGACATGGCGCTGGCCTCGGCCCCCGCCGAGAAGGCGGGCTCGGCGGCCTCGCTGCTCGAAACGGGGCAGGAGTTCGGCGGGGCGCTCGGCATGGCGGTGCTCGGCTCGATCGGCACCGCGGTCTACCGCTCCGAGCTGCCGGCCTCGGCCCCGGCCGCCGCCCGCGAAACCCTGGGCGCGGCGGTCGCCGGCACCGACCGGGCCCTGGCGGGCCTCGCCCAGCAGGCCTTCGTGCACGGCATGCAGTACGCGGCGGCCGGCGGCACGCTGATCCTGGTGATCGCGGCGGTGCTTGCGGCGGGGATGCTGCGGGGTCCGGCCGCGGCGGCGAAGGCTGCGGCTCGGGTGCAGGGCGCGGACGGCGACGGCGGCGAGGTGGCCCCGGCCAGGATCGCGGAACCGGCGATGTGATCCCGGTACGTACGCGTACGCCCCCGTGTCACCGAAGGGCCGGCCATCCATCTCCCGATGGCCGGCCCTTCGGGGCCCTAGCCGAAGACGACGGGGGTCAACTACCCAACTCCGCAAGGACAGTTGCGGCCTGATGGTCGGCGCCGAGGCGGTTGGGGTGGAACGGGACGGCGGGCCCCGGCGGGTTGCTGGACACCGGCGTGAAGCCCTCGACCCAGCGTGTATCGGCGGCCTTGCAGATGTCGTGCCCGAGGCTTCCCCGGTACGTGTCGACGAACCGGGCCCCGCCCTCCGCCGCGGCGGAGGCGAGCATGGCGTTCAGCTCCTTGAGCCGGGCGCCGAACCAGGTCAGGTCCTCGTCGAGGATCGGCACCCGTGGATAGCAGCCGCGGTCGGTGGCGACCCCCGCCAGATAGTCGACGACCAGCACCGTGGCGTGGGGCGAGCGCTCGTGAATGCCCTCCAGTACACCGGTGATCCGCGACTTGGTGGCGGCGATCTGCTGCGACATCAGGTCCCTGTCGCCGGGCCTGGCGAACCTGGTCCGGCACGGGCCGGCGAGCGGGGCGGGCAGCGGGTTGATACAGCCGAGCACCACGCCCTCCAGCCCGGCGTCATTGCCGCCGATGCCGACGGTGACCAGGTCGGTGGTGGGGGTCAGCCGGTCGAACTGGGCCGGGTTCACGCCCTGCGACAGCAGCAGCGCCTGGCCGACGTTCTGCGGCGCGGTCATCTCGGCGGTGGTGGCGCCACCGCAGGTCGCGTCCCGGAACGCCGCCACACCGAGCCGGGCGGCGACCTGCTTGGGGTAGTTCCAGCTGCTCTGGGCACAGCCGACGGGGGCGTAGGTGTGATCGATGCCGAGGAAGGTGACATCGGCGGACCAGGAGTCGCCGAGGGCGACGTACTCGTGGAACCGGGGGGCTTTGTGGGCTGCCCGACCGACAGGCGCGGTACGGGACGCGGCCGTCACGGGGGCCGGGGCAGCGGGGGCGGCCGCGCCGGCGAGCAGGGTGGTGGTGAGGGCGAGGGCGGTGAGGAGGAGGCGGGGGTTCACGCGCCTATCCACCCATTGCGGGGCGGGGTGTCGGGGGACCCTGGCCGATGATTCACCCGGGCGCGGGATCAGGTGCGGCTGGGCCGGTCGGCTCTGCCCGCCCCGACGGGGGGCCGCCCTGGGGCTCCGCCCCAGGACCCCGGATCTGCGGCTCCGCCGCGCGGACTCCGGAGGCGGGGAAGAGGGAAGCCGGCTCCCTGGGGCTCCGCCCCAGACCCCGGTGGCCCCACCCCGCCCCTTCCCGAAACCCGCCGGGGGTGAAAAGGCTTCTGGGGCTCCGCCCCAGACCCCGTTCGCGCCCTAAAGGCGCTCGTCCTCAAACGCCGGACGGGCTGAAGATGCCGATCCGGGCCAGCACCATCCTGCTAGGGGCGCGGGGAACTGCGCGCCCAGCCACGCACGGCCCGCAGCCGAACGACCCGCACGTCCAACCCCTCCGGCGGCTGAGGAGCGGGGGCGAAACCCGAGAGGAGTGCAGGGGACGAGGTCCCCGCAAGGGGTCTGGGGCGCAGCCCCAGGGCTCGGCCCTCTCCACCCCCGTCACGGGCGGGCAGGTGGGCGCAGGACGAAGCCCCCGAAGGGGTGCAGGGGACGAAGTCCCCGCAGGGGGTCTGGGGCGCAGCCCCAGGGCTCAGCCCTCTCCACCCCCGTCACGGGCGGGCAGGTGGGCAAATTCCCCGGGGTCTGGGGCGGAGCCCCAGGGGGCGGGGTTCCCAGCGCTGCGGCACGGGTGGGCGAACCCCCCGGGGCCCGGGGCGACTGCCCGGTGGCGTCCTCCTTCGACAGCCTCCGGTAGGACGCCGCCCCCGGCGGCCGCCACCACACCTCCCCCGCCCCCTCCCAGAACCCCTCCCGCCGCAGCACAGCCCGGTGCACCTTGTTCGTGGCCGTCACCGGAAGCCCCGGCAGCACCCTCACGAACCGCGGCGCCATCTTCGTACCCAAGTCCGGTTGGGTGGAGAGGAATTCGAGGAAGGCCGCCGGGTCGAAGCCCGGGTCGAGCCCGCCCCGCAGGGACAGTGCTGCCATCACCTGGTCGCCCGTGACCGGGTCGGGGACCGCGTACACCGCCACCCCCGTCACCCGCTCCCACCGCGCCAGGATGTTCTCGATCATCGCCGCGGCCAGGTTCTCGCTGTCCACCCGGAGGCGGTCGTCCGCCCGGGCCGCGAAGTACAGGAAGCCTTCCGTGTCGCGGTAGAAGAGGTCGCCCGTCCAGTACCACCCGCCCCGGCGGCGTTCCGCGTCCGCGGAGGCGTTGCGCCAGTAGCCCTCGAAGGGGCTGGGCCCCCTGTTCACCAACTCCCCTATCGCGGCAGCCCCGTTGAGGAGGCGGCCCGAGTCGTCGAAGCGGGCCCGTTCGCACTCACGGCCCGACGCGTCGACCACCGCCAGGTCGCCGCCCGGCGCGGGCCTGCCTATCGCCCCCGGCGGCGTCCCCGGCGTGCGCTGGATCGCGGCCCCGCCCTCGGAGGACCCGTACCCCTCGACGAGCCGCACCCCGAACCGCTGCGCGAACCGGTCCGCGTCCACCGCCCCCGCCTCGGTCCCGAACCCGATCCGCAACGAGTGGTCCCGGTCCTCCGCCCGCTCCGGAGTCGCGAGCAAGTACTGGATCGCCCGTCCCACGTAAGTGAAGTACGTCGCCCCGTACGCCCGCACGTCGGCCACGAACCCCGACGCCGAGAAGCGGTCCCTCAGCGCCACCGTCGCGCCCGCCGTCAGCGCCGGCGCCCAGTTCGCGATCACCGCGTTGCCGTGGAACATCGGCATGCAGATGTAGTGGACGTCGTCCCGGCCCGTCCCGAAGTGGCTCACCAGCGACTCGCCCGCCGCGGCAAGCCGGCCCTGGCTGCAGATCGCGGCCTTGGGGGCGCCGGTCGAGCCCGAGGTGAAGTACAGGAGGAACCGGGTGGCGGGGCCGGCCGGGCCACCCACCGTCGACTCGCCCGGCTTCGCTCCCTCGTACGGCGCGAGGAGCTGCTCGTACGCCTCCGTGTCCGTCACCAGGACGCGTACGCCCGGCAGTTCGAGACCGTCGAGCAGGGGAAGGTGTACGCGCCCGGTGACCAGGACCCGGCATTCGGTGTGCAGGATGTCCCGGGCCAGCTCGGGGCCGCGCCGGGTGGGGTTGATGCCCGCCACGGCGGCTCCGGCCAGGGCCGCCGCGCTGAGCCAGAGCGGGAATTCGGGGGTGTTGTCGAGCAGGACCCCGAGGTGCGGCTCGACACCTCGGGGCAGCAGCTCGGTCAGGAGCGCGGCGCGGGCGGCGGCGCCCGCGGCGATCTGGTGGTGGGTGAGTTCCAGATCGCCGTACCGCAGTCCGGTCCGCCCATCGCCCCACTGGCGCCGCACGTACTCCGACACGGTCGATGCGGTCGACGCACTCTTCTTGATGGCGGTCATGGCGCCGCACCGTAGTTGACGAACCGTCAGAACTGAACGTCCGAGCACGCGTAGAAGGCGTTTCCGGTGTCCGCGATCGTCCACACGGCCAGGATGACGTGATGGCCGGTCCGGCCGGTCGGGATCGTGCCGTCGTGCGAGAGCGTGGCCGGGGGCTGCTTCCCGCCGTACGGAACGATGAGGAACGGCTGGGTGTCGAGCGCGGCCCGGGTGAGTTTCTGGGTCGGGTCCCAGCCCTGCTTGGTGAGGTAGTAGCGGAAGTCGGTCGTGGCGTGGCGGGCGGTGAACTGCCAGCGGAACGTGTAGGTCTGACCGCCCGTCAGTTTGGTGGTGGGCCAGCCCGTGCCGCCGCGCGGATCGTCGAGCTGGGCGAACCTACTGTTGCCGCCCGCGCAGATCGTCTGGTCGGCGGGGCCCGCCGCCGGGAAGCCCTTGGGGCCCTCGACGGACTGCGGCTCCCACTGGATGTCACCGCAGTTGGTGACCGTGCCGTTGGCGCAGAGCTTCTGCCGGCTGATCGGCTGGTCGGTGTAACCGTGGCTGCTCGCGCTGCCGGTCGCGAGCAGGGACGCGCCGACGACGGCGAGCCCCACCACAGCGGCACCGAGCCGCTGCTTCTTTCGCATGCTGACCACTCCTGGAGAACGTGGGGGAGTTCCTTGGATGGAGCTGCACGCGTGCGGTATGTCATGTTCCGGTCTAGACCAACTCCCAGACTATTGACGGGAGTTGAGCGTGTCCAGGCCAAGCGCCGCATGAGATTGCGGCGCTCCCTCTGCGTCCCTGCGTCCCTGTGTCCCTGTGTCCCTGCGTCCCTGCGTCCTCAGCCGCCCTCTCCCGTCCCCCGTCCCGTGTAGAACGCCACCGTCAGGTCCTTCACCAGGGCCTTGCGCTCGTAGTCGTCGAGCTCCACCAGACCCCGCGAGGTCAGCCGGTGCACGGTGTCCTCGACCGCGTCCACCACCGAGGTCAGCACCAGGTCGCGGTGGCGGGCGTCGATCGCCGCGACCCGCTGCCGGCGCATCGCCGCCGCCACCTCGGGCGCGTACTCGATCCGGGTCGGCTGCGCCGAGTACAGCTCGATGCCGACCGCCTCCCCTTCCGACTTCAGCAGGCGGGTCAGCGCGTCGCCGACGGCCTCCGCGTTGCGCAGGGTGGGCGCGTCCTCGTGGAAGGCGTCGGCCGGGAGCTGCGAGAGGACCCGGACCATCGCCGCCTCCACCTGCTCGCGCAGATACCTCTCGTGGTCGGCGACGGCGAGCGCGGCCCGCGCGGTATCCCGGATCCGCCACACCACCAGGACCACCACCCGCAGCGCGGTCCCGTTCGCGTCGACCGCGCCCATCGGCTCGCTGCGCCAGTGCCGCAGCCGCAGGTCGACGCGGCGGCGCAGCAACAGCGGGCTCATCCACACCAGGCCGGTGCGCCGCACGGTCCCCCGGTAGTCGCCGAACAGCGAGAGCACCCAGGCGTACCCGACGCGCCCGCGCCCGAGCCCGCCGAACGCGAGCACCACCACGGTCACCCCGAGCGCGAGCAGCCCCCACTGTTCGAGGCCGATCCCGTGGTACGGGTACGAGGGCAGCCGCAGCAGCACGGTCACCAGTCGGGGCAGGGCCCCGATCCGCCAGATCAGCGCCGCGCAGCCCGCGAGCGCGAGCAGCCCGGCGGCTACGGCCGCACCGCCGGGCAGCACCGGGCCCGGCCGCTCCGCGATGCGCAGGTCGACCGGGGGCGCGGGCCTGGCCGGGGCCTCGACGACCGTGCGCGCGCCCGCCTGTCTTGGGGGCCTCGCGATCGGCCGGGGGACGGCCTGATCCGCTGCGGGGACGACCCGGTTTGGCCCGGTGGCGTCGCGGAACAGCAGGTGGACCGGGATCGCGGCGGTGCTCTCGCTGCTGATCACGGTCACCCGACGCCCGGAGCCCGGCGCCGCGATGGCAGGGATCCGGGGCGGCTCGGCGCCGTCGGGCGGGGTCGGGGTGGGGGTCTGCATGCTCGTCGTTCCTTCCGTGATGCCGTCATGCCGTGATGTCGTGGTGCGGTTGTTCCGTGGTGCGGTCATTCCGTCGTGCCGTCACGGGCGTCATTCCGTGAGGCCGTCATTCCGTCGTGGCGTCCCGCCGTCACGCGAAGAGCCGCCGCCAGGTCTCTGGGCCGGGGTAGCCGTCGGCCTCCGCGCCGGACCAGCCCTGGGCCCGCTGGAACGCCTCGACGTTGCGCCGGTCCTCCTCGCTCCAACGCGGTCCGGGCCCCGCGGTGTAGTACCTGCCGAACCCCTTCTTCACGAGCTGCAGACCGAGCCGGGTGACGTACGGACTGCCCTGGCCGGGCCGGAAGTAGCTGAGTCCCGGGTACGCGGGCCGCACGGCCTGCGAGCCGCCCGGAGCCGAGGCCGGAGTCGGAGCCGTACTCGGAGCCGGAGCCGTAGTCGGAGCCGAGGCCGTGGTCGGAGCCAAGGCTGTAGTCGGTGCCGGGGCCTGGGGCTGGGCCGGGGCCGCGACTTGGGACTGCGCCGGAGCAGGGACCTGCGGCTTGGCCGGGGCTGTAGCTTGGGACTGCGCCGGAGCAGGAGCCTCAGGCTTGGCCGGGGCCGGGGCCGGGACTTGGGACTGCGCCGGAGCAGGGACCTGCGGCTTGGCCGGGGCCGTAGCTTGGGACTGCGCCGGAGCAGGAGCCTCAGGCTTGGCCCGTAGCTTGGGACTGCGCCGGAGCAGGAGCCTCAGGCTTGGCCGGGGCCGGGACTTGGGACTGCGCCGGAGCAGGGACCTGCGGCTTGGCCGGGGCCGGGACCTGCGGCTTGGCCGGCGCCGGGCTCGTCCCGTCGGAGGCGATGTCCTTGCCTCCGCCCTGCACGAGCAGCGCCCAGGTCTGCGGCCCCGGGATCCCGTCGGCGCCGTCGCCGGTCCAGCCCTGCGCCTCCTGGAAGGCGCGGGTCGCGTTCAGGTCGGCCGAGGTCCAGCGCGGCCCCGGCCCCTCGCTGTAGAAGCGGCTTCCGCCGCGCAGCACCAGCATCTGGCCTAGCCGGGTGACATAGCTGTTGTCGGCACCGGGCCCGAACTGCGCGGCGCCCGGGAACGCCAGGCTCTGGACCTCCGTGGGGGTCTCAGTGACGGTCTCCGCGCCGCCACTGCCGGAGGCGAGCGCCTTGTACCGGTAGGGCAAGTACTTGGCCGAGTTCTTCCAGTACGCGTACGGAGTGGCCTGCTTGCGGGTGCCGGGCGGGGTCTGTTCGTAGGCCGTGTAGTAGTTGTGCGTGTGGTCCGTCCAACCGCCGAAGATCACCACGTGCGAGCCCTTGTTGGGGTTGCTCGGGTTGTGGAAGAGCAGGATGTCGCCGGGCTGCAGCTCGTTGCGCGTCGTCCGCACGGCGAACTCGTCCAGGCTCCCCGTCCACTCGTTGGTGCCGAGGTTCCACGCCATCGACACATAGCCGGAACAGTCCTGCCGGTACCCGTCCGCCCAGTACGCCTCCATGTCGTACGGGACCGACGCGGCCACCCAGGTCTTCGCCCGGTTGATGATCTCGGCCCGGGTGATCGGGCGCGGCTTGACGTGCGCGTGCGCGGGCTGGCCGGGTGCGCCGTGCAGCCCGCTGGGGCCGCCCTGCTCGGTGGGCGGCCCGGGGTCGGCGGGGATATTGGCGCCGGTTCCGCCGGGCAGCGGGACGGGGACGGCGGCAGCCGGCCCCGAGCCGCCGAGCACCACCGAGGCCGCGGTGGCCGCCACCAGCGCGCGCCGGGCGCCGCCGCTCGCCGCGGGGTGGCCGCCGTCGCGCGCCGGGAGCAGTCGCAGCCGCCGGCGGTCCGCGCAGCCGGAGCATCCGCACTCCCTCGCGGGCTCGTAGTCCTCGAACACCGGCCCCGGTGCGCTGGCCTTCATCCGCTCCCCCTCCCGTTCGTTCCGTTCGTTCCGCTCTAGGAGACTTCGAAGATCTTTTCCGCACTTCCGCGCGGACAGCCGTGTCGCGATTGTCATAATGAGTGGCAGTTTGACGGAACGAAAGGGATAAAACGAACATCTGACAGCGTGGCGCTGGTCAAAACCACCCTCTGGAGTCCGGTAAAGTTTTCCGGGTCAGCAGGCGCCGCTAGCTCAGTTGGTTAGAGCAGCTGACTCTTAATCAGCGGGTCCGGGGTTCGAGTCCCTGGCGGCGCACGCACCACCGAGGCCCCCTCGCCCAGCGCGAGGGGGCCTCGGTCGTTCCCGGAGTCCGGTACGACCGTCCGCGCCCGTCGCGCCCGTCGCCCCGACGAATCGCTCAGCGAGAATTGCCCGCCAGAGCCAGGGCGTATTCCGGCCACCACGCGCCTGCCTGAGGGCCACCCCGGCACGGGCCGTCCGACTCCCCCGGGCGCTTCACCCAGACGTAGGCGTCGACCGGGCCGCCTCCCGCGTCCGTCGTCGGGCGTTCGCCGAGGGCCCGGCCCGGCGGGTTGCACCAGTTCTCGGCGGGGTCGCCCTGCGTATAGGGACCGTTGCCGTTGCGGCTCGTGTCGATCACGAAGTGCTTGCCGCCGACCTTCGCCGACAGGCGCTCCCCGAACTCCCGGCTCGCCCGCGTGGTCTGGAAGTTGGAGACGTTCACCGCGAATCCGTCGGCGCTCTCGATGCCCGCCCGCCGCAGCGCTCCGTCCAAGCTGCCCGGGGAGCGCCATCCCGCGTTGCCCGCGTCCACGTACACCTTCGTCGTCGGCTGCCGCTTGAGCCGCTCGACGGCGCTCTTCAGGAGCGCGTAGCGCGCCGCGTGAAACGCCTGGGGGGTGCAGCCGTCGACGAGGTGCAGGACGGCGTCCGGTTCGAGGACGACCGTGGTGGGGCGGTCACCGATGCCCCGGGCCACCTGGTCGACCCAGCCGCGATAGGCCTCGTCGTCGGGGGCGCCCCCCTTGGAGAACTGGCCGCAGTCGCGGTGCGGGATGTTGTAGAGGACGAGCAGCGCCGTGCGACCGGCCTTGGCGGCGGCCTCGGTGTAGCCGCGCACGACCGCCTCCGGGTCGCTCCCGGCGATCCACTCGCCCACCGGCTGCTCGGCGATCTTCCTGATGAGCGCGGCCTTCGCACCGTCACCGGCCTTCGTGTACGCGGCCAGCTGACGCGCCGCGCTGGTGTCCGGGTCCACCCAGAACCGGCCCGTGGCGGGCGGAAGCCGGGACGGTTCGGATGGTGTCGGGCTCGGGGCCGGACCCTTGCCGGCGCCGCCGCAGCCCGAAGCGAGGAGCGCCGTCGCGGCGGCCACCGCACAGGACCGCACGCCCGGCCTGGCCCAACTACCCTGAATCCAGGCCGAGTTGTCCTGTTGGGTCACGGCCCGGTCACCCCTGTCGGCTCTCAACTCAGCGTGTCGGCAAAGGGACTTGGCGTTAACTGGACCTAGGCCGGGGGCTCCGATCGGTTCTAGAGTGGGGGCGCCGCCTTTAGCCCCGGTCGCCCCACAAGCCCCCGACCGCCCTGCCGGCCTGTGTTCGGACACGGGCCCCGAACCTCCCGCGGCGGTGCCGGGCTTCTCCCGCAGCCCGTGCGCCGGCGGTCGAGGACCAGCCCGGTCGGCGGCTCCGGGGGGAGCGGGCCGTCGGCCGGGCCAGGTGCCAGGTGGCCGTCCGGGGTCCGGGCCCGGCCTCCCTCGCGGGGCGCTCAGGGCTTCGGCGGCTTCGCAGGGGCCGCGTCCCTCGCGTCGGTCAGATAGGCCGAGACCACCACGTTCGCGGTGTAGGCCTTCGTCCGGTGGTCGTACGTTCCGCCGCAGGTGATCAGGCGCAGCTCGGCGCGCCCGCGCCGCCGGGGGCCGTACACCTTCGCCGCGTCGAAGTGGCTGCGCGGGAAGACCTGGACGTCGTCGATGGTGAACTCGGCGACCGAGCCGTCGGTGCGGGTCACCTTGACGTGCTGGCCGGTGCGGACGGCGCTCAGGCCGTAGAACACGGCCGGCTTGCTCCGGGTGTCCACGTGCCCGACCAGGAGGGCGGCGCCCGCCTCGCCGGGACGGGTCCCGCTGCGGAACCAGCCGACCGTGCCGGGCCGGTCGTACGGCGGCGGGTCGACGGCGCCGTCGGCGTCCAGGCCGCGCGGCACGACCGGCGCGGCGACGCCTACGGAGGGGATCTCCACGCGCTGCGGCGGCGCGCCCTTCAGCGGGTCGTGCGCGGGCGGCAGCGGCACACCGAGCGGGCGGCCCACCGCCGCGATGTCGCCCGCGGTGGGCGCCGACGTAGCGCCGGAGCCACTGGAGGCGTCCCGGCCCCACAGCCACAGGCCGAGCAGCAGCACGGCCCAGGCGAGGCCCGTGATCGGCCGCCCGCTACCCCGCGCCGAGGACATCTCAGTCGCCGCCGCGCCGCCGCCGCACGCTGCGGGACGCCACGGCGACCGCCGCGACGGCCGCGAGCACGAGGCCGATCACCGCGTGCCGGGTGCCGGGGCCCTGCTCCTTGGCCTCGCCCGCGGCAACCGTCGCCGCGCCGCCGCCGCCCGCGTGCACGGGCCTGTACGGGGTGGCGTGGGAGTGCTCGCGGTCGCTGTCGTTGTCACGGCGGCCGTTGCCGTGGACGACGGTGAGGCGGCCGCTCGCCTTGCCGGAGCTGTCCTTGCAGTTGACCCAGATGTCGTAGTCGCGGTCCTGTGCGTCGGAGCGGATCCGCGCCCGGGCGAACAGGGCGCCGCCGGCGGCGGGCGAGAAGCGGGCATCCGACACGAAGGCGTCGGAGGTGCCGATCGCCTCGCGGCCGCTGCACACGCTGACGCGCAGATCCACCTCCCCACCGGGGGCCGTGGCGCTCGGGGCCACCCGCACCGATCCGTGTTGCTCGGACTCGGCCACCGCCGGGGACGCGGGCAGCACGGTCAGGGCGGCGACCGCCGCTGCCGCACAGAGTGTGATGGGACGGATGCGCATGGTGAACCTCCTGCATCCGAGATTCCCGCGCGGGCCCGCATTCCGCACCCCGAGGGCGTGGCGGCTGAGCCGGACGGAGGCGCCATCCGCCCGGACGGGTCAGATCAGTTTCACCAGGTCCGCGATCGAGTCGACGATCTTGGACGGGCGGAACGGGTACGACTCCACGTCCTCCGGCCGGGTCAGCCCGGTCAGGACCAGGAACGTCTGCATGCCCGCCTCAAGACCGGCCAGCACGTCCGTGTCCATCCGGTCGCCGATCATGGCGCTGGTCTCGGAGTGCGCGCCGATCGCGTTGAGGCCGGTGCGCATCATCAGCGGATTGGGCTTGCCCGCGAAGTACGGCTTCCTGCCGGTGGCCTTGGTGATCAGGGCCGCGACGGCGCCGGTGGCGGGCAGCGGGCCCTCCTGGCTCGGGCCGGTCTCGTCCGGGTTGGTGCAGATGAACCGGGCTCCGGCGTTGATCAGCCGGATCGCCTTGGTGAGCGCCTCGAAGCTGTACGTACGGGTCTCGCCCAGGACCACGTAGTCCGGCTCGTGGTCGGTCAGGACGTACCCGATGTCGTGCAGCGCGGTGGTCAGGCCCGCCTCGCCGATGACGTACGCGGTGCCGCCGGGCCGCTGGTCGTCCAGGAACTTCGCGGTGGCGAGGGCCGAGGTCCAGATGTTCTCGACCGGCACGTCCAGGCCCATGCGCAGCAGCCGGGCGTGCAGGTCGCGCGGGGTGTAGATCGAGTTGTTGGTGAGGACGAGGAAGGGGCGGCCCGACTCCTTGAGCGTCTTGAGGAAGGCGTCCGCACCGGGGATGGGGGTGCCCTCGTGGATGAGGACACCGTCCATGTCGGTGAGCCAGGATTCGATCGGCTTGCGCTCTGCCATGGGTGCGGACTCCTGCGTTCTGCGCGGTCTTCGCGCGCTGCTGAGCGATGAGCTGGGGACGCCGGCGCACCGCGCTGTGCGTTGCCGACGCCCCCAGCCTAGTCAGGATCCGCCGATCCCGACCTGGTCGATCACCGTCCGGACCGTTCAGCTTCCGGTGGCGGACTTCCAAGCGTCCACGTACGCCGGCAGGTTCTTGGAGATGTCCAGCCAGTCGGGCTGGAAGACGTCGACGCCCTGCATCAGCTTGCCGAGCGCGACCGCGTTGGCGTCGGTGGCCTTGATGTCGGTGCGGGCCGCGAAGCCGCCGCCGATCTCGCTGACCTCCTTCTGGGCCTCCTCGCTGAGCAGGTAGTCGAGGAGCTTCTTGCCGTTGGCGCTGTGCGGGGCCTTGCTGACCAGGCCGGCCGCGTACGGCAGGCCGAAGGAGGACGGCTTGGTGCCGCTCTTGGTGCCGGGGAACCAGATGCCGAGGTTCGGCATGGTCTTGGCCTGGGCGTAGTTCATCTGCACGTCGCCGTTGGCGGCGAGCAGCTCGCCCTTGTCGACCTTGGGCGCGAGCTTGCCGGTGGAGGCGGACGGGCCGACGTTGTTGGCCTGGAGCTTGCGCAGGTACTCCATCGCGGCTTCCTTGCCGCCGAAGTCGTGCATGGCCTTGATGACGAGGGCGGTGCCGTCGCCGGCGACGCCCGGCGTGGAGTACTGGATCTTGTTCTTGTACTTGACGTCGAGGAGGTCCTCCCAGTTCTTGGGGGCCTCCGTCAGCTCCTTCTTGTTGTAGACGAACCCGAAGTAGTTGTTGACGACCGAAGTCCACATGCCGTCGGGCGACTTGGCGCCGCCGTCCACCTTGTCCGCGCCGGCCGGTACGTACTTCTGCAGCAGCCCCTTGTCCTGGGCCTGCTGGATGAACGGCGGCAGGGTGATGAGCAGGTCGGCCTGGGTGTTGGACTTCTCGCGGACGGCGCGCTGCACCATCTCGCCGGAGCCGCCCTCGACGTACTTGACCTTGATGCCGGTCTTCGCCTCGAAGTCCTTGAAGACCTTGTCGTACCAGCCGTCGCCCTTCTCGCCCTTGAGGCCGTCGGCGCTGTAGACGGTGACGGTCTTCGCGTTCGAGTCGGCCGAGGAGTCGCCGCCGCAGGCGGACAGGGTGGCGGCGAGGACGAGGCTGCCGGTGACGGCGGCGATCGGCTTGACTGCGGTGAAGGTGTTTCTGTGCATGACGTTCGGGACTCCTGAGATTCTCGGGTCAGCGGAAGGAGGCTTTGGTACGGATGCGGGAAACAGCGAGCAGGACGAGCAGCGTCGTCCCCATGAGCACCACGGCGACGGCCGCGCCGGTGAAGAGGGAGCCGCGGTCGGTGGCCGCGAAGATCTGCACCGGCAGCGGGGTCCAGTCCGGCGGGTAGAGCATCATGGTGGCGCTCAACTCGCCCATGGACAGGGCGAAGCAGAGGCCTGCGGCCGCGGTCAGGGACGGCAGGAGCAGCGGCAGCTTCACCCGCCACAGCACCAGCTGCGGCCGGGCGCCCAGACTGGCGGCGGCCTGTTCGTACATCGGGTCGAGGCGCAGGATGGCAGCCGAAACCGACTGGTAGGCAAACGCCATGACAAGAACGGTGTGCGCGAGGATCACGATCCAGCGCGTCCCGTTGAGCAGTACCGGTGGCTTGGAGAACGCGACGAGGATCGCGAGGCCGACGACCACCGACGGCACGGCGACCGGCAGCACGAACAGGGCGTCCATGAAGCGCCGTCCGCCCTTCTTCAGGGCCGCCGCGGCCAGCGCCGCCCACGAACCCACGGTCAGCGCGAGGACGCTCGCCGCGAGGGCGGTGACCAGGCTGGTGGTGAGCGCCTGGAGGGAATCTCCGGTGGTCGCCGCGCCGTAGTTGGCGGTGGTGAACCCGGACGGGAAGGCGCTCGACCAGCTGGTGGCGAACGACGCGGCCACGATGACGAGCAGCGGCAGCGCGAAGACCGGCAGGAACAGGACGAAGAAGACGGTCCAGGTGGCCCAGCGGCCGCCCCGGCTATGCACCAACACGACGGCTCACCACCCGGTAGAGGCCGTAGAGGCCCACGGAAATCGCGATGTTGACGACGGCGACGACACAGGCGGCCGGATAGTCCGACTCCAGGATCGCCTTGCTGTAGACGAGCATGGGGAGCGTGGTGACCCCTTTGGCGCCGGTGAACAGCACGATGCCGAATTCGTTCAGACACATCACCAGGACCAGTGAGCCGCCCGCCGCGAGCGCGGGCAGCGCCTCGGGCAGGATCACCCGCCGTACGATCCTGGCCGGCCGCGCGCCCAGCGAGGACGCCACTTCCAGCTGGGCGGTGTCCAGTTGGGAGAACGCGGCGAGCAGCGGGCGCATCACGAAGGGCGTGAAGTACGTGATCTCCGCGAGCAGCACTCCCCAGGGCGTGGTCAGGAACTGGAAGGGCCCGCTGTGCGCGCCGGTGGCATCCGTCCACAGCCCGTTGGCCATGCCGACGGTGCCGTAGATGAACAGCAGCGCGAGCGTGATCAGGAAGGACGGGAAGGAGAGGAACACGTCGATGAACTTCGCGACGGCCTTCCCACCGGGAAACGGCACGAACGCGATGACGAGCGCGAGCACGAACCCGAGCACGAGGCACCCGACGGTCGCGCCGACCGCGAGCCAGACGGTGGTGCCGAGCGCGTCCCGGAAGGCGGCGGAGGCGAACACGTCGGCGTAGGGCTGGAGGGAGGTGCCGCCGGAGTCGGGGGATGTGGACTGCCGCACCACCAGCGTGAGCGGGTAGAGGAAGACGGCGGCCAGTACGGCGACCGGGGGCAACGTCCATAGCAGGCTTGGCAGTTGACGCCGCCCCGAGCGCCCTGCCGGCGAGCCCAGCTGTCCGGTTCCCCGGCGCCGGGGGCTTTGCCCACCCTCCCCCAAGGTCTCGGCTCCGCTCGACCAGGGGGGACCCCCATCGCCCTGCGGGACGTCTGCCCGAAGCCGGGGAGAGGGGCTAGCCACCCGACACCCCCGCACCCAGCAGCACCGCATCCTGGGGCGCGAAGTGCAGGGTCACCTCGTCACCCAGCGCCGGCGTGACCCGCAGCTCGCGGACGTCCGCCTTGATGCGCTCACCGGCTACGTCGACGTACAACCGATGGGTGGAACCCCGCCACTGCACCTCGGCGATCCTGCCGCGCAAGGCATTGGGCCCGGGCCCGAGCCCGACCAGGTGCGGCCGCACGCACAGCGTGGCCGTCGCTCCCCAGGCGGCGTCCTCGGTCGCGACGGACAGCTCGGTGTCCCCGAACAGCACCGACCCGGCCCCCACCCGCACCGGAAGCAGGTTCGCGTTGCCCACGAACGACGCCGTGAATTCCGTACGCGGCCGCCGGTACAGGTCCTGCGGGCTCCCGCAGTCCTGGAGGCGGGCCTTGTCCATGACGGCGATGCGGTCGGCCAGGGTGAGCGCCTCGACCTGGTCGTGGGTGACGTACAGGATGGAGACGTCCGGCAACTCCCGGTGCAGCCGGGCGAGTTCGGTCAGCATGCCGGAGCGCAGCTGCGCGTCCAGCGCGGAGAGCGGCTCGTCCAGGAGCAGGACGTCGGGCCGGATGGCGAGCGCGCGGGCGATGGCGACGCGCTGCTGCTGCCCGCCGGAGAGCTCGCGCGGGTAGCGCTTGGCGTAGGCGTCCATGCCGGTCATGGCGAGGGATTCGGCGACCCGCCCGGGGATCTGCCCCTTGGGCACCTTCTGGGCCTTCAGGCCGAACGCCACGTTGCCCTCGACCCGCATGTGGGGGAAGAGCGCGTACTGCTGGACGACCATGCCGATGCCGCGCTGGTGGGGCGGCAGGTGGGTCACGTCGCGTTCGCCGATGAACACCCGGCCCCGCACGGGCTGGACGAACCCGGCGACGGCGCGCAGCGCGGTGGTCTTGCCGGAGCCCGAGGGTCCGAGCAGGGCCATGACCTCGCCGGGTTCGATCGTGAGGTCGAGCGAGTCGAGGACGACGTTTCCGTGGTAGGCGACGGTGACGCCGTCGAAGCGGATGCCGCTGCGCACGGCACCCGGCCGGGCGGCGCCGCTCACCTTCCGGCCTCCAACTCGCTTATCAGGTCGGGGAGTTCAGCGACAGATCCGAGAACATGGGAGGCACCCGCCCCGGCGAGGGCCTCCTTGCCGTGGGCGCCGGTCAGTACGCCCGCGACGATGCCCGCCCCGGACCGTACGCCGCTGAGCATGTCGTACGAGGTGTCGCCGGCCACCGCGATGTCACGCACCGAGTCGACCGCGCCGGTGCGCAGGAAGGCGCTGAGCACCATGTCGGGGTAGGGGCGGCCGCGGCCCCCCGCGTCGGCCGGGCACAGGGTGAGCGGGACGAGGTCCTGCCAGCCGAGGGCTTTGAGGATCGCGTCCTGGGTGACACGGGCGAAGCCGGTGGAGAGGACCACGGTCCGGCCCTGGGCCGTGAGCTGCTCGATGGCCTCCCGGGCGCCCGGGACCGGCGCGATGAGCCCGCCGTCGACGAGCGTTCCGTACGCCTCCTCGAAGGCGGTGTTCGCGGTCCGCGCCTTGGCCTCGTCGCCGAAGAGGTGACGGAAGACCGAGATCTTGGACTCGCCCATGGTGGCGCGGACGTAGTCGAGCATGGTGGCGTGCTCGGCCGAGCCGGCCTCGACGCCGAGCGCCCCGGCGGCGCTCGCGAAGGCCCGCTCGACGAGGCCGCCGTCGGCGACGGTGGTGCCCGCCATGTCGAGCACGACCAGGTCGTACGCGTTCGTTGTGGTCAACTTCACGGTGGTCAACTCCCTTACCAGCCCAGCTCGTTCGCGGTCTTCTCGGCGATGGCCGGGGAGCACGTCATGCCGCGTCCGCCGGGCCCGGTCACCAGCCACACCCCGTCCCGCACCTGCTGGCGGTGCACGACGCGCGAGGTGTCGGTGCACTGGGCGTAGACCCCGGCCCAGCGACGCTGGATCTTGGGCAGCGGCCGGCCGAGGAAGGACTCGACGACCCGGACGAGGTGCTCGTACGGCTCCTCCTGGACGTCGAAGGCGAAGGGGTGCTCGTACTCGTGGGTGTCGCCGATGGTCAGCCCGCCGTCGCTGCGCTGCACCATGAGGAGCTGCATCTTGTGCGCGGCGGCGGTCGGGTCCTGCGCCTGCCCGGCGTTGAGCGCGTCGAGGGCCTCGCTCGCGTAGGCCGGGTAGTAGCGGAAGCTGTCGGCGTCGGCGACGGAGGTGGTGAGCGGCTCGCCGAGCGGCGCGGTCTGCATCATCTGGAGCCGCACGCGCCGCACGGGCAGCTCGGGCACGAGCTCCCGCACGAGCCCGCCGAGCCAGGCCCCCGTGCAGAGGACGACGAAGTCGCCGCGGTGCACATCGCCGTGATCGTCCCGGACGGCGTTACCGCCGAGGACCTCACGGACTTCCCGGCCACCGAGGTAGGTGTACCTGCCGGACGTCAACAACTCGTCTTTCAGGGCGAGTTGAGCGGTGCGGGGCTCGACGGCGGCATCCCGCTCGCACCACAGGGCGGCGGCGAATTGGCCGCGCAGGGCGGGGTTGAGGGCGCGGGCCTCGTCGGCGGTGAGGAGCTTGTAGCCGCGGGCGGCGGCGTCCTCTCGGCTCAACGCGGCCTCGGCGACGGCGAGTTCGAGGTCGGTGCGCAGCGGGGTCAGCGAGCCGTTGGGGCGGAAGCCCAGCCCGGGGACGCGTTCGCCGATCCCCTCCCACAGTTCGCGGGCGCGGAGCGCGGTGTCCAGCTCCTCACCGCCCGCGCGGCCGCTGACCCATATCTGGCCGAAATTGCGGAGCGAGGCCCCGCGCGCCTCGCTCTCGCGCTCGATGTGTACGACCTCGTGGCCGCGTTCCACTGCGTGCCAGGCGTGCATGGTTCCCACCACGCCGGCTCCAACGACGATGACTCTCACGGCGGCAACGCTCCTCGGGGCGGGTGTCCCGCACCGGTCCGTACGGCAACGGGACGGTGAACGCCCTCCCAAGCTTGGCCTAGACCCGTTATGTTTCCGTTACCGAATGTTCTGCGGCACCGAACCTCCTGGGGCTCCGCCCCAGACCCCGTTCGCGCCTCAGGGGCGCTCGTCCTCAAACGCCGGACGGGCTGAAGATGCTCGGTGCTGCCCAGAACCGACCCTGCTAGGGGCGCGGGGAACTGCGCAAAAGCCCCTGACGGCCCGCAGTCGAAACCCCCGCACCCCCAGCGGAGCGCTACCGCCCCAGGTGCGTGGTGAAGGAAAACCGGTCCCCCCGGTACAGCGTGCGAACCCTCTCCAGGGGGCCGCCACCCGCATCCCGCGAAACCCGATGGATGAGCAGCATCGGCAGCGCGGGCGGGGTGCCGATGAGCAAGGCCTCCCGGGGCGTGGCGAGCACCGTCTCGATGCGTTCGTCGACGTCCCCGAGCGTGACCCCGAGCCGGTCGCGCAGGTAGGCGTAGAAGGAGGAGTCCGGCGTGAACTCCTTGTCCAGGTCGGGCATCCGCGCCACCGCCGCGTACGTGCTCTCCAGGCCCATGCGCTCGTCGTCGGCGAGCAGAACGCGCTCCATGTGCCAGACGGGCTCGCCCCGCTCAAGCCCGGTCTCGGCGGCGAGCGCGGGCGGGCAGGGGAAACGTTCGAGGGTGATGAGGTGGCGTCCGGGCGTACGGCCCTGGCGGCGCACGCCCTCGGTGTAGCTGGCCAGCGAGAGGGGCTGTTCCAGTTTGGCGCCGGCCACCACCGTGCCCCGGCCCTGGCGGCGCAGCCTCCCTTCAAGGAGCAGCTCGCGCAGCGCCTGGCGGACGGTCTCCCGGGCGACCTCGTAGCGCAGCGCCAGGTCACGCTCGGTCGGCAGCAGGTCGCCCTCCCCCAACTCGTCGATGAGCAGGGCGACTTGGGCCTTGACGGCGTAGTACTTGGGGATGCGCCCGTGCTCCGGGATGCCGGAGCGGATGGGGGCTCCGGGGGCCTGATTCTCGGGGTAGCCGGTCAGGGAGTCGTACGGGGTGTCGCTCAGCGAGCTCAAGGAGTCGTTCAGGGCGTCGTTCGGGGTTTCCACAGGGGCGATGCTCGCATGAGCACGTGAACAGCCGGGGTCGACGCCCTGCTCAGCGGCGGCGCCGGACACGGAACCGCCGCGGCGCGGTCACCAGGGCGCCGCCCACGAGGAGCAGTACGGCGGCGGCGAGGCCGAGGCGGGCGAGCGCGCTGCCCCGGCCGGTCTCGGCGAGCTCGGTGTCGATCTGGTGCAGGAGGTCGCCCTCGGCGACGATGTCGAAGCGGTAGTCGGCGGACTCCCCCACCCACTGGCCGTTGCTGCCGCGGCGCTGCACGATCGCGGCGTTCGCGGTGATCTGGTCGGGCACTGCGTCGGCGGTGAACCCGAGCCTTACCGGCACGGTGAGGGTCTTGCCCGCGCCGATGACGAAGCCGGGGAAGCCGTCGTCGAAGACGCCGATGTGCTCGTCCTCGTCGGTCTTGAGGAACGTCACGGGGTGCCTGCGGCCGGTGGCCGGGTCGTCGAACTCCATCCGGAGCTGGTCGTTCTTGAGCGTGCGGTCCCGGTCGACCAGGACGAGAACGGGGTGGACGCTGTCGCAGGTCTCGTGCGAGGTGTTGGTGAGGTCGAGCGACCAGGACCGGCTGCCGCCGCCTGGGTGGTACTCGGCGGGCCCGCCGTGGATCTTCGTGTCCAGCGGGAACGCGGAGCCGGTCCGGGCGGCGCAGTAGGGCACCTTCGAGTCGAGCGGCGGGTCGACGGGCACCGCGGTGACGACCGGCTTGAGCGGCGCGACGTTGTGCCGGCCGGACGGGAACCCGCCGTCGTCGGCCGCGGCCGGCCCCGCGAGCGGGGCGATGGCGGCGGCGGCCACTGCGGTGACGAGGGCAGTGCGCAGTCGCATGAGGGGCCTTTGCTGCTCGCGGCGTTCGGGGCTCGGCGGCCGCTGCCCGTCCGGCGTCGGCGCCTCCCGGTCGGACCCGGTCGTGGGCCGCGAGCCTGCCACGCGTCGGCGGCCCGCCTCGCGCGCCCCGCCCGGTTACGCCCGGACACGCCGGTGAAGACCGCCCTATCAGCCCAATATCAGGCCGTCTTACGTGTGCGGTCGGGTGCGCCCCGGGCGGGGTGCGCCGGCCCTACGGCTGTGGATGCGCCGGCTGTGGATATGCCACATTCGCCCGCCCGAAGACGGGGACCAGGACCAGTTGGGCCGCGCCCTCCGCCACGGCGTGCGGGCCGCCCGCGGCCGGGCGGACCGGGACCTCGGGGGCGCCGCCGCGCCGGGCGCGTTCCTCGACGACCGCGGCCACTCCCCGTACGAACGTCTCCTGGTCGGCGGTGACGGTGCGGCCGCCCAGCAGGATCTCGTCGATGTCGAGCAGCCCGACGAGGTTGGCCGCCCCCACGCCGAGGAAGCGGGCCGCGGCCGCGATGTCCCCGCGGGCGACCGCCGCCAGGCACAGCGCCTCGATGCAGCCGCGCCCGCCACAGCCGCACACCGGCCCGCCGAGCAGGATCGTCTGGTGCCCGAATTCGCCCGCTCCCGTACGGGCGCCGCGGTGCAGCGCCCCGCCGAGCACGAGCCCCGCGCCGAGTCCCGTACCGAGGTGGAGGTATGCGAAGGAGCCCGCCCGGGTGCCGGCGCGCAGGGCGAGGCCGAGGGCGGCGGCGTTGGTGTCCTTGTCCAGGAAGACCTTCCGGCCGAGCCGTTCGGCGAGTGCGTCGCGCAGCGGGAAGCCGTTCCAGTGCGGGAAGCCGGTGACGCGGTGCAGCACCCCGCTGTCGTGGTCGAGCGGGCCCGGCATGGCGACGCCGACGCCGAGCACCCGCCGCCCGCCGGTCAGCGCCTCCGCCTCGGCGGCCGCCGCCTCCACCACGCACGAGGGTTCCGCGCCGAGGTCCAGCGGCACGGTCCTGGCACCGACCAGGGTGCCCGCGAGGTCGACGAGGACTGCGGTCAGCTCGTCGCGGTCCAGGTGGAGGCCGATGGCGTGCGCGGCGGACGGCACCAGCTTGAGCACGGTGCGCGGCTTGCCCCCGGTGGAGGCGCGGCGGCCCGCCTCGGTGGCCGTGCCCTCGTCCCGCAGCCGCGCGGTGATCTTGCTGACGGCCTGCGGGGTGAGCCCGGTGCGCTCGGCGAGCTCCAGCCTGCTGATGCCGGCCTCGCCCGCGGCCCGCAGCAGGTCGAGGACCAGCGCGGCGTTGTGGCTGCGCAGGGCCGGCAGGTTCGCACCCGTATTGCTCCTGTTCACCGACCCATTGTCCCTCTTGCTTGCACTTTGGCAACAGCGTTGCTTAAGTGGATGGCATGAAGGATCCCATGAACGCTCCCCAGACCGACGGCCTCCGCGTGGGACTCGTGGGCTACGGCCTGGCGGGCTCCGTCTTCCACGCCCCGCTGATCGCCGCGACCGGCGGCCTCGTCCTCGACACGGTCGTCACCTCGAACCCCGAGCGCCAGGCGCAGGCCCGCGCCGAGCACGGCGATTCGCTGCGCGTCGCGGCCTCGCCCGAGGAGCTGTACGACGCGGGCCTCGACCTGATCGTGATCGCCTCGCCGAACAAGACGCATGTGCCGATCGCGACCGACGCGCTCAAGGCGGGCCTGCCGGTCGTCGTGGACAAGCCGCTGGCCGGCACCGCCGCCGAGGCGCGCGACCTGGCGGCCCTCGCCGAGGAGCGCGGCCTGCTGCTCTCCGTCTTCCAGAACCGCCGCTGGGACAACGACTTCCTGACTCTCCAGGCGCTGCTCGCGGACGGCGAGCTCGGCGAGGTCCAGCGGTTCGAGTCGCGCTTCGAGCGGTGGCGGCCACAGCCCAAGGGCGGCTGGCGCGAGTCGGGCGACCCGAGCGAGATCGGCGGGCTCCTTTACGACCTGGGCAGCCATGTCGTCGACCAGGCGCTCGTCCTGTTCGGCCCGGCCCTGCGCGTCTACGCGGAGGCCGACGTGCGCCGCCCCGGCGCCCAGGCCGACGACGACACCTTCATCGCGATCACGCACGCGAGCGGCGTCCGCTCGCACCTCTACGTCAGCGCGACGACGGCCCAACTCGGCCCGCGCTTCCGGGTGTTGGGCTCATCAGCAGGGTATGTGAAGTACGGCCTCGACCCCCAGGAGGCGGCCCTGCGCGAGGGCAAGCGCCCTTCGACGGAGGAGCCCTGGGGCGTGGAGCCGGAGTCGATGTGGGGCCGGGTGGGCTCGGGCGAGTCCCCCCAGACCGGCGGCGGCCGCCCGCTCCACACGGTCCCGGGCGACTACCCGGCGTACTACGCGGCGATCGCGAAGGCCCTGCGCGAGGGCGGCGAACCCCCGGTCACCGCGCACGAGGCGGCGGCCGCGCTGGACGTCCTGGAAGCGGCCCGACGCTCGGCCCGCGAAGGCGTGACCGTGGAGCTGGCACTGTGAGGGCCCGGGACACGGCGGCACACCGGGAGGCGGGGGAGGGTGCCCCGGCGGCGGACAGTGTGGCCGCCCTGGAATCGGAACAACAACGCCTGGTACTGCGGCACTTCACGTACGAGGACGCCTGGGAGCTGGGCGTGCTGCTGCGCACCCTGGCCGTGGAGCGCGAAGCCCCGATCGCGATCGATGTACGGCACGGGGCACGACAGGTGTTCCGCTGCGCGCTGCCCGGCTCCAGCGCCGACAACGACGCCTGGATCGACCGCAAGCGCCGGGTCGCCGAACGCTATGCGGCCCCGTCGTTCCTGGTCGGCGCCCGCTTCCGCGCGAAGGGCACGACGTTCGAGGAGTCATCTCGCCTGGATGCCAACTCCTTTGCCGCGCACGGGGGTTCGTACCCGGTGACGGTGGAGGGCGTCGGAGTCGTGGGCACGGTCACGGTGTCGGGGCTGCCCCAGGCGGAGGATCACGCGCTGGTGGTGGAGGCGCTGGGAAGGCTCAAGCAGGGCTGAGGCCGGTGCGGGGCCGCGGGGCCGCACCGGCCTACTGAGCCGTCAGGCGAGCTCGGAGGTGTCGAGGTCGAAGCCGGACGGCTCGGGCAGGGCGAGCTTCGTACCGAAGGCGGCCTTGGCCACGTGCAGGTAGCGGCCGCCCTCGGGCTCCCAGTGCACGGCAGCCTCGCCCCGGTGGCGGTCGACGAGCAGATAGACCGGCAGCCCGGCCTGGGCATACGCGTCGCGCTTGTCGACCCGGTCGACTTCGGCGTCCTGCTCGCGCCCGGATGTCACCTCCAGAACGAGGAGGACGCCCGAGGGATCTGCCCAGGAGGGCTGCCCCTTGAAATACCCGTCACGCGCAACCGCGCCGTCGGCCCTGATGCGCCCCGCCCGGTAGGCGGGAACGGCCAAGCCCCGCTCCTCGTACAGCCAGAGGCCGGGGCGCTCGGCAATGATCTGGCGCGCGATGACCCGCGCAGCCTCCGAGTGGTCGCCATCCGGAGCCGGAGTTACCAACAGCCTCCCGTTGATCAGCTCAACGTGGTAGCCCTCCGGCGCCGCGGCATCGAACGCTTCGAACTCCTCAAGCGTCATTTCGGACTGCGCAACGGTCATCGTGCCCTCCTTAAGGGTTCCAGCCTAAGCGCCCTTCAGGGCCTGGCGCTGGCGTCCCAACCCCTCGACCTCCAGTTCTACAACATCCCCTGCCCGCAGATACGGCTTCGGCTCGGGCTGCCCCATGGCCACCCCCGCAGGGGTCCCCGTGTTGATGACGTCCCCCGGGTACAGCGTCATGAACTGGCTGACGTAGCGGACGACCTCCGCGACGGGGAAGATCTGCTGCGCCGTGGACCCGTCCTGCTTGAGCTCCCCGTTGACCCAGAGCCTGAGCGAGAGGGCCTGCGGGTCCGGGACCTCGTCCCGGGTGACCAGCCACGGCCCGAGCGGGTTGAACGTCTCGCAGTTCTTGCCCTTGTCCCACGTGCCGCCGCGCTCGATCTGGAACTCCCGCTCGGACACGTCGTGCGAGACCGCGTACCCGGCGACGTACGCCAGCGGGTCCTCGTCGTCGCCGATGTACCGCGCGGTGCGCCCGATGACGATGGCGAGCTCGACCTCCCAGTCGGTCTTGACCGACTTGCGCGGTACGAGCACCGTGTCGTTCGGGCCGACCACCGTGTCCGCCGCCTTGAAGAAGATGACCGGCTCGGCCGGAATCGCGGCCCCGGTCTCCTCGGCGTGGTCGTGGTAGTTCAGCCCGATGCACACGACCTTGCCGATCCGCGCGACCGGCGGCCCGATGCGCGCCCCGGCGTCCTCGAACGCGGGCAGCACACCGGTGTCGGCGGCGGCCCGTATCCGGTCCAGGGCGAACTCGTCGGCGAGCAGCTCGCCGTCGATGTCCGACACCAGGCCGGACAGGTCCCGCAGGGTCCCGTCGGCGTCGAGCAGCGCCGGACGCTCTTCGCCGGCGTTGCCTGCACGCAGCAGCTTCATGGTCAGTCTCCCTTGGTCGAGCCGGGCCCGGCCGATGGGTAGCGGCCATCGGAGGATCGTCCGATCCTCCAAGGAAGGCGTCCACTCCGCAAGACCCCGTTCACAAACTGGACCGTAACCAGCGTCCGGGGTGCTAAGCGCTCCTGCCTGCGGAGCCCTCAGGCGGCGGTCGCCAGCGCGGCCGGCGCGGGCAGCATGTCCTTGTAGAGGAAGGCCCGCTCGACGGCGGTCCAGGTGGTGCTGGTCACGACGTACAGCGCGGCCGCGAGCGGCACCACCCCGACCGTGAACAGCGTCGCGAACGACAGCAGCGGCATGAACTTGGTCATCGCCGCCATCCCGGGCACCGCCTCCTGCCCGCCCGGCGCGACGACGGGCACCGGCGCGGCCGCCATCTGCCGCTTCATCCGCCGGTAGTTGAAGGTGGCCACGGCCGCGACGATCGCGAACAGTACGAGGTAGACCAGGCCCCGCGTCCCGAAGATCCCGCCGTCGGCGAGCGCCTGCGTCCAGTTCCCGCCGAGCGGCGCGGCGAAGAGCGTGTGGTCGAGCAGGGCGTTCGCCTTTCCGCCGATCTGCTTGCTGGAGAACAGGTGGTAGAGCAGGAAGAACGCGGGCATCTGGAGCAGGCTGGGCAGGCAGCCCGACAGCGGCGACACCTTCTCGGCGGCATGCAGCTCCATGACCGCTTTCTGGAGCGCCTTGCTGTCCTTGCCGTGCTTCTCGCGCAGCGCCGCCATCTGCGGCCGCAACTTGGCCTGCGCCTTCTGACCACGCGCCGCCTGCCGCGACAGTGGGTGCACGGCGAGACGTACGAGAGCGGTGAAAAGCACGATCGCGGCAGCCGTCGAAGCACCGTGGAAGAGCGGTTCGAGCAGGCTCGCGAGGTGCTCGGCGAGGCTCGCGAAAGCGCTGAAAAGGGACGTGAGCATGGGGAGGCCCTCCGGGGCGTCTCGTCAGGAATGACATGTGAGCGCACGTGAGTGACGTGCATGTCGGCGTGACGAGCCGGGAGGGGCAGAGCGTTACGAGGTGCCCCTACGCGGCCGTCGGGACGAGAGCCCCGGGCGCTCGGGGCCGGGGCCGCCCGGAGGCGTCGGGGTCGCGCTGCGGCAGGAAGGCGGTACGCCGTTCCCGGTCGCGGATCGCGGTACGCACCTTGGTGCGGGCCACCTGCGGCACCGCGCGCGAGGCGAGCGTCGCGCACACGGCGAGCGCGGAGCCCGCGGCGGCGGTCGCGGCGAGCGCGACGGCGGCCGAGATCATGCCGCCCTCGACCAGGACGGCCTGGGCGAGCAGGAAGAGGAAGAGACCGAGCACCGGTCGGGCAACCCGTACGGAACGCGCGATGACGCCGTCCATGCCGCCCTCCCTCCCTCACTCGCTCAACTCAGTCGCAGTCACTCATGTGCAACCACTCACGTGCGGTCACTCATGCGCGGTCACTCATACGGAGTCGCTCATGCGCTGCGGATTTCCCTCCAGCCGTTATACACGACGCTTCGGCAGGGGTCTCCACCAGAGCGGATCAGGTCACAGCGGCTGAATTTCGAGGGGCTGCAACAGTCGCCGGGGCGCCCGCAGCGCGCGGCTCACCGGGTCCTCGGCCGGGCCGAGCCCCGCGCCGGGCCGCATCTCGACGTCCTCGGGGTCGACCGCCCGCCCGCATGCCCGGCACTCCCCGTACGACCCGAGCTCGGTCCCGCACTCGGCGTGGTGGAAGGTCCGCATCGGCCGCGCGTCCGGATTGAAGGCCCGCCCCCAGAGCCCGAGCGCCCGCAGCGCCGGCCACAGCGCGCGCCCCAGTTCCGTAGGCACGTACTCGTCACGCGGCGGCGACTCCTGATAGCGGCGCTTCTCCAGGACCCCGGCCTCGGTGAGCGACTGGAGGCGGGCGGCCAACACGGCCCGAGGGATCTTGAGGTGGACCAGGAAGTCGTTGTAGCGGCGCACTCCGTAGAGCGCGTCCCGCACGACGAGCAGCGTCCAGCGCTCGCCGACGATCTCCAGCGCGCGGGCGATGGAGCACTCCTGCGCGGCGTAGTCGTAGTCCTTGCCGAGAGCCATGCGTCCGAGTCTACCCGGGTGGGTTCACTGAACGAACCTTCAGTGCTAGGGTCGGAGAAAATGAAGGTTCATTCACTGAACCAGCATGTGATCGGGCCGCAGACCTGACGCCCAATGCCCACCCCCATGCCCCGTGCCCCGTGCCCCGTGAGGGAACCCATGACGCAGGCAGTACGCACCACCACCACGACGCAGCCGCCCGCCCAGGCCCCCGGGACCGGCGGCCGGCCCGGCGCCACGCTCGCCGTGACCAGCGCCGCCACCGCCGTCGCGCTGATGAACTACACCGCCCCGATGCTGACGCTGCCCGGCATGACCGCGTCCTTCCACACCGCGCTTTCCGCCCAGGCCTGGCTCCTCAACGGCGCCCCGCTCGGTCTCGCCGCGCTGCTCCTGATCGCGGGCAGCCTCGCCGACGACCACGGCCGCCGCCGCGTCTTCCTCGCCGGCACCCTCGCCCTCGGCCTCACCATGGCGCTCGGCGCCCTCGCCCCGACCACTCTGACCTTCACCCTCGCCCGCGTCGCCCAGGGCATGGCGTCCGCGGCCATCCTCGCGAGCAGCCTCGGCCTCCTGGTCGCGGCCTTCCCCGCAGGCGCCGCCCGCATCCGCGCCACCGGTGTGTGGGGCGCGTTCGTCAGCGGCGGCATAGCCCTCGGCCCGCTCCTCGCGGGCAGCCTGGCCACCCTCAACTGGCGGCTGGTGTACGGGATTCTGGCCGTCCCGGCGCTGGTCACGGCCGGGTTCGCGGTGCGCGCGCTGACCGAGTCGCGGGCCCCGCGCGGCGGCCGCCCTGACGTCCCGGCCGCGGTCACGCTGGGCCTCGCGTTCACCTCCCTGATCGGCGCGCTGACCCTGGGCCGCGACGGCTGGCTGCGCCCGGCAGTGCTCGCCCTGGTAGTGGCGGCCGCCGTCCTGACGACCGCCTTCGTGTACGTCGAGCGCCGGGCCGCCGCCCCCATGATCGACCTTGCGCTCTTCCGCCGCGCCGAGTTCCTGGCGTCCTCGGCGGGCGCCCTGTTCACCGGCCTCTCCGTGATCGGCTTCTTCAGCTATCTGCCCGCCCTGCTCAGCCAGTCGCTCGGCACCTCGCCGATGAACGCGGCCTGGCTGTTCGTCCTGTGGTCCGGCACCGCGTTCGTGGTGGCGCTCCAGGCCAGGCGCCTGGCGGGCCGCATCGCCGCCCGCCACCAGCTGGCCATCGGCTTTGTCCTGCACGCGGCCGGAGTCCTCGCGATGCTCGGCGCCCTCGCCTCCGGCCCGCTGCTCCGCCTGCTCCCCGGCCTCCTGGTCGCGGGCATCGGCAGCGGCCTCCTGAACGCCGCGCTCCCCCGCCTCGCCGTCGAATCGGTCCCGGCCGAGCGCGCGGCGATGGGCTCGGGCGCCAACAACACGGCCCGCTACATCGGTTCGTCGGCGGGCGTCGCCCTCACGATCGCGGTGGCTCCTGCGGGCCCGAACACGGTGATCACGGTGTCGGCGGCCCTGGCGCTGGCGGCCGCGGCCCTGACGACGGCCCTGCGCTCACGCCGCTGAGGTCGCTCATGCTCGCAGGGAGGCGGGCTCCTCGTCGTAGATGGGATCGCGGGCCAGCACGTCGCCCTCGACCGGCGCCTCCTTGGGCCCGAGGTACGAAAGGGCAAGCGCCACAAGGAGGTTGAGGCCGAGCGCGATGATCCCGGCATTGACTCCCCACACCGGATCGTGATCGGTGAACACGAACCCGCACACCACCCCGACCCCGACGGCAAGCCCCGCGAGCCCGCCCACCAGAGTCAACTTCCGCCACACAAGCCCCAGAAGCAGCATCGGCAGGAGCTGTGCCATCCCCTCGTACGAGATGAGCGAGAGCCGTACGAGGGTGTTGGGCACGGTGTACGTCATGAGCAGGGCGAGCGCCCCCGCGACGACCACCACGACCTGCGAGGCGCCCTTCTGCCGCTCCCGAAGCCGGGGCACGAGCGAGAGCACACTGCGCCCCCACATCGTGCCGATGACCAGCATGAACACCGCCATCGGCACGATCGAGGACAGCGCCGCGGCCACCCCGACGAGCCCGACGGTCCAGGCGGGCAGCGAGTCGACGACGAGCTTGAAGAGCGCGAGGTTGGAATCGGCCCCGGCAAGGCCCGGCACGACGAAGATCGCCGCCATCCCGAGCAGCATCGGCACGAAGAGCAGCACGTTGTAGGCGGGCAGCAGCATGGCGTTGCGCCGCAGGGCATCGGCGCTGCGGGCCCCGAGGTACCCGGCGACGGTCGTCGGAAAAATAACAACAGTCAGGGAGTTGAGAACAGAGGTGGTGGCGAACCACGCCTCCCCGAACGCCCCGCCGTGTCCCGGCAACGTGAGCCAGTCGCTCTTCTCGCTCACAACCCGGTCCAGGAAGTCCCCGTACCCGCCGAAGTAGTGCAGCGGCACATAGATCGCGAGGAAGGCCAGGGTGGCGATGACGAGTACGTCCTTGAGCACGGACACCCAGGCGCTGCCGCGCAGCCCGCTGACGACCACGAACCCGGTGGTGACCGCGAAGGCGATGAAATAAGCCCAGTTGAGCGAGACGGCACCGTACGAGATGGTCGAGACGACCACGCCCATGCCGGTGATCTGCAGCTGGATGTACGGCAGCAGGAAGACGGTCGCGAGCAGCGCGACGAGCGCTCCGACCCAGGGCCGCCCGTACCGGTGGGCCACCATGTCGGTGATCCCCACAAGCCCGTGCTTTCTTGCGTAGCACCACAACATGGGCCCGACGACATACCCCACGGCATAGCCGCACGACATGTAGGCGACCACATACAGCACCGGGGCGCCGTAGTTGTATCCCCAGCCCGCGGCACCCAGATAGCTGAAACTGGTGTAGCTCTCGCCCGCCATGAGCACCCAGATGAACACGGTGCCCAGGCTCCGCCCGCCGACGGACCACTCGGCGAGCCCGCCCCCGCCGCCCCCGCGGCCACGTACGGCGAAGAGCCCGAGGGCGACGGTGCCCACCATGAAAACCCCGAAGATGGTGGTGGCAACAGCGGCACTACTCATCTCGCGCCCCCCTCATGCTCTTGTCGCCCCGCCAGGTGAACCAGATGGCGAGTGGGGTGACCAGCGTCGCGATCAGCAGCCAGAAGAAGAGGAAGGGCAGCCCGAAGACCACGGGCCGCACCTTGTTCACGAAGGACAGCGCCCCCAGATACAGCAGGTAGGGCACCCCCAGCCAGAGCACATGAGATCGACGACGACGCATGTCCGAACGCTAGCGCGGACGGCTCGCCTGCAACTTGCCCCACACAACAAGCCGGTAGGTGGAGGTGAACTCGGGCGTGCAGGTGGTGAGCGTGATGTAGTGCCCGGGCGCGCTGTACCCGTACGAGGGCTTGACGTCGCTACGGGGAACGGCCGCTATGGTCCCGCTGTCGCGGGCGGAGGTCTGAGGCAGTACGGAGTCGACAACGTACGTAAAGACGGTGTCCCGAGTCTCAACAACCACCTGGTCACCGGCCTTCAACTCATTGATGTAGCGAAAGGGCTCCCCGTGGGTGTTTCGATGCCCGGCGAGCGCGAAGTTGCCTGCCTGCCCGGGCTGGGCGCTCTGCACGTAGTGCCCGACGTACCCCTTGTCGAGTACACCGGCCTTGCTGATCCCCTGGGCGATGGGCGCGGTGACCCCGATGCGGGGTATCCGGATGACGGCGTACGCCTGGTCACCGTGCGGGGTGATCTTCGCACCGGAGGCGGCCTTACCCCCGGAGGGGTGAGGGGCGCCGGCGACGGGATCGTCCCCGACGGCGACCTGCTCGTCGGGCGTCGTGGAGGTCGTGGGCGTCGTGGCGGAGGCCACCGGATGAGGAGAAGCCCCCCACTCCTCCTCCAGGGAATGGACGGTGCGCCCGGCCTCGGCCCGGGCCTCCCGATTGGTCCACCAGAGCTGGTGCGCGACCAGCAGAAGCACGAGCAGCCCGAACGTCACGGCGAGCTCGGCCCCGGCCCACAGCCCCCGGGCCGCCCAAGCCCGCCGGGCGCGTCCGCCCTGCACCATCACCGGTATCCCTGTGCGCACGGGCGCAGGGTAGGTGCCGCCGCCACAACTCACCAGGCCCGCAACGTGACCGACTCGACCTACCAGGGCCGGAAGCGCCCTCCGCCGGGCCCCCGTACAGCAGTACGGTGTCCCTCATGCGCCCCGACACGCCTGCCGATCACACTGCCGAAGCCGAGCGTCTGCTGCGCACCGCGGCGCAGTACCCGGAGGACCACGAGCCCCTGCTGCTACAGGCCGCGGCCCACCTGGAACTCGCCGGCGACCGCCCGAAGGCGACCACGCTCTACGACCGCCTGCTGGCCTCGAAGGTGGACCACCCCCACCTGGTGAAGGCGTTCAAGGCCGCGAACCTGTGGGAGTACGGCCACGAGCCGGAGGCCCGCGCCATCATCGAGGGCATCCGGGCGGCGGCCCCGCTGGACCCGGCGGCGTGGGAGATCGTCGCCGAGACGCTGGAGGCCCACGACGAACTGGACCTGGCCCACGCCTCCCTGACAACAGCATTGACGCTGCTGGGAGTTGGAGAGGAGGCGGTGGACATGACAGGAATCCCGTACAGCACGCAGTCATTGCTGACGACTCGTCACCGGGTGCGCCGCCTGCTGGCCCTGCCCCACGACACGTGGGACACCCTGGCCGACGAGCTGCACACGGCGCCGATCACCCTGGACGAACTCCACGACCCGAAGCGCCTGTGGTCCCTGGGCTCGGAGGACCCGGCCGAGCTCCAGGCCGAACTGGCCCGCCTGCGAGCGGAGTTGGGCAGCTACCGGGCAGCCCTGTCCCGCCCGTTCCCGGTAGCGGTCCTGCACTGGCCGGAACCAGAATTGGACGAACTCCTGACGGCGTACCCGGAGCTCCAGTCCGAATACCCCACGCACGCGGCCCACTTGCTGGACATCGAGGCATCACTGCGCGAACTGGCGGCAGCAGGCACCCCGAACCTGGGCATCGTGACGGCAACGGTCCCCTCGTACGAGGCCTTCGCGGCATCGGAATCCTCGTCCCCGGCGAACGCGGACCTACTACCGCAGTACGCAACGACCCTGGCGGCCCGGGGCCGCGCGGTGGCGTGGCCGCCGGGGCGGGGGGCGGATTGCTGGTGCGGGTCGGGGGTCAACTATGGGGACTGCCATGGGGCCTCCGAAGTGTGAGCATGGGCAAGTTCATTGCACTCATTGACGGCAGCAAGACCGTCAGGGAAACCGGGGTCAGAGTGGAGCGCACGCATGGCACGGCTCGTCTTGCAACAGCCTGGCGAAATCTGCACGAACACAGACCTCTCGGAGCATTTGCTTCTCAGTCCAGAGGATGACTCTCAGCTGCAGTCCGTGCTCGGCTGGCTCGCCGACTTCCCCGTCGGTGAGATGTACACAGAAGCCATCGGTAATGCAGTCGACTACGTCCTGGACGGCGGTAGGACAGGACGGTTCGATCTGCTGTCACCTGAGGTTCACCCCGGCGAACGCGCTTCAGTCGGGGCAAAGTTGGAGTACGAGGTACTCCGGAGCTTCGGGCTGCCGAAGACTAAACCTCTCGACACCTTGATCAGCGATGTCCCAGTAGATATCAAGGCCACTGTCGGGGACAACTGGGCCATCCCCGCCGAGGCTCACTGCCAGCTGTGCATCTGCACACAGATACAGCTAAAGAAGAACCGTCACAGATCATGGCTAGTTCGCACGCACCGGTCTTGGCTTTACCGAGGCCGGGGGAATAACGATGGGAAACGCGGGCTGGCTGTCCATGCCAGGGAAAACTGGAGCGTTCCTTTGTATGACTGGACCGACCTGCCGGTGAACCCCTTGCGTTTCCTCACCGGTGACCAGGCCAGTCGAGTTCTGGCGAAGAAACCTGGCCAGATGAGACGCCTGCTGATGATGTTTGGCTACCTCGAAGGCAGAATTATTCCGCGTAGCGTCATCCTGACTGTCGGCGCAGGAAAGGATGATCCAACGCGTCGCGCTCGGGGCAAGGAGATCCGGGAGGCCGCAGCACGTGAAGGCCTTACCTTGCTGTGCGGCCAATGGGTCGAATCGCGCGAAGCAGCCGCAGCGCGCGGCATAGCTCTGGGGCCTGGAGACTGGATCGCCCTGCCGACCGACGACGGCCAGCATAATGAAAGGGATCCCGAAAGCGACTTGTTCTGATGGAACCCGACACGCTGAGGAGCCGACAGGTGTCCGAGCCTGACGCCTGGACCCCACCGAAGGGGTCTTGGGCCTCATCTGCCGCAAGGCGCCGGAACATGCAGGCGATTCGCAGCCGTGATACCAAACCTGAGCGGCTGATCCGTCGCCTCGTCCACGCCAATGGGTTGCGCTACCGCGTAGCAGCCAAACCCTTGCCTGACCTTCGCCGGACGGCTGACATGGTCTTCCGCCCGGCGAAGGTCGCCGTCTTCATCGACGGCTGCTACTGGCACGGCTGCCCTGAGCACTACGTTCCACCCAAGACCAATTCCGGTTACTGGTCAGAGAAGGTGGCCCGGAATATGGCTCGCGACCGCGACACCGACCAACGGCTTAGCGCCGCCGGATGGCTAGTTCTTCGGTTCTGGGAGCATCAGGACTCAGACGACTGTGCTAAGGCGATCATCACAGCTGTCGAGAAGCGCCGCCGCCTTCTGCTCCGGTAGCTGCCCCTCCCGGACAATCTCATCCCGCACTCGGTCGCGCTTTTCAGCAGCACGCAGGACCTTCGCAATTGCCATTCCGACTGCATGCGCAACCGGCGGAGGGAAGGCATTACCCACTTGCCGGTACTGCGCCGTCTTTCCTCCATCAAACTCCCAGTCCGCCGGGAACCCTTGAATGATCGCGGCCTGCTGGACAGTCAGCATAGGCCCCTCAGGGCGGAAAAGGTCGCGGTCGTAACTCTTCTTTCTCATGCCCGTCGCATGATCGTTGGCAACCCCCATGCCAGAGATGCCAAGTTGCCGCCAGGCGGTCTTAGCTCGACTTGGCCCGAGGTCCGCACCTCCGTGCTTCTTAGAACCTCCAACCAGAGTGGGCGCGATCCCGCCATCCTTCTTTGTCGAGGCTGCTTCCGACGCCTTGGTGATCCACGCATCAAGACGGCTCTGAGCTTCCGCCGCCAGCGTTCCACCCATGTCCAGGAATCGCTGATAGCGCTCCTTCATCGACTCCCCGAGCGCCTCGAATACACTGCAGGGCGCATCGTGAGTAGCTGTGGGCCATTCAAGTTCAAGGTCACCCAGCACGTCTCCCCGGATTGCGACCAAAATAGCGCGGGGACGGAGCTGAGGAACACCAAAATCGCTGGCTTCCAGAACTTCCCACTTGCACACCTTGTAACCAAATCCGAGGAAATTCTCTTCCACCCCGTCCTCTGGCCTCTTAGCCGTCCCTCCTTGAAGGCGCGCTTCGACATACGTGCGATAGTCTTCAAATTTGGCGTCTTTAATTCCCCGGACATTCTCAATCATCACCGCTCGGGGGTGAAGCTCGCCAACAAGCTCCAGCATCCTCGGGAAAAGATCTCGCTCGTCGTCCTTCCCCAGCTGCTTACCCGCATGCGAGAAGGGGGGACACGGCACACCGCCAGCCAGCAGGTCGAGCTCGCCTGTGCGCAGTGGCCTACCCAGGAAACCGTGAGACTTCTTCAGCCCCGAGAGAGGCTTGAACTCGTTGACATCACCTTCGATGACATCGCAGAATTTCCTCTCCCATTCCCAACCACTCCTGTTATCAACATTATGCTGCAGAGTCTTTGCGGCATTCTTGTCAATCTCAACAAGCGCGAGATGTTTGAACCCGGCGCCGTGGAGCCCGATGGCTTGCCCGCCGGCGCCCGCGCAAATTTCGATCGACGTCAGCGTGCGTTCGCTGGAACCCATCGGCTCCTCCTGGTGTGGCAGATGCAGACACGCAAGTGTCGCATCTGCCACCGACAGACTCACGATGCACGCCCTAGCACACCTGACAACAGTCAGCTCTCAAGCAGCTTGCGGAGATCACTCTTCACTTCATCCCGCACGACCGCCGGAAGCTGACGGTACAGGGCCCAGGCCTTCTCGGCGGGGCTCAGTGGGCGCACGTCACCAGTCATCCAGGCCAGCAGGTCCTTCTTGTGCCGCAGGGGCAGCTCCTTCACCCGGTCCCAGACCTGCTCACGGTTCATCTGGGCGCCAGTCAGATGCCTAACCGTCTCGTTGCACCGTGCGCACTCCGTAATCAGATCCTCCGCGTTTGCCGCACTGCCCGACTTGTGCGGGCTCACGTGCCCGAGCGTGAGCCGGGCGCGCGAACCGGGATCATCCGGATACTCCTCCGCCGCGGCAACTCCACATCGCCTGCACATGTGCCCGTCCCGCTCATAGACAGAGCGACGCGTCCGAGCGCTGATCTGGCGGAGCCCTGCAGCCTTGTGCTCCTTTTCCCACACAGGCTGCCCGATCTTTTCCAGGCAGAGCTCATCAGGCTGGAGGCTCGGCTTATCCCGGTATGTTCTGATATCCCATCCCGCCGGGCGAAGATCGCGCATCCGCCGGTCCACCTGCTCGGCCCCCTGAATGGCGGCCCTCAGCCGCTGCTTCGAGAAGACCCCACCCTCACCAATCTCATCACGGAGCCAGAGAGCCACCCTGACCCGGGTTCCGAGCGCCTCGTTACGCCAATCCTGATCCGACTCCGACACGGTTCCACCAATCGAAAATCCGTTTGAGATGTAGTTCATTCGCGGGATGACTCTAGCTTGCCGCCACTTGCCACGGCAAGTGGCGGCAAGCTAGGTGATCTGTCATCCAGAGCCCCGCAACAGGAGATACGCAATGCACAGCGACCCCGGCATAGCCCCTACGCCAACAGCACCCACGTGCGTCGAGGTCTGCGCAGGGGGCGGGGGCCAAGCCCTGGGGCTGGAGCGGGCCGGCTTCGAGCACGCTTCACTGATCGAGCTTGACCAGGACGCCGTGAGAACCCTGCGCACCAACCGCCCCGAGTGGAACGTTCTTCATGCGGATGTCCGCCGCCTCACACCCAGCGACCTACACGGCAGCGGGCAGGAGGTCTCCCTGCTCTCTGCCGGCGTGCCGTGTCCGCCGTTCTCCCTGGCCGGCAAGCAACTGGGGGCGGACGACGAACGAGATCTCTTCCCTGCCGTCCTGGAACTCGCCGCAGGCCTCCATCCCCGCGCCGTCATGATCGAGAACGTTAAGGGCATCCTGCAGACCAAGTTCACCGCCTATCGTGCGGCCGTCCTCCAGAGACTCAAAGAGCTTGGGTATGTGCCGGTCTGGCGCCTTCTCCGATCGTGTGACTACGGCGTACCCCAACTGCGCCCCCGGGCCGTTCTGATCGCTCTGCGACCTGAGCTATTGGCTCACTTCAGCTGGCCGGACCCCACCGCCTGCCCGGACACCGCACTGAACGTGGGCCACGTTCTCTATCAATCGATGGCTTCACACGGCTGGGAACTGGCTCGCGAGTGGGCAGACGCAGCCTCTCGCATCGCTCCCACGCTCTGCGGAGGTTCCCGCAAACACGGCGGCCCTGATCTAGGACCCTCACGGGCCCGTCAGGCCTGGGCGAAACTCGGTGTCAATGGCTCAAGTCTGGCCGACGCCCCGCCTCAGCCGGGAGCCGTAATGCCGGTGAGACTTACCGTGGCTCAGATTGCACTGCTGCAGGGGTTTCCCGGTGACTGGACCTTCGTGGGCCGCAAGACATCGGCATACCGTCAGGTCGGTAACGCCTTCCCGCCCCCAGTCGCTGAAGCAGTGGGCCGCCGCATCGCTGCAGCGCTGACCCAGGCCGACCGCGCAACGGACGGCTGTGCTCAGACAGCGCTGCCCCAGCAGACTCTCTGGCCAGCATGACGCGGCCGCATGAGTGACTTCACCGGGCGGCGACAGCATCGACATGCCTAAGCAGCGCCCGAACATCCGCCATATCCATACCGGCTGCGACGGACGGTTCCTCCTCAAGATCGGCCAGCTGCTGAACGGACGGATCGTCCAGAATCTGCCCCATAAACTCCAACTTCTCTTCGAGCCGCAAAGCCACTACTTCGTCGATCGTCCCCTCGACGGCTAGCACCGTAACCCTTGTTTCCGTGCCTGGAGCGAGGCCAAGCCGGTGAATACGGTCGAGGGACTGCAAGAATCGGCCAGCCATAAAGTCACGGTCCACGTACACCGCATCGTGACAGGCATGGTGCAGGCTGATCCCTTCACCAAGAGTGGCCGGGTTAGAGAGCAGAACATGGCAATTTGGATCCTCGCGGAAGCGCCGAAGCTGTTCCTCACGATCAGGGGTGCCACCATGCACCACGGCAGGCTGGTAAGCAGCGAACATGCTCTCCATGGTGGTCAGACTCCGGACAAAGGTCGTCCAGACCAGGGTCTTCCGGCCCATCGCAGAATTCTCTGCAACGATGTTCAACGCTTCCTTGTATTTCGGGGACAGTTCATGCTCAGGAAGGCTTCGGAGCAGAGAAAACAGCGATTCGTTCTCCGGAACCTCAAGTGGCGGAACTCGATACGAAAGTGGTTCGTAACGGCTTCCGCCCTCCGCCAGGAGGGCGGGGCTGGTCGCAGCCATCAGCAGCCGAAGCATCGCCTTGCCGAGGGCATCAAAGTCCGCCCGCGAGGCCTCTGCCCGTGCTGTGAACCTGCCGACCAAGGCGTCATACACCTCCCGGTGCAGCGGCGGCATCTGGAGATACCTGATCCGCGTCTGGAACGGCGGAAGGCCTAGTTCATTCTTGGTCGTACGGGTGAAGAGCGGCCGGAGCACTGTGCTCGCGTACGCCAGATCCCCACCTGCGACCGCCTGTGTTACGACACGGCGGCCATGGCCTGGCCACACAAAAGACAGGAGGTTCTCAAGGTCCCGTGCTCCGTTCGGTGCTGGCGTGCCGGTGAGGATGAGCCGACGTCGGCTGAGCGGCCCAAGAGCCATACAGGCACTCCCATAGATTCCCCGGGCACCGAGCTTCATCCGGTGCGCCTCATCGAGAATTACCATGGAAGGTGCTGCGCGGAGCCAGGAGGCAAGCGCGGAAAGCGACTTATCCAGCCGCTCGTAGTTCACGATCAGAATCTCAGCCTGCGGGTCCGGAGCCTTCTCCATGACCACTGTGTGCGGGCGCCGTTTGAAGCAGTGCTCACTCTCGAACAGCCATGACTCATAGGCAGATTTCGGGCTGACCACCAGCAGCCGCCGAACATCCCCTCGCTCCCGCATTGCGGTGTAAACCGCGAGGCCTACCCTGGTCTTGCCGGCGCCCGGGACGCTGAAGTTGGCCCCGTGCTGCAACGAGAGCAGTTGTGCGACGTCCCGTAGCTGAAAACTCGTAAGATTCGCGCACCACTCGGCGCCAAGAGCCGCCGCAACCGCGGCATCGTCCCAGGCCGGTACCACGCCAGGCTCCTGCTGGAGACACTGCTCGGCCTGGTCAGCATCGTCGAGGACGCTGCCGACAAGTTCGGCAAGCTCGTCCTCCCATTCGACTGAATCCGGGTGTGGCCAGTCCGCGAGGACATCGATGCTCACCAGAAGGTCGTCGAGCGCCAGCTCCATGGACAGCGGCCCGCGCTGGCCACCCGAAGGAAAGCGGGCGGCGAGCCTGGCCAGCTCGCTCCGGTACGGTTCAGCCACACGCAGCACAGCTTTGGTCCTGGACACATCGAGCCCAAGCCGCAGGGACGGCTCTGTAGTCTCAGTCATGCCTTCTCCTCGCGTACGGCTTCGAGCAGCCAGGCAACGCCGTCACCGTGCACTTCAATGCTCTGAGCGGCCGTGCGGCCGAGCTTGATCAGGGCCGCCTTGAGCTTGAGCACGGACTCGTCGAAGCCCTCCTCGTCAAGGCTCCGCGAGCCCCGCGCCAGCACGATGTCCGTGATGCACTGCTCGATGTCTTGGCAGGCATCATTGAGGCGGTCAGGGGCGGCCTGCTTGCGCTTACGTACTCGGGCGTCCTTTCCCGCCGGCTCCAGAGCGTCCTCAACCACCCTCTTCGCCTCGCCGAACACCCCAGCTGCCAGAACCTGTGCATCAGGAAGGGCGTCAGACGAGCGCACCACGGCTTTGGCCTGCAGAAGGGCATCCGTGAACGCACGAGCGGCAGCTACCTGCGGTTCGTCGGACTTTACCTCCCGGTTAATGCCAGGAATCCTGCGCCCCGAGGCAGCGGTTGGAGCGGTCTTCAGGTGCTCCGGAAGCCGGTGCTCCAGGTAACGGGTCCGGAAGTCGGCCTCGATGAGACGCACGTCAGTCTTGGAGAATTCAAGCACGATGGCCGCCAGACGGTTCTCCTTAAGGAGTTCAGCCTTCTGCCGGTCTCCCCTAGATTCCTTCCCATACGCACGGTGCACTTCGCGGAGCTTCTCCTGAGCGTCCTCAAAATCCAGCAGGCGGAGCTGCGTCTGACCGCTCTTGGAACGCTCCGTGAGGTCACGGAGGCAGGAGAGCACCCACAGATCCTGCTCAGCAGTCGTCGTCCGGATCCGGAACTCTCTTGCAATATCGGCCAGTTGTCGTCCCATCGACAATTGTTCCTCGATCGTGAGGAGTCGGTTGATGTAGGAATACTCACGCCGAGTGTCGTGCCTCAACTGCAGTGAGAGTTCAACAGCGTTGATGTCGGCCCAGGTACACGAGTCCGGCAGTACACCCACCCGGATATTCGCAATACCGAGTTCTCGCAGTGCTACAGCGCGCGTGTTGCCGTTGACGAGAACGCCATCACGCGTGATGAGTCCTGGCTCATTCTGGCGGAAATCCCTGAGGCTCTCCTTGAGTTCCTCAAAGTCTTTGTCCCGCCTGGACGGGTCAGACGGTTCTGCCTGGAGCAGGTAGCGCAGGTAGTCCTGGCTTTCGTCACACCAAGGGTCTCCACCCAGCAGTTGGTCACGCTTCGTGTCGAAGCTGCGCTGGGCGCGGATTCGATGCGTACCCGGGTTGTAGTAGAGAGACTCCAGGGGCATGTCAATAACCTGGACAACCCGAGGCTGCTGGCGCCACTCGACTGTCAGGGTTTCCCGAATTCCAGCCCCATCCGATGCCTCCTTGAGTCGTTGCTCGACTCGGTCCCGGTTCTCGGCGGCGAGGGGCGGCCAACCAAAATCGCTGCTCACGTGCGTTCTCCTTCAGCCTGGAAACGTAATGAGGTGCATGGCGGGGCCGCCGAGGAAGCAGCCCCGCCCGCTCGGGGGTCAGACGGGAGGCAACCCGAGAGCCTCACGGACCTTGGCCCTGGAGTCCGCCGGCAGCGTCCGGAATGCGGCCCACAAGAGCTCGACCGCGCCGAATCCCCGCTTGTCCTCCGAGACCCACCCGGTGAGGAGGTTCCGCTCGATGACTCCGAGCCCGGCAACCCCGTTCAGTACCGTGGCCAGATCGGCCGACTGGCCACGCCCACCGACACGGCAGCGGTTGCACTCCGCCACAAGCTCAATCGCCTCGCCTCCAGCCGGCTGCTTGACCACGCGGCGGGCGATGTCCAGCTGAGCCGATTCGTACGAGTCTGCATAGATTTCACCAGGGCCGATTCCGCAAGACCGGCAGAGGTGGCCGTCCCTGGCCAGCACGTCCCGCCGCTGCGTCTGCGTGATCGAGGAACCGGACTTGGTCGCCTTGCCAGGCTCCCAGACCGGTACTCCCTGCTTCACGAACCGCTGCTCGTGCTGACCAAGCGTCAGGTCTTCGCGGTGTGTATCAATCTGCCAGCCGTGATCACGCAGATCGCGGACCCGGCGGTCAGCCTGAACTACCCCGGGGAAGGCCGCCTTCACGTCCTCCTTGGTGAAGACGCTGCCCTCCCCGACAACGGTCACGAGCCACAGAGCCGCGCGCTTCATCGTGCCGTACTTCGTATCCGTCCACGACGGCAGAACCATCACGTTCCCCTTACGTCAGGTACCCGGGAGCCTGGGACGGAGTCCATGGATTCCGCTACCAAGAGCAGCTCCGGCAGTCCCCCAACCATTGCGCGGCCGACTGCAATTGCGCCAGGTTCTGGTGAGTTTCGAGGGGAGATGGAAAACCTCCGTGGCTTCCAGTGCGGTTGGCGGCGTGCGCACAATCGAAGGCACCCACGTCCCTCATTCCGATTCCGCACACCTAGGAGCCGCAGTGCAGCAAGAAGGACCGCAACCGCACTGGAAGCCTCTGCCTGGCGATCTCAGCGAAGACCGACGCCAGTTCGTGAGCTGCCTACGGGAGATCCGGGAGTGCAGCCCGCGGACACAGGCTGACATCGCACACGACGCGAGCCAGGCGGCGACCACGCTCTCCAACCACCTGAACGGAGGGCGGGTGCCTGAGCCCCAGCTCCTCATCAGCTTCTACAAGGTGGTGGAACAGGATGCCTTAGCCATAGGGGTTCAACTCCCCTACTCGGTCAGCTTCTTACTGTGCCTGCGGTCCCGCGCGTTGATGAAGCACTGCAAGTGCTGTCCGACTGGCTTTCCGGTCAGCACACCAGATCCCAGGTCGCCGGCTTTGTCTTCTGCCCGTCACGTGTGGCACAGACGGCGGCTCCGCAACGCCGCTCGCAAACAGAAGACTTCTTCGTTCCCTGCGCAGAGAAGTGCGCCGGTCCCCCTTCCTGAAGGGGACCGGCACCCCAGACGTCTTACCGACGAGGCATGGACGGATCTGGAGACGCTGACGCGCTACCTCGCCGAGGGACGGGACCGAGATGCCTCCGTTGTCCTGTGGGGTGCTGCTACAACCCTGCCTGCCGGTGATGTCCCGAGAGCCGTCGCGGCCTGCCGCTCAGCAGGCCTTGACCAAGAGGCAGAGACCATTCTCATCAACGCCGGCAAGCGTGACCCGCAGACTGTGCTGGACATTGCGGCCGCCTTCCACAACAGCCTCCGCTTCGAGGACGCCGGGCTGATACTCGCTGCCGCGTCCCGCGCCACCCAATAGGAGCCACCAGCGCGTTCGCGCCTCCTCCGGCGCGGAGGTTCCCCTTCCCGTAGGAGGGGGCCACCACGAAAGGGGCGCAGCCTCCGCGTTAGCCTCAAAGAAACCGCACTTCAGGAGGCAAACCATGGCGAAGGTTCCCGCAACTGCTATCGCGGCCGGCGGGCTCATCGGGGGGTATGGGGTTGCCCGGTGGACCAAGAAGCGGCCCCTTGGTGGGGTGGCGCTGGCCGCGGCCGGGGCGCTTGCCGCTCGGCAGTGGCAGCAGGCGGCCGGGACCAAGGCTGCCGTCGGGCTCACCACTGCCTACGTCGCCGCCTTCGCCGGGTCTCACCCGCTGGCCAAGAAGGTCGGCGCCTGGCCCTCCGTTTTCGGCGTGGCCGGAGCCGTCGCCGTCGCCTCCTGGGCTGTCACCCGTAATTCCGCCGAGTAGAAGAGAGCCGGGAAGGAAGAAATTTCCCGACCCGCTGAACAGAGTCCGGCCCCGGGCCGTACTTAGGGGCAACTCCCCATGGTGGTCGGGCGCATGGCCGTACGGCAGGGACAGGCTTGTCGGTCATGCGCCCGATGGGTTCCAACAGGAACCCCGCCCATGCCCCTACCCGCCCAGCGCGTGCGACACCGTATAGATCAGCAGGCCCGCCAGGGCTCCGACCACCGTGCCGTTGATGCGGATGAACTGCAGGTCGCGGCCGATGTTCGCCTCGATCTTGCGGGACGTGTCGTTCGCGTCCCACGAGGCCACCGTGTCGGTGATGAGTGATGTGATCTCGGCACGGTAGGTCGAGACCACATACGCCGCCGCGTCCTCCAGCCAGCCGTCCACCTTGGACTGGAGGCGGGGGTCCGTGGACAGGCGGGTGCCCAGGGAGAGCAGGGACGCCCTCGCGCGCAGGCGCAGTTCGCTGTGGTCGTCCTCCGCCGCCGCGATGATCATTGACCGTACGGAGGACCACGCCGAGGCGATGATGTCCTGGACCTCGGGGCGGGCCAGTATCTCCGACTTGAAGCGCTCCACCCTGGTCCGGGTCTCGGAGTCCGACTGGAGGTCGGCCGCGAAGTCGGCCAGGAAGCGGTCCAGGGCGCCGCGCGCCGGGTGGGCCGGCATGTCGCGCATCTCGGTTATGAAACGCAGCAGCTCCTTGTAGACGCGCTCGCCCACCTTGCGGTCCACGAAGCGCGGGGTCCAGCCGGGGGCGCCGCCCTGCACCGCGTCCATCACCGAGTCCCCGTGCAGCACCAGCCAGTCGTGGGCCCGTACGCACACCAGGTCCACGGCCTTGCGGTGGCTGCCGTCGGCGACGATCTTCTCCAGCGCCTTGCCGAGGCCCGGCGCGATTTCCGCCGCGTCCGCCCGGCGCGTGATCGCCTCGCCCACCACCGCCTGGACGTCGGAGTCCCTGAGCACCGTCAGCGCGCCGCGCAGGGCCGTGGCCAGCTCCGATGTGACCCGGTCCGCGTGCTCGGGCTCCGCGAGCCAGGTGCCCAGGCGGCGGCCGATGCCCAGGGCCTGGAGGCGGGTGCGTACGACGGCCGCCGACAGGAAGTTCTCGCCCACGAACGAGCCGAGCGTGGCACCGAACTGGTCCTTCTTGTTCTGGATGATCGCCGTGTGCGGGATGGGCAGGCCCAGCGGGCGGCGGAACAGGGCCGTCACCGCGAACCAGTCCGCCAGCGCACCCACCATGCCCGCCTCGGCCGCCGCCGCGACATATCCCGCCCACGCCCCCGCGCCCGAGCGGTCCGCCCAGGTCGCGAGGCCGAAGACCACTGCGACCACGAGCAGCAGGCCGGTCGCCATCGCCTTCATGCGGCGCACGCCCCGGCGCTTCTCCTCGTCCGCCGCCGTGTAGGCGAAGGGGGACGAGCGGGGCGTGCGCGCGGCCGTGTCCGCCTCGACCGCCACCTCGGCGTCGGGCCCCGATCTCCTGCGTTCCATTCGCTCCACCTGTCCGTGCGCGTCCGCACGCCCCGAACGGCTTTCTGCCGCTCGTCCCGCCCGGTCGGCCCGTGCGGCCATGACCCGTCCGCCGCTCGTCCCGTCCGGCCGTTACCGCGGCCACCATCCGTTCCGTACGACCTCTACATGAAGTACTTACGGCGCGCACGTTCAGTTCCCGTGCGCCCGTGCGACCACTCGTTCGCGTGGCCCCGCGGGCCTTCGCTCCGTACATTCGGATCATGTCCATGCGGACGCTTCGGTCGCATGCCGGGCGCCTTGCCCTGCTCGCGGTGGTGGTGCTGCTCGCCGCCGCCGTCTACGCCGTGGTCGTGCCCGAGCGGGCCGGGGCGGGTTCTGATGACGGCGGCGACTGGGCCGGGACCTGGTACGCCGCTCCCGTCGGCGCCGAGCCCGGGGGCGATTCGGCCCGGACCGTACGCAATGTCCTGCACACCTCGCTCGGCGGGAGCCGGGCCCGCGTCACCGTGTCCAACCTGTTCGGGCACACCCCGCTCGACCTGCGCCACACCACGCTCGCCACCGTGGCCGACCCCGCGCGGACCATGCGGACGCTGACCTTCCGCGGGCTCGCGCGGGTCTCCGTGCCGGCCGGCGGGGAGGTCGTCAGCGACCCGCTCGCCTTCGAGGTGCCCGCCTCGGGTGATCTTTACGTTTCCGTGTACGCGGCCGGGCCCGTCACCTGGCATCCCGGGGCGCAGCAAACCTCGTTCGTGGCCCCCGGTGACGTCGACCGCGCGGCCGATCCCGGGGTGTTTGCGCAGGTCACGAGCGCTTGGCGGTATGTCACCGCTCTCGATGTGCAGGGGCCCGGGGCCGCGGCCGGCAGCGTCGTCGTGTTCGGGGACTCCATAACCGAGGGGGTCGGGTCCACGCCGGGGGCCGATCGGCGGTGGACGGATGTGCTGGCCGGGCGGCTGCGGGGGCCGCACGCCGCCCTCGACCCGGGTGACGGTTCGGCGCCGCGGGCCGTGCTCAATGCCGGGATCGGCGGGAACGCGCTGCTCGCGCGGTTCGCCGGGCCCAGCGGGGTCGAACGCTTCCAGCGGGATGCGCTGTCGCGGGCCGGGGTTCGTACGGTCGTTGTCGAGCTCGGGATCAACGATCTGCTCGGTGGGGAGCGGGATGCCGGCGCGCTGCTCGCGGGGATGCGGGAGTTGGTGCGGGTGGGGCATGCGCGGGGGGTGCGCGTCCTTGGCACGACGCTTTCGCCCTGCGGCGGGGTTCGGGGATGTACGGGTTCGGTTCAGCGGGTGCGGGGTTCTGTGAATTCCGCGATTCGTGGGGGTGGGGTTTATGACGGGGTCGTCGACATAGATCGGGTTCTTCGGGATCCGTATGCGCCGCGTTCCTTGTGGGGGCCGTACGACTCTGGGGATCGGCTGCATCCCTCCGATGCGGGGTATCTGGCGATGGGGAGGGGGGTGGATC
>NZ_LGDD01000336.1 GCF_001279695.1 Streptomyces sp. WM6378
CCGGAAGAGCCTCGGTTGGAAGACACCCGCCGAAGCCCTCAACGACCATCTACTATCGATGAAATAAGCCAGTGTTGCATCCACTGGTTGAACCCGGTCAAGCTCAGTCGGCCCTGGTTTGAGGGGCCCGGCAACTGGGCCAGTCAAGCGGTAGGAATAGCTCGAAGCGGATCACGAGACCTGGGCTCTTGGTCTCCTTTGCCATGCGCCGCAGTGTGCGGTTGGTGTCGAGCTGCGGCGCAAGTAGTTGGCGCAGAGTTCCCGGTGGGGCAGCCGGTCGCGCAGGACTCACACATCGTGAGCGCGAGCTTGTGTATGACCGCGACCATGGCGCGTTTCCCTTCCCAGCGGGCGGAGACGCGGTGGAAGTACGTGTCGAGAGCATCACTGGATTGGGGGATGCCGGCTGGTGCCCAGCCTGAGTACAGTGAGTGGGGTACGAACAGGATGGGCGACACAGCCCGTGGGGTGTCGGGCGTAGCGTGACGAACTTGGCTCATCGCGCGAGCGCGATTTCGCCGTTGACCAGCGGCGTGTGCCTGTGGCCTGTGTTGCCCCTCGGACACTTACCACGTGTACACATCAGAGCGGGTTGTGGCTCAACAGTCACGATCCGCTCTTTTGCATAGTAGACGAGGTTGAGGCCCAGGGCTTCGTACAGGCGCTGTTTGTTCTCGGGTGCGGCGGATGCCAGGGCCGAGGTGATGTCGCCGAGCTGTTCGACCAGGTCGCGGATCTCGGGTTCGGTGAGCACGGTGCGGCGGGCGGCGGGGGTCTCGCCGATTTGGCGTTGGGCGGCTGCTTTCTCGGTCTGGGTCTGGTTGATCCATCCGGTGACGAGTTCGGGGTCGGTGCCGCGGTCGAGGGCTGCGGTGTTCGCGCAGGCTCGGGCTGATGGGCCGGCTGCGGCGGGCACACTGCCAGCTCGGGCGTGTGTCCGCGGAACACGACGGTGAGTGTGTCCTCGCTCGTCAGGACGCCGATGTCATTGCTGTCCCGGCGAGCGTCGACCACCATCCAGAGGATCCCGTCGTCATTCTCCTGCGACGTCGTGACGTCCCAGCCGGCCGAGCGGAGGACTGAGGCCGCGCGGGAGGCCGTCTCAGCAGCGGTGGTGCGCGCTGGGCGATTGCCTTGGTATTGGGGCCGCATAGTGGTAGTGCAGCGGCTGGAACCGAGCGAACTTCGGCTCGTCGAGGGAGAGTCGGCGGAGGTGGACGCGAATGGTCAAATCGGTGATGAGCACGACCAGTTGCCGACGCAGGGACCGGCCCAGCCGGTTCAGTTCGGCACGCGCTTTCGAAGTCTGATCGACGATGCCCCTGCGGCCCGAACGTAGCACAGGGCCGGTCCGGCGCCGAGAAGGATCAGCATTCGACTTCACTGTGACTGCTTGGCGCCTGCGCCGACGGACGGCCACAAAACATAGAGGCCAAAGTGCGGTGCCTGGAACCATAGTTCTCAGCCGTCATCAGCCGCACATCCAGGAGTACGCGAACGCCTGACCGTGGGCGGCTGGTCAGACCGGGGCGATCGGCCAAGGGCCCAATGTGCGTGATCGAAGCCGCCGTCCAATCCTGAGAAACCCGCCCTGTCCGCTGCTCCTCCGACGCTTGTGTCTGACGCCGTCGGTTGGATGCGAGCTGGGCGTGTGCCGGACTGTGCTTCCGCGCGCCCCTGGCTGGTGTGTTGGCCACCGAGCGTGGCCGCGGTCACGCTGGCGGTGTCCGACGTTGGTGTTGCGCCGAGGGGGAGTGATGGCGGGGGACGCGAACCGGCCCAGCCCTGCGCGTGTGGTTACGAGGGCGGTGGGCGGGGTGATGGGTCGGTGTGCTGTGTTCGTGGGTGCGCTTGCGGTGGCTTCGGGTGTGGTGCTGGGGGGTGCAACGTCGGCGTCCGCGGAGACGAACGCGGCGTTCCGCTGGTGTCGGCGGTGTCAGGGGATGTGGCGTGCGGGGGCGGGGGACAACGGTCACTGCCCGGTTGAGCACTTGTGGGACCACAGCCATTACGTCGACGGTAGTGGGGTGTACTGGTTCGTCGACGAGTGGGGCGACTTCAACCACGACCGGGTCAACCATGGTTACCTCGGCATGAAATGGTGCCAGACCTGCAAGGCGGCGTATTACACGACCCCCGGCCCCACCCGCTGCCCGAATAACCCGCACGGCCACACCCCGTCGCCGGAGACGTACTACGTGGAAGATCCGCGGGATTTCAACTCCAAGTACGCGCATCAGGCGGGATGGCGGGCGTGCCAGAACTGCTTCGTGTACTTCTTCATCGGCAACGGGCTGGACAAAACGCACTGTGTGGCAGGACGTTGGCACGTGCCATTGACGGTGAGTCTCCATGAGGTGGAGATGCTGCCCCGCTACGGGAATCCTCCGCGCTGACCACCGCCCGAAAATCGCCCCGTGAGTCAGGGGAGCCTGAAGGGGCAGGAGAGGGGCGCTCAGCGTCGCGATCGCTCTGGCGTCCGGCCCAACACCACAGGACTCCGGGTACACGGCGTACGAAGTTTGCGGCTGCTAGCTGTGCCCCGACTTCAGGGTTGTGCCATTCAGCAGCGTGCAGATACCGGCGAACACGAGGGACCCCAGTAGCACCAGGACGTTGAGAAGCATGAACAAGCCCAGGCACGTCAGCCGGAAGTCGCGCCAGTTGGCGAGCGTCAGTCGAGGCGGCTTCGGCGGTTGCGACGGGGGCGGTGTTGGCCGTCGTGGCGGTCGAGGTCTCGGCGGAGGTGACGGACGTGCAGGTGGCGGTGGCGGAGCCGGTTCCACCACATTCATGCAGACCGGCACCATCACGACGAGGTCGTCAACCACGAGCCGGAGTTGGTCGTGACGGGGGCCCATTCCATCGTGCGGTGACAGCGGATGGACTCGGAGCCGCAGCTTCACCGCTGAGACATCGCGGACCGGCTGCAACTCGACTACATCCCAGAAATCTCCGCAGGACTTCAACACCCACGCGTAGCGGACCATCGAGTCGTCGCTGAGGCTCACCGTGACAACCCGGCCGGGCGGAATCTCACCCAGGGCAACCGGCCCGAAGTCCACCACCTGCGGCTTGAGCACGACGACTCGTGGCCGCGAGGCGGGAGGCGGTGACTCCGGTGGCGGCTCGCGCTTGGCATTGCCTGCTGCCCGGCGGTCGCGGTCGTAGGCAGCCCGCTGCCGACGGACGATGCTGGACGGTTCCGGATGAGGTGAGGTCGGTCTTCTGCGCGGGGATGCCGGCCGGGACGGGGTGACCGACCCGGCCGTGCACTCCCTCTGCTGCGGCCGAAAGCCTGGATGTCATGAGCGGGCGGGAGTCAGCCCGGGTCAGCTGATGGCGCGGATGGTGCTCCAGCCACCTCCGCCGATGACGGTCGCGGTGCCGTGGCTGGGGGTGCCGTCGGCGTTCTTTCCGCCCGCGTAGTAGAGGAGCTTGCCGTCCTGGGTAGTGGCCCACAGGCTGGGGCTGCCGGTGGCGGCGGCGTCGGCCGTGCCGGTGACCAGAGGCCGCCAGGAGGTGCCCCAGCCGCCGGCGCCGAAGACGCTGCGGTCACCGAGGCGGCCGTCGGCGCGGCCGGGGTAGAAGAGCAGCTGCTGGGTGCTGGTGTTGCGGGCGAGCATGTCGGGAATGCCATCGCCGTTGACGTCCCCGAGGGAGGAGAGCGTGTAGGGGGACCAACCGCCACCGAGCAGTACCGGGTCCTTCACGAAGGGCCGGTGGTCGGGGTCGCCTGCGTAGAAGTAGAGCTGGTCGCCCTGGCGGATCACGAGGTCGGGGATCCGGTCGCCGGTGGTGTCGCCCGTGGCCACCACCTGCGCGTCAGTGGGCAGGCCGGTGCGGATGGTGATCGGGGAGCCGAGGGTGCCGTCGCCCTGGTTCGGGTAGACGCGCAAGGTGGTACCGATGCGGGCGATGACGTCCTCGTGACCGTTGCCGGTGAAGTCTCCGCGGTGCGCGATGGATGCGCCGCTCCAACCGCCGGTGCCGATGACCTTCATGTTGCCGAGCTGGCCGTTGCCGAGCCCGGGGTACAGCCGCAGCTGCCCCTTGTCGTCGATGGCCAGCATGTCGGGGTGACCGCTGCCTGTGAGGTCGCCCGGTACGCCGGTTCCTTGCCGGATCCAGTCGGCGATGTCGTCGACGCGGGTGTTGCTGGCGCTGGTGCGGGTCTCCGTCGGGTCGGTGCCCAGACATCCACCTTGCCAGGAGCGGGAGTTGACGGAGACAACCTCGTAGCCGCCGTTCTTGGCGCGCAGGGCGGGGCCTCCGGCGTCTCCCTGGCACAGGGTTGCCTTGGTGGATCCGTTGAGCTGCATGCTGGTTGCGCCGACGGCGCCGAGGGTGAAGGTGGCCTGGTGAAGCACGTCGGGGACCCAGCTGTCGGCCGTCCGTCCGAATCCGAGCGTACTGATCTGCTCGCCCGTCTTCGGGGCGGTGGTGGCAAGGGGCAGGGGGGTGACGCCCTGGACTCGGTGGGCGAGTTTGACCATCACCACGTCCCGGTCCTGGCGGGGCACGAGCCAGGTCGCCGCCAGGGTGGCGCCACCCTTCTGCGTCAGGTCGGAACGTCCCACGGTGACGGTGGTCTTCTGCTTCGGCGCCCCGGGCTTGGCCTCACCGGTGCCGTCGGTGAAGCAGCTCTGCGCGGTCAGTACCCACTGTGGGTTGACCAATACTCCGGAGCAGGCCCGCTGTGTGTCGCCGATCTTCAGCTGGGCCATCGCCGCGTACGGGGCATCGGTGGCCTTCTCGCCGACGACAGCACCGGCCGGAGCCGCGCTGACCAGGCTGGCGGCGAGCGCCGCGGTGACGAGCCCGGCGGCGCCGACGGTGCGGGCGGGAGTGAAGGGCATATCAAGGCTTCCTTGGGCGAGAGTGAGAGCAGCGGCGTATGGGAACAAGGACAACCCGCGCACGTCTGTAGAACCGTGCGGGGCTGGGCTACTTGGCGGTGCGGATTTCGACGAGGGTGTGATTGCGGCCCTCGGGGTCAGTGGTCTCGCCGATGCCCCGGAAATCGTTCTTGCCGATGTCGTAAGACTTGGTCTTGTCGTCGACCGTCATCTTGATGTGCGCCGTGTGGTCGGCGGTCTGCACACCGGCGACGGCCGGAACTTCCAGGCTGAGGTAGCCGTTGTCGCCGATGGTGCGGAAGCAGAAGTCGTCTTGATCACGGCCGATGAACTGCATGAGATTCGGGGCGCTTCCGCATTCAGCCAGCACGATGTGCCCGTCCCCGCGCTTGAGTTTGAGGTTCTTCTCCTTGAGGATCTTCGCGGCGTCCGGGTAGTCGAAGGTCTCCACCGTCGAGGGCATCGCCATATCGGCAGTCTTGCCGGAACCGGTGGACCTGGTGGAGTCGGGGTCTGCCGCGACAGCTATCCCCGCGACCAGCAGGCTGCCACTCGCCACGGCCGGAATCATCCACTGCCATCGCACACGCATCACAAAAGACCCTCTCTGGATTTGTTGGGAGTTCAGGAAAAAGCCGCCTACCGGGCAAGGGGGCGTCAGGCTCCGAGCCCAGGCCGAGGCAGCGTCATACTCCAGAAGTAGCACGAGAATTCAGGGTCCACCCGGCGAACCCGCTGTGATCAACATCAACCCGTACCCGGTTACCGGCAGTTCAGTCGCGCCTTACGGGACCAAAGACCCTGCATCAAAGATGCAGGTCAAGGCGGCTTCGTCCTGTCGCCTCCCACCCTTGAGCGGGCGCCACGCGGGCCTTTGGTCCTTTATTTACCTGTGACTTAGGTGTGATGGGGTTTCGAGGTTGCCACTCAGGCAGTCCTGACTGAATTCCCTTTCCTTACCGTCTCATTGAGGATGGTGACACCCCATCATGAAATGGTCCAAGCGGCCTCGCTACTCCGTGTCTGGCATACGAGATAAGGGCGCGGCACTGGTCGCGCTCGGCATGTCGGCAGTCGTGTTCTCCACCACGGCGGCACAGGCCGCACCAGTGGAGCCGGGCTATAACCCGCCTGCGGGCAGTCGTGCGCAAGCGGTGGATGAGTGGCTGGCGGGCGGGAAGGGGGTGAAACGCGAAGCGGCCAAGGCTCTGTTGGGCAGTGACGAAGAGTTGCGTAAGTTCTTCGCCACCAACCTGCGCCGCGCTCAGGTGGAGGATGCGCGGGTGACGGTCCTGAAGATGATGCCCACTGCCGGGAAGGGGGTGTCCGAGGCTGCACGGAAGGCTCTGTCGGGTTCCCCTCAGGACGTACTGGACTTCGTGAAGTCCGGCTTTGAGAAGCCCCTGCAGGACGACCGCAGGATCGCGGTGTTGAGGGCGATGAACGAGGGCGGCCAGGGGGTCAACCGCGAAGGCAAGAAGGCCCTGAACGACGGCAGTCCGGAGGCATTGGACGCGTTCTTGCAAAGCGGCTGGTCCAAGGCCGCCTTCGAGGACAACCGAATCAGAGTCCTGCAGTTGATGGAAACGGGAGGACCCGCACTGCGGGAAGCGGGGAAGCGCGCCATGAACGGCACGCCTCAGGACCTCGTCACGTTCCTCGAGAACGGTCAGTATCTGGCACAGGCGCGTGACCAGGAGCTGATGACCGTAACGCAGTTGGCCAGGGCCGCGACAGAGGCTGGTAAGGAGGCCAAGTTCGCGACCGACCAAGCCAAAGAGGCCGCGTCGCGGGCTGACGTGGCCGCGGACCTGGCGAAAAAGGCGGCGGAGAAAGCTGCCAAGGAGACCGCTGAGGCCGAGGGCGATGCCGACAAGGCTGGCGAGGCGGCGAGCCGAGCGGCACAAGCCGCCGAAGGAGCAGCAGGAGCGGCCCGGGCCGCGGTAGACGCATCCAACACCGCGGTCGCCGCTGCCCGGACGGCCGCGAGGGCCGCCTCGAACGCCGCGTCCGCGGCCGCAGTGGCGGGCCAGGCAGCGGCCCGGGCCTACAACGCGGCGAACGCGGCGATCGGAGACCGGAACAAGGCCGCCGACGCCCGCAAAGCAGCCCAGCTAGCACGGGAGGCAGCCGCCGGGGCCAAGGATGCCGCCGCAGCCGCTAGCCACGCGGCGGACGCGAGTGCTGCTGCCGGGGATTCAGCCGCAGCAGCCGCACAGGCGGGGCAGAACGCCGCCGCGGCCGCCGACGCGTCCGCCAGCGCCAGTGAGCAGTCCGGGGTTGCCGCGAGCGAGGCCAAGCGCGCTCGCGAAGCAGCCGCGACCGCTCGTACCGCAGCGGGCCAGGCCACCCGCGCCGCGGGGCGTGCGCAAAACCTGGCCGCCCAGGCCGCCAGTGCGGCGCGCGCAGCCCATCAATACGCCAACTCCTCGGCCAGCCACGCCCAGAAGGCAGCCGAGGCAGCCGACGAGGCGGCCGATCATGCGGGCGAGGCCGACGCGGAAGCTAAGAAGGCCACCGCCCACGCGGAGGCGGCGCTGAAGGCCGCCGAGGCCGCCGCCAAGGCCACCGACGAAGCCACTAACGTCAGCAAGGTCGCTCGCGAGGCCGAGCAGTACCGGCTCGAACAGGACGAAGCCGCCGCCACCACAGACGCCAAACAGCTCACGGCCCTTGGCCAGGAGATCGGCCAGGCCAAGGACCGCGCGCAGACCCAGGCCGCCCGGACGAGCGAGGAGACCAAGAAACTCCTGGCCGACGCGGCAGAGAAGGCGGCGAGCGACAAGAGCGCAGGGGTGGCTCTGGCGCGCCGGGCCGCGCTCAACCTGCTCGGCAGCGACGGGCCCTGGACCCAGAAGGCCGCGGGCAACGCCCTGTCCGGTACGGACACGGACATGCTCGCCTGGCTCAGCTCCGGGCGCGTTGCGGCAGAGCAGGAGGACGACCGCGAAACCGTCGTCCACCTCGCCACCATCGGCGCCGCCAAGACCGCGGCCGTGGCCGAGAAGGCCCTCACGGACGGTCCCCGGGCGGTCGAGGAGTTCCTGACCGCTGGCATGTTCGAAGGCCAGCGCGACGAATACCGCATCCAGGTCCTACGCGTCATGGAAGGCGCCGGCAAGGGTGTGCGGGAAGCGGGGAAGAAGGCACTCAACGACGGCTCCGCCAAGGCCCTGCACACCTTCCTCACCACCGAGTACCCGCGCGTCCTGGCCGACGACAACAAGGTGGAAACCCTCCGCATCCTGGAAAAGGGCGGACCGTATGTGAAGGCTGCCGCACGCATCGCCATGGCCGGACCGGACTGGATGAGGAACGTCTTCGTCACCCGGATCCAGTACAAGGCCGCCCAGGCCGACCAGGACACCTACACCCACGAAGCCGCCATCAGCACGCAGATCAGCATTGCGGCCCGCACCACTGCCGAGGCATACGAGAACGCCAACAGCGCGGCCGAGGCAGCGGCCTTTGCCCGCGGCCGGGCCGAGGACGCCAAACGGTACGAGGCCGCGGCCAAGAAGTCCGCCGCGGACGCCCAGGACCACGCTCTGCGGGCCAAGGAGAGCGCGCAGGCTGCCGACAAGTCGGCCGCCGAAGCAGCTGCCTCCGCGAAACTCGCCAAGGACGCCGCGGCAACCGCCCAGAAAGCCAGCAGGGCAGCCAACTACTCGGCGGCCCAGGCCACCAACTCCGCTGCCCAAGCCAGCAACTACGCCGACTCCGCCGCGGCCTCGGCGGCCACGGCACGCCAGGCCGCCCTGGACGCAGGCAAGGACGCGGCCGAAGCCAGCCGTGCCGCTCAGCAGGCACTCGCCTCCGCCACCGAGAAGCGCAACCAGGAACAGCGCACCGCGGCCGAAGCCGCCCGCAAGAAGGCCGAAGAGAACGCCAAGATTAACTACAAGCCGCAGGACGACCCCAAGAACGACCACTCCTCACAATTCCCCGCACACAGCGACGCAGGAATACCCAGTGGCGTACGCAACGTCGTCGGGTTCTTCAGCTATCGAGGAGCACTTGACGCCGCGGCCCTCTCATTGATCGGGCGGACCGACGAAGCGAAGGAGTCCTTCAAGGGCTTCATCGGCCCATACATCACAGGCAAGGGGTTCGGGTACGCGATCAGCGGCGGCCAGAAAGTCGGACTCGTCGTAGGACCGGGCGGAGCTATGGCAGCCAGGGTGTTCGGCACGCCCGTCGCGCTCGGTAGCACCATCGTCGACTACCTGCTCCCCGCCGGCGGGCCTGTACGCTACCTCGAACCCGGTCCGTTCGACCAGCGGCCCAAGCCCCCCATTATCTGAAACCCAACGCCATGAAATCCATGAACCCCTGGCTCAACTCAACCAGAGCTGGAAGAGCCACCAAAAGAACCATAAACGCGATCAGTCCGATCCTCTTCGACTGGCGGTCACTTTTCCTCGCGTGTATCGGGGTACTGGGAGGGTTCGGAACTTCCGTAAGCCCGATATCCGGTCTCGGAATTGGAGGGAGATTGGTGGCAGCAGGGATAGGAGTATTCTCTCTCGCGCTGGCCATCGTGTCGTACAAGTACATGAAGAACTCGAACAAGTGGAACTGGTAGACGCAAGGAACTAACCTCGATCTTTAGTGACGGCTCATCAGTTCAACTGGTGGGCCGTTTCGTACTGTTCAGCTCGTGACGGGCAGTACGAGGCCCGGCTGTCGCGTCGGGTGGGCGTCGGCTTCCACGATTCCGGTCGTGGTGCTGCTCGTAGGGACGGGTCGCTGTGGGTCAGCCGGGGTTCCGCAGGGCCTGGAGTCGCGCCAGGGCGCGGTGATGATCTCGGTCAAGGGCCAGTGGCCGGCGAGGCGGAGGATGCGGTGGTGTCCGGTGGTGGCGTACTGGCCGGTGACGGAGAAGAGCCGCAGTCGCAGGCGGCGGGGCTCCCAGAGGCGGGCGGTGCCGGTCAGCGCGAGCGTCGGCATCCAGCCCGGCAGGTCCAGGGCGATGGAGACGATCTCCAGCCAGGTCTGGTTCTGCGCGGCGTCACGGAGCGGGAGGTTGGGCAGGCCGGCGGCGCGCGCGTTGCGGATGCGGGTTTCGGCTCGGGCGCGCTGGCGGTGCCGCGGTTCCAGTGCGGCGATCACGTCGTTGGGGGTGTTGGCGGCGAAGCAGGTCAGCCGCAGCCCGTCGGCGTCGGTGAGGCGCAACTGGGCGCCGGGGTGTGGGCGTTCCTTGCGGATGATCAGCCGCCTCTCCATCGGTCAGCTTGAGTACGTCGCAGGTAGGTTCGGCCGGCTCAGGCGCCGTCGCGGATCTCCCCGTCGGGTTCGACGGCCGACGTCCAGGCGGAGGTGGGGGTGGTGAGTACGGCCTGGTGGATGACGTCGGTGATGGTCATGCCGACCGAGTACGACAGCCAGCGGCCACGCTGGGCGAGCCAGGCGACGAATGCATGGGTGCCGCCATCGGAGTCGGTGCGGATCGGTGTGGTGCGTCCACGCCGGTACTTCTTTGGCAACTGGGCCAGGGCCCGTTGGGCGGTGGTGATGTGATCGGCGGTGGTGTTGGAGCCTGCGTTGCCGGGCCGCAGCAGGGCGGCCACCGGCTCCACGCTCCCGCCTCGGCCGTGGTCGACTAACGCCGTCAGCGGGTAGTGGCCGAAGGTCTTCTCCCTAGTCGTGGCGGAGTCCTGCTTCTCGGAGTGCGCCAGGACCAGGACCCCCTAGATGTCCACGATCACCTCCCCTCCTACATCTGGAGCAGCCTCGGCGGCCGACTGCCAGACGCGCTAGCGGACTTCGGCGCGGGCCTCGCGGATCACGGTCAGGGCCCCGCTGCTGGCCCGAGGAGGGGGTGTCGATCAGACGGGAGACCGTCGGGTCGGAGGCCACCGGTCCGAACACGGACGGCTCGGCCCGCAGCACGCCCACATCCGCCAGGCAGTCGCCGCCCAGTGCCATCGTGAGCGCGACGTTCAGCAGGATCTTGCCGGGATCGTGTGACGCGCTTGGCTCATCGCGCGAGCGCGATTTCGCCGTTGACCAGCGGCGTGTGCCTATGGCCCGTGTCCCCCCGGAGCCCGGCCCTGCCGACCCCGCGAACGAGGTGGCGTGGCCCGGGGGAGGGCGCCGGGCCCGGTCTCAGAGGCGTCCCGACGAGGGGGCCTTGCCGAGCGCCGCCACCGCGAGCGCCGCGACGGCGAGCCCGCCGCCCAGCCACATCACCGCGGTGACCCCAGCACCGTCCGCAGCCAGGCCTCCGACCAGCGCGCCCAGGGCGATCGCCCCGTTGAAGACGCCGACGAACAGTGAGGATGCGGCCTCGCGCGTCTGGGGCGCCGAAGCCAGCAGCCAGGTCTGGGTGCTGACCGACACACCACCGTAGGACAGTCCCCAGACAGCAAGCAGCACACCGGCGGTCAGGACGGAGCCGCCGAGCACCGGTACCAGCGCGACCGTGGCCGCGAGCACTGCGCTGATCACCATCAGGGTGGAGCGCGGCGACCGCCCGGCTCCCGCACCGGCCGCGAAGTTGCCTGCCACGCCCGCGACTCCGTACACAAGGAGCAGCGTGCCGATCATCCCGGCGCTCGCCCCCGAGACCTCCTCGAGTACGGGTCGCACGTACGTGTAGGCGGCGAAGTGTCCGGTGACCAGCAGCGCCACTACGGCCAGTCCGGTCTGCACCCGCGCCTCGCCGAACAGCCGCATCACACCGCTGAGCCGCACTTCCTGCTCGGCCGGCAGCCGCGGCAGCAGGGCCGCCAGGGCAACGAGTGCGACCAGTGCCAGCGCGCCCACGATCACGAACGCCGTCCGCCAGTCGGCCAGTTCGCCGATGTACGTACCGGCCGGGACGCCGAGGACCGAGGCCACCGCGATCCCGCTGAAGATCAACGACGTTGCGGGGCCGATCGACTTCGGCGGCACCAGGCGTATCGCCAGGCCCGCCGCGATCGCCCAGACGCCGCCCATGCCGATGCCCACGAGTACGCGGGCGGCCACCATCACCGCGAAGTGCGGCGACCACGCGGCGATCAGGTTGCCCACTGTCAGGACCGCCATCAGTGCACACAGCACCGTCCGCCGGTCGAACCGCCCCAACAGCGGTGTCAGCAGCGGCGCCGACACCGCGCCGACCAGGCCGGTGATCGTCAGGGTCAGTCCGGCGGTGCCTTCAGTCACCTTCAGTGTGTCCCCGATGGGCGTCAGCAGGCCCACGGGCAGCATCTCGGACGTCACCACCGTGAACGTCGCGCTCGCGACCGCCGCGACGCCCAGCCAGCCGCGGGCCGCCGAATGCTCCGGCACCCCGGTGGTGCCCGCAATTTCCTTAGTCTGTGCCATGTGACCAGCCAACCCGTCCCGACCTGCGGGAACAACGGCCGATCCCTCATCCTTCGATAAGCGGGACTACTCGATCGGCCGCGCGGAGCGGCGGTGCGGAAAGGGAACCATGAGCGGTGTCGAGATACGTGAGTTGGAGTCATTCCTCGTGCTCGCCCAGGAGTTGCACTTCGGACGGGCGGGCGAGCGGCTGTACGTCTCCCAGAGCCGGGTCAGCCAACTGCTGCGCTCCCTGGAGAGCCGTATCGGCGCCCCGCTCGTCGAACGCACCAGCCGCCGGGTGCGCCTGACCCCGCTGGGCGAGCAGTTCCTCGCGGACCTGCGCCCTGCGTACGACGCCCTGCGCGCCACGGTCGACGAGGCCCGGGCCGCCGCGCGAGGCATGAGAGGGACATTGCGCATCGGCTTCCAGGGCACCGTCGACGACTATCTCAGCCGGGCGATCGCACGGTTCGGGGACCGGTATCCCGACTGCGCGATCGACATCGTCGAGATCCCGCTCTCCGACCCCTTCGGGCCGCTGCGCCGCCAGGAGGTGGACTGCGCGGTGGTCCTGCTGCCGGTGGCCGAGGACGACCTCGTCCTTGGCCCGGTCTTCTCCCGGCAGCCGCAGACCCTCGCCGTGTCCGTCCGACACTCCTTCGCCGCCCGGGACTCGCTGTCCGCCGAGGAACTCGCCGACTGCCGGCTCATCGGCATCGACGGCGGTGCCCCCGAGTACTGGCGCCGGGCCCAGGCCCCCGGCCTGACCCCCGCCGGCCTCCCCGTACCAGCCGGGCCCAGTGTCAACACGCTCCAGGAAGGGCTGAGTCTGACTGCGGCCAACCGTGGCGCCATGCTGCTGTGCCGGTCCACGGCCGACTACCACGGGCGCCGCGACTCCCTCACCTTCGTCCCGGTGCAGGGCCTGCCCGACTCCGAGCTGGGCCTCATCCACCATCGCCTGCGGCCCTCCGCGCAGGCGGAAGCCTTCGCACTGGCGGTCGCTGAGACGACGGGGACGACTGCCTGACGGCCCGCACTCCTTGCCGCAGAACGCCTCAGAACGGGTGCCAGCGGACCCATGACGCGCCCTCCCGCAGGATCCGGGTCCGCCACATGCTGGCGTGGGTCCTCCCCTCCCAGTACTGCTGTGGCGGGTTCTCCCCGCCCCGGAATGGGACATGACGGTGTGTCACACAAGCGGGCTCGAACGTGTTCGGCCCCGGAAGTACGTGGAGAGAGCGCCACTGGATTGGGGGACGTCGGCCAGCGCCCAGTCTGAGTAAGGTGAGCGGCGTCTGAATGGAATGGGCAACACCGCCCGTGGGGTATCGGGCGCCGCGTGACGACCCTTGGCTCATCGCGCGAGCGCGAATTCGCCGCTGACCAGCGGCGTGTGCCTATGGCTCGTGTTCCCCCGGCAGATGGTCTCGGTGATCCGGACGTTGGAGGACCTTGTGTGCACACGGAACGGAGTTCGCACGGCTCACGGCATGCGCTCGTGCTGACAGATGTCGTCCGTGCCGTGGATGTCCCAGGCGGGGAACGGGTCGTGGTGCGGTGCAGGCTCGCCCGGGCGTACGAGGCAGGCGTCCAGGGCGTGGTGCAGTGCGTCGGAGTTCAGCCCTGTCCCGATGAAGACCAACTCCTGGGCCTGGCCGCCGGTTTCGCGAATGCCGGACGGCTCGAACCGGGCGACGGCACCGGCCTGTGACCACAGTCCGGTCACCCGGTCGCGGCCCGCGAGCCAGAAGAAGCCCTTGGAACGCAGGACGCGGCCGTAGGTGCCGCTGTCGAGGCCCTCGGTGACGAACTCCCACAGCCGTCCGGGGTGGAAGGGCAGGTCGGCGCGGTAGACCGTCGAGGAGATGCCGTACTCCTCGGTCTCGGGAACGTGGTCGCCGTTGAGTTCCATGACCCAGCCCGGCGCCTGCTGTGCGCGCTCCAGGTCGAAGAGGCCGGTGCCGAGGATGTGAGAGGGGGCTACCCGGCCGTGCTCGGCCGTGATGACGCGGGCGGCGGGGTTGAGCCGGGTGAGTGTCGCCCGCAGCCGGTCGGCCGACTCTTCGTCGACGAGGTCGAGTTTGTTGAGCACGATGACGTCGGCGAACTCGATCTGGTCCATGAGGAGATCGCTGACGGTTCGCTCGTCGTCCTCGTACTGGTCGAGGCCGCGCTCCACGAGGCCGTCGCCGCCCGCGAGTTCGGGCAGGAAGTTCGCCGCGTCCACGACCGTGACCATCGTGTCGAGCCGGGCCAGGTCGCCGAGCGTGGCGCTGTCGTCGCGGGGGAACGCGAACGTGGCGGCAACGGGCATCGGCTCCGAGATCCCGCTCGACTCGATGAGGAGGTAGTCGAAGCGACCCTCGCGGGCCAGCCGGTCCACCTCCCCCAGGAGGTCGTCGCGCAGGGTGCAGCAGATACAGCCATTGGTCATCTCGACCAGCTGCTCCTCGGTGCGCGACAGCGCCGCCCTACCGCCCCGCACCAGGGCGGCGTCAATGTTGATCTCGCTCATGTCGTTGACGATCACGGCGACGCGCAGGCCCTCCCGGTTGCCCAGGACATGGTTGAGGAGGGTCGTCTTGCCTGCTCCGAGGAACCCGGAGAGGACCGTCACGGGGAGCCGCGGGCCGACGGTCGTCCTGGTCGTCATCGCGGTCAGCCCTCCGGTCGCAGCAGTCCGCGCTCGTACGCCTTCACGAGCCGCTGCGGCACCTGGTGGACGGATCCGTCGACAGTGATCGGCACCAGCTGGGGTGTGCTCGCCTTCCACTGGGCGCGGCGGTGGCGGGTGTTGGAGCGGGACATCTTCCGCTTGGGAACGGCCATGGGTGGGGGACCTCCGTCGTCGTGGTGAGGACACCACCGTACATGAAAATGGAAACCATTTACATCTGGGTGACCGGTGTCCCCGGCCTGGCGCCGGCGTCAAGCCGGACCTGTGGTCGTAGGCAGCACAGGAAGGGTCGCTAGGCTTCCGGCCCGGCCCCGCTGGACAGGGCGGGCGGACAGAGGCCGGGAGCCGCGATCGACGAAACAGCCAGCCGTGTGAGTGCGGTGCCGGACGCTCCTGCGCAGTTGGAGCAGGGGTCCTCGCCGAGGCGGGGGTCCGGCGTACTGGTGCGGGTGGTGCGGGTTTGCCTCGATGTGGTCGTCGGCGTTCTCGCGCTGGCGCTCATCGGAGGCATCGTCGTCCTGGTGGCGCCCGGCATCCTGGTGCGGCTTGAACAACCCGCGCTTCAGGCGTGGTGCACCGTACTGGCTGCGGTGGTGATTCAGGGCGTTCCGTTCCTGCTGCTCGGCACGGTGGTGTCGGCCGCGGTCACCACTCTGGTCCCGGATCGTGTGCTCGCCCGGGTCCTTCCGCGCAACCCCGTCCTTGCCGTTCCCGTCGCGGGCGCGGCCGGAGCCCTCCTGCCGGGATGTGAGTGCGCGTCCGTACCGGTCGCGGGGAGCTTGATCCGGCGGGGGGTCGCACCGGCCGCTGCCCTGACATTTCTCCTCGCTGCGCCCGCCGTGAACCCGGTCGTGCTGGTGGCCACCTCGATCGCGTTCCCGGGCCGCCCGGAGATGGTCCTGGCCAGACTGCTGGCCTCGCTGGCCGCCTCGGTCACGATGGGCTGGCTGTGGATCCGGCTCGGCCGCACCGACTGGCTGCGGCTGACCGACCATCAGCAGCCGACCGCCGGCCGGGGGCGCCTGGACGCCTTCACCCGGGCCCTCCAGCACGACTTCCTCCACGCGGGCGGATTCCTGGTGCTGGGGGCGGCGGCCGCGGCGACCTTCAACATTGCGGTGCCGCCCGCGGTACTGGAGTCCTTCGCCGGCTCACCGTGGCTGTCGGTGCTGCTGCTCGGCGTACTCGCGGTGGTTCTGTCGATCTGCTCGGAGGCGGACGCCTTTGTGGCGGCGTCGTTGTCCGGATTCTCCGCGACGGCCCGGCTCGCCTTCATGGTGGTCGGGCCGATGGTCGACCTCAAGCTGATCGCGCTTCAGGCCGGAACGTTCGGCCGTGTTTTCGCCCTCCGGTTCTCCACCGCCACGTTCGTCTCGGCCGTGCTCGCCAGCACCCTGGTCGGGGGGTGGCTGCTGTGAGGAAGCTGCTGCCCGCCGCGCTGCTCGTTCTTGTCGGCTGCGCCCTGCTGCGGATCAGCCTGCTCAGCGATCTCTACCTCCGTTACGTGAAGGAGGGGCTGCAGCCCTTGCTGATCGCGTCAGGGGTGGTCCTGGTTCTGCTCGGCCTCATGGCGTTCTTCCGCGTACGCCACCACGATGGCCAGGAGGCGACGGACCACGGGCACACCCACTCTGCGGCCGGTCCCAAGACGGCCTGGCTGCTCGGGCTGCCCGCGGTCATGCTGCTGCTGTTCGCCCCGCCGGCCCTCGGCTCGTACACCGTCGCACGGGACGGGTCCGGTGCGGTCGCCAAGCGCACGACCTTCGCTGCGCTGCCCGCACAGAGCCCCCTCGCGCTGACCCTGACCGACTTCACCAGCCGCGCGGTGTGGGACGAGAAGGGGTCGTTGAAGGGCCGTACGGTCCGGCTGACCGGGTTCGTCACCCCGGCGAACCCTGACTCCTGGCAGCTCAGCCGGGTGATCGTCAGCTGCTGCGCGGCGGATGCCCGGGTGGTGAAGGTGGAGATCCACGGGATCGCAGTCCCGCCGGCCGACAGCTGGGTCACCGTCACCGGGGAGTGGCGGCCCGACGCGAAGGCCCCGGCTCTCGATGCCACCGGACTCAACCGCATTCCGCAGCCCAAGAACCCCTATCGGGACACCGCACAGCCCTGACCGGACCTGCGTCAGATGATGTAGACCGTCACTGCGTAGCTGCCCTGGCCCGCCCCGCAACGCATCGCTTCACCACAGGAGTTGCGGTGGGCGAGGATCTGCTCCGTGCCGGTCCGGCGGGCGGTGAAGTCGTCGGCGGCGATGCCACAGCCCGCGCCCGGTTCGCAGGTTCCTGTGGGTGTGCTGCCGCTGTTGCCGACAGAGGTCAGGGTCTGGGGGCGGGGCTGGTGGGCACGGACCAGTACGTCGCCCCGAGTTCGTTGCCGCGCCCAGCCCGAGCGGCCGGTGGTCGGCCTCCCGGCTGTCGGACGTGCGGACATCGGGTGGCAAGTTGGCCGCCGTCGCAGCCTCCTTCGCGCGACGCAGGTGAAGGCCATCGTCCGGGAGGCGGCTCAGGAGCGACATCGTGGTTGGCTTCCTTCCCTATTTGGCGCGGGGGGAGGAGGGGGGCGAGGTGCGGTCAAGCATTGGTAATGGTTTTCATTTGCGATGGCCTCGATCATGGTCGTGACAATCATTTCCATCTAGCGTGTCGCGTGTCCCGTTCTGCCGGGTCCTGCCCGTCCGCGGGGCCCGGCTGGTTCGTCGAGGAGAACTCCCGCCATGTGCACTGCGATATCCAGCCGAACCCGAACCCGAATCCAAGTCCGTAGTGCTGCCGGGAGTCTGGCCGTTGTCGTGGCGCTCGCCGCGCTGAGCGCCTGCTCCACCTCCTCCGCCTCTTCGGGGGCGGACAAGACGACGAAGTCCGCCGGTGAGGCCAGCGGCAAGGGAGGGGTGAAACTCCGTGTCGTGGCGGCGGAGAACTTCTGGGGCAGCATCGCCCAGCAGCTCGGCGGCGACTACGCGGATGTGAAGAGCGTCATCGACAACCCGGATGCTGATCCGCACGACTACGAGCCGACCGCCGCCGACGGGCGGACCGTGGCCTCCGCGCAGTACACGATCGTCAACGGCATCGGCTACGACGCCTGGGCGGACAAGCTGCTGTCGGCCAACCCCGGCAGCGGCCGGACCGACCTGAAGGTCGGGGACCTGGTCGGCGTCAAGCCCGGTGGGAATCCGCACCGTTGGTACTCGCCGGACGATGTCCACAAGGTGGTGGAGAAGGTCGCGGCCGACTACAAGAAACTCGACCCGGCCGACGCCGCCTACTTCGACGCGCAGAAGAAGAGGTACGCAGGGCAGACGCTCGCCCCGTACGACAAGCTCGTCGCCGACATCAAGGCGAAGTACGCGAACACCCCGATCGGGGCCTCGGAGTCGATCGTCACTCCACTCGCCGAGGGGCTGGGCCTGAAGATGCTGACCCCCGAGTCGTTCCTCGACGCGATCAGCGAGGGCAGCGATCCGACCGCCAAGGACAAGTCGGCGATCGACCAGCAGATCAAGAACAAGCAGATCAAGGTGTACGTCTACAACAGCCAGAACTCGACGCCGGATGTGGCCGCCCAAGTCAAGGAAGCCAAGGCGCAGGGCATCCCGGTCGCCACCGTCACCGAGACACTCACCCCGGCGGGTGCCTCCTTCCAGGACTGGCAGGTGCGCCAGCTCCAGGGCATCGAGCAGGCCCTGGCCCAGGCGACGGGCAAGAAGTGACCGCCGTGGATCCCGCCCGGCGGGTGAGTGGCGTGGCGCGGCACCGGGTGCCGGCGCAGGCCGGGCCCGCCGAGCCGCCCGAAGCCGCCCCGGCCGTGGTGTCGCTGCGCGGTGTCGGAGTGCGGATCGGCGGCCGGGAGCTGTGGTCCGGGGTCGATCTGGACGTCGGGGCCGGGGAGTTCACGGCCGTTCTCGGCCCGAACGGCGTCGGCAAGTCGACCCTGGTGAAGGTGCTGCTCGGCCTGGTGCCGTCCGCGGTCGGTGAGGTGCGGGTGCTGGGGGAGGCTCCGGGGCGGGCCGGGCCGCGGGTCGGCTACCTGCCGCAGCGCCGGAGTTTCGATGCCAGTCTGCGGATCCGGGGCATCGACATCGTGCGGCTCGGCATGGACGGCGACCGCTGGGGTGTGCCGCTGCCGGTGCCCGCCCGGTTCAGCGCCCGGCGCCGGGCCGAGCACGACCGGATCGCCCAGGTGATCGAACTGGTCGGTGCCACGGCGTACGCGAACCGTCCGATAGGGGAGTGCTCCGGTGGCGAGCAGCAGCGGTTGCTGATCGCCCAAGCTCTCGTGCGCAGGCCGGAGTTGCTGCTCCTTGACGAGCCTCTGGACAGTCTCGACCTGTCCCATCAGGGGGCGGTGGCGGCACTGATCGGGCGGATCTGTCGGCAGGAGCGGGTGAGTGTGGTGATGGTCGCCCACGACGTGAACCCGATACTGCCCTGGCTGGACCGGGTCGTGTACATCGCCGAGGGCGGCGCCGTCGCGGGCCGCCCCGAGGAAGTGGTCACCACGCAGACGCTGTCGCGGCTGTACGGGGTGCCGGTGGAGGTGCTGCGGACCAGCGACGGACGTCTGGTGGTGGTCGGCCAGCCCGAGGCGCCCGCCCTCCACGCGGATCGGCACGCGTCATGAACTGGGCCGAGGCGAACGCCGGTTGGTCGTGGGATCCGGTGGCCGACATCCAGCAGATCTGGGCGTTCCCGTTCATGGTCAACGCCTTCAGGGCCGGCACCGTCGTCGCCGTCCTGGCCGCTGTGATCGGCTGGTACATGGTGCTGCGCAGGCAGAGCTTCGCCGGGCACACGCTGTCGGTCGTCAGCTTCCCGGGGGCAGCCTGCGCGACCCTGCTCGGCGTCAGCGCGGGCCTGGGCTACTTCGCGTTCTGCGTCGGCGGCGCGCTGGTGATAGCCGCGATTCCCCGCTCCGGCCAGGGCGGCCGGAGCCAGGAGTCGGCACTCACCGGCACCGTGCAGGCGTTCCTCCTCGCCTGCGGCTTCCTCTTCGTGGCCCTCTACAAGGGCTTCCTGGGCGGGATCAACGCCCTTCTCTTCGGCAGCTTTCTCGGGATCACGACCACGCAGGTCGCCCTCCTCGCCGTGGTGGCGGCACTCGCGCTCGGCGTCCTCGCGCTGATTGGGCGTCCGCTGCTGTTCGCCTCCGTCGACGGGGGCGTGGCCGCGGGGCGCGGGGTGCCGGTACGGATCCTGTCCGTGGTGTTCCTGGTGCTGCTCGGCGCGGCCACCGCCGAGGCCAGCCAGATCACCGGCACGCTCCTGGTGTTCGCCCTGCTGGTCATGCCCGCCGCAGCAGCCCAACAGCTCACGGCCAGGCCTGCGTTGAGCCTCCTCGCCGCGGTACTGATCGCGGTGCTGGTGACCTGGTGCGCCCTGATCACCGCCTACTACTCGCCGTACCCGATCGGCTTCTACGTGACCACCTTCGCCTTCGGCGTCTACGCCCTGGCCAGGACGGGCCGCGCGCTCGCCGCCATCCGCCCTCGTGTTTCGGAGGAACCCACGAACGCGTCGGTGGGGCACGCGCCGCTCGGAGGCACCCCATGAGCGCCTTCTCGCACCCCTTCTTCCTCCACGCCCTGCTCGCGGGCACCGGCATCGCGTTCGCCGCCGGCCTGGTGGGGTACTTCCTGGTCCTGCGCGCCCAGGTCTTCACCGGCGACGCACTCAGCCACGTCGCCTTCACCGGGGCCCTCGCGGCCCTGGCACTCGGCTACGACCTGCGCCTCGGACTGTTCGCCGCGACCGTCGCCTTCGCGGTGCTCATCGGGCTCGTCGGCAACCGGGGGCGGGCCGACGACGTGGCCATCGGAAGCGTCTTCTCCTGGATCCTGGGCCTCGGCGCCTTCTTCCTCACCCTGTACGCAACCCACGGCGCGGCCGACGGCACCGCCGGCGTGGGCGTCCTCTTCGGCTCGATCTTCGGCCTCTCGGCCGGGCAGGCGTGGCTGGCGGCGGGAGTTGCGGTGGGCATCGGCCTGGCCGTACTCGCCGTGACCCGGCCGCTCCTGTTCGCCTCGGTCGACGAGGCCGTGGCCGCCGCCCGCCGCGTCCCCGTGCGCGACCGGGGCGGCGAACGTCTCTACCGGCACCGCCCCTCGGCCGAACACCGGCACTACCTACTGTGCCGCACCTGCAGCCTGAGCATGCCGATCGACTCCGCCGCCGTGGAAACCTGGGCGGAACACATCGCCCGCTCCTCAGGGTTCGCGGAAGTCGAGCACACCGTCGAACTCACCGGCCTGTGCCCGGACTGCCGCCCGCACTGACCACCGCGAGCAACCTCTTGCCGCAGTGGGCCGGGGCGCCACCTCTCCAGGCAAGTCGTCTGTGCAGGCGCGGCCATCGCGTCAGTTCACCAGGAGGACTTGGTCACAGCGGGAAGGAATCCGGCGTGGCCCTGTTCCAGGGTGCGGACCCGGGAGAGCCCGAACAAGCTTCTCCCCCGGCGGGTGGCAAATGACGAAGCAGAGCTCATGGCTCTGCTCTCGGACGTACTGGCCTTGAGCGGCGAGACTACCTGGGCAGTAGACATTTCCGATGGAACTGCTGCTCCGCCAGTGCGCGGCGCTCCGAGGGCGACCACGCCCCGAGCGCGACGCACTGACGCTCCGCCGGGGCATCCTGGGTGCAAGACGGCCTGATCTCGGCCTTTTCCTGGCCGCGATGTGATCGGTGGCGGTGTTGGCGCCGGCGTTCCCGGGCCGCAGCCGCCCGGACAGCGCCTCGCCGGTGTTGGCCAGGAAGCACATCAGCGGGTGGGACCCGAAACCGCCCTTATGGGTGGGCGCTGCTGCCTCCTTTGGCGATCACTGGCGGCGCCGTTCAGGGCGGAAAGGGGGAGAGGTTAGGGCGCCGTCAATTCGATCAACTCGGTGTTGTCCGCCTCGAACTGGGGTGCAAGGATGCTCAAGCAACAGCACCAGTGGGCTCAGCCGGGGGAAATGAGTTCAACGCTATGAATACCCATCTCGTGGTGGGGACCGTTCTCGCCGTCATCTATGTGGCCGTATCCGTGGGCGTATTGACCATCGCCCGCAAGAGCCGCAGCGGTACGCTCTCCAGGAATCCGCTCGTGGGTGTACGGACGAGGGAAACGCTCGGCGACGACGCCGCCTGGAAAGCCGGTCAGCGCGAGGCCCGACGGCGCTATGTGCGCCTCGTACCGGTGCTGGTCGGGGCCGCGATCGCTTCGCTGGTGAATGCCCTTGCCGAAGGGCCGTTCTGGGGCTTCGCGGTGATTGTGGCGGTGAGTGGCGCCCTTGACCTGGCGATTGTCACCTCGTCCGCCGCCGCGGCCAATTCTGCGGCTCGCCGCGAGCGTCGCCGGCCGGTCTGAGCCGACCCCACCTGCCCCGGTGGCGGAGATGAATTCCGCCACCGGTCTCCAACGCCGTTGACCAGGGCGCCCGTTCGGCCCCCGCGGTCCCGCCGCCATCACCGAGGCCGATCGTCGCTCCGTCTCGCTTGCCCGTGAACGGAGTGCCGATGGCGCCTGCCCGGAAACGGCGGAGCACGCACACAACGACTATTCGAAGGTATCCCACATGAATCTGAAGAAGACCGGTGCGCTCGCCTGCGTGGCAGCGGTGCTGACCGTCGGCGTCGCCTATGGTTCCGCGTCCGCGTCCGCCGCCCCGGTGGCCGTCCACGCCGCGGTCAAGCCGGCCGAGCACCACGTCAAGTACTCCGACGAGGACATCGTGGGTCTCCTCGTCTTCGCCAAGGGCAAGGCGGCGGACGAGCACCCGGACCTGGCCAAGCAGATCCGGTCGCGCCGCTCTCCCCAGACCAGCCAGGTGACGCTTGAGCAGATCGCGGTGTTCACCAAGGACCTCAAGGCGGTCGACAAGGACTTCCACGACAAGGTGACCGTCGCGGTCCAGATCAACGACCCGTTCCAGGCCAAGGCCGGCATGCAGCGGCTCAACGAGGACCTCAAGACCTTCATGACCCAGCACAAGTCGCCGGCCATGAAGAGCCCGAACCGCGCCAACGGCTGGTTCTGGCACGACGCCTACATCGCGATCGAGATCAACGCCGTGGGCGCCATCAACGCCATCGGTTACGCGAACGTGGCCGGGGCGACCGAGGCCGTCGTCACACTCGTGGTGGTCCCGGCCGCCGTGAGCTACGGCTTCGACATGAGCCAGCCCAACAGCCTCGACGCCGACAACATGGTCTCCGCCGTGGCGGCGGCCCTCTAACAACGACCGCTCTGCCGCGCCGTATTTCCTACCGGAGCGGCGCGGCAAAGCCTCCGGTGACGCATCCGACACCTTTTCCGCACCGCATAGGGATCGCGCTCATATGGCCAGCACGTCCGGCGACACGCATTCGAGACCGGGGGAGCCCCGGACCGGATCGATACGCCAACTCGCCCTGTTCTCCGTCGCCTGCCTGGTGGTCTTCGGCTACCTGGCCGCCGCGCTCTTCTACACGCTGCCGAGCAATGCGCTGAGCAGCCGGCACTCCAAGGGCGCCCGTTCGGCTCTGAACATTCTGACTCCGGAGAACTGGGCGTTCTTCACCCGGAATCCCCAGTCCGAGCAGACCGGCGCCTATGTGCTGGGGGCTGACGGCTCTCCCCGAAATCTGTTGCACACACCGCAGGGCAATCCCTCGAACATGTTCGGACTGTCGCGTACGCAGCGTGCACAAGGGCCCGAGCTGGGTTTCTTCAACGCGGCGGCGACCGGGCACTGGTCCGACTGCGGGGGCTATCTGGACGACTGCATGAAGGAGACGTCCAGGAAACCGGCTGTGAAGGTGGACAACACCAGTCCGGTGCCGACCGTGTGCGGTGACTCGTACCTCACCCAGGAAAAGACGGTGCCGTGGAGCTTCCGCAACCAAGTTTCCTACGAAAAACGCGTGCTGCGGATCGTGCACCTGGACGTCCGATGCAAGTGATGCCCGCCGTAAGGAATTCCGTACAGGAAATGGCCGACCGGTTGGCCAACCGCACCGCGCGGCACGATCTGCGGTCCCGGTGGTTCGGTGTCGGGCGCACGGTCATCGCGCTGGCCCAGTTGAGCGTGCTGTTGCTGACGCCGGTCAAGGCACTGCTCGTGCCGGTCGTCGCGATGGGGGAATACCCGCGCTGCGACTCCGTCCGCGGTGCGTCAGCACTGTGCCTCGGCGGTGACGCGCTGGGCATGGAGCCAAGGCGGTGGCTGTTGATCGCCGTCTTGGCGGTGGTCGCCAGCGGCTACCGCCCCCGCTGGACGGCCATTCCCCATGCGTGGACCTCGTACTCGGTCGCGGTCAGCATCGCGGTGCCCGACGGCGGCGAGTCGATAGGCATGATCATGAGCCTGCTGATGATTCCCATCGCTCTGGCCGACGGCCGTACCTGGCACTGGCAGCGGCCGGTCCGGGAGCAGACACCTTCATGGCGGACGGTGTCCTTCGTCGCCTTCCTGGCCATACGGGTGCAGATCGCCTACCTGTACCTCGACAGCGCCGTCAGCAAGTTCGGCGTGGCCGACTGGGCCAACGGCACCGCCGAGTACTACTTCCTGCGCGACAACATGTTCGGCGTGGGACAGCCGTGGGACTCGCTGTTTCTATGGATGTCCAGGAGCGCCCCGGTCGTTACCGCCCTGACCTGGGGTGCGCTGGTCATCGAGATCGCCATCGGCGTGTGTGTGCTGGCATCCGACCGCTGGCGCAAGGCCGGAATGGTGATGGACATCGTCCTGCACGGTTCGATCATCCTCACGATGGGCCTGTGGAGCTTCGCGGTGGTGATGATCGGCTCCGCGATCGTCTGCGCGACGCCGGAGCGGGTCCGGCCGGAGCGGGCTCCGGACGCACCACCGGCCGAGCCGGAAGTGCCGCACTGCGCGGCATGCGGTGCCCTGCGCGAGGCCGCCACCGTCCCGTAATGGTGGTAAGTACGTGAAAACGCCCGTCGGTTGGGACGGGCGTTTTCGCATTTACCGATGCACCGACGGTGTGCCTATGCGGAACCTGCTTCCATTGCGCGGGCCGAGCCTCGCGGTGATGTCCACGCGCCGTACGTCCGTATCTGTGGAGAATTCCCGGGTGGTCTCGGCGAGACGCGTATGGTGCTCCCGACGATATCGGAAGAACACGCTTATAGAGTGTTCGCCCGGCGAGACGGTTATTTCCGTGGTGCCCCATCGTGCGGCATGTTCCTGCCCGTCGATCTCGACCACGGGATGGGTGAACAGCCGGTGGAACCACGCGGCGATGAGCGACGGTGTGACATTGACCGAGACAACTGCCCCTTGATCATGCATGAGTTGATCCTAGCAATCAGCCCAGCAACTCATACGCGGGCAGGGGGAGGAATTCCGTATTAATAAGATTCCGTGAGGTCTTCCGGGCTGGACGGGTTCGGATGCATGTGGGGTGTGGGGGCCGACGATGCCGAGCACCGCACGGCATGCAAAGTATCGGCCGACATCGGGCACCGCGAGAAGCGGCGGCTTGTCCTGGACATCCTCGACGACCTCACCCCCCTGGGGCCTGCCGCCCCGTGTCGTGTTCGCTGGCCAGTGCGAATCTGTGGACGGCGCTTTCTGAGGCCCGGCGACTGCGGATTCCTCCTTCTGGAACCGCCCCAAGAGAGGCCAACGGAGCTGAAGGCTGCCTCATGACCTTCACCAACCAGCGGCATGCAAGGGTCTGTTGGTGTGCACGCGCCGGAGCAGCGTGCCGGCGGCCATGACGCGGTGCATGCGACTGAGACAGCGCGGGGCCCGCCGTTCGCTTCGGCGGCACGCACGTGCAACGGTCAGACACAGCGAAGGCCCGGACGAGGGGTGGTCCGGGCCTTCGCTGTGGACGGGTCAGTCGGCGCGGTGGACCGGCAGGGTCACGTCGTACGGGAACTCGTCGCCGTCCCGCAGGAAGGTGAGCCGTACGTGCAGTGTGCCTGCTTCGCTCGGCAGTGCGGGCTGGCCCGAGATGGTCCCCTCGGTGTGGGAGCCGTCAGGGGAGAGGCCGAACGCGCCGCCCCAGTCGGTGTACTCGTTGCCGAGTTCGTCCCTGGCCTCCAGGGTGAGAAGGACCGGGATCTCGTCGTCCGGCCCCTCGGGCAGGGGCGGGCTGATGGAGTACTCGACGGTGAAGGAGTCCTCGGCGCGGGTCACGCCGTGCAGGGTGAGTCGGTGGCGGGCGTCGAGGATCGTCACGGTGGGGCGGGCGTTCTCGTTCATGGTGCGGTCACGCGCTTCCGGGCTTGGGGACCTGGCAGGTGATGTAGCGGTCGGCGGCCGTGTTCGGCTTCGAGCCCTTCAGGAACCAGTAGAACGTCACCTTGTTCCCGGTGGCGATCGCGCCGCCACCGCCGCCGGTGAACTGGTACTTGTTCATGCTGCCGTGAAAGTTGTACGTGCTGATCGCGGTGTGCGGCCCGTAGGGCGGGTTGATCGCCTTCCCGTTGACGTACGCGTACGGCATGGTGACCGTCACCGTCGGGCCGAGGTTGGCGCGGGCGGTGTTGGAGAGCTTGAAGCCCCAGGCCAGGGTGCCGCCGGTGGCGCGCTGGAAGGTGACGGTGGAGACGGGGTGGGTCCAGGCGCCGGTGCACAGCTTGTTCGCGGGCGTACGGAGGTGGACCTGTTCGGCCTTCTCCTCGGCCAGTTTGGCTACGGCTGCTTCGTCCTTGGGCTGGGTGACGGTGAGGAAGCCGCCGCCGTTCTCGGGCGAGGGGCCCTCGTCGGCGGAGGCCGGGCCGGCACCCGTGGTCAACAGGACGCCGCATGCCGCAGCGGCCGCGAGCGAGAAGAGGTGTCGGGTGCCTATGCGCATGTGATTCCCCCGTGGATGAGTGCTGGGACGGCGCCGCGCGGAGAACGGGGGTCGGCCGTTCCCTGTGGTGCGGGCGCGTTCGCAGTCTTGCCGGGCGCGCCCGGGAATCGCAATGTCCGAGGCGTCAGTGATGCGCTAAAAGGGTTATGGAGACGGGGAGTTGGGCGTCAGCTCTTGCGGGCGGGCGTGGTGTTTCTGTGGGGTGCGGTGGGTTCGCCGCGGCGGACGGAGCCGGGGGCGCGGGCGGCCGGGTGGTCGGCGCGGGCGGCGGAGGTGAGCTGCCAGGGGACGCTGGTGACCATCACGCCCGGGGTGAACAGCAGGCGGCTCTTGAGCCACAGGGCGGACTGGTTGTGGAGGAGGTTCTCCCACCAGTGCCCGACGACGTACTCGGGGATGAAGACGGCGATCACGTCGCGCGGGCTGTCGCGGCGCATGGTGCGGACGTACTCGACGACCGGCTTGGTGATCTCCCGGTAGGGGGAGGCCAGGACCTTCAGGGGGACGTCGACGTCGAGGTCCTGCCAGCGGCGTTGCAGGTCGCCGGTCTCCTCCTTGTCGACGGCGACCGTCAGTGCTTCGAGCCGGTACGGCTTGAAGGCGCGGGCGTAGGCGAGGGCGCGCAGGGTCGGTTTGTGAATGGTGGAGACGAGGACGACCCCCAACACCCGTGACGGCGGGACGAGTTCGTCGCGCGGGTCCTCGACGGCCAGCTCGGCGGCGGTGTGGTCGTAGTGGCGCCGGATGCCGCGCATCATCACCCACAGCAGGATCGCGGCGACCACGGCGAGCCAGGCGCCCTGGGTGAATTTCGTGATCAGCACGATCACCAGGACCAGTCCGGTCACGCAGGCGCCCAGCGCGTTGACGACGCGCGCCGACTGGTGGCGGCGGCGCACTGCCGCGTCGGGCTCGGTGCGCAGGGCGCGGTTCCAGTGCCGCACCATGCCGAGCTGGGAGAGCGTGAAGGAGGTGAACACGCCGAGGATGTAGAGGTGGATGAGGCTGGTGACATCCGCCTTGTACGCCCAAAGGAGCGCGCCCGCGACGACGGCGAGGGCCAGGATGCCGTTGGAGAAGGCCAGCCGGTCGCCCCGGTTGTGCAGCTGGCGCGGGAGATAGCGGTGCTGGGCCAGGATCGAGGACAGCAGCGGGAAGCCGTTGAAGGCGGTGTTCGCGGCCAGGATCAGGACCAGGGCGGTGGCGGCCTGGATGAAGAAGAAGCCGATGGAGTGATCACCGCCGAAGATCGCCGAGGCGAGCTGGGCGATCACCGTCTTCTGCGTGAAGCTCTCGCAGTTGCCGCCGATACCGGTCAACTGGCAGGAGTCGTCGGTGATGTGGACCTTCGCGATCAGCGCGAGCGCCGTCACGCCGACGAACATGACGACCGCGATGATGCCCATCGAGGCCATGGTGCTCGCCGCGTTCTTCGCCTTGGGCTTGCGGAAGGCCGGGACGCCGTTGGAGATCGCCTCCACGCCGGTCAGCGCCGTACAGCCGCTGGAGAACGCGCGCAGCACCAGCATGATCAGAGCCATCCCGGCCAGGTTCTGGTTGCCGGGCTCCGGGTGGATTCCGTACGCGGCCGACTCGGCGACCGGCGCGTCCCCGAGCGCGTACCGGATCAGGCCGGTCGCGACCATGATGATCACGCCGCCGATGAAGAGGTAGGTGGGGGCGGCGAAGGTGCGGCCCGACTCGCGCACGCCGCGCAGGTTCATCGCCGTGAGGATCGCGACGAAGCCGAGCGCCAGCAGCACGCGGTGCTCGGCCAGTGACGGGATGGCCGAGATGATGTTGTCGACTCCGGAGGCGACGGAGACGGCCACCGTCATGACGTAGTCGACGAGCAGTGAGGCAGCCACGACCAGACCGGCCGAAGGGCCGAGGTTTCTCGACACCACCTCGTAGGAGCCGCCGCCGCTGGGGTAGGCGTGCACGACCTGGCGGTAGGAGAGCACCACCACCGCCATCAGCGCGACCACCCCGGCCGCGATCCACGGCGTGAAGTGGAGGTAGGCGAGCCCACCGAGGGTGAGGACGAGCAGGATCTCCTGCGTCGCGTACGCCACGGAGGACAGCGGGTCGGAGGCGAAGATCGGCAGCGCGAGCCGCTTGGGCAGCAGGGTCTCGCCGAGTTCCTCGCTGCGCATGGCGCGGCCGATCACGAGGCGCTTGAGGACGCCGGTCACGTTGAACACGTCGCGAGCGTAGGAAAGGGGGAGGACGGATACCCGTTAAGGAGCCGTCAAGATTCTCGTAATTCATTCCGAAGTAGGAAGAAACGCCTACTCCAAGCCGGAGATCTTGAACACAGTGCGGGCGGCTTCGCGGTCCACCCGGGCCGCGATCTGCAGCAGCGCGGTTTCGCCGCAGCACAGCGTGCCTCGGGTGACACTGATGCGGGCGTCGGTGTCGAGGACGTGCCACAGCGCAGGGTTGGCGATCAGGACGCGCGGGTCGAGCTCGGCCCGGTTGCCGTCCGCATCCCGCAGGGCCAGGCGCTGGGCGACCCCGTTGGACCAGCGCACCGAGACCAGCCGGTCGGTGCGCACCCGGGCCTCGCGCCACAGGCCGCGCGTGGTCAGCAGGCCCCGGGCGGCCGATACCCGGGTCGGCCACAGCACTGCGAGCAGCAGAGCGCCGAGGAGCAGCCACAGGGCCGCGCGCAGATCGGTGAGTGTCCCTGCCACCTCGTCGACGCCCGCGAGGAGGACGAACAGGAGCGCCCCGTATCCCGCTGCCGAGCGGGCCTCGCCCGCCCAGGTGGTGTCGTACGCGACCGGCTCGGGCAGCATGGCCCGGCCTCCCGCACTGTCGCGGGTCGTCCGTCGTCCCATGCCGGGACCGTAAGCGTGCCGGTCGCGGTTGTCGTGGCACCGACACCAGTCTTGATGCGGGCCTTACGGCTTTCTGACGCCCGGGCGGTCATGTGTCCGCCAGCCGGGCCTCCTCCAGGTCGAGGGAGCGCTGGAGGCGGCGGCGGGTGGTGTCGCTGATGTGGTGGTCGTCGTAGAGGCGCTGGAGTTCGGCGGTCTCTTCGAGGATGAGGTCGCGGCGCAGCTGGCGGTAGATGTGGTCGGCCGACGCGCTCTGTCCGTTGCCGCCGTTGGTTTCGTCGAGGCGTTCGCGGGCGTGTTCCTGGCGGGCCTGCAGGGCGCGGCGGAGGCGGTCGGCGACGACCTCGGGGACGGCCTCCAGTTCGGAGATCTCCTCCAGGCGGCGCATTCCTGCGTCGGCGAGGCTGAGCCGGGCGTTGGCCTCCTCGCGTTCGGTGTGGTCGGGTTCGAGGGCGATGCCCGAGCGGCGTACGACGGTGGAGAGTGAGAAGCCCTGGACGACGAGGGTCACCACCACCACGGAGGTGGTGAGGACGAGGACGAGGGGGCGGCCGGGCAGCGTGGCTCCGTCCGCCGTGGCGACCGGGATGGACAGGGCGGCGGCCAGCGGCATGACGCCCCGGGTGCCGGCCCAGGAAAGGACCACCGGGACCCTCCAGTTGGCGCGGCGCTGACCGGCCTTGCGCTGGAGCACGGCCGAGAGCGGGAAGACCCACAGCATGCGGACGGCGATCAGGGTCGCGGCAAGGGCGAGTGCGTACAGCGGCCAGAGCCGGTCCGCGTTGCCGAGTTCGCGTATCAGACCGGGCAGGGAGAGCCCGATCAGGCTGAAGACGACGCTTTCCAGGAGGAAGACCACCGTGCCGTACACGGCGTGGAGCTGGAGGCGTATCCGGGCGCTGGTAAGACGGTCCGAGCGGCCGCCGAGGACCACGCCCGCGATGACGACCGACGTCACCCCCGAGGTGTGGGCGGCCTCGGCGAGCACGTAGGCGGCGTACGGGGTGACGAGCGCGACGACCGTCTCCAGGACCGGCTCCTCGGTTCTGCGCCGGATCAGCACCACGACACCGGCGACCGCCGCTCCGATCAGGGTGCCCCCGCCCGCGAGCAGTGCGAATTCCCCGCCCGCACCCGCCCAGGAGACGGCGGAGGCGGCGACCGCGACACCCACCGCCACCTTGAACAGGACCAGCGAGGTGGCGTCGTTGAACAGACTCTCGGCCTGCACCAGGACCTGCACCTTGGGCGGCAGGGCGAGGCGTCGGCCGAGCGCGGTGACCGCCACCGGGTCGGTGCTGGCCAGGACCGCGCCGAGGACCAGTGCCATCTGCCAGGGCAGCGGCGTGAGCGCGGAGGCGACGAAGCCGACGATCGCGGCCGATGCGAGCACGAGCCCGATCGCGAGAACACCCACCGGCTTCCACACGACTCGCAGCTCGCGCCAGGAGACCTCCTCGGCACTGGCGTACAGCAGCGGCGGCAGCACGACCAGGCCGATGATCTCGGGGGTGACCCGGATCGCCGGAGCGCCCGGCAGCAGCGCGACCGCCAGGCCCGCGACGACCAGCAGGGACGGCGCGGGAATGCGCCACCGGCGGGCCCCGGTGGCCACCAGGGTGGCGAGTACCACGAGGAACAAGACCGTACCGACGCCGCGCATGCCGCCCCCAGGCTTCCTGACCCGATAGTCGGGCCCACCTGGCCCGTTACGCCGACCAGACTTCCCGGCACACCGCCTTCACCCTATCGATTACGTCTGTCGTCAAGGCCGCGTCAACGAAGCACCGTCCGACGACAGGGAGGCGTCAAGAGGCACACCCGGGAGGAGCTGAGAGGGGTTCCCTTGAAGGGCCGCACACGCTGTCCTTCGCCGTGGTCCTCCTCGATCAGGGAGCTGACGTCTGTGAGTGTCGAGAACATCGTCGGACTGAGCATCGGCGTTTGCCTGCTCGGCTATCTGATCTACGCGCTGATCTTCCCGGACCGGTTCTGACGGGCCCGGTCACGCTGCTGTGGGGCATCCTCGGCGAAGGGTGACCGAGAGCGTACGAGTTAGGTCAGGAACACATCAATGTCCTTGCGCGCGGCGCCTTTTGGCGGCGGCTCCCGATGATGATCGGGAACACACATCGCGCTCCGGCCGCCCAGCTCCCCCTGGGCGGCCGGAGCGCGCGTACGGCGTGAGGAGGCAGGTGCTGTGGTGGTGGAGCCGGACGTCCCGCCCGGAGGTCAGGAACCCGGGAAGCGGGGTCGGCTGAAGGTCTTTCTCGGAGCTGCCCCCGGGGTCGGCAAGACCTACCGGATGCTGGACGAGGCCCGGCGGCGGGCGGAGCGCGGTACCGATGTGGTGGTGGCGTTCGCCGAGTGCCACAAGCGGCGTCACACCCTGGGAAAGCTGGACGGCCTGGAGGTCGTGCCCAGGGTCCAGCGTGCCTACCGGGGCGGGCAGTTCGTGGAGATGGACCTCGATGCGGTGCTCGCGCGGCGCCCTGCTGTGGCCCTCGTGGACGAGCTGGCGCACTCCAATGTGCCCGGTGGGCGCCATGCCAAGCGGTGGCAGGACATCGAGGAACTCCTGGCCGCCGGGATCGACGTGGTCACCGCCGTGAACATCCAGCACCTGGAATCCCTCAACGACGTCATCGAGAAGATCACCAAGGTGCCGCAGCAGGAGACCGTCCCCGACGAGGTGGTGCGCCGCGCCCACCAGATCGAGCTCGTGGACATGCCCGCCGAGGCGCTGCGCCGTCGCATGGCGCACGGCAACATCTACGCGCCGGAAAAGGTGGACGCGGCGCTCGCCAACTACTTCCGGGTCGGAAACCTGACGGCATTGAGGGAGTTGGCCCTGCGGTGGGTGGCCGACCAGGTCGACGAGGCGCTGCAGAAGTACCGCAGCGATCACGGCATCGGTGGCGTGTGGGAGACCCGGGAGCGGGTCGTGGTCGCGCTGACCGGCGGGCCCGAAGGGGAGACGATCATCCGGCGGGCCGCCCGGATCGCCGACCGGACCGCCGGGGGTGATCTCCTGGCCGTGCACATCGCGCGCAGCGACGGCCTTGCGGCCGGGGCCTCCTCGGCGGCGCTGGCCCGGCAGCGGGCTCTGGCCGAAAGCCTGGGCGGCAGCTACCACTCGGTGGTCGGCGACGACATTCCCACCGCTCTCCTGGAGTTCGCCCGCGCCGAGAACGCCACGCAGCTGGTGCTCGGTACCAGCAGCCGGGGCCGTCTGGAACGGTTCGTGACCGGGCGGGGCATAGGGGAGACGGTCGTCGCGCTCTCCGGGGACATCGACGTCCACATGGTCACCCACGAACGGGCGGGCAGCGGGCGGCTGTTGCCGTCCAGACGGCGCACCCTGTCGACGCCCCGGCTCGTTGCGGGCCCGGTGTCCGGTCTCGTGCTGCCCGTCGCGCTGACCCTGGTGCTCGACCATCTCCGGGGCAGCCTCAACGTCACGAGCGAGGCCCTGTTGTTCCTGCTCGTGGTGGTCGGCGTGGCCTGCGTCGGGGGAGTCGTGTCCGCCGTGGTCGCCTCGGTGACGGCCTCGCTGCTCCTGAACTACTGGTTCATCCCGCCGATCGGTGCGTTCACGACCACTTTTGACAGTGTGCTCGCCACGGTGGTGTTCGCGGTCGTCGCGGGCATCGTGGCGGCCGTGGTGGACCGCTCGCTGCGGCTCTCGCGCCGCTCGGCACGGGCCACCGCGGAGGCGGAGACCCTGTCGTCGCTCGCCGGCTCCATCGTCCGCGGCGACCGGGCAGTGCCGGCGCTCCTGGAACGCACCCGGGAGACCTTCGGGATGGAATCGGCCGAACTCACCGAGGCACCCGTACCGGACGACGGCGCCGTCGTCCAGGTGCCGGTCGGCGAGCGGGCGCACCTGGTGCTGCGCGGTCGCCCCCTGCCGTCCTCCGAACGCAAGGTCCTGACCGCCTTCGCCGCGCATGTCGCCGTCGCGGTCGAGCGGGCCCGGCTCGCCGAGGCGGCCGCCGAGGTCGAACCCGTCAAGGCCGCCGACCGCATGCGCACCGCGCTGCTCGCCGCCGTCAGCCACGACCTGCGCACCCCGCTCGCCGCGGGCTGGGCCGCCATCACCTCGCTGCGCAGCCGCGACGTCGACTTCAGCGACGAGGACCGCGACGAACTCCTGGCCACCGCCGACGAGTCGATGGCCCGGCTCGGCCGCCTCATCGACAACCTCCTCGACATGAGCCGCCTCCAGGCCGGCGCCCTCACCCTGAGACTGCGCGCCACCGCCCTGTCGGAGGTGCTGCCCACAGCTCTGGAATCCCTGCCGCCCGAAGCGCCCCGCGTGGACGTCCAGTGCCCGCCTGGGATCCCGCCTCTGCTGGCCGATCCGCCCCTGCTGGAACGCGTGGTCGCCAACCTCCTCAGCAACGCCGCCCGCCACACCCCGCCCGGCGAGACCGTCCTGCTCACCGCGAGCACCCTCGCCGAGCGCGTCGAGGTACGGGTCATCGACCGCGGCCCCGGGCTGCCCGCCGAGGACCGCGAGCGCGCCTTCGTGCCGTTCCAGCGCCTTGGAGACACCGACAACACCACCGGCGTGGGCCTGGGCCTGGCGCTCTCGCGCGGGCTCGCCGAGGCGATGGCGGGCACCCTCACACCCGAGGACACCCCTGGTGGCGGCCTGACCATGGTCCTGTCGCTGCCTGCCGCCGACTTGCCGGAACGGGTGGAGACATAGCGGTACGTCCCGCGCCGGAACCTCCACTTCCGCTTGGTTCTCGGGAGGAGGATCGTGGAAGGCGGAGCACTGGAGGTGGCTGTCATGGCCGTGATCACACTCCCCGGCGCCGCGCGGCCTGCCCGCTCGGCGTTTGCGCTGCGCGACCGACTCGCGCTGCTGGCGGCGACCGCCGGCCCGCTCGCCGTCGCCGCGCTGCTCATTCCGTTCCGTACGCATCTGGCGAGCACCAACATCGCGCTGATCCTGGTGGTCGTCGTGGTGGCCGTGGCCGCCAACGGGCACCAGGGTGCCGGGGCGCTCGCCGCGCTCTCCTCGGCCGCCTGGTTCGACTTCTTCCTGACCCGGCCCTACGAGCGGTTCACCATCTCCAGCGGTGACGACATCACCACGGCCGTGCTCCTCCTGGTGGTGGGCCTGGCCGTCTCCCAGCTGGCGGCACGGGCCCGGCGCCTGAAGGTGGTCACCGTCACCGACGCGGGGCACTTGGCCCGCATCCACGAGACGGCCCAGCTCGCCGAGCACGCCGGGTCCGCCGACGCCGTCGTCGAGCACGTACGCCGCGAACTCACCGACGTCCTCGCACTGGAGAACTGCCGCTTCGAGTACGGATCACTGCTCGGACATCCACCGCAGCTTCGCCAGGACGGACGGATCACCACCGCGCACGGGCGCTGGGACATCGAACGCCGTGGCTGGCCGCCGGACGAGGTCGAGCTCCGGGCGATCGGCAACGGCCACTACTACGGCCGGTTCATGATGCGTCCGGCGCCCGGTGCGGCCGCACCGCTGCAGGCGCGGCTCGTGGCCGGAACCCTCGCAGGGCAGGCGGGAGCAGCCCTGGCTGAGGCGGAGACGGGCACGGTGACAGAGGACTGAACACGGACCGGGGCGACTGGAACTCACCCCCGTCAAGTAAGCGTTAAACCAGTCGACTTGGGCGTCAGGGCGCCGTCAAGGAAGACGATCACTCGAACTCCTGCCCCCCATCCTGATGTGCATACGGGTTCGTACGAACGGCCCGTGGCGCGAGGTTGGAGGGCGAGTGACGATCACCGCCGGTACCGGACAGCATCAGGGAGCGGGGGCCCCGGTTGCTGCCGAATCACCCCCCGCGCCATCCGTTCGTCACGGGGGGATCCCGTCGCCGCGGCCCGGAGGGGGTCCGCGCGAAGGACAGCCGAGGCGACGGCCTCCCATCGCCGTCGCCCGGCTCGTCCCGCTTCTCCGGTACCTCGTCGAGCGCTACTGGGACACCACCCCCGGGCGCCTACGGCTGGCCCGCACCGTGTGCCTGCTGCTCGGGGCGGGACTGATCGCCCTCCTGACCGTCACCGCCACCGGGCTCTCCGGCACCTGGGATGCCATCCAGCACCGTGACGCGCCCCGCACCATCGCGGCCACCCAGCTGAACCTGGCGCTCAACGACATGGACGCCCAGACCGCCAACATCCTGCTGTCCAGCGGGGATTCGGGCACCGGCAAGGGCCGTCTCGACGAGTCGTACACCAACGCCACGCGCCTCTACCAAGAGGCCCAGGAGACCATCAGCGGCTCCCTGCGCACCCTGGGCGCCGCCGCCGAAGGCGACAAAGGAACCGAGAACACCGTCGTCGCGCTCACCGACGACTTCGCCCAGTACCAGGAACTGGTCGGACGGGCCCTGGAGAACGACGAGCACCCCGGCGGCAAGGACCCGGCCCGCGCCGACTACCGCCGCGCCACCGACCTCCTCTCCGGGAAACTCCTGCCGCAGGCCCGGCAACTGGTCGACGCCAACGATGCGGTCTACGAGCGCGAGTACGACGCGGCGCGCTCCGACCTGACCGCACAGCTGACCGCCGAAGCGGTCCTCGGGGTGCTGCTGCTCGCCGCGCTGGTCGCCCTCCAGGTGCACCTCGCCCGTCGCTTCGGCCGGATCCTCAACCCGGGTCTGCTGGCGGCCAGTTCGTGCGTGCTGGTGGCCCTGCTGTGCGGCGGGCAGCTGCTCACCGGCTCCGCCGAGCAGCTGAAGATCGCCCGCCACGACTCCTTCGACTCGGTGGTCGCCCTGTCGCGGTCCAAGGCGATCGGCTACGACGCCAACGCCGACGAGAGCCGATACCTCCTCGACGCGACGCGCAGGACGACGTACGAGAGTTCCTTCCTCGACAAGTCCCAGCAGCTGTACGGGCTGAAGGACGCGACGCTCGCGACATACGACGAGAAGCTGACCGCCACCTGGGCGGCCTACCAACGCGACCACACCGACGAACAGTTCACCGGCGAGTACCGGCGCGAGCTCGACAACATCACCTTCCCCGGCGAGCGCGAGGCCGCCGAGAAGACGGTGGACGCGTACGCGGTCTACGAGAAGGACGACCGCACCTTCCGGCAGCTGATCGCCGACGGCAAGTTGCAAGAGGCCACGGTCTTCTGCATCGGCTGGGCCTCCGACACCTCCAACGCCCACTTCGGACAGTGGATGAAGGCCCTGGATCAGGTGACCGCCATCAACTCCGCCCAGCACGAGCAGGCCGTCACCAGCGGCCGGGATGCCATCAGTGTCCAGGCGCCCATCTCAGGGGTGGCTCTGCTGCTCGCGGGCGGGCTTGTCGTGTTCGGCCTGCGACCGAGGCTGGCCGAGTTCCGGTGACGGCTGCCCCGGTCCGGCGGGTGGCATGCCAGTGCGGAGCAGCGAGGACGACACGTTGACGAGCGCGTCCGAGCGCGGGTGGGTTCCGGCGACCCAGTGGGCCTGCACCTCTTCCTCCTCCAGCGTGTGAAGCCGGTCCCGGACCCGACAAGCTGACCGGCGTCGCCGCCGGCTGTAGTGATGGGTCTGTCGACGGGCCGGACGGCGGACGTGCCGGGCGCGATTACGTATACGCCTCCTGCCGACGCTGATCACCAGGCGGCATCCTTCGAATGGCCGCGGCGCCCATGACAGAACAAGCTGGTCAAGCTCGGCTGAAATATGGTGCAAATACAGTGCCGGGCGCCCTCGGATGGCGTACAAGGCGCCGCTGTTTCCGCTGGTCGATGGCGATACACCGGCACCGGCGTAAGGAATCCGTCAAAGCCACGCCAATGGCCGTAAGAGGCCCATCAAGGGAACGGACAAGCGACGACTTTGACGGTTTCCTCTTGCCGTCCGTTCCTATTCCGAACCTCTTCCAGGAGTCCTCGATGGCCGACGTGGCCTTCGTCGTCACCACGATCGCGGTTTTCGCGTTGGTGGCGCTCATTGCCAAGGGGGTGGCAAAGCTGTGACTGCCGAGAACATTGTCGGTCTGATCGTGGCCGTCGCCCTCCTGGGTTACCTCGTCCTCGCCCTTGTGTACCCGGAGAGGTTCTGAGCCGCGCTATGTCTCCTGTTCTTGCCGGCGTACTCCAGTTCCTCGCCCTCTTCGTGGCGCTGGGTCTGGCTTATCGCCCCCTCGGTGACTACATGGCCCGGGTCTACTCCTGCGACAAGCACTTGCGCGTCGAGAAGTGGGTCTACAAGGCCATTGGTGCCAATCCGTCCACCGAGATGCGCTGGCCCGCTTATCTGCGCGGTGTCCTCGCCTTCTCCGCGGTGAGCGTCCTCTTCCTGTACCTGATGCAGCGCCTGCAGGGTTCGCTGCCCGGCTCGCTGGGGTTCGTG
>NZ_LGDD01000337.1 GCF_001279695.1 Streptomyces sp. WM6378
GGCTCGGGGTTTCAACGCGGGGCAACGGGTGGGCGGGTGGGCGGACCCCCTACTCGGCCACCTCCACGTGCACCCCGTTCGTCTCCACCCCCGCCGCCGTCACCACTCGGACCTCCACCCGCCCGGCCTCCACGTCCACCGGCACCGGCACCGTCAGCACCCCGTCCGTCGGGTTCGCGAAGCCGCCCGGGACGGGGATCAGGGGGACGTGGACGTGGACCGCGCCGATGCGGACCACCATGCGGGCCAGCCGGTCCGGCGTGCCCGCGCCCGGCGGCACGAACCCCGCCCCGCGGATCTCGATGTCCTCCCCGGTGCGGATCGGCGCGTCCAGGTCCCCCGCCTCCCGGGCCCGTACGACGGAGAGCACCACCGGACGGCCCCCCTCCGCGTACTTCCCCGCGAAGTACGTCACCGCGGAGATCAGCACCAGGACCGCAAGACCCCATGGCAGGTCCGGGAGCCGGTCCGGGCGGCGGGCGAGGCGTACCGCCGCGAACAGCACCCCGACCAGCGTCACCACCACGTACTGCGCGTCCGCGAAACTGCCCCGCCCCGCGTCGTCGGCGAGCAGGTCGGCCCCGCGCGGCCGGTCGGCCCGCACCTTCTGCAACCGCTGCCCGTGGATGCGTACCGTCACGACCCGGCGGACCACCACCGCGATCAATGACACACAGAACACGACCGTCAACAGGGCGCCGCAGCGGGCCAGTTCGAGACCGCGTAAGACCGTCTCGCGCGCGGCCGGGTCGGCCGCCGCGGCCAGCCGCAGCGCGAGGAGCAGCGCCGCGAAGGCCGCGAACAGGACCCAGGCCGCCGCGACCGCCCGCGAGGTGGAGAGCCGGTTGTCCTCGCCGAGCACGGGCGCCAGGAGGCCGCCGCGCGAGCGGTGGAAGTACGCCGTCGCCGTCAGCAGGGTGGCAGCCGTCAGCGCGGAGAGGAGCCCGGCGGTGCGGGCCGCCGTCCAGCCCGCACCGATGGCGGTGGCCGCCTCGGCGAGGGAGAGGGTGAAGACCCCGCCCCACACCGTCGCCAGCGTGCCGCGCCAGACCCGTTCGGGCCAGGTGCGGCCCGCCTCCCGGCCGCGTTCGGCGACCACCCGCGCGGACTGGGTCAGCTCGTCCGAGACCCACTGGCGGGACGCCACGGCGGAGTGGGCGAGGGCCGCGGGCAACCCCTCGCCCGCGGCGAGCCCGTCCCGCTTGGCGAGGAACGCCGCCACCGCACGGCGGTGCCCGTCCCGCGCACCGTGCGCGCAGTCACCGCCGCATTGCCGAGCCTCCTGCACTGCCACCGGGAACTCCGTCCGTGCGCCAAACCCCTTGAACCGTGAGGGAATTGTCGCGCACCAAAACCGCCCGGCGGTCGGCACCGCCTGGCCGGGCGGGTGATTGACGCACCATCAAATTGACGTACTACGACAGGAGTTCGGGCTCCGCGCGACTGACCTGCCGCCACAGCGGCTGGTAGTTGATCCACGCCACGAGATCACTGCCGAGCTGATCCCGGGTCGCCACCGCGTCCCGCCGGTCGATGAGTACGGGCTTGCCGGCCGCCCGTGCCGCGAGCTGCACCCGCGCGCAGCGCTCCATCGAGATGAACCACCAGGCCGCCGCGTCCACCGAGTCCCCCACGGTGAGCAGCCCGTGGTTGCGCAGGACGACCGCCTTGTACGAGGCGAGCGCCGCCGCGATCCGCCGGCCCTCCTCGGCGTCCACGACCACCCCGGTGTATGCGTCGTACACGGCGTGATCCTCGAAAAAGGCACAGGCTTCCTGCGTGTACGGCTCGACGAACTCGCCCAGGGCCGCGAGCGCCCGCCCGTACGTCGAGTGCGTGTGGACGACGGCGACCGCGTCGGGGCGGGCCCGGTGCACCTCGGCGTGCACGGTGAACGCGGCCTGGTTGACGTGGTGGCCGCCCTGGACGACCTGCCCGTCCCCGTTGACCAGGGCCAGCTCGCCCGCCGTGACGTGCGCGAACGGCACCCCGAACGGGTTCACCCAGTAGCAGTCCGCCAACTCCGGGTCCCGCGCGGTGACATGGCCCGACACGCCTTCCTCGTACCCGAACCGGCCGAAGAGTCTCAGCGCGCCCGCGAGCCGCTCCTTGCGGTGCTGCCGCTCCTCGGCGGGGCTTTCGTGCACGGGCGGCAGATCGAACCGCAGCTGGTCCACCGGTATCGGCTCGGGCATCTCAGTCATGGCCGGAAGCTACCTCGCGTTACCGCAGGTGAACAGAGTCGTGCGGGAGTCCGCCCACAACGACGACGGCGCCGCCCCCGCGAGGGGCGACGCCGTCCGTACAGCCGTGGGGGCTACTCCCACTCGATGGTGCCCGGGGGCTTGCTCGTCACGTCGAGGACGACGCGGTTGACGTCGGCGACCTCGTTGGTGATGCGGGTGGAGATCTTCGCGAGCACGTCGTACGGCATCCGCGTCCAGTCCGCCGTCATGGCGTCCTCGGAGGAGACCGGGCGCAGCACGATCGGGTGGCCGTAGGTGCGGCCGTCGCCCTGGACACCGACGCTGCGGACGTCCGCGAGCAGGACCACCGGGCACTGCCAGATCTCGCGGTCGAGGCCGGCCGCGGTCAGCTCCTCGCGGGCGATCGCGTCGGCCTCGCGCAGCAGGTCGAGGCGGTCCTTGGTGACCTCGCCGACGATGCGGATACCGAGGCCGGGGCCGGGGAACGGCTGGCGCTGGACGATCTCGTCCGGCAGGCCGAGCTCCTGGCCGACCATGCGGACCTCGTCCTTGAACAGCTTGCGCAGCGGCTCGACGAGCTCGAACTCGATGTCGTCGGGCAGGCCGCCCACGTTGTGGTGCGACTTGATGTTCGCGGTGCCGGTGCCGCCGCCGGACTCCACGACGTCCGGGTACAGCGTGCCCTGGACGAGGAAGGCGACCTCGGGGCCGTCCTCCTGGAGGATCTCCAGCTGCGCCTGCTCGAAGACGCGGATGAACTCGCGGCCGATGATCTTCCGCTTGGTCTCCGGGTCGGAGACCCCGGCCAGCGCGGTGAGGAAGCGCTCCTGCGCATCGACGACCTTCAGCTGGACGCCGGTGGCGGCCACGAAGTCCTTCTCGACCTGCTCGGTCTCGCCCTTGCGCATCAGGCCGTGGTCGACGTACACGCAGGTCAGCTGCGAGCCGATGGCCTTCTGTACGAGGGCCGCGGCGACCGCGGAGTCCACGCCGCCGGACAGGCCGCAGATCGCGCGCTTGGTGCCGACCTGCTCGCGGATGAGGGCGACCTGCTCCTCGACGACGTTGTGCGTCGTCCAGGTCGGCTCGATGCCCGCGCCGCGGTAGAGGAAGTGCTCCAGGATCTGCTGGCCGTGCGTGGAGTGCAGCACCTCGGGGTGGTACTGGACGCCGTACAGCTTCTTCTCGTCGTTCTCGAAGGCGGCGACCGGGACGACGTCGGTGGAGGCCGTCACCGTGAAGCCCTCGGGGGCCGCCGAGCAGGCGTCGCCGTGCGACATCCACACCGACTGCTCGGCCGGGGTGCCCTCGAAGAGGGTGGAGCCGAGCTTGGAGACGGTCAGCGGGGTGCGGCCGTACTCGCGGGCGCCGTTGTCGTCGACCGTGCCGCCGAGCGTGGTCGCCATCAGCTGGAAGCCGTAGCACATGCCGAAGACCGGCACCCCGGCCTCGAAGATCTCGCGGTCCAGGCGCGGGGCCCCCTCGGCGTACACGGAGGACGGGCCGCCGGAGAGGATGATCGCCTTGGGGTTCTTGGCCAGCATCTCGGCCACGGGCATGCTGCTCGGGACGATCTCGCTGTAGACCCGGGCCTCGCGGACACGGCGGGCGATGAGCTGGGCGTACTGCGCGCCGAAGTCGACAACCAGGACGACGTCCGGGTTGCTGTCGGGCGCGGCTGCGGAGGGTGCTGCTGGCACGGGTGGCGGCCTTCCGGCGGTGGGAGGGGGTCGGTATTTGTCGATTCTACCGGGGCGGGCGGTGGCCGGTTCGTCTCACCATCCGAACCCGGATTGGCCCGCCTCCCGGGCGCCGGTCCATACTGGGCCCATGCGCAAGCACCAGACCTTCGTCTTTACCTATGGCATCCGGCCCGCCGGACGCCATGGTCGTCGTGCTGCTTGAGCAACTGACAAGCGACTTCCACTGAGCGCCCCGGGCCGACAAGGCCCGGGGCGCTCAGTGGTTTCCGGTCCTTGCCGATCCGGGGCGCCGCACCGAATTCCGAGGAGCCCCCATGAACACGTCCGTCACCGAGAAGACCGGCGCCCGCACCGACGAGGCCGCCGCCGTGATCACCGGCGCGCGCGAGCGCATCGACGCGCTGGACGACCACATCATCGGCCTCGTCCAGGAACGCATGGCCGTCTCGGCCGTCATCCAGGAGTCCCGCATCGCCTCCGGCGGCCGCCGGGTCAATCTGAACCGGGAGATGGAGGTCCTGGCCCGGTTCCGCGACGCCCTGGGCAAGCCCGGTACCGCGCTCGCGATGACGATGCTGGAGCTGTGCCGGGGCCGCATCTGAGTTCGGTCGCTCCTCACCCGTACGGCGCCGTGACCGTCCCCGGCTCGGCTTCGTTGGTGGGGTGTCCGTGCCAGCCAGGGGCGGGCCCGAAAAAACCACGCGTGGCTCCGCTGGGGCGTGTGACGCACCTGCAAGTGCGTCGTGGGACCTCGCTCCAGTGTGCGTGACCGGACGGCAGGGGACAGCAGCCCGGTCACCCCATAGGGGCGGCCGGTTCCGGGGACGCCCGGGACCGGCCGCATCCCGGGTCGAAACGGTCGCGCCGGGCGCGGCCCGTCCAGTACGGCGCAAAGAGCAAGTCCCTTACCCCGCACCACCGTTGCCATTGGCCGACACCACGCGCGCCCCGCACGCGCCGGGTCGCCACCCTGGCGCACCCGGACCAGCGGCGCACCCCCCGGCGCCGCCCTGCGGCACCGACGCTGCCCTGACGTCGGTGCTGACGGCCCAGGGCCCCGCCGACCATCACGTACGCATCGGCTGTACGTGATGGCCGGCGGGGCCCTTCGTCCGGTCGGCCTTCGTTCGGTCAGCGGGTGAGGATGTAGCAGGTGCCGATGCGATTCGATGGGGTTCAGCGCGACGAGGCCGGGAGCGAGAGGATCACGTGCGGCTCACCAGGCCGCAGCCCTCCGGGCGGTCCTGCTTCAGCTGCCTGCTGCGGTCGTACGGGTCGACGGGGGAGCCGCTCGGAGAGGGGCCCGACGGGGTCTCGTCGGCGAACTCGGGGTGCAGATAGCCGTCGTAGAGCGAGCACTGCGAGTTGGCGATGTCGTCGTCATAGTTGACGATCCAGAGCTTTCCGGCGGTGGACCGCATGACGGACGGGTCGGAGACCTGGACGTCGAGGATCCGGCGCACGATCGTGCGGGCCACCTCGTCCGAGCCCGGCGCCGCCTTCACCAGCGGGTAGACGAACGTGTAGTCGGCGTGCACGACGACCCCGCTCCGGGCGTCCTTGCTGAACGTCATCCGGCCTCGGGTCTTGACCACGTCCCCGACGAGCCTGACCTTCTTGGGGTCGAACCGGCTGAAGAAGTTCAGCGGGTCGTGCGCCTTGTCCGGCTTGGCCAGGGCGGTGGTGAAGTCGCCGAGGACGTCTTTCTGCAGCGGGTCGATGAGCGCGAGGGCGCCCTCGGGGCGTTCGCCGCGCAGGGTCGCCGGGCTCAGGTCGGCGTCGATCAGGAGGTCGCGGGTGCGGGTCAGGGCCGCGGCCACCTGCTCCTTGGAGAGCCCGCCCAGGGCGGTGGCGTCGGGCAGCTCGATGCCGGCGGCGCCGTCCGCGTACTGCACGGCGGGCGAGCCGCGGAACGGCTCCTTCAGGGTGGGGTGGTCCGGGTCGGAGAAGGACGGGGCAGCCGTGGGCGCCGCGGTCTCCGGCGGGAGCTGGGCCGTGGCCGAGCTGTCGGAGCTGTCGCCGCCGGTCACCAGGGACAGCGCGCGGGACGGGTTCAGCGCGACGAGGAGGACGCCCGCGGCGGCGAAGACGCCGAGCACGCCCCACGTGCGGCGCCTGCGCCCGGCCCGCCCGTTCATCTCCTGCCAGGCGGGCCCGGTGCGCCAGCCCTCCGGTTCGGCGGGGCGCTTCTTGCCCTTGCGGCCCCGAGCCTGGCCCTCGGCGGCCTCCTGCTCCTTGCGCAGCCGCTCGGTCACCATCCGGGCCCGCGCCGAGGGCTCCTTGGGCGCGGACTTCCTGATGTCCCGCTCGGTGTCGCGGACGAACTGCTCCCAGATCTCGTCCGGCAGCGAATCGTCGCCCGACGACCCCTTCGAGACCGGCGGCTTCTCGCTCACTTCTGGTGACCCCTCTTGACATGTCCTGTGCGGCACACGCCGCGGCAGCGGTTCGACATGCGGAGCCGCGCGATGGTTGCCGCCAGGGAGGGGTGGTGTGGATCACATAAGGATTTCGTGAAGGCAGAACAACCATTCACAGGAGTCACAGGTCATGCATGCGGAACCAACAGCCTCGCCCGTGTTCTGTTCACGCCGGCGGGGCTCCACCAGGTCTCCGCATACGCAAGAGGCGCTGCACTCGGAGGGGGGTGCAGCGCCTCTTGCCGTGTGCGGCGCTATCCGTCCGACTTCGGCGGGACCGTCGGCATACCCAGGAACGGCAGCTTCAGGGCGCCGAACGCCTCCGCCGGGACCACCGGGGACTTCGGCTCGACGGGGGCGAGCCGGACGTAGGCCGCGCCCTGCGCGGGACGCGGGTCCTCCTCGCCCTTGTTCGGCCAGAGCGACATCGCCCGCTCGGCCTGTGCGGTGATCGTCAGGGACGGGTTCACCCCGAGGTTCGCCGAGACGGCCGCGCCATCGACGACCGAGATGCCCGGGTGCCCGTACAGCCGGTGGTACGGGTCGATCACGCCGGTCTCGGCCGAGTCGCCGATCGGGCAGCCGCCCAGGAAGTGCGCGGTGAGCGGGGTGCCCATGAGCTCGCCGACGTTCGAGCCCGCGAAGCCGTTGATCTCCGCGGCGATCGCCGTCGCCCCCTCGGTGGCCGCCCGGATCTGCTTGGGGTTGGGCGCGCCGTGGCCCTGCTCCGCGGTCAGCAGACCCTTGCCGACGCCGTCCGGCTTGAGATGGGTGGTGAGCGAATTGTCGAGTGACTGCATGACCAGACCGATGATCGTTCGCTCGGACCAGCGGTGGTTGCTGATCGAACGTGCGAGGAGCAGCGGGTGCTTCGCCGCGTTGCCGAGCCAGTTGCGCACCCGGTTGACCCCGTACGGCACCTGGAGGATCGACATGCTGCCCATCGCGTTCGAGCCCTTGCCGTAGCGCACGGGCTCGATGTGGGTGTTCTCGTCCGGGTGGATCGAGGAGGTGATCGCGACGCCCCGCGTGAAGTCGACCCTGGGCTCGCCGTGCTGCCTGCGGTAGCGCCGGCTTGTGGTCTGCGCACCGACGAGCGCCTCGGAGTTGGTCCGGGTCAGCTCGCCCAACTTCTTTGATATGTAGGGGAGTTGGCCGCCCGCCTTCATGCGGTGCAGCAGGGTCTGGGTGCCGTAGGTGCCGGCCGCGATGACGACGCGGCGGGCGGTGAAGAGCCGGCCCGCGGAGTTCTTGCGGTCGGTCGGCAGGGTGGCGACGGCGTGACCGCCGCGCGAGTCGCCGGTCACCGAGACGACGGTCGTCATGGGGTGGACGACCGCGCCCGCCTTCTCGGCGAGGTAGAGGTAGTTCTCGTTGAGGGTGTTCTTGGCGCCGTGCCGGCAGCCCGTCATGCACTCGCCGCACTCGGTGCACGCCTTGCGGGACGGACCGGCCCCGCCGAAGTACGGGTCGTCAACTGCGGTGCCGGGCTTGGCCTTTGACGTACCGTCGGCGTCCTGGCCGTCGCCGAAGAAGACGCCGACGGGCGCCATGTGGAAGGTGTCGCCGACACCCATGCGCTGGGCCGCCGCCTTGAGGTGGACGTCGGACGGCGTCATCGTCGGGTTGAGCCGCACCCCGAGCATGCGCCGCGCCTGGTCGTAGTACAGCGTCAGCTCGTCCCGCCAGTCGGTGATGTCCTTCCACTGCGGGTCGTCGAAGAACTGCTGGGGCGGCACGTAGAGGGTGTTGGCGTAGTTGAGGGAGCCGCCGCCGACCCCGGCGCCGCCGAGCACCATCACGTTGCCGAGCAGGTGGATGCGCTGGATGCCGTACAGGCCGAGCTTCGGCGCCCACAGGTAGTTCTTGATGTCCCAGGAGTTCTTGGGGAGCGTGGCCGGTGTGAAGCGGCGGCCCGCCTCCAGGACGCCGACCCGGTAGCCCTTCTCGGTGAGCCGCAGCGCCGTCACCGAGCCGCCGAAGCCCGAGCCGATCACGACGACGTCGTAGTCGTAGTCGTGGCCGTCCCCGCCGTCCGCGTCCGGTTTCTGGGCTGGGGGTACCTGGGACATGGCTCTCCTCGTGCACAGGGGCGGACTGGTCTCGGTGGGCTAGCGCAGGCGCAGGGCCTTCATCGCCTTCAGGCTGCGGCTCATGAAGGCCGCGTACTTCTCGTCGTCCATGCCGAAGGACGGGGCAAGCGGGAGGACGCGCTGCTGGGCGATGGTCTGGGCCTCGGTGTACTTGAGGATGCCCTCGGAGCCGTGCCGGCGGCCGAGGCCGGAGTCCTTCATGCCGCCCATCGGCGACTGGACGCTGCCGTACGCGGGCGCGTACCCCTCGTTGATGTTGACCGTGCCGGTGCTCAGCTTCGCCGCCACCTCGTGGCCGCGGCGCGAATCCTTCGTCCACACCGAGGAGTTGAGGCCGTACGGCGTGCCGTTGGCCTGCTCGATGACCTCGGCCTCGTCCTTGAAGCGGTAGATCGAGACGACCGGGCCGAAGGTCTCCTCGGTGCACACCGCCATGGGGGCCTCGACGCCGTCCAGGATGGTGGGCTCGTAGAAGAGCGGGCCGATGTCGGGGCGGGCGACGCCGCCCGCGACGAGCTTGGCGCCCTTGGCGACGGCCTCCTCGACGTGCCGGGTGACGGTCTCCAGCTGGCGCTCGCCGACGAGCGAGCCCATGTCCGCTCCGTACGCGAGTGATTGACCGAGCCGCATCGCCTTCGTACGTGCGGCGAATCGATCGACGAAAGCGTCGGCGATCGATTCGTGAACGTACAGTCGCTCGATCGAGATGCAGAGCTGTCCGGCGGAGGAGAAGCAGGCTCGGACGGCGCCCGCGGCGGCCTTCTCCACATCGGCGTCGTGCAGCACGAGCATGGCGTTCTTGCCGCCCAACTCCAGGGAGACGCCGACCAGTCGGGCCGCGGCGCCCTGGGCGACCTCGCGGCCGGTGCGGGTCGAGCCGGTGAAGGAGACGTAGTCGGCGTGCTTGACGACCTCGGGGCCGACGACCGGTCCGTCCCCCAGTACGACCTGGAAGACCTCGGCCGGAAGGCCCGCCTCGATCAGCAGGTCGCGCGCCCACAGGGCGGTCAGCGCGGTCTCCGTGTCGGGCTTCATCACGACGGCGTTGCCGGCGACGAACGCGGGCAGCGCGTCGCCCACCGACAGTTCGAGGGGGTAGTTCCAGGGCGCGATCTGCCCGACGACCCCGCGCGGCTGGCGCAGCTCGGTGACCTTGGTCAGGGTGGGCACAACTCCCGTGTGCCGCTTGGGCTTCAGATAGGCCGGCGCCTTGCGCCCGTAGTGCCGGGCGGCGACCGCGACGGCCTGCACCTCTTCGTGCGCGTGGAGGCGGGCCTTGCCGGTCTCCAGCTGGATCAGGTCGAGCACCTCGGCCTGGCGGGCGAGCACCAGGTCGTGGAAGCGGAGCAGCACGGAGGCGCGGGCGCGGACCGGCGTCGCGGCCCAGGCGCGCTGCGCCGTGCGGGCGCGCGCGAAGGCCTCGGCGACGTCCTCGGGCGTGGACTCGGGCAGGTCGGCCAGCTTCTCCCCGGTGAACGGGGTGTGGTTGGCGGTCCGTCCGGAGCCGGCCACACCCCGGGTGAGCTGGGCGACCAGCTGGCTCGTGACCACATCGGCGGCGGTGCGCGCGCCTGCTGGGGCCGGGGCGACCGGGTTGGTGCCGGCGGGCTTGAGGGTGGTCGTGGGCGAGGCCTGCGAGTCCGTCATGGGGCGAGCGTATGCCTGGCGGGGCACTTTCGGTACCCGTCGGTAACGGGTTTTCGGACCCCAGGTAACCCCGCCAGCGATCACTGGCCACATAACCGCTGATCAGCGACTTACGGCCGCCGGGGCCCGAATTGCTCTACAGGTCGTGGATCTTCAGCCCGTCCGCGACCTGAGCGAACAGCCGCTCGCCGTCCTGTTCCGCCTTGCCTGCGGCCGGCATGGACACCCGCAGCCGCCAGTAGGCGGTGCCCTTCCCGGGCACGAGCAGCTCGTGGTAGCGGTAGCGGGTCGGGTTGGGGTCTGAGGAGGCCGAGTTCGGGGTGTAGTCGGTGACGATGTCGTACGCCTGCTTGCCCTGGTGCTTGACGGTGGTGGTGGTCACCTTGCCGTTGGTGAACTCGGTGCCGTTCCTGCCGCCCTTCTCGTAGTACGTCTTCCACGCCCCGGCGTCGCCGGGCAGCGTGTTGTGGGCCTTGTCGGTGGCCGGGTCGAGCCGGTCTGCGTAGATCTGGAAGACGGCGCTCGGGTCCTTGTAGGTGACGTTGTCGCCTTCGGTGCCCTGGGTGCGCGCGTAGTCGTCGGGGACCGCGACGTCCGCGTGCAGCACCTCGTTCTCGGGCCGCACCTGCCAGCCCGCGGGCAGCCCGCCGCCGCCGAACGGATTCACCAGGAGCAGCACGAGCGCGCCCACTACCACCAACACCACGCCACCGAGGCCGAGTTGGGCCCCTCGGTTGCCGACGAACACCGGCGGAACCCAGCGGCTCCCGCCCGTCGGCGCCCCGTCGCCCGCGTACAGCCGGGTCGCCGCGAGCGGGGCCGGGGCCGGGTTCGCGGCCGGTTCCAGCGTCGCGCGTATCTCGGTGGTGCTCGGCCTGGCCGCCGGGTCCTTGCGCAGGAGCTGCATGACGAGGGTGCCGAACGCGCCGGAGCCGCGGGCGGGCACCTGCGGTTCGGCGGAGAGCACCGCCTGGAGGGTGGCCGGGGTGTTGCTGCGGCGGTAGGGGGACACGCCCTCGACGGCCGCGTACAGGACGACGCCGAGTGACCACAGGTCGGACTCGGGACCGGGACGCTGGCCAAGGACCCGTTCCGGGGCGATGAATTCGGGCGAGCCGACGAACGCGCCGGTCTCGGTCAGGCCCTGTTCGCCCTCGACCTGGGCTATGCCGAAGTCGGTGAGCACGACCCGGTCGCCGCGCCCGAGCAGCACGTTGTCCGGCTTGACGTCGCGGTGCAGGACGCCCGCCTCGTGGGCCGCCGACAGCGCACCGAGCACGGCGAGGCCGATCCTGGCGGCCTCGCGCACGTCGAGGGTGCCCTCCTGGAGCCGGTCGGCGAGCGACTGGCCGCGCACCAGCTCCATGACGATCCAGGGCTTGCCGTCCTCCATGACGACATCGTGCACGGTGACCACCGAGGGGTGGTCGATGCGGGCGGCTGCGCGGGCCTCGCGCTGCATGCGCAAGTAGACGTTGGCCCGCTCGCGCTCGCCCAAGTGGTCCGGCACCCGGGGTTCCTTGACCGCGACGTCGCGGTCGACGACCTCGTCGCGGGCCCGCCAGACCGTGCCCATGCCGCCGTGCCCGAGCCGTCCCACCAGGCGGTAGCGGCCGCCGAGCAGCCGCCCCGTGCCGTCGCCGGCGCCGTCGGCCGGTTGCTGCTGCGTCGGCTCGTACGGCTTCGGCTCGTATGCCGTCTGCTGCGGTACCGGAGCGGGCTCCGGGGGTCGCAGGCCGTAGCTGGTGGGCTCGTTCGCCCGTCCCCCATCGTCTCTCATGCCCACATCCTGACGAACGGCGGTGCAGGGTGCTACATCAGGCCATGTGCGGATGCACACCCGTGACAGAAGCGGGCGGGGGCGGGCGGCTCAGGGGCCGGGCGCGAAGGAGTCGAGCGCGGTGTCGAAGGTCCGCTTCGCCTCGTCGAGCCGGGCGACCGGCGCCGACACCCACACGTCGTACATCCGCCCGAAGTCGTCCCAGCACTCGTCGTAGGTGTGCCGGGCGCCCTCGGCCTTGGTGAACCCGTTCCAGGTGAACTCCCACAGCGCCGCGTCGCGTCCGTGGTGGGTGGTCGCGGTGACCTTGCCGTCGCGGTAACCGGGGTTGCCGGCCGGCCCGTTGGCGGCCGCCAGCCTCATGACGCCGAGCGGCCCGCCGGACACCGAGTTCTGCGTGCGGATGCCGATCCTGACGGCGCCGTCCGGGGACTTGTAGAACACGCGCTGCTCGTCGGTGGTACGGACGTAGCCCTCGGGCAGGACGAGCGCGAAGCCGTCCGGGTCGCGGACGAAGCGGAATCCGTCGGGCACCGGCGGCGGGGCCCGCCGCGGGGGCGGCGGAGGAGGCGGGGGCGGCCACCAGGAGGGGTCCGGCGGGGCGGCGCCGGTGCTCGGCGCGGACTGCTCCACCGAGGTGCGGCCCCCTCCCCCGTCACCGAGCGCGAGGACCGCGACGGCCGCGCCCGCCCCGGCGAGCACGATCACCAGGGCGGCTCCCACCAGCACGCTCCGGGCCTGCCAGGGACGGGCCGCGGGCGAGGGCGACGTCACTGGGGTGGCGGGGAGTTCGGGGGCCGGCGGCACCGGCTGGTCGACGCGCTCGGTCGGTACGTAGCGCGGTCTCGGGGTGCTGCCCGTCGCGGCGAACGTGCGAAGGAGCGACTCCGCCTCCACCGCGCCGAGCCGGTGCGCGGGGTCGCGTTCCAGAAGGCCGTGGACGACGGGAAGCAGCGGGCCCGCGGCCCGGGGCGGCCGGATCTCGTCGAGGACGACGGCGTGCAGGACGCCGCCCAACGAGTCGCGATGGAAGGGGGATTCGCCGCTCAGGGCCGCGCACAGCAGGGCACCGAGCGACCACAGGTCCGACTCGGGCCCGGCGTGCGCGCCCTGCATCCGCTCCGGCGCGGTGTATTCGGGCGAGCCGACGAACGCGCCCTCCTCGCTGATCGTCGAGGTGCCCGGCACCTGCGCGATGCCGAAGTCGGTGAGCACGACGCGTCCGCTGTCCTCCTCGATGAGGACGTTGGCGGGCTTGAGGTCGCGGTGCAGCACGCCCCGGGCGTGCGCGGTAGCGAGCGCGCCGAGCAGTGCCACCCCGATGCGCGCGGCCTCCTGGACCCCGACGGGCCCGGCGGAGGCGAGCCGGTCGGCGAGCGAACCGCCGTCGACGAGCTCCATCACGATGTACGAACGGCCGCCCGCGCCTTCGGGACCGGCTTCCTCGACTACGTCGTGGACGACGATGACGTGCGGGTGCTTGATCTGGGCGACCGCGCGGGCCTCGCGCAGCGCGGCGGTGGCGGGCGCGCCGCCCTCGGGGTGCAGTTCCTTGACGGCGACCTGGCGGCCGAGCAGTTCGTCCTGCGCGCGCCAGACGGTGCCCATCCCGCCCCGGCCGAGCCGCCCCCCGAGGCGGTAACGCCCCGCCACAAGGCGGGAGTTGGGACGGCCTTGGGGCTCTTTTGGATCCTGCTCTGCTGTGGGCACCGGGTTCCCCCTCGATCTCCCGCACGCGTGCAGGGCCCATCATGCCGCACCCCGGGCGGGCTCCGACGGCGTTCGCCGCAGGTGGGAAAAGCCCGGTCAGCCGCCGTTGGAGGAGGTGGGCTGCCAGCCCTGGAGCACCGTGTCGAACTGCTGGCGGGTGGTCGCCCAGTCCTCGTCGGGGCCCGACATGTAGATGGCGTACTCGGGTTTGCCCCCGTCGCCGTAGTACATCTGGTCGATGGCGTGCCGCTTGCCGGGAAAGTCCTGCTTCTCCACGTAGGTGAACTCCCACAGGGACGACTTCACCTGGTCCCGGTAGGTGTTGCTGTGCAGGGTGACCCGCTTGTACTGGGGCAGCCGGTCCTTGAGCGACTTCTCCATGTTGAGCATGTGCATGTACGGGTTCTCGAAGTCGGGCACCTTGTCGACGCTGATCCGGATGCGGTGCTTGCCGTTGTCCGGGGTGTAGTCGATCTCGGCGCCGTCCATCTGCCGCTTCCAGCCCTTGGGCACGAGCAGGCTGAAGCCGGCCTGGTCCTTGACCCGCTGCCAGCCGACGGGCACCGACTGGTCGCCGCCGCCCGGCTTGCCGCTGGAGTCGGTGGTGGTGGGCGGTCCTGAGGTCTGCGAACTGCCGCCGCCCGAACCGTCACCGCCCTCCTGGTACTTCATGTACGCGAATGCCGTACCCACGCCTACGACCGCGGCCAGCACGACGACCAGGGCCACGGTGCGCCAGCGCCGCCTGCGCGGCGCGGGCCGGGCGTCGGGCTGCGGGGCGGGCCGCGCCGGGGCCGGGCGCGGGGCCGGGTTCGCTTCGGTGGGCCCGGTCTGGGACGTGGTGGCCGAGCGCATTTCCCGCTCGGACAGGTGACGGGTCGGCACATAGGCCTGGGCGGCCTTGGAGGAGCGCCCCTCCATCGCGTCGAGGAACATCCGCTCGGCCTCCTCGACCGAGGGGCGCTCCTCCGGCTGCTTGCGGAGCAGCGCGATGATCACGGGGGCCAGCGCTCCGGCCCGGTCGGGCGCCGGGGGTTCGTCCTCCACCACGGCCTGCATGGTGGAGATCGGCGAGTCCCGGCGGAACGGCGACTCGCCCTGCACGGCGGCGTACAGCGTGGCGCCGAGCGACCACAGGTCGGAGGCGGGGCCCGGGTGCGCGCCCTGGACCCGCTCGGGCGCCAGGTAGTCGATGGAGCCGACGAGTTCGCCGGTCTTGGTGATGGTGACGTCGCCCTCGATGGCGGCGATGCCGAAGTCGGTGAGCAGCACCCGCCCGTCGCTGGCGAGCAGCACGTTGCCGGGCTTCACGTCCCGGTGCAGGACGCCGGCCGCGTGCGCCGCGCGGAGCGCGCCGAGGACGTGCAGTCCGATGCGGGCGGCCTCGCGCGCGTCGATGCGGTGGTCGTCGGCGGCCTTGACGGCGTCGGCGAGCGAGGGCCCGTCGACGTACTGCATGACGATCCAGGGCCGGTTGTCATGGTCGAGGACGTCGTGGACGGTGACCACGCCGGGGTGGGTGATGCGGGCGGCGGCGCGGGCTTCCTTCTGGGTGCGCGCGTGCAGGATCGCCCGGTCGGCCTCGGCCACGTAGAGGGCGGCGGTGAGTTCCTTGACGGCGACGGTGCGGTGCAGGACCTCGTCGTGCGCGCGCCAGACCTTGCCCATGCCGCCGCGGCCTATCGCGTCGCCGAGCCGATAGCGCCCGGCGAGCAGCAGCCCCGCGCCGGAGCCGTTCGTGCTGTGAGTGTTTTCCACGTCCCCCGCCCGCCCAGACCTTTCCTACGAGGTCAGATTACGGAGCGGAATCCGGCCAGGGAACCTCGGGGCACCCAACCGTGACCATACGGACCGTTGGTCCCGAGGTGATCGGGTCTTTCGGCCGTGTTCCGAGCCGAACAAAACCGTCGAATCCCGTGCGGGCGGGGCGATTTCGGGGACTGCGCAGTGTGACCGAATGTCAGCGGCTGGCCTTGTAGGCGCCGGTGGCCTGCCCGAAGATCTCCGTCACTTTGTCACGCTGCGCCTCCGGACCGATGACCTGGACCACGTGATATCGGCCATTGATGATCATGGCGAGATTGCGCACGTAGACCTGGCGGCCGTTGCTGTCGCGCCAGGTGAACTGCCCCTCGGCCATGGACCGCTGCCCCACGTCGATGCGCCGCAGTCCGGTGGAGGTGGACCAGCTGGAGTCCCGGAAGGGCTGGAGTTCGCGCTCCTTGTCGGCCTGGTAGACCAGCGGATCCGAGCCGTTGTCCTTCACGGAGTCGCGCCCGGGGACGACGATCAGCGTGAAATCACCTCCGACATAACGGACTTGCCCGGCATCGTTCATCGGCTGCCGCTGCCAGCTCTTGTCGACGCCGACCTGGAACCCCTCGGCGTCCTTGCGCACGGCGTAACCGGCGGCCGGGGTAGCACCGGTCCCGCCGGGCCCGGTGGTCTGCGTCTGCTGCGAGGGCGGCGTGCCGTCGGGCGCCGGCACCTGGGAGGTGCCGGCGGACGGCGAACCGGGGCTCTGCTGCCCGCTGGTGCCGGGCGGGGTGGCGCTGCCCGTGTTCCGCGCGGAGCCCGAGCGGGGCATGAAGAGGACGGCGTACGCGATCGCCGCGGCGAGCAGCGCCAGGATGAGCAGGAGCAGCAGCCGGCCGAGCGATCTCGGTCTCCTGCCCCGCGCCGGCGCGGCCTGGCGGTGGCGGCCGTGTTCGGCGGGCGGGGCGACGGGCACGGGGGCGGCGCCGCGCCGTCTGCGCCGTACGAGTTCGCCCCGGCGGCGCAGGATCGGGAGCCGCTTGGCGTCGGGCACGATGAGGGGCGCGATGCGGGCGCCCGCGTCCGGCTCGGGCGCGGACCGCACCAGCGAGCGCAGCCAGCCGCGCAGTTCCTCGAACTCCGGGCGCTCGGTGGGGTCCTGGCGCAGCAGTGATTCGACGACCGGCCGCAGCGGCCCGCACTCCTCGGCGAACGCGGGCGGCTCTCCGCACACCATCTGGACGAGCTCGGCCGCGCTCTCCTCGGGGTAGGGGGCGTGGCCCTGCACCGCGCGGAACAGCAGGGCGCCGAGCGCCCAGAGGTCGGTGGCGGGGCCGATCGGCGGGGCGAGCCGCCAGTTCTCGTGCACGGGCCCGGCCTGCTCGGGCGCCCACCGCTCGGTGACCGCCCCCACGACGGCCATCCGGGTGTGCCGGGCCCGCTCGGCGGCGAGCCGGTTCGCGGGGCCGCGGTAGGGGGCGTCGGCCGAGGCGGTTCGCCGGTCCGGCGTGGGCGTGCGTTCCTTGACGGCGGGGACGGGCAGCGGGGCACTGGGATGCGGCTGACGCTGCGAGTCGGCGCGGAAGGCGTCGGCCCGGAAACCCGGGGGCAGGGCGGGAGTTCTGGGAGTGGGGGCAGGGATGCCCGACGACTGGGCTGGACTGCCTGAACTCCCTTGTGGATGCCGGGAGTTGAGGCTTGGGGCATCGGGTCCCTGGGCCTCGGCCGCCTGACGCGGGGTGGGGCGCGGCACCCAGCGTCCGGTCACCGGGTCGTACTGGCGGCGGGTGCGGCCGGAGTCGGGGCCCTGGTCCTCGGCGTACGGGCTCGCGGGGGTGCCGCTCGGGACCCGCACGCCGCGTACGGGGTCGTACATGCCTTGGTCGCCGGGGGTGTCCGGGGTGGCCCAGCTGCCTTCGAGCCCGGCCTGGCGGGCCTGTTCGGAGGGGGGCGTGCCTTCCTGGGCGGGGCGCTGCACGGGAAGATCCGCCCCGGTGCGCGCCGCTGCCGCCGCCCTGGCGCCCGCGCGGTACGCGGCGATCGCCCCGGCCCGCGCGGCGGGACGCGGCTCGGGCCCACCCTGCGACGTGCCGCTCGGCGGGGTCTCGTCGAGCCCGCCCGAAGGCGCGGGTGGCCGTGTCTCGCCGGAGCCGCCCGGGGGCGCGGCCGGTGGACCTCCGCCGGGGCCGAGGGACGTCGCGGCCGGTGGCGCTTCGCCGAACCCGTCGCCGTCGGGCGGCAGCGGCACGGGGGCGTACCCGCACAGCGCCTCCTCGGCGGCGCCCGCCGCGAGGCCGGTCAGCACGACCCGGCCGTCGTCGCATATCAGCACCGTACGGGCGGTGATGTTGCGGTGCGTCCAGCCGTGCGCGTGCAGCACCCGCAGCGCGGTCAGCACGTCGGAGGCGACCTCCGCCGCGCGGAAAGGGTTCAGCGGACGTTCGGCGAGCAGCGCCGACAGCGGGCGCGCGGCGACCAGTTCGCTGACGATCCACAGCGAGCCGTCCTGCGCGAACACGTCGAAGACCTGGTCGAGGCGGGGATGGTCGGGGATCTGCGCGGCCGCCTGGGCTGCCTCGACGGCCCGGCGCACGGCGGGGTCGGCGGGCCGCCGGGTGGTCCGCCCGTACCCGGGTGCGGCGCCGTACCCGCTCTCGCCCCCGCGCATATAGGTGTCGGGCGTCCCGTACGCGTCGTCGCCGTCGAGCACCTCGGCGTCGACGACCTCCGGCAACGGCACCTGCCGGACCAGGACTTCCTGGCCGCTGTAGGTGTCGAAAGCGCGTGTCTCGACGAGGTCGTAGGTGTCGTCGGGGGGCAGCGGCAGCCGATAGCGGTCGGCGAGCACCCGACCCGCATAGTCGTCCACGACGCCTCCCCACAGCGCGCTGTTCCCCCGGACCACGGACCTCAGCCCCGCCGCAACCCGTCAATTCCGGTCGTTTACCGGCCCATTGTGGCTGCGTACGGTCCGCGGGCTCTCACGATACGTGGCCCCGCCGCGTCACGTCCGGGGGATAGGCGTTTCCCCGGGCGGGGTCAGGCGGGCTGGAAGGTGGCGAAGAACGCGGCCAGGGTCTGCTGGGTCTCCGGCTTCGACCAGTCCGCGTCCTTGGCCGAGAACATGATTCCGTAGCCCTGGCTGAGGCTGACGACGAAGCCCCGGTCCACCGAGTGGTACTTGGCCCCGCTGTCGTCGTCGTAGGTGAACTCCCAGTCGGCCGCGAGCCAGCCCCGGTAGTTCACCGCGGCTATCTTCACCCGCTTGTAGCCCGGCCTCGTCATGGACGACTCCTGGTCCGTCCAGTCCGCCACCGGGTTCGACTTGGGGCTGTCGGTCCAGCCGATCAGGAGGCGCTGCCCGTTGGGGCCGTTGAATCGGACGCCCGCGTCGTCGGTCTTGCTGTACGACCAACCCGCGGGCAGGCCTATGGAGAAGCCCTGGCTCGACTTGTAGGGAGTGGTGGCGGGAGTGCCCGTGCCACCGCCGCCCTTGTTGTTGTCGCCGGTGCCGGTGCCCGTGCCCGTGCCGGTGTCGTCGCCCTTGCCGTCGCCCTGTCCGGCCGTCCCCGTGGAGCCCTGGCCGGACGGGGTGCCCGCGCCGGACGGGTTCTGGCTGCCGGTGCCCTTCTTGCTGCTCGCCGGGGAGCCGCCGGCCGCGGGCCCACTGGAAGCGGCCTTGTCGCCCTTGGGCTTGTGCGCGGAATCGTCTCCCGAGCTGAGCGTGATGGCGAGCACCGTGCCGAGTATCGCGAGCGCCGCGACCACCGCGATGATCACCAGGGTGCGGCGCGGCACGACATCGGTGAGCGGCGCGCGCGGCGGCGGCACCGGGCCCGACGGCGCCCCGGACTTCGGCCGCGCGGGCACCGCCTTGGACCGGACGTCCCGCGCCTCCCGGGCGACCTGCGCCTTCTCCTTGGCCTCGGCTGCCGCGTTCCGTACGGACTTGAGCGCGCCGCGCACCCGCTCGGCGGCCACGTCGGTCTTCGGCTCGCCGGGCAGCGGCGGCAGCGGAACCACCCGGGTCGCCTCGGGCGACACCGGCTCGGGAGCGGGCTCGGGGCGCTCCGGGGCGTTGAGCACCTCGGTGAGCAGCTTGCGCGCGGCAGCGTTGTCGAGCCGCTGCGCCGGGTCCTTGGCGAGCAGCCCGTAGATGACCTGCTCAAGGAGCGGGCCCGCATTCTTGGGCGGATCGACCGGCTCGGTCATCACCGCGGTCAGCGTCGCGATCGCCGAACCCTTGTCGTACGGGGGCACGCCTTCCACGCTCGCGTACAGCAGCCCGCCGAGCGACCAGAGGTCGGCGGCCGGACCGGGCTTGTGGCCGCGGGCCCGCTCGGGCGAGATGTACGAGGGCGCTCCGACGAGCATGCCGGTGGAGGTGATGGAGGGGTCGCCCTCCACCTGGGCGATGCCGAAGTCGGTCAGCACGACCCGGCCGTCCTCGGCGATCAGCACGTTGGACGGCTTGACGTCGCGGTGCAGGATGCCTTCCCGGTGCGCGGAACGCAGCACGTCGAGGATCGCGAGCCCCACCTCGGCGGCCCGGCGGGGCGTCAGCGTCCCGTCCTCGCGCACCGCTTCGGCGAGCGACTTGCCCTCGACGAGCTCCATCACGATCCAGGGCCGGTCGTCCTCGTCCACGACGTCGTAGACGGTCACTGCGGCGGTGTTGCGGATCCGCGCGATCGCCTTGGCCTCGCGCAGGGTACGCGTGATGAGCCGGCGCTTCTCGTCCTCGTCGATGCTGGAGGGGAAGCGGAGTTCCTTGACGGCGACGGTCCGCCCGAGCGTCTCGTCGACGGCCCGCCAGACGGTCCCCATCCCGCCCCGCCCGAGCACTCCCCCGAGCCGGTACCGGCCCGCGAGCAACCGGCCTTCGCCGCCGCCCTTCTTGAGGTCCTGGGCCGGGGCAACCGGCTTGCCGTCAGCGGGGCGAGCCGTCGGCTTGGCATCGGTGGAGGGGGTGGTGGGCTTGGCGTCCCCGGGCTTCGCGGCCGGCTTGGCGTTGGAAACCTCGGAGCTCGACTTGGCCACCGGCTTGGCATCGGCGGGCCGCGAACCCGACTTGGCTTCCGCGTCCTCGATGCCCGGCTTGGCGTCGGAGACTTCGGAGTCCGGCTTCGCATCGGCCGACTCGGAACCCGGCTCGGCATCCCCGGCCTTGGCAACCGGCTTGGGCTCAGCGCCCCCGGAGCCCGGCTCGGCAGCGGACTTGGCGTCGGCGGCGCCACCCCCGGCGCTCGGCTCGGCAGCCGCAGCAAGGGAGCTCGGCTTCGCGCCCGCCGCCTTGGCGCCTGCCTTGGCGCCCGGCTTCGCACCCGGCTTGGCGGCCGACGTCCGGGGGTCCGGCTTGGGCTCCCGGGCGGCGGCATCCCGCTCGGCGCCCGCAGCGCCGGGCTTCGCATCCTGCGCCCGGGAACCCGAGTTGCCCTTCGGGGCAGCCGCGGCCCGCCCGGCGTCCGACGACTCACCCGCACTCGACTTGGCCACCGCGTCACCCGCATCCGCCGGGCGCCGCCCGGACTTCGTGTCCGCCTCGCCCGAGGCGGACTCTGCGGGCGTCGACGACGCCCCCGGTTCCTGCCGCTCGTCCCGCTGGGGCTCCCGCGACTGCTCCGCCTCCGACATGCGTCCCCTCTGCGATTCCTGATCTTCGCCCGCGCCGGCCTCGGCCCGCGGCCTGCCACGACCGCCCTCATGGAGCCGGCCCGGCCCACCGCTTCGACCTGCTTGTCCTGCCGGGTGCCCGGCCGCACCGGAGCCGCTCTCGAACTCGGCGTCCGCGCGAGGCCCGTAACCCGCCCTGGCAGAGCCATCATTGTCCCTCACGCCAGGACCGGTGATGGTCCCGGGTCCGACCTCCGCCAAGATGGCTCCCGAGGAAGGGAAGCCCGCCATGCCGACGCTCCGGGCGCTGCTCGTCGCACCGCTGGCCACGACGCTGACCACGGCGCTGTGCGTGCTCGGCACGACGCCGCTGCCCGGCGAAGAGGCCCCTTCCGCCGTGCGCGCCGCGCTGGCCCGCCTGGTCACCGACGGCGGCGCCCCGGCTGCCGCACTGCTCGCCGAAGACGCCTCCGGCACCCGGTACCACACCGCGGGCACCACCCTCGGCCGCGCCGACCACTTCCGCGCGGGCAGCATCACCAAGACGTTCGTGGCCACCGTCGTGCTCCAGCTGTCCGCCGAGGGCAGGCTGGGACTCGACGACACCGTGGACCGGTATCTGCCCGGACTCGTGCGCGGGCACGGCAACGACGGCCGCCACCTCACCCTGCGCTCCCTGCTCTCCCACACCAGCGGTCTCTTCAACTACACGGCGGACACCACCGTTCCGGTTCCACTCACCCCCGACGAAGCCGTCCGCACCGCGCTCGCCCACTCCCCCGGGCCCCTCGGCACGTATGCCTACTCGAACACCAACTACGTGCTGCTCGGCCTGATCATCCAGGCCGTCACCGGCCGCACGTATGCCGCCGAAGCCGAACGCCGCATCATCACCCCGCTCCATCTCACCGGCACCTCCTTCCCGGGCGCCCGCACCACGCTCCCCGAACCACACAGCCGCGCCTACACCTCCAGAGGCCGCGACGTCACCGACCTCGACCCGCGCCAGGCGGGCGCCGCCGGCGAGCTGATCTCGACGCTCGCCGATCTCAGCCGTTTCTACGCGGCCCTCCTCGCCGGCACCCTGCTGCCCGCGGCCCAACGGCGCGAACTGCTCAGCACCGACTCCACCCTGGGCGTGTACGCACTCGGTATCTACCCCCAGCGGCTCTCCTGCAGCCTGACGGTGTGGGGCCACAACGGCCACATATCCGGCAGTTACGTGCGCGCCGCCACCACCCCCGACGGCCGCCACACCGCCGTCTTCCGCATCAACACCGATGCCTTCACCGACCCCTCCCTCGAACTCGCTCTCCTCGACGCCGAGTTCTGCCCGACGTCGACCCGGCAGCCGCCCCACGCGCCGCCGTCACCCCATGCGCCGACGGCGTCCAGCACCCCGGCGCCGCCCCGCCCCCCGGTACCGGCCCGCGCACCGCGGCCGTCCCGTACTCCGGCGGCGCCCTCGGCCTCCGCTGCCGCGTCCTAGACGGGTGCGATGTCCGGCGCGCCGAGCCTGGCCGCGTCCGCCGTCAGGTCGTCCGGCTGGCGCTGCGACTCCCGCTCGGCCTCCACCCGCTTCTCGTAGTGCTCCACCTCCTTCTCGATCTGCTTGTGGTCCCAGCCGAGCACCGGCGCCATCAGCTCCGCGCACTCCCGGGCCGAGCGCGTGCCCCGGTCGAAGGTCTCGATCGAGATCCGGGTCCGCCGGGTCAGCACGTCGTCGAGGTGGCGGGCCCCCTCGTGCGAGGCGGCGTAGACGATCTCGGCGCGGAGATAGTCGTCGGCCGCGGCGAGCGGTTCGCCGAGCGACGGGTCGGCGGTGATCAGCTCCAGGAGGTCCTCGGCCATCGAGCCGTACCGATTCAACAGGTGCTCCACGCGCACCACATGGAGTCCGGTCCTCGCCGCGATCCTGGCCCGGGCGTTCCACAGCGCCTTGTACCCCTCGGCGCCGAGCAGCGGGATGTCCTCGGTGACGCAGGCCGCCACCCGCTGGTCGAGCGCGTGCACCGCCTCGTCGACGGCGTCCTTCGCCATCACCCGGTACGTCGTGTACTTGCCGCCCGCCACGACCACGAGCCCCGGCACCGGATGCGCGACGGTGTGTTCGCGCGAGAGCTTGCTGGTGGCGTCGGACTCCCCGGCGAGCAGCGGTCGCAGACCGGCGTACACACCCTGCACGTCGTCCCGGGTCAGGGGCACCGCGAGCACCGAATTGACGTGTTCCAGGAGGTAGTCGATGTCGGCGCTCGATGCCGCGGGGTGCGCCTTGTCGAGGTCCCAGTCGGTGTCGGTGGTGCCGACGATCCAGTGCCGGCCCCAGGGGATGACGAAGAGCACGGACTTCTCGGTCCGCAGGATCAGCCCGGTATTCGAGTGGATCCGGTCCTTGGGCACCACCAGGTGGATGCCCTTCGAGGCCCGTACATGGAACTGCCCCCTCTCCCCGATCAGCGCCTGGGTGTCGTCGGTCCACACCCCCGTCGCGTTCACGACCTGCTTGGCGCGGATCTCGTACTCCCCGCCCGCCTCTCCATCCTGCACCCTGGCACCGACAACGCGTTCGCCCTCGCGCAGGAAGCCCACCACCCGGGCCCGGTTGGCGACCTGCGCCCCGTACGAGGCGGCGGTGCGCACCAGGGTGGTCACATAGCGCGCGTCGTCCATCTGGGCGTCGTAGTACTGCAACGCTCCGACCAGCGCGTCCTTCTTCAAGGCGGGCGCGACGCGCAGCGCGTGGCGGCGGCTCAGGTGACGGTGCGTCGGCAGCCCTCTGCCGTGCCCTGACGACACGGACATCGCGTCGTAGAGGGCGACGCCCGAGCCCGCGTACAGCCGCTCCCAGCCCTTGTGCTGCAAGGGGTAGAGGAACGGGACCGGTTTCACCAGGTGCGGTGCGAGCCGTTCGAGCAGCAGCCCGCGCTCCTTGAGCGCTTCGCGTACGAGGGCGAAGTCGAGCATCTCCAGATAGCGCAGGCCGCCGTGGATCAGCTTGCTGGAGCGGCTGGAGGTGCCCGATGCCCAGTCCCTCGCCTCGACGAGGCCGGTGGCCAGGCCCCGGGTCGCCGCGTCGAGTGCCGTGCCCGCTCCGACCACCCCCGCGCCCACGACCAGCACGTCCAGCTCGCGTTCGGCCATGGCGGCGAGCGCCTGCGCGCGCTGCTCGGGTCCCAGTGTCGCTGTCCTCACGGCTTGCCTCCCGTGGATCGGGGTGGTCGCTCGGACCGGGTGGTCCGGCTCACATCCTCGATTCTGGACGGGACCACCGACATCGGCCACCGCCTGTGGACAACACTCGGATTGCCGCGCCCTCCCAATGCCGTAAATCGGTCATATTTCCTCTTAGTCTGACATTTAGCACGCCCATTCTGTCCACAGGGCTTGCGCTCCATGTCCCCTCCGGCTAAGGGAAAGGACGGCCACATGCCCGCAGACCTCGCCGTCATCGGACTCGGCCAACTGGGCCTGCCCCTCGCCCAAGCCGCCGTCGCCGCCGGCGTCCAGACCGTCGGCCACGACACGAATCCACGCGCCGTCGCCGAACTCAACGCGGGGCGCACCCCAGCCGACGGCTCGCTCACCCCCGCCGACCTGCGCCGGATGCTCGCGGGCGGCTTCCGCGCCGCGACCGACCCCGCCGAACTGGGCCGGGTCCGTACCGCCGTGATCTGCGCGCCCACCGCCCTCGGCGCCGACCGCACCCTCGACCTCCGCGCGGTCGCCGCGGCCGCCCGCGCGCTGGCCGGGCGGCTGCGGCCGCACACCACCGTCATCCTGGAGTCGGCCGCGCACCCCGGCACCACCGAGGAGTTCCTGCGCCCGCTCCTCGAAGAGGGCTCGGGCCTGCGGGCCGGACGCGACTTCCATCTCGCCTACTCGCCGAGCCGCATCGACCCCGGCAACCGCACCCACAGCTTCGCCGCGACCCCGAAGGTCATCGGTGGGCTCACCCCGGCCTGCACGGAGTCCGCCGCCGCGTTCTACGGCCGCCTCACCGACAAGGTGGTCCGCGCCCGGGGCCTGCGCGAGGCCGAGATGTCCAAGCTCCTCGAAACCAACTTCCGGCACGTCAACATCGCCCTGGTCAATGAGATGGCCGTGCTGTGCCACGACATGGGCGTCGACTTCTGGGACGTCATCCGCTGCTCGGAGACCAAGCCCTTCGGCTTCCAGACCTTCCGGCCGGGGCCGGGCGTCGGCGGCCACGGCATCCCGCTCGACCCGGCCCCGCTGCCGTACGCGGGACTGCGCATGGTCGGCCTCGCCCGCGAGATCAACGCGCACATGCCGGGCTACGTCATCCAGCGCTCCACCACACTCCTGAACGAGCACGGCAAATCGGCCCGCGGCGCCCGCGTGCTCCTGCTGGGCGTCACCTACAAGCCGGACTCGGCCGACCTGGCGGGCTCCCCCGCCCACGAGATCGCCGGGCGGCTGATGGATCTGGGCGCGCAGATCACGTACCACGATCCCCATGTGCCGACCTGGCGCGTCCACGACCAGCCGGTGCCGCGCGCGGACTCGCTCTACGAGGCCGCCGCCCACGCCGATCTGACGGTGCTGCTCCAGCACCACCGCACGTACGACCTCCAGGGCCTGGCGGTCAAGGCACAGCTGCTTCTGGACACCCGCGGCGCGACCCCGGCGGGGGCCGCGCACCGGCTGTGAAATGCCTGTGAGTCACGGGCCCCGGGGCTGCTAATCTGCGGCGTTCGCTTGTCGCACAGCCGTGCGTTTTTGTCCCAGGGGGGACCATCCATGAGTCAGCCTGTCACGCCACCACCCCAGTCGCCCGAGCCGCAGCCCGACTTCGGCTACCCGGCGGCTCCCGTGACCCCGGCGCCGGTGCGGGGGCCCGGCAACCTGGTGGGCGGCGCACTCGCCGGGTTCGCCGCAGCCGTCGTCACCGGCCTGGCCTACGGCCTGATCACCGGCGCCATCGAGCGACAGTTCGGGTACGCGGCTTTCGGCATCGGCTTCGCGGTCGCGCTCGCGGCCTTCAAGGTGGGCGGCCGCAGCTTCTGGCTCTTCGTGATCTCCGCACCCCTGGCAGTGGCCGCCACGTTCTTCGGCCAGCTCCTCGCGGTGGCGATGATCGAGACCAAGGACACCCCCGAATCGGTCACCGACGTGTTCCTCAGCCACTTCGGGTGGCTGACCGACGCCTGGGCCCACGACCAGAGCATCCTGCGGTACGCGTTCCTCGCGCTCGCCGTCGTCGGCGCCTGGGCGGGGGCCAGCCGCGCCACCGAGTGACCCACGACGCCATGCGAGAGGGGCCCGTACCGCTCGTCGCGGTTACGGGCCCCTCTTCGTGCGTACGGCACGCCCTTGTGCGGGCGGGACCGCGCGTCACCCCTCTGCGGATGACGAGCGGTTCAAACCTCAGCGCTTGTGCTGCGCGTCCGCCACCGTGACCTCGACCCGCTGGAACTCCTTGAGCTCGCTGTAGCCGGTCGTCGCCATCGAGCGGCGCAGGGCGCCGAACAGGTTCATCGAACCGTCCGGGGTGTGCGAGGGACCGGTGAGGATCTCCTCGGTGGTGCCGACGATGCCCAGGTCGACGAGCTTGCCGCGCGGCACGTCCTCGTGGACGGCCTCCATGCCCCAGTGGTGGCCGCGGCCCGGCGCGTCGGTGGCGCGGGCCAGCGGGGAGCCCATCATCACCGAGTCGGCGCCACAGGCGACGGCCTTCGGGATGTCGCCGGACCAGCCCACGCCGCCGTCAGCGATGACGTGGACGTACCGGCCGCCGGACTCGTCCATGTAGTCGCGGCGGGCCGCGGCGACATCGGCGACGGCGGTGGCCATCGGGACCTGGATGCCCAGGACGTTGCGGGTGGTGTGCGCGGCGCCGCCGCCGAAGCCCACCAGGACGCCGGCCGCACCGGTGCGCATCAGGTGCAGCGCCGCGGTGTACGTGGCGCAGCCGCCGACGATGACCGGGACGTCCAGCTCGTAGATGAACTGCTTCAGGTTGAGCGGCTCGGCGGCGCCCGAGACGTGCTCGGCCGAGACGGTGGTGCCGCGGATGACGAAGATGTCGACACCCGCGTCCACGACGGCCTTGGAGAACTGGGCGGTGCGCTGCGGGGAGAGCGCGGCGGCGGTGACGACACCGGAGTCGCGCACCTCCTTGATGCGCTGCCCGATCAGCTCTTCCTTGATGGGCGCCGCGTAGATCTCCTGGAGGCGGCGGCTCGCGGTCGCCTCGTCCAGCTCGGCGATCTCGTCGAGCAGCGGCTGCGGGTCCTCGTACCGGGTCCACAGACCCTCGAGGTTCAGCACGCCGAGGCCGCCGAGCTCACCGATGCGGATCGCCGTCTGCGGCGAGACCACGGAGTCCATGGGGGCGGCCAGGAAGGGCAGCTCAAAACGGTAGGCGTCGATCTGCCAGGCGATCGAGACCTCCTTCGGGTCCCGGGTACGCCGGCTCGGGACGATGGCGATGTCGTCGAACGCGTACGCCCTGCGGCCGCGCTTGCCGCGCCCGATCTCGATCTCAGTCACGTTGTGTGGGCCTTTCCCTCTACGTCTGCATGCCCCAGTATCCCCGACATACGGGCGAGGGGCGGCCCCGGGAACTCCCGGGCCGCCCCTCGTCGGATGCTGCGGACTTACTTCCTGCTGTAGTTCGGCGCCTCGACGGTCATCTGGATGTCGTGGGGGTGGCTCTCCTTGAGGCCCGCCGAGGTGATCCGGACGAACTTGCCGTTCTGCTGGAGCTCGGGGACGGTGCGGCCGCCGACGTAGAACATCGACTGGCGCAGACCGCCGACGAGCTGGTGGACGACGGCGGAGAGCGGGCCGCGGTAGGGCACCTGGCCCTCGATGCCCTCGGGGATCAGCTTGTCGTCGGTGGACACGGCCTCCTGGAAGTACCGGTCCTTGGAGAACGAACGCTGGTCGCCGCGGGACTGCATCGCGCCGAGCGAGCCCATGCCGCGGTACGACTTGAACTGCTTGCCGTTGATGAAGAGCAGCTCGCCCGGGGACTCCTCGCAGCCGGCGAGCAGCGAGCCCAGCATCACCGTGTCGGCGCCCGCGACCAGGGCCTTGGCGATGTCGCCCGAGTACTGCAGGCCGCCGTCGCCGATGACGGGGACGCCCGCGGCCTTGGCGGCGAGCGAGGCCTCGTAGATCGCGGTGACCTGCGGGACGCCGATGCCGGCGACGACGCGGGTGGTGCAGATGGAGCCGGGGCCGACGCCGACCTTGATGCCGTCGACGCCCGAGTCGATGAGAGCCTGGGCGCCGTCACGGGTGGCGATGTTGCCGCCGATGAGGTCGACGCCCGAGGAGTTCGACTTGATCTTGGCGACCATGTCGCCGACCAGGCGGGAGTGGCCGTGCGCGGTGTCCACGACGATGAAGTCGACACCGGCGGCGATCAGCGCCTGGGCCCGCTCGTAGGCGTCGCCCGCGACACCGACGGCCGCGCCGACGAGCAGCCGGCCGTCCTTGTCCTTGGCGGCGTTGGGGTACTTCTCGGCCTTGACGAAGTCCTTGACCGTGATGAGGCCCTTGAGGATGCCGGCGTCGTCGACGAGCGGCAGCTTCTCGATCTTGTGGCGGCGCAGCAGCTCCATGGCGTCCACGCCGGAGATGCCGACCTTGCCGGTGACCAGCGGCATCGGCGTCATGACCTCGCGCACCTGGCGGCTGCGGTCCGACTCGAAGGCCATGTCGCGGTTGGTGACGATGCCGAGCAACTTGCCCGCCGAGTCGGTGACCGGGACGCCGCTGATGCGGAACTTGGCGCACAGCTCGTCGGCGTCGCGCAGCGTCGCGTCCGGGTGCACCGTGATCGGGTCGGTGACCATGCCGGACTCGGAGCGCTTCACCAGGTCGACCTGATTGGCCTGGTCCTCGATGGAGAGGTTGCGGTGCAGCACACCGGCGCCGCCCTGACGGGCCATGGCGATGGCCATGCGCGCCTCGGTGACCTTGTCCATCGCCGCGGAGAGCAGCGGGACGTTCACCTTGACGTTCTTCGAAAGGTACGAGGAGGTGTCGATCTGGTCGGGCGCCATGTCGGACGCGCCCGGCAGCAGCAGCACGTCGTCGTATGTCAGCCCGAGCGTCGCGAACTTCTCGGGCACTCCGTCGACGTTTGCAGTCATGACACCTTCCCCAATGGCCTTGATCGGTGCGGATGTCCATGCTAACGGGCTGTGCGGGTGTCTCATTCCACGAGCAAGATCATCGAGATTCTTTGTACGTTCGCACGTGATGGGCGGAGGGTTGGCGCGCCTGTCACGCGCCTAGGAGCCGCCTACTGCTCGGCGAGGGCTCGCAGCCTGCTCAGCGCGCGGTGCTGGGCGACCCGGACCGCGCCCGGCGACATGCCGAGCATCTGGCCGGTCTCCTCGGCGGTGAGGCCGACGGCGACCCGCAGCACCAGGAGTTCGCGCTGGTTCTCGGGGAGGTTGGCGAGGAGCTTCTTGGCCCATTCCGCGTCACTGCTGAGCAGCGCGCGCTCCTCCGGGCCGAGCGAGTCGTCGGGCCGCTCCGGCATCTCGTCGGACGGCACGGCCGTCGAACCGGGGTGGCGCATCGCCGCCCGCTGGAGGTCGGCGACCTTGTGCGAGGCGATGGCGAAGACGAAGGCCTCGAAGGGGCGCCCGGTGTCGCGGTAGCGCGGCAGCGCCATCAGGACGGCGACGCAGACTTCCTGGGCGAGGTCCTCGACGAAGTGGCGAGCATCACCCGGCAACCGGTTGAGCCGGGTGCGGCAGTAGCGCAGCGCGAGCGGGTGGACATGCGCGAGCAGATCGTGCGTCGCCTGCTCGTCGCCGTCGACCGCACGGCGAACGAGTGCACCGATGACCCCTTGGGCCGCAGCCTCGTCGTCGCGCATCGATCCATGGTGCCCCGGCGTCGTCCCCTCCGTGGCACCGCGTCCGTAGTTGTGCACCGAAGCGTTATGAGCGGGTGCGCCGGAACTCATCCCCTGCACCCCCCTCCCGCTCGACCGACCTGTCCCCGAGGAACTCCACACCTACAAGGATGCGGCATCGCGGCGGAAGCATCACCTACTGCTGCCGTTCGCGGGGCGACCGGGCCCGCCCGCCCGACGGCGGACGGGGCTCCGACCGGCTGTTGCACCTGCCGTCAGCGCACCAGGCCCCAGCGGAAACCGAGCGCGACGGCGTGCGCCCGGTCCGAGGCGCCGAGCTTCTTGAACAGCCGTCGGGCATGCGTCTTGACCGTGTCCTCGGAGAGGAACAGCTCGCGGCCGATCTCGGCGTTGGAGCGGCCGTGGCTCATGCCTTCGAGCACCTGGATCTCCCGCGCGGTGAGCGTGGGCGCCGCACCCATTTCGGCCGACCGCAGTCTGCGCGGGGCGAGCCGCCAGGTCGGGTCGGCGAGCGCCTGGGTGACGGTCGCCCGCAGCTCGGCGCGCGAGGCGTCCTTGTGCAGGTAACCGCGGGCCCCAGCGGCGACCGCGAGCGCGACGCCGTCGAGATCCTCGGCGACCGTGAGCATGATGATCCGGGCGCCCGGGTCTGCGGACAGCAGCCGGCGGACGGTCTCCACGCCGCCCAGACCGGGCATGCGTACGTCCATCAGAATCAGGTCCGAGCGGTCGGCACCCCAGCGGCGGAGGACTTCCTCGCCGTTGGCCGCCGTCGTCACACGCTCGACGCCGGGCACGGTCGCAACCGCGCGGCGGAGCGCCTCGCGGGCAAGCGGGGAGTCGTCGCAGACGAGGACTGATGTCATGGCCGCCCTCCGCAGCTGATGCGCGTCACCTTGAGCCTCCAGGCTGGGTACATGTGTCACCTGTGCGATTGACGCCCTCGGACACCTGCCCGAGCGCTTGTTGTTTCAATCGCCTCCGCACTCTCAACGACGGTCACTCGAAAGAGTTACGGGTCGGACGGGCACGTTCGGCACTCTACGTGAGGAAGCGCGCACACAGGAGAGTGTCGCGAGCCGCCCGCCCAACTTTTGTAGCTATGCCCCATTTAGCGGCTTTTCTTCCCTTTTCCCGGTGTCTGCGGCTAGATTCCCAATGAGTCATATTTACATCTACTTACACAGGAGATGTACCTTCGTCGGTACCTACGTTTCGGATGAGCCCCTGTGCGCACCCGTCCCGTACCGGCCCGCCCATCCGCCTCAGCACGGTTTCAAGGGGACAAGAGCAATGGCAGATTTCTCCCGCCTTCCCGGACCGAACGCCGATCTGTGGGACTGGCAGCTCCTCGCGGCCTGCCGTGGGGTCGACAGCTCGCTCTTCTTCCACCCGGAAGGCGAGCGCGGCGCGGCGCGGAGTGCGCGCGAGAGCTCGGCGAAAGAGGTGTGCATGCGCTGCCCGGTGCGTGCACAGTGCGCGGCCCACGCCCTGGCGGTACGAGAGCCCTACGGCGTGTGGGGCGGGCTCACCGAGGACGAGCGCGAAGAGCTCATGGGCAGGGCGCGCAACCGCCTGGTGACGGCCGCCGCCCCGGCCGGGGGCGGCATGGCCCCCTCCTGAGCGGCCCCGGACCGGACCGGATCAGAAGAAACGTTCCTGCGCGGTTTGGGCCCTCCCCGGCCGCAAAGAGGCGACTTGTGGCCGCGCCCTCTTGTCGCGCCTAACCCCGCGCGGCGGCGCGGGTCAGCTGGTCGAGGGTGGCCGCGACGGCCGGGACCTGGGCCAGGTCGGGCAGCGTTAGCGCGACGATCTCCCGCTCGACAGCAGGCTCGACGGTGACCGTACGCGCACCCTTGGGCCGTACGGATTCGATCGCGAGCTCCGGCATCACCGCGACGCCGAGACCCGCGCCCACCAGGCCGATCACCGCCGGATAGTCGTCGGTCGCGAAGTCGATGCGCGGGGTGAACCCGGACTCCTCGCAGACCTCCACCAGTTGGCGCCGGCAGCGCGGGCAGCCCGCGATCCAGGGCTCGTCCGCCAGGTCCTTGATGGCGACTGTGCCCGTCTCGGCCAGCGCGTGCCCCTCGGGCACCAGGCCGACCAGGCGGTCGACGAGCAGCGGGCGCACCACCAGGTCGTCCCACTCCGTGGCGTTCGAGCCGTACCGGAAGGCGAGCGCGATGTCGCAGTCGCCCTCGCGGAGCATCTCCACCGAGCGCGGCGGCTCGGCCTCGACGAGCGAGACCCGGGTGCCCGGGTGGGCTGCGCGCAGGGCGGCGAGCGCGGTCGGCACCAGGGTGGAGGAGCCGCTCGGGAAGGACACCAGGCGCACCCGGCCGGCCCGCAGCCCGGCGATGGCGGCGACCTCCTCCTCCGCCGCGGTCAGCCCGGCGAGGATGCCGGCGGCGTGCCGGACCAGGACCTCTCCGGCCTGGGTCAGCCGCATCTCTCGGCCGGTGCGGATCAGGAGCGGGGTGCCCGCGGACGATTCGAGGGCCTTCATCTGCTGGCTGACGGCGGGCTGGGTGCAGCCCAGTTCGCGGGCCGCCGCCGAGAAGGAGCCGGTGGCGGCGACGGCGCGCAGGACGCGGAGATGACGGGCCTCGATCATTCTTTGAGCATAAGCGAATCTTGGAGAGCGCGGCGAGAAATCGGTCGCTGCTTTGGGTTTGGCTCGGCTAGCGTTCCCCTATGGAGCTTCTTTCTGTGAACCTGGGCCGCGCCAAGGCCGCCGACTACACCGACGCCAAGGGTGGCGTCACCGGCATCGACAAGCGGCCGGTGAGCGGTGCGGTCCGCGTCTTCGCTCCGGGTCCCAAGGGCGTGGGCGCCAGCGGCGTGGAGGGCGACACCGTCTGCGACCTGCGCCACCACGGCGGCGACCACCAGGCGGTCTACGCCTACGCCCGCGAGGACCTGGACGTCTGGGCCACGGAGCTCGGCCGCGAGCTGCCGAACGGTTCGTTCGGCGAGAACCTCACGACGTACGGCGTCGATGTGAGCGGCGCCCGGATCGGCGAGCGCTGGCGGATAGGCCGCGACGTGGTCCTCGAAGTCGCCTCCGGACGCATCCCCTGCCGGACGTTCGGGGGCTGGCTCGATCAGAAGGGCTGGGTCCGGCGCTTCACACAGGCGGCGGTTCCGGGCGCGTACTTCCGGGTGATCGAACCGGGCGAGATCCGTGGAGGCGACTCGATCGAGGTGATCGAGCGACCGGATCACGAAGTTTCGGTGGCCTTCTGGTTCCGGGCGTTCACGACCGAGCGGGCGCTGCTGCCGCGCACCCTGGCGGCGGGCGACGCCCTGGAGCCCGAAGCGGTCGAGACCGTACGGAAGTACCTGGCCAAGCACGGCTCATAGGACCGGGCCCGACCCTCTTCCCTCAAGATCTCCACAAACCCCTCAAAGACTGTCGCCATTGGGACAGTTCATGGGGATCGCGACCGGTTGGGCGGCCGGGTGGGGGCGGTCACCGCACGCCCACCGGGGGCATTAACGTGCGCCTATGACGACTGCACTGATTACGGGAGCGACGGCGGGCATCGGCGCCGCGTTCGCGCGGCGCTTCGCGGCCGATGGACACGATCTGGTGCTGGTGGCCCGGGACACCAAGAGGCTGAGCGAGCAGGCCACCGAGCTGCACGACCGGCACGGCATCGAGGCCGAGGTGCTGACCGCAGACCTGTCCACGGAGGACGGGATCGCCACGGTCGAGGCACGGCTCTCGCAGCCCAGGCAGCCGGTCGATCTCCTGGTCAACAATGCCGGGTTCGGCAACAAGGGCCGCTATCTCGAAGTGTCCATGGCGGACGAACTCACCATGATCAAGGTGCACATCGAGGCGGTTCTCAGGCTGACCTCGGCGGCGACCGCCTCGATGCGCGAGCGCGGCCGCGGCGGGGTCGTGAACGTGGCCTCGGTCGCCGCCTTCGTACCGCGCGGCACCTATGGCGCGTCCAAGGCGTGGGTCGTCCAGTTCACCCAGGGCGCGGCCCGGGACCTCGCCGGGTCCGGGGTGCGGCTGATGGCGCTGTGCCCCGGCTTCGTGCGGACCGAGTTCCACCAGCGGGCCGGCATGGGCACCGACAACATCCCGGGCTGGCTGTGGCTGGACGCCGACAAGCTGGTGGCGGCGGCGCTGACCGACCTCGCGCGCGGCAAGTCGCTCTCGATCCCCGACCCGCGCTACAAGGCGCTGATGGGCGCGGTGAAGCTGGCGCCGCGCGGCCTGCTCGGCGGCATCACCTCCAAGACGGGCCGCAAGTACGGCCCCAAGTGAGCGAGTTGAGCCCGCACCCCGCGTAGGCGCCGATGTTGGGGGCGGCCGTCGTGGAGACCGGGTTGCCGAAGTAGTCCCTGCCTCCGTTGTCGGCGACGACCGCGCCGGAGGCGAGGGCCGGGGAGCCCTGGGCGAGCCGGAAGTCGGCACGCAGGAGCGGGTCCGCGGTGCTGCCGCCGGGGTTGGGGCGGGCCATGTCGATGCCGTGGAAGACGTTGTGGTCGAGGAGCAGCCCGGCGGTGGGGTTCTTGAACGCGTAGCCGCCGCTGCCTCCGCTCACGAAGAGGTTGTTCCGCACGACGAGTTCGTGCTGGGTGGTGGCGGGGCTGCCCGCGTCGTCCTGCACCAGATAGCCGGGTGTCGTCGAGGCGTCGTTGCGGAACGTGTTGTTGTAGATCCGCGTGTTGAGGATCGGCCCCCAGCAGTTCTGGACGAGGCGGGCGCCGTCGTTGCTGCTGATGTTGTAGCGGGCCACCGTGTCCAGGGTCTTGGCGCCGCTGTAGGGGCAGATCAGCAGGAAGCCGCCCTTGTTGTCGTGGCTGCGGTTGTACTGGAAGACGGTGCCGCGGGACGCGCCGTCGGCGTCGAAGGACATGCCGTCGTGGGTGTTGCCGCCGCCGGAGACCTCGTTGTACTCGATCGTGGTGGCGTCGGTGTTGAACGTCCACACGCCCGCGTTGGCGGAGGGCGAGCGCAGTTGGAAGCCGTCGACCCGGTTGTGGTCGACGCGGGCGCCGCTGGTCGTGTCCAGCTTGATGCCGTCGCCGGCCAGGTCCGTCAGCGTGTTGTGGTGGATGTGGACGTGTGTGGAGGGGGTCCAGGGGCCGGGGAATGCGTTCGGGTCCTGCTGCTCGCCGACCAGATCGCGCTTGGAGAAGGTCGACTTGAAGTAGATGCCCTCGCGGTCGACGTCCTCGATGCGGTTGTGGTGGACGTCCAGGCCGTCGTAGCTGCTGGCCTTCGCCGTCCCCTCGACCGTGATCTGGATGGCGCTCGATCCGCCCAGTGCCTTGAAGTCGCCGCCCCGGACGTTGTGGATGTAGAGGTGGTCGAGCTCGAAACCGCGGGCGGTCCCGTAGTCGGTCAGGCGCAGCCGGATGCCGTTGCGGATGCCGCCGGGGCTGGCCGAGTTGGTCAGCTCCAGGCCGCTGACGTGCACGTACTGGGTGTTGGAGAGCAGTACGACGTCCTGGGCGCCGGCGCCGTCGAGTTGGGCGCGGGCCGGGCCGCCGCCGTAGTCGGCGATGGTGAAGGGCGCGGAGGGTGATCCGATTCCCCTCGGGATCAGGGAACCGGTGCACGTCGCCCCTCGTTTGAAAAACAAGTGGTCGCTGGGGCCGTACGCCTGGGAGTTGGCTTCGGTGAGCGTGGTCCAGGGGTGCTGCCTGCTGCCGTCGCCCGGGGCGGTGGCCGAGCAGTCGACGTAGTACGTACGCCCTTGGTGCGGGGCGGCGTTGGCGATGGGGGCGGCGAGCGTGACGGCCGCCGTGGCGGCGAGGGCTGCGGCGGCGTGGCGGGATCTCACATGTCCTCCGTACGGACGGTTGGGGAGGTGGAGTCGAGCACGAGCTGACAGGTGGTTCCGTTCTGCCAGGTCACCCGGACGGTGTGGCCGGTGACCTGGATGTCGGCGAGGGTGTGGACCGGGCTCGGGTCCGGTTCGGCGGTGAGGGAGGCGAGCGCGATGAACAGGGACGGTGCGGGGCCGGTCGCTCCGTGGAGCGCCCGGATATCCGAGTCGGGCCCGAACAGGGTTGATCCGGCGGCCAGTTGGTGCACTTCCGCCGCGTAGCCGTGCACGGGGTGCAGCTGGGCGGTGCGGCCGGGGGTGGTGGCCCAGCCGGTCTGGCGGACGGGGGTGCCCGGTTCGGCCCCGGTGACCAGGTGGGCGCGGAGTTCCGCGCGGCCGTGCGCGAGGGTCACCGAGACGATCCGCACACCGGGCGGGCCCGGCCGCGGCTCGGACAGGGATGCCGCCCAGCCGGGACCGCTGCCGAGCGGGACGGCGGGGCCCCGGGTGGTGCACTCCTCCTTCGTCAGCAGCCCGAAGTGGTTGTCGGGCACGCCGTCGGAGGTGGGTCCGGTGCCGGTCGAGTAGGCGAAGCGGGAGTAGCAGGGGTCCTCGTCCGCGCCGCCGTCGACATGGTGGTTGCTGCCGTGGTTGTGGAGGCGGACCAGGCCGTCCGCGGCCGTCGACTGGATCAGCAGGCCCGGTGGGCCGAGGGTCACGGTGGCATCCTCCGTCTCGGCGGGCAGCGGCTCCTCGACGGCCGTCCATACGGGGTGCTCGGGCGGCAGCAGCAGTCCGAGGTAGCCCTTGGACGCCCAGTACGGGGATGCGGGGCCCGAGTAGTGCTGGATGACCGGCGGGTACGGGCCGTGCCAGCCCAGGGTGAGCAGCCCGGCGGCGTCGGTCGCGCGCCGGCCTTCGGGCCGGTCGAGGAAGTACTTCAGGGTGCCCGAGGCGAGCCGGCGGGTGGCGCCGGGAGTGAGCGGGGTGTGGCCGGTGAGCGCGCCGAGCCAGGGTGCGACCGCGGCGGCGAACCGGTACGTCAGCGAGCGCCCGTACACCATCGGAGCTCCGTCGGCGCCGAACAGGCGGGTGTGGGCGTCGAGTTGGGCACGGAGACGGAGGCCGTAGCGGTCAAGGAGTTCCTGGTCGCCACTCAGCTGGGCGTGCAGGACGGGATAGAAGTGGAGGGCCCAGGCGTTGTAGTGGTCGAAGGAGCGGTTCGGGCCGTCGCTGTACCAGCCGTCGCCGAGATACCACTGGTCGATGCGTTCCAGGGCGCGCTCGATGGTGGCCTTGGCGCGGTCGGTCTCGATGCCGGCGTCCTGGAGGAATCCGGCGACGGTGAGGCCGAACAGCCACCAGTTGTTGTCGACCGGGGACGGGCCGAGGGCAGGCAGCAGCCAGTCGACGGCGCGCTGACGGGTGCGGTCGTCGAGCCTGTCCCACAGCCAGGGGCGGGTGAGTCGGAGACCGAGGGCAACCGAGGCCGACTCGACGATCGCCTGCCGTGTGTGGGTGGTGAGCGGCCAGGCGTCGGGGTACGTCGAGCTCAACTCGCCTGTGGCGACCGGCAGTTGGGTGCCCGAGGCGAGCCCCTCGGCGTAACGGTCCAGATGGCCGCGGGGGTCGTCGCCCCGGGCCCCGGCCACGCGCAGGGCCGCGAGCAGCCAGGTGCGGGCATAGCCTTCGAGCCCGTCGGAGCGCGGCCCCGACCAGCTGGCCCGGGCGCCGGGCAGGTTGACCAGCCCGCGCCGCGGCGAGGCGTAGGGCCGCACGGCCAGGAGCAGTTGGTCCGCCGACCGCTCCCAGTGCGCACGGGTCCAGCCGGTGTAGGGGCTGAGCTCCCGGTTCTCGGACGGGGTGGGCATGGTGTCCCCCTGGAGACGGTGGTGGACGGCGGGGTGGGGATCGGCAGGTCCCCTCAGCCCCGGCTCGGGGTCAGGCCGCGGTCCAAGCCTTAGTAGGACTCCGTTAAGTCTCAGGCGATCTTGTTGGTTTCCGTGGGCTAGGTAGCGGGCGGTGGCAGGTGGTGCAGATGCCGGTCCAGCACCTCAGTG
>NZ_LGDD01000338.1 GCF_001279695.1 Streptomyces sp. WM6378
CTCCCCACCCCTCCCCCCGAGCCCTCACCCAACTCCCCAGCCTCACGCGCCAGTTGCACACTCTTGGCCAGCAGCAGCTCGGCCTCGCCATGGCTCAGCCCTCGGCGGGCGAAGCCTTCGAAGGTGGCCTGGTAGCTGGCCGTGGTCACGACTTGGGCGCCCGCCCGTACGTACGCGGTGTGCGCGGCCTGGATCTGCCGCGGGTCGTCGGCGAGCAGCCGGGCCGACCACAGCTCGTCGCTCAAGTCGCAGCCCCGGGACTCCAGTTGGTTGGAGAGGCCGCCGTCGAGGACGACCGGTCCCTGCGCGAGGGCCGCGGCGAGTGTCCGGGCGGGCCGCACGGTCAGGCTCCGGTCAGCTGCGGCAGCACCTGCGAGGAGATCAGTTCGAGCTGGTCGAGGTCGTCGAGGTCGAGCAGTTGGAGGTAGATGCGGGACGAGCCGGTCGCCTCGTACTTGCCGATCTTCTCGACGACTTCGGCGGGCGAGCCCGCGAGTCCGTTGGCCTTGAGTTCCTCCACCTCCCGTCCAATGGCGGCGGCCCGGCGGGCCACCTCTGCGTCGTCCTCGCCCACGCAGACGACCAGCGCGTTGGAGTACACGAGGTCGTCCGCCCTGCGTCCGGCGGCTTCGGCGGCCGCCTTGACCCTGGTGAACTGCCGCTCGCTGTCCTCGATAGAGGCGAACGGGATGTTGAATTCGTCGGCGTACTGGGCGGCCAGCCGCGGCGTGCGAGCCGCCCCGTGCCCGCCGATCAGGACGGGCACCTTGGCCTGCGCGGGCTTGGGCAGCGCGGGCGAGTCGCTGAGTTGGTAGTAGGTGCCGTGGTAGTCGAAGGTGTGGCCCACTTCGGTGGACCAGAGTCCGGTGACGATGGCCAGCTGTTCCTCCAGCCGGGCGAATTTCTCCTTAGGGAAGGGGATGCCGTACGCCTTGTGCTCGTCCTCGAACCATCCGGCTCCCAGGCCCAGTTCGACCCGGCCGCCCGACATCTGGTCGACCTGGGCGACCTGGATGGCGAGGACGCCCGGCAGCCGGAAGGTGCCGGCGGTCATCAACGTGCCGAGCCGGATCCGCTTGGTCTCGCGGGCGAGTCCGGCCAGGGTGATCCAGGCGTCGGTCGGGCCCGGGAGTCCGTCGGTGGACCCCATCCGGAGGTAGTGGTCGGAGCGGAAGAAGGCATCGAAGCCGAGGTCTTCGGTGGCTTTGGCGACGGTCAGGAGGGTGTCGTAGCTAGCGCCCTGCTGGGGCTCGGTGAAGATGCGAAGATCCATGCCTCCATCCTGCACCGTCGGGCCGCCGTCAACCCCGCCTCCACCACGCGTCCCAGGGAAGCCCCGTCGGGTGAATATTCGTCGATCTGGCCGGTCGCACCCCATCTGACCAGTGACGTTGGCGTCAAGCGGTCGTTGACCCGGGGGGAGCCGGACCGCCCGGCCCGCGTGTCGGCGGCCCTGCCCGGTGCGTCGACCGATTCTCCGCCCTGTCCGCCCCGCGGAAGGGCTGGGCCGAGGAGGCCGCCATGTCCCAGGAAGCCGTGCCCGAACCGACCGTGCCGCAGCAGCCGGCGTCGCAGTCCGCCGCCGAGCGGAAGGGTGCCCCGAAGGGGCTGCTCCAGCAGATGGAGGAGCTGATGACGGCGCTGAACGCCGATCTGACGCAGCTCGACGCGGACCCTCAGCCCACCGGCGACCCGGACGAGCGGCAGCAGGCGCACGGCACCGAGGAACGCGAGCAGCGCGAGAACGGGTAGGACAGCCGGGGCGGGGTGGGCCTCCGGGGGGCCGGCTGGCGACGGTTGTGGTGGCTGCGGCACGTGCCGGCGTGCGCAGGGCCCCCGGAGTCCCCTCACGGTGGCCCCGTAGCGGTGTCCCGCAGCACCTCACCCGATCTCTCCTGCTCTCGCAAGGTGAGCCGGCGCAGCATTCCGCGGATGCGGTCGGTCGATTCGTCGGCGGCGTCGATGGCCTCGATGCACTGCCAGTACAGCCCCTCCTCGTCGGTGGCGCAGGCGACCGAGACGAGGGCCATCGAGACGTCGCCGAGCAGTCCGCCCAGGGAGGTCAACGTGCCTGCGGGGTCGGCCACTTCGGTGAGTTGGGCGGCTCGGATGCCGCCGCGGCGCATGCCGGGGTGGTCGAGGACGGCGCAGCCCCGGCCGCCGGCTTCGCTGAGGCCGCGGGCTTCGCCCCTCAGTTCCGGCGGGCCGGTGGCCGCGAGGTGGCCGCCGATCGCCTGGGCGAGGGCTTGTGCCTGCCAGGCCTCGGCGACGATGTCGAGTGCTGCCCGGCTCTGGGCCAGGGCGTGTTGGCTGACTTTGACGAGCCGTACCGCATCCATCCGATTTCCCCGTTCGTGCGACGGACCCGAGCTTCGCGTCCACTACCTAGCGTGAGCGTGAGTGGCTCGGAAAGCCAGAGGAAATCGGAAATCTGTGCACAGCAAGCCGATTGTGAGTATCTCGGTCACTCGGATGAGTGACTCTCCGTGTCCGTCGGCGAGTTGTTCGGGGGCTTCGGTGGTTTCGGGACGGGGAAGCGGAGTTCGTTGCGGTCGATCTTGGCGGAGAGCGCGGCCAACGCGTCGATGCCGAGCACCTCGCAGAGCTGGAGGAGGTAGGCGAGGACGTCGGCGACCTCGTCGGTGACGCGGTGGGCCTTGTCCGGGTCGGTCATCACCCGGTCCGACTGTTCGGGGGTGAGCCACTGGAAGATTTCGAGCAGTTCGGAGGCCTCGACGCTGAGGGCCGCGGCGAGGTTTTTCGGGGTGTGGTACGGCTGCCAGTCGCGGGCGGCGGCGAAGGCTGCGAGCCTGCGCTGGAGGGCCGGTACGTCGAGTTGGTTCACGGTTCCAGGTCTACCACCGTCGCCCCGTGGGCCTCATGGGCGCCCGCTCCGTCCCCGACGGCGGCGAGCAGCCGGATGTGGCCGCGGGCGCACATCTCGGCGGCCAGGGCGATGAGTTCGCGGCTCTGGCGGGGGTCGAGTGCGCGGTCGAGCCCGTCGGCGAGGACGGCGAGGGTCTGCATGGCCGGGGGTACTTCGGCGACGGTGTCGACGGCGAGGACGCCGGGTCCGGTGAGCAGCACGAGGGCGAGGGCGAGGTAGCGGAGTTCGCCTTCGCCGAGCCGGCCGACGGGGGTGCCGTGCCGGGCGCCGCCGCGGGCGAGGACGGCTCGTAACGTACCGTCGGCGAGTTGCTCGGTGGTGAGGCCGGTGACGGGCCCGGCGCAGCCCGCGCGGGCCGCGGTGACGAGGCGGCCGTGGCGGATGCCGCATTCGGTGCGGGTGCGGAAGAGGACTTCGGCGAGGTTGTCGCAGCCGCGCCTGAGCCGCCCGGCGCCGCTCCCCTGAGCGGGGACGACGGGTTCGCGCATGCGCTGGGGCTGGGGGTCGCAGGCGAACACCGAGCGCAGGGCGACGACGACTTGTTCGGCGGCGGCCAGGACGCGCAGTTGTCCTTCGGTCTTGCCCGCTACGCGCAGGGGGAGCAGTGCGGTGCCGAGCCGGTCGTCGGGGAGCGGTGCGCGCGTGACGGGGACCGCGCCCGCGGTGTGCCAGGCCGCCTGGACGGTGGAGCGGCCGGGGTCCCGGAGCGCGGTGCTCAGGAGGGTCTGTCCTTCGCTGGTCAAACGTTCGCCGACGACGCGGAGTTCCGGCTCGGCCTGGACGGCGAGGTCGAGGCGGACCGGGCCGGCGGGGCCGTCCACCGTGCAGCCGATCCGGAATCCGCGGCGGCCCTGGGCGTCGGCGTCGGCGCGTTCGGGCACGCAGCCCGCCGGGTCGCGGAACACGGATCCCAGCGACGCGCCCGAGCCGAGTCTGGCGAGCGCTTCGAATGCTTCGAGGACGCTCGTCTTGCCGCTGCCGCTCGGCCCGGTGACCAGGGTGAGCGGGCCGAGCGGGATGGCCGCGCCGCGGTGTGCCCGGAAGGAGGACAGCCTGAGTTCGGTGACGGTGGGTCGATCGGGGCGGGCGGCTCGGTCACTGTTGGTGGTCGTCGTGGTCATGGCTGGGACCGTACGCAGCCGTAAAACTGACGAACCGTTCCGCCGCGTTGACCTTCCTACTAATGAGGGACGGCACAGCGCTGCGGGACGGTCCTGGGCGGGGCGGTGGAGCGAGGGCGGGCGGGTCAGGGGTGGGGGACGGCCGCCGCGGCGATGCCTTCCACTTCGGTGCCGGCCGGGGCGAGCAGGAAGACGTTGCGGTCGACGCGGTGCATTCCGCTGCCCAGGCCGAAGACGACGCCGGTGCTGAAGTCGAGGATCCGCTTGGCGACTTCGGGGTCGGCGCCCGTCAGGTCGAGGAGGACCGGGATCTGTGCGATGAGGTATTCGGCGACTTCGCGGGCGTCCGCGAAGATCTGCACCCGGAGGACGACGAAGCGGCGTTGTTCGACGGTCGCGTAGTCGCCGGGGATGGTCTGGTGGTCGACTCTGGACGGCCACTCGTTGCGGCCGCGCAGCGGAACGACCTGGGCGAGCCCCTCCCACTGTTCGTCGGTGACGTCGTACCTGCTCACCGGACCACCTCGCCCACGTGCTGTATCTGCATCCGGCCATGATGACGCCGCTCACCCGTTCAGCCCAACTTCGACACGGCCCAAGAGGTGTCGGCTATGACTCATCTCATGGGCGGGGCAGGTCTCGCGTCCCTATGGGAGGTCGAGCGGGTTCGTGTCTAGGAGCAGGACGGGCACAGTCCGCGGTAGGTGACCTCGGCCCGGGACAGGGTGAAGCCGAAGCGTTCGTCGGCCGGGAGGTCGGCCAGCGGGTCGCCGGTGGGGTGGACGTCGCGGATGGTGCCGCAGTTGGAGCACACCAGGTGCTGGTGGGGGTGGTGGGCGTTGGGGTCGTAGCGCTTGGCGCGGCCGTCGGTGGAGACCTCCATGACCTCGCCGAGCAGGACCAGTTCGCCCAAGGTGTTGTAGACGGTGGCCCGGGAGATCTCGGGCAGCCGCTCGGCCGCCTGGACGTGCACTTCGTCGGCCGTCAGATGGACGTGGTCGCCGTCGTCCAGGACCTCCGCGACGACACGCCGCTGGGACGTCATCCGCCAGCCGCGCCCTCGCAGCCGTTCGAGCAGGTCACTCATGCCGGTTCACCTGTCCACGCTCAGGGGGTCGGGGTTGGGTGGAACACGCGCAGTGTGCCAGGGAGCGGGCGCGTTCCGAAGGGATATGGGTTTGGTGTACTTCTTGACTTGGATTTGGTCCATCGTAGGATCGGTGCCGCCGATAGCCTAGGGACAGGAAGACTCCGGCCCCACCCGCAACAGGACTTCACCTCACCCAGGAGACAGAGACGTCATGGGGGATCGCCGCCGCGAAGGTGCGTGCCGCGCCGCCGGTGTCCGCCCGGGCGGACACCCGCCCCGCCGTCACCGTGCCGCGTTCCGGGGTGCGTGATCGCATGGGCCGTATTGTCCTGCCAAGTCGTGTACGCGGCCCGTTGCTTGCCCACCCCGTCGTGCGCGGGGCGTGCCATGTGGCCAGACCGTCGCGGCGGGGGCCCTGACCCGGCCCCCGTCGAAGGCCCGGCTTCTCAGACGCTCAGACGTCACCAGGCCGAGGCCGTCCGCCGGGGCCCGTGCCCCGGCCGTTTCACCGCCCGCAGTTCCTGAGCACCGTGATCCACCGAGTCAAGAAGGATTGCCATGTCCGAGAACCCCGATGCAATCGTCACCGACGCCAAGACGGAGGGCACGGGCGGCTGCCCGGTCGTGCACGAGCGTGCCCCGCATCCGACGCAGGGCGGCGGAAACCGCCAGTGGTGGCCGGAGCGGCTGAACCTGAAGATCCTCGCGAAGAACCCGGCCGTGGCCAACCCGCTCGGCGAGGAGTTCGACTACGCCGAGGCGTTCAACGCCCTCGACCTGCCGACGGTGAAGCGGGACATCGCGGAGCTGCTCACGACGTCGCAGGACTGGTGGCCGGCCGACTTCGGCAACTACGGCCCGCTGATGATCCGCATGGCGTGGCACAGCGCGGGCACGTACCGCATCAGCGACGGGCGCGGCGGCGCCGGGGCCGGCCAGCAGCGGTTCGCCCCGCTCAACAGCTGGCCGGACAACGCGAGCCTCGACAAGGCCCGCCGCCTGCTGTGGCCGGTGAAGAAGAAGTACGGCAAGAGTCTTTCGTGGGCCGACCTCCTGATCCTCACCGGCAATGTGGCCCTGGAGACGATGGGCTTCGAGACCTTCGGCTTCGGCGGCGGCCGCGCGGACGTGTGGGAGCCCGACGAGGACGTGTACTGGGGTCCGGAGACCAACTGGCTCGACGACGAGCGCTACACCGGCGACCGTGAGCTGGAGAACCCGCTCGGCGCGGTTCAGATGGGCCTGATCTACGTCAACCCCGAGGGCCCCAACGGCAACCCGGACCCCATCGCCGCCGCGCGCGACATCCGCGAGACGTTCCGCCGGATGGCGATGAACGACGAGGAGACCGTCGCCCTGATCGCCGGCGGCCACACCTTCGGCAAGACCCATGGCGCGGGCCCGGCGGACGCCGTCGGCAACGACCCCGAGGCGGCCCCGCTGGAGCAGCAGGGCCTCGGCTGGAAGAGCAGCCACGGCACCGGTGTGGGCGCCGACGCGATCACCAGTGGCCTTGAGGGCATCTGGACGAACACCCCGACCGCCTGGGACAACAGCTTCTTCGAGATCCTCTTCGGCTACGAGTGGGAGCTGTTCAAGAGCCCCGCGGGCGCGCACCAGTGGCGGCCGAAGGGGGGCGCCGGTTCGAACACCGTGCCGGACGCCTTCGACGCGTCGAAGAAGCACGCCCCGACGATGCTGACGACCGACCTCTCGCTCCGCTTCGACCCGGCGTACGAGCAGATCTCGCGGCGCTTCCTGGCGGACCCCGCGGCGTTCGCGGACGCCTTCGCCCGCGCCTGGTTCAAGCTGACCCACCGCGACATGGGCCCCGTCGTGCGCTACCTCGGCCCGGAGGTCCCCGCCGAGGAGCTGCTGTGGCAGGACCCGCTGCCGGCGCGTTCGTACGAGCTCGTCGACGCGGCGGACATCGCCTCCCTCAAGGAGCAGATCCTCGCCTCGGGCCTCACCGTTTCGCAGCTCGTGTCGACGGCGTGGGCGTCGGCCTCGTCGTTCCGCGGCAGTGACAAGCGCGGCGGCGCCAACGGCGCGCGCATCCGCCTGCAGCCGCAGAGCGGCTGGGAGGTGAACGAGCCCGACGAGCTCGCGACGGTTCTGCGCACCCTGGAAGGCGTCCGCACGTCGTTCAACTCGGCGCAGTCCGGCGGCAAGCAGATCTCGCTCGCCGACCTGATCGTCCTGGCCGGCGCGGCGGGTGTGGAGAAGGCCGCCAAGGACGGCGGGGTCGCCGTCGAGGTCCCGTTCGCGCCCGGCCGCGTGGACGCCTCGCAGGAGCAGACGGACGTGGAGTCGTTCTCCGCCCTTGAGCCGACGGCCGACGGCTTCCGCAACTACCTGGGCAAGGGCAACCGCCTCCCGGCCGAGTACCTGCTGCTCGACAGGGCGAACCTGCTGACCCTGAGCGCCCCCGAGCTCACCGTCCTCGTCGGCGGCCTGCGCGTGCTCGGCGCGAACCACCAGCAGTCCTCGCACGGCGTGTTCACGGACAGGCCTGGGACGCTCACCAACGACTTCTTCGTCAACCTGCTCGACCTGGGTACGACGTGGAAGGCGACGTCCGCGGACGAGAACACCTTCGAGGGCCGCGACGGCGCCACCGCCCACGTCAAGTGGACCGGCACCCGCGCCGACCTGGTCTTCGGCTCGAACTCCGAGCTGCGCGCGGTCGCGGAGGTCTACGCGAGCGACGACGCGAAGGAGAAGTTCGTGAAGGACTTCGTCGCGGCGTGGACCAAGGTCATGAACCTGGACCGGTTCGACCTCGTCTGAGTCACCCCGCCCAGGCCGGCTCATTTCGGGCCGGCCTGGGCCGTGGGTCCGAAGGTGATCGCCACAGGCCGGGGGCCGACGCGGGCGCGTCGGCCCCCGGCCGACCGGCCTCAGCCCTTGGCGGCGACGGTGGTCTGGTAGGGCGCCGCCGCATGCTGGGCGGCGTACAGCAGAGCGGGCTTCATCTTGGGCCAGAAATAGCTGTCCTGGCAGGAGTAGGGCGGGGCGAATCCGTCGCAGCCACGGCCGTCGCTGTCGCCGACCTCGATGGTGAAGCTGGCGAGGCCGAGCTTGTCGAAGGTCCAGTCGTCGGTGCCGCCGGACGCGTCGTACAGGAGCTCGCCGGCCTGCCCGGACTTGTAACCCGTGAGCGAGCCCAGCTCACTGGCCAGGGCGCGCAGCGCGAAGTCGCTCCCGGTGTGCGCGGTGTGGTCGAACCCCCAGGGCAGCAGCACCAGGTTCGCGTCGCCGTGGAGGGTGATCATCATGCCCCGGGCGTCGGCCGGCGCGGGGTCGCCGTTCTCGGTGCCGGTGCGCACGGCCGGGTACAGCTGCCGGAACAGGCCTTCCAGGGCGGTGGTCTCCGGCTCGGAGTCGGCGGCCGGGCCGAGGTACTCCTGGCCGCACGGCTGCCGCGAGGTGCCCAGACCGCCCCAGTGGGTACCCGAGTTGCGGTTGAGGTCGATGCCGATCTGACCTCTTCGGCCGCAGGTCGCGCCGTGGGAGTCGTTGGCGTTCTTGCGGTGCAGTACGGGGTTGTCGCCGCCGGAGGCGACGATGTCGACGCCGTCCGGGTTGGCGATGGGCACGACCCACATCTCGGTGGTGTCCATCAGCTTGGTGATGTCGGCGTCCTTGCCGTACTGGGTCGTCAGCTCGTCGATCCACCGCAGGGCGACCTCGCCGGTGGTGATCTCGCGGGCGTGGATCTGCCCCATGAGGAAGAAGCGGGGCTTGTCGGCGTTCGGGACGAGCGCGCAGTCCCCCGGCCGCAGCTTGGTGACGCAGACGGCCTTGAGGTCCCGCCCGCCGGCGCTGTCCTGCTTCTTGCGCCAGGACTGCCCGTACGTCACGACGGTGGCCAGGTCCGGGTGCTGGGCGGCCACTTGGTCGAGGTGGGCGTAGTTCCCGTCCACGGTGCGGTAGCCGCCGTGGTAGGTGTCGCCGACGGCGGGCCGGGCGGTGTTGGGGGTCGGTCGCGGCTGAGTCCTGACGGCGGTCGGGCTGAATCCGATGTGCCGCAGGGAGTCGGCGGTCGTCGGATCTCCCAGGACGAACAGGTCGTTGCCCTCCCGGCGCTCCAGGACGTCGTACCCGGCGGCGATGAGGGTCTGCGCGTCCTGGGCATGGCGGATCGGCACGCGGTAGGTGACGAGGATGTCGGCGTGCGGGGCGGGGGTGTCGGCCGTGGCCGCCGGGGTAAGCACGGCGGCAGCCAGGACGAGGCCTGCGGCGGCCATGAGCGCGAGTTGTCTGCGGGACATGAGCGGGCCTTTCCTGGGGAGTACGGGGGCGCGCGGGGCCGACGAAGAAGCCCGGCGGGCCTCGCGGGCACCCCGAGCCGTCGCCTTGTGCCTTGTGCCGTGAGGCTAAGGGCTGTCCGCGGGCTCGCGCCTGGGCTGCGGGGGATGTGGGTGACGTCGGGGGCATTCAGGTGAGAGCTTGAGTGGGGCTCGACAGCGGGCACCCCTTGCGATCACGGCATACCGTGCTGCCCATGACGCAAAATGACGGCGATCTGGACAGCCTCGTACGCAAGCGGATTCGTGCCCTGCGGCTGGCGCAGGGCTGGTCGCTGGAGGAGTTGGCCGGGCGCGCCAAGCTCAGTCAGTCCACGCTCAGCCGTATGGAGAACGGGCAGCGCAGGCTCGCCCTGGACAGTCTCGTCACGCTCGCCCGCGCTCTGGACACGACGCTCGATCAGCTCGTCGAGAGCGCCGCCGACGACGTCGTCTCCAGCCCGGTGATCGATTCCGCCCGCGGCCAGATGCGGTGGCCCGTCAAGGCGGACCCCGGCATGACCGTCATCCGCCAGCGCATGACCGGGCCGCCCCCGGACAGTCCCGCGCGCATGCGCGCCCACCCGGGCCGCGAGTGGCTCGTCGTCCTCTCCGGGACCGCGGTGCTCCTGCTGGGCAACCGCCGCTTGCGTATCGAGACCCATCAGGCCGCCGAGTTCCCCACGATGCTGCCGCACGCCATCGGCGCCGAGGGCGGGCCGTGCGAGGTCCTGGGCATCTTCGACCGCGACGCCCGCCGCAGCCACCAGCGACCCGACGACGGTGGCGGCAAGGGCCGGTCCTGAGGCTCCCGGCGACCGGCCTTCGGTGTCCTTTGCGCGTTCGGCAACCCAGCCGGGCATCGTCTTGCGTATCCGGAAAGCTCTCGTGCCGTACGCGCATGGCGGGCCTAGCGTCGGCGACATGACCCACGCATCCCCGCACACGGCACATGCCCACCAGCACGAGACCGACGGCGCCGCTCAGGCGGAGATTCTCGACCTGGACGCGGAGGTGCTCGCCGAGCACACCGCGTCCATCACCGCATCGCTGCCGCTCAGGTCCGGCCCGCGTCACATCGTGGACCTGGGCTGCGGCACCGGGGCCGGCACCTTCGCCCTCCTCGCCCGTTTTCCCGAAGCCGCCGTGACCGCCGTCGACTCCTCGGCCCACCACCTGCGGCGCCTGCGCGAGAAGGCCGAGGCGAATGGTGTGGGCGAGAGGGTACGTACGGTGCACGCGGATCTCGACGCCGCTTGGCCCGACCTCGGCGCGCCCGAACTGGTATGGGCGTCGGCCTCGATGCACCACATGGCCGACCCCGCCCGCGCCCTGCGCGAGGTCCACGAACTGCTCGCGCCCGGCGGTCTTTTCGCCGTCGTCGAACTGGCCGGCTTTCCTCGCTTCCTGCCCGAAGGCGCGCCCGAGGAGCGGCCCGGCCTGGAGGAGCGCGTCCACGCCGCGAGCGACCGTCACCACGCCGAGCACGTGCCGCACCGCGGCGCGGACTGGGGCCCCATGCTGACCGGCGCCGGGTTCACCGTCGAAGAGGCCCGTACGATCGACGTGAACCTCGACGGCTCCCGAAGCGAGGCGATCGGCCGCTACGCCCTCCACAGCCTTCAGCGCATGCGCGGCACCGTCGTGGGATCCCTGCCGGCCGAGGACCTCGCGGCGCTCGACCGACTGCTCGACCCCGACGGCCCGCACAGCATCGCGCGCCGCGCCGACCTCGCGGTACGCACGGAACGTACCGTCTGGGCTGCGCGCCGCAGCTGATGCCGGTCCGAATGCGCGGCGCAGTCAGAGGAGTTGGGGGTTCGCGTGCCGAATCGCCCCCGGCGCCCCCTCACGCGTTCGTGGAACGCGCGGCGTCAACAGCCGCCCGTTCTGGTGGAGTTGGCGGCGCCGTGCGGCTTTCCCGATGCACTCTGCGGCCGCGAGTAACCGCGGGCCTGCCGTAACAAAGAATTAATCCTCGGCGGTGTGACTGGCATCTCAGGGCCGCCGCCCACCGCGATGACCTGCGGCCATGCAGAGGTTGCATCAGAGATGCAGGCGACCGGTTTGCGGGCAGGGTGCCGGCTGTATGTAATTCCCTCGTTTGCAGATTGCGTGCGACCAACGGCGCATGCTGGTTACAGGGGGATGAAATGTACGAGCTTTTTCTGTCGGAAAAGATTGACAAGCTCAGAAACGATGGCCAGTACCGGTCGTTCGTGGAAATCAATCGTCACGCGAACGCATACCCGAAAGCGACGCACCGCACGCCGGACGGGCACGATCAGCAGGTGACCGTGTGGTGCAGCAACGACTATCTGGGGATGTCCCAGCACCCCAAGGTGGTCGCGGCCATGCACCGGGCGATCGCCGAGTACGGGGCCGGCTCCGGCGGTTCGCGGAACATCGGCGGAACGCACGCCCACTACGCCGCGCTTGAGTCCTCGCTCGCCGAGTGGCACGGAAAGGAAGCCGCCCTGGTATTTCCCACGGGATATGGCTCCAACGATGCGACTCTGCAGTGCCTGTTGCGCCTGCTGCCCGACCCGATCGTGCTGTCGGACGAGCTGAACCACGCTTCGATCATCAATGGCATCTGCAGCACGAAGGCGGAGCGCCGGGTATTCCGCCACAACGACGTGGACCACCTGGAAGAGATACTCGCCGGCCAGCCTCTGGACCGCCCGAAGATCGTCGTCTTCGAGTCCGTCTACTCGATGGACGGCGACGTCGCCCCGATCGAACGGATCGTCAAGGTCGCGCACGAGTACAACGCGCTCACCTTCCTCGACGAAGTACACGCGATCGGAATGTACGGGCCGCGCGGCGCGGGCATCGCCGCGGAGCTGAATGTCGACCATTTCGTCGACATCATCCAGGGCACGATGGCCAAGGGCATCGGTGTCATCGGCGGATACATCGCCGGTTCGACCACCCTGATCGACACGATTCGCAGCTTCGCCTCGGGCTTCATCTTCACCACCTCACTGCCGCCCGCGATCGTGGCGGCCTGCCATGCCAGCGTGGAACACCTCAAGACCTCCTCCGCCGAACGGGACGCGCTGCAGCGCAAGACCGCCCAGCTGCGCACGGCCCTGGAGGCGGCCGGCATCGAGGTGATGCCGCAGAGCACGACGCACGTCCTGCCCGTCCTGATCGGCAACTCCGAGCTGTGCAAGCAGTCGGCCGCGCGGCTTCTCGACGTGCACGGCATCTACCTCCAGCCGATCAACTCTCCGACGGTCCCGGTCGGCACCGAGCGGTTCCGCGTCAACGTCACGCCGAACCACTCCGACGACGACATCGCCCATCTGGTCCACGCGCTGGACGAGGTCTTCACCCACTTCGGTCTGCACGGGAGGACCGCGTGACGACAGCGGCCACCCCGGTGATCCGTCAGGCAGAGCCGGCGGACATCGACGAACTCGTCCGTCTGCGCGCCTACTTGCTGGACGGCGAGGAGGACGACTCGGCGGCACTCCCCTACACCGCGGCGACCCCCGAGGCGCGTGCGGCCTGGCGGGCCGGCTACCGGGCCTGGCTGGCCAAGGCGCTGTCCGATGACGCCGACGTGTGCGTCGCGGTGGCTCCCGGCCCCGGCCGGCTGAGTGCCTGCGCCATCGCCGTCATCGACCAGCGTCCCCCTTCGCCCGCGTACCCCAGCGGCCGGGTGGTCTGGATGCAGTCCCTCGTCACCGATCCGCGTGACCGGGGCAAGGGCCTGGGCACCGCGGTGATCGACGGGCTCTTCGACTGGGCGCTCGCGCGCGGCGCGGACGTTGCCGTGATGCAGAGCGCCGAAGGGGCCGTGGAGTACCACCGCCGGGCCGGCTGGCTGCCCACCGGCGAGGGCCTCTACCACCAACCTGTCACCACGCAGCGGAAGGGCTGATCCCCATGGACAACGTGAAAGTACTCATCGCCGGCATGGGCTACGCCGGTACGCGATTCCTGACCGCACTGCGCAGCCTCTCCGGCCCGCGGGAACTCGGTCTCGACATCGAGATCGCCTACCACGCCCGGCACCGCACCATCGAAGACGTCCCGTACTTCGCCACGATCGAGGGCGCTCTCGATGCGTTCTCGCCCGATCTCGTCATCGTCGCGGTGACCGACTCGGCGCACGCCGAGATCCTGACGCGCCTGGCGGGTTACCGCGGCTTCGTCCTGGCCGAGAAGCCCCTCACCTCCGTCCACGACGACCTGGACGCCGTGGCCTCGGCGCTGCGCGATGTCTCCGGGTTCGCGGTGGACCTGGTGGGGCGGTACTCACAAGCCAGCATGGCCCTCCAGGAGTACGTGCACCGCAACGGGCTGAAACTGGTGCGGGCCCACGCCACTTGGGGCAAGAACCGCATCAACGACCACCGGCCCACGGTCGGGGTCACGAGCGAAGTGATCCACTCCCTGGACCTGGTCCAGCGGCTCTCCCTCGACGGCTCGCAGCTCCGGCTCCGCGACGCCGTCGGCGTCTGCTCCGACTACTCGGTCTCCGGGCCCGACGTCCTGGACAGCGTGGCCCTGACGGCGCAGTTGGGCGACGCCGTGGTGAGCGTCTACAGCAGCTTCGTCAACATCACCCGGCAGCGCACCATCGACTGCACCTTCCGGGACCCCGAGGGAGGCCTGGTCTACGCGGCCGCGGAGTACTCCAACCCCACCTGGGACGCGGACCAGTTGCGGATCTGGCGGGACGCCGGCGGCCGGGAGGAGACGCTCTGCGAGGTGGACACGCGCAACGACCCCGTTCCCGAAGGGTTCGACACCATCGTCGGGCTGCGCCGCATCGTCACGGACGCCGTACGTTTCGCGCACGACCGGCAGCGGCCCGTCGTGCCGTTCGCCGGGATCGAGGAGTCCGTACGGCTCCAGCGTCTGCTCAACGAGATCGAACAGAAAGCCCAGTTGACCGGGCCCGTCGGCTATTTTCCCGACGGGCGCGTGGTCAGCACCGAAACGGACTTGGAGCGCCTCGGATGAGTGCCACACAGACAACAGCCCCGCCCAGGACGGACGACGGCCGGGGCAGGTTCATCCCGCTCCTCGCGCTGGGCACGTTCGCGCTGGGCGTGGACGCCTACGTGATGGCCGGACTGCTGCCCCACGTGTCGGAGGACCTGAGCATCTCGGCGTCGTCGGCCGGACAGATGGTCACCGTCTTCACGCTCTGCTACGCGCTGGGCGGGCCGGTCTTCGCCACCCTGCTTGCGAAGCGGTCGGCGAAGGTGGTGCTCGGCGTGGCGCTGGTCGTCTTCACGATCGGCAACGCCTTGACCGCCCTCGCGCCCACGCTGCCGGTCCTCCTGATCGCGCGCGCGGTGGCGGGCATCGGCGCGGGCGTGTACTCGCCGATAGCCGCCGCCACGGCCGCGGGGCTCACCACTCCGGAACGGCGTGGCCGCGCTCTGGCCACCGTCATGGGCGGCTTGAGCATCGGCACCGTCATCGGCGTCCCGGTCGGCATGCTCCTCGCCTCGCACATCGGGTGGCGCGGCACGCTGTGGCTGATCACCGCGCTGGGCGTGGTCGCGCTCATCGGCATCGTGCGGCTGCCGAAGATCGAGGTGAGTCCTCCGCCGCCGCTGGGCAGGCGGGTGCGCGCCCTCGCCAGCGGCCGGGTGGCCGGCATCGTGTCCGTCTCGCTGCTCGGCGGCATCGCCAGCCTCGGCCTGTACACCTACCTCGCCGAGTTCCTGCTCGACGCCGCGCACACCCACGAGACGGTCTGGGCCATGTGGGCCTGGGGCGCGGGCGGCATCATCGGCAGCCTCCTCATCGGCCGCATCGTGGACCGGACCAAGCGTCCCTTCGCCGCGGTCACCTGGATCCTGGTGCTCATCGTGGCCTCCCAGTTCGCCCTGCCCGCCGCCGCTCACGCCGCCGCGGCCCTGGCGGTCGTCCCGCTCCTGATCTGGGGTGCGGCCGGCTGGGCCGTACAGGTTCCCCAGCAGCACCAGCTCATCGCGGCCCAGCCCGAACAGGCCACGGTCGCCGTCTCGCTGAACAGTTCCGCCGTCTATCTCGGCAGCGGCATCGGGTCCGCGCTCGGCGGCCTCGTACTGGGCCTCGGCGCCGCCCCGGGCGCGCTGCCGTACTACACGGGCGCGCTCACCGTGATCGCCCTCGTGCTGCACCTGACCGTGGTACGTGGTGCCGTCCGGCGCGGGGAGAACGCCGCCACAACAGCCTGACCTGGGGAAACAGCCACATCTGGCTAGAATCGCCCCCATGGACATCGGGCTGCGTCACTTGCAATGCTTCCTCACCCTGGCCGAGGAACAGCACTTCACCTGGGCCGCCGACCGTCTCGGTATCTCCCAGCCCACCCTCAGCCGGCACATCCAGCGCCTGGAGGGGGTGCTGGGGCGGACCCTGGTGGACCGCAGCACCCGCCACCCCCGTCTCACCGCGGAGGGGCACCGTCTGCAGGCCGATCTCCAAGTCCTGCTGCCCCAGCTGGAAACGGCGCTCCAGCCGCCCGAGCCGCAGTCCTCGCTGCGGCTCGGCTATGCGTGGGGCTACCCCCTCCAGCGTGGCCGCCAAGCTCAGGCCACACTGGAGGAGCGGCACCTCGTCCTCGTGCAGACCGTACGCCGCGACGACCGCACGGCCGGACTGCGCGAGGGCTCCGTGGACGCGGCCCTGCTGTGGGGCACCGTCCGCGATCCGCGCCTGGTCACCACCGAGATCCTGCGGGAGCCGCACATCGCGGCGGTCGCCCGGACCTCCACCCTGGCCGTGCGCGAGCGGGTCACCTGGCGCGACCTCGGGCGCCGCTGCCTCATCGTCAACACCGTCAGCGGCACGCTCACCGCGCAGGACTGGCCGGCCGACGCCACCCCCGAGATCGGCGCGGAGACCTCCAACATCGAGGAGTACCTGCACGCCGTCGCCGCCCGGCGCGGGGTCGGCGTACTCCCGGTGTCGGTGGCCGCGCAGTACCCGGACCCGGACATCCTGTACCTGCCCCTCACGGGCGCCCCGCCCGCGATCCTCACCTACGCCTACCCGCGCACCAACCCGCACCCCTACGCAGCGACCTTCGGCCACGCCCTGCGGCAGGGTCAGACGGGCGAGCGATCCTCCTTCGTACCGGATCAGAGCCGGAAGGCTTCGGCGGACACGTAGGACACGGCCCGGCGCAGCACGCTGAAGATCAGCGGTCGGTGCCGCCCACACGTCGGCAGGCGTCGAGGAGCGTGGTCAGGCGTCCTGGCAGGCCCGGACGACGGTGTCGTACAAGTGCGGGTTGTCCTCTCGTGCGGCGATCCGCAAGGGCAGTCCGGCGAGGTCGATTCTGGTGCGGGCCGTCGGGGGGGTGGCCGGCCGGCACCGCCACGACGAGGTCGTCGCTCCACAGCGGCAGAAATTCCAGTCCGGGGCTCCGGTCGGCACCGCGGATCAACGCGGCATCCCACTCGCCATCGCGTACGCGTTGCAAGCGCTGAGCGGCGGGTGCGGCGTGCAACTCCACCGAGAGGTCCGGGGCTTGCTCGCCCAGGACGGTCAGCAGCGCGTCAGGCGGGAGCCGACCCCGATGTTGATGCCCACCTGCAGCATGATCTCGCGTTCGCCGTGCAGCGCGCGCATCGCCTCGACCCAGCGCCCGGGTACGAGGAAGGAACGCGCGCCCTGCCGCCGTCAGGGTGGCCGACGGCCAGGGTGATGTGTTCCTCGACGCCGGCACGTGTATGGGCGATACGGATGGTGACAGTGGCCGGTCTGTCGTGAGCGCCGATCGCCACGATCCAGGTGGGGCCGGAGTTCCGCGACCCGTCGCGGGTCAGGGGCGTCAACTCCCTCCGCGACCAAGGCAAGTTGAGGGGCTCCGCCGTGGACCATCCGGCGGGCGCGGCGCCGGTGAGTAGCTGGCAAGCGCCGGAAAAAGTCATCGCTGAGCGGCACGCGCTGGCGGAAGCGGTGTGCCGAGAGCTGCAGCACGCGGGGTTCCCCTCCTACGTGGACCACCCCAACGCCCCGGCCGAGAGGCAGTCCGGCGCCTGTGTCTCTCTCGACACGATGGACGGCCCTACGGGCGGCGTCTACGTAAGCTGGAATCCCAGCGAATCGCTGGCCGAGACCGCTCTGAGTTTCATGAAGCCGGACCGGTTCGATCTCCTGGAGCCGCTGATCGAGCACTCTGTCCGGGTCAGTTCACTGATGGATGAGGCGATCAACAGCGTGCTCCTGCTTGCCGGTTTCCGCACGCGTGACGCCACCGGGCTCAACGACCTGACCTCGGGGATCCACCGTCGCGGGTCGGCAGCCGAGACAGTGGTACATCGCGTCCATCCTCGCGGAGGGCGCGGTCGGTCTCATCGCCACCATCCGCGCTTGCGAGCCGTGCGATGACGATTCGAGCGCGCTCGTCGGCATCAGCGCGGAGGGTCAGGCTCGGCTCACCGGACGTGATATCCGGACCGCGCAGGACGGTCTGCACAGGCTTGCGGCCGATGACTTGCAGGACCATATACGCGCAGTCCGCAGGATCGCCGGAGCGATGCAAAGCCAGGACATGGCCCGCAGGGGGTTCTGGAAAGCGGACCATTCGCTGCTGGAACTTGCCGAGGAACTCCGCCTGGCCCCGCAAGAACCGCCGACAGAAACGAGGTCGTCGCTGACCTCGACTCGGGTTCTCGCTGCCGCGTGCGTGGCCCTGCTCGGCAGCCTTGAGCTGGCCGACGAGGAGACCATCGCCCACGATGACGCCGTCAAAATCACCGAAGCACGGACGGGGACTCTCCGCAGGCGGCTGGACGACGCGCCTGCCGAGGATCGACAGGAGTTGATCCGCCTCTTGCACGAGGCTGCCTGCGAGGAGACCGACGCCGCGTACAAGGCGTTCGCTTCTGGTCTCCCGGCGGCCGTCGGTTTGGCTGAAGAGGGCAACTAAGTGATGCTTTCCTTTCGCAGTTGAATAGACCCGCTTGCCTCAAGAAGGCCACAGCATCGTCCTAGCGGTGCCGCCGCAGTGGCCATCCGCGGCAAGCCCCAAACGGAAAGGGCCCTGGCCGGGCGAGGCGCGCCGGGACAGGGCCCTTTCCGTTACTGAATTTTGCCGCTGCTTTCGCCGACGACACGGCGCCTGAGCTGCGGCGATCGCCAGCACCAGCGCGACACCAGAAGGGAAGGTTCGCTCGATCTGCTGAGCGGGAGCAGTCTGAACAAGGGTTGACGGGGATTCAGGTTCGTTCGTTCGGCCGTTGCCTGGTCGGCAGAGTGCTGCTCCTCGAACTCGATCGGGCTGAGCCAGCCGAGCCGCTCCTGGATGCGCCGCGAGTTATAGAAGCAACGCTCGCACCCGGCCAGGAGGAGACAGACCTCGAAGCGTGACTCACGTTCGCGAAGGCGCATCTCCGTCGCCTCACCGAGACCAGCTCGCCCCGAAACTCCCCACGCCGCCCAAGCCCAGACCCGCCGACCTGGAGCCGTTCCTCCACGGCTGGAGCCCACACGGGCCCCGCTCCTGCTGAGCCGCTTCCTCACCAAGAGGCGGCCGAGACGGGCTTCCCACAGGGAGTACCTGACCGCTCGTCACTTGCAAGGACAGTCATCTGACACCCCATCAAAAAGAGCGTCAGATAGCGTCAAGACACCTCGGAGAGCGTCATTTCAGCGTCAAGATATAGCCTGTAACGCCCACACCACACACCACTCAAACCCGCAGGTCAGGCATCCTTCGGGACCGGCTCCAGGATCGCGACGCACTCCACATGGTGCGTCATCGGGAAGAAATGCAGGGGCATGGCGGTCAAGAAACCGCAGGTCAAACCGTACTCTGCAACCCGGCCGGTGCGTCCGTGCGTCAAACGAGCGTCACGGCCCACGCCAATGGGACGAGCCAGGAAGCCGAGGCCGGCGCGGGTACAGCGACGAAAGCTCCCCAACCGTGGTCGTGCCCTCACCCGATCCCGTTCAATGAGAACCATGAACAACGTGCTGGGGTTCGACGAAGACGAGCTCCGTCGACTGGCGGGATCCCGGTCGTTCGAGCGTGGTCTCGCCTATGTGTCCTCGGTTTCCGCGATGGAGATCGGCGATTGGTCGATCACCGCAACCGCGGACGGCACCGACGCTTACGAGGTCGAGCTGACGGAACAGGCGGACGGACTAACCGGCCGATGCTCTTGCCCTTACGGGCAGGAGGGAAACTTCTGCAAGCACTGCGTGGCGGTGGCACTGGAAGTCCTGCGACAAGCAGAGTCGGTTCCCAGGCACCGGGCCGCCGCTGCGTCTCGCGGTAGGCAGCTCACCACCTGGCTCGAATCCCGCAGCCGGGACGAACTGCTCTCTCTAGTGAAGGAGCACATCGCGGACAACCGTGACCTGCGCCACCGACTGGAACTTCGCGCGGCCACTGCGGGAGACGACTCGGGCGCCGTACGCGAGCGCATCCTTGGTCTGCTCGACACCCGGCCCTTCGCCCGGTACGGCTACGTCGAGTACGCGGATGCCCAAGCCTACGGGCTGCAGGCGGCAGAGGCGGTGTTAGCTCTGCGCACCCTGACGGAGACCGGCCGGGCAAAGGAAGCAGTGGAAGTGGCACGGGACGCGATCGAGGCCCTCACCCGAACATACGGAGAGATCGACGACTCGGACGGGGTCATCGGCAACGTGGCGACCGAGCTGGCCTCAGTGCACCTGGAAGCCTGCCGGACGGCTCGTCCCGACCCGGTCGGGACCGCCGACTGGCTGGTGGACCATCTCCTCGACGACCTGAGCGACGCCACCGACATCCTGCTGCCCGAATACGCGGATGCCCTGGGCGCGGCGGGCCTGGCACGGGCCCATGAAAGGGCCGCTGCGGCCCTGCGCGACAACCCAAAGGGCTGGGCGGAAAAATACCTTATGGAACAGCTGATGCGCGCCGAAGGAAGTGTGGACGCACTGATCGCGCTCCACGCGGCGGACTTGGCGCCATCGGGCGCCACGCACCTGCTGATCGCCCAGGATCTGGAGCGGGCCAGCCGCCCGGCCGAGGCCCTGGAGTGGGCGGAACGAGGTCTCCGCGAGGCCGATCCCGAACACGGCCCCGACAGCCGCCTGCCGGACTTCGTATGCGAGCGCTACACCCGGGCCGGCCGCACCGCCGACGTGGTCCCGATCCGGCGCGACGTGCTGCTTCACCATCGCTCCCTGGCGGCATACCAGGGCCTGCGCGCGGCAGCCCGTGCGGTTGGCTGCTGGAACGAGACCGAGCGGACACGGGCGCTGGAGGTACTCCGCGCGGACGCCCGTCCCCGCAAGAGCCTCGGCCCCACAGGATCGGCCCTGGTCGACGCCTTGCTCGACGACGGCGACCATGATGCGGCCTGGGAAGCAGCCACGTCGGGCTACGCCGACGGCAGCCAGTGGCTCACCCTCGCCGACCTCACCCGGAACGACCGCCCCGCCGACGCCCTGGCCGTCTACCTCCGCCTGATCGGCCCGCTCCTCACCCAGACCGGCGACGCCACGTACGAGCACCTGACGGAACTACTCCTCAGCGCCCGCGCCTGCCACCGAGCCCTCGGCACGGAGGACGCGTTCACGGCTTACATGACCGCCTTGCGCGCCGACCAGAAACGCAAACGAAAGCTGACGACACGGCTAGACCAGCACGGCCTGTAGCTCCCCTGTCGCGGGCCGCCTATTCACGCCTCCCGGCCGCGCCCGCGGGGTGATCCGCAGCGAGTAGCTCCATGACGCCCTCCACGCTGGGAGCAAGTATCCCTGCAGGTCACACGTATCGCACTGCGTAGGTCATGTGCTGCACGTTGCCCACGCACAGCCACGTGCCGAAGTTCCCCGTTCCCCGTGCGCCGAGGCCGAGCGCGCAGTCACGCAGCCAGGTTTCGCCACTGCTGGCAGTCGGCCCGCGGAAGCCCGGATACGCCAAAAACTCGTGGGCAGTTGCACGGTTGTGTGCGGTCCGGCCATCACCCGACGCCAGCACCCTCCCGAGAACGAAGGCTTCGTCGAGCGTGTAGCGCAGAAAGCCCCAGGACGGTCCACCCCCTGCCGAGCGAGGGGGCCGGCTGATGGCGTCGGCGGGCTGTACTCCGTAGTCGCCGTAGCTGAGCAGCTCACGATACGCGCGGCCGCCGGCAGCTATCTCGTGCCACGCGTTCCGATCCGTTCGCGGAACTTCACACAATCCGTGCTCCAGCATGTCGGCCGTGACGTTGGGGAAGCCGCCACTGAGCACAGCGGCGGTTCGCCAGGGCGCCAGCGGGATGAGGGAGTCCAGCGCGCGCAGTGCTTCCTTGCCGGCGTCGGGCCTGTCGGCCCGCACGGCGCCCAGGTCCAGGAGCAGATCCACCCGAACCACCGGATCTGCCCGTTCGAGCAGATGGCGTACATCGTCGCTGGTACGGCCGTCCCATTCCCCCGGAACTCGGACGCGTACACCCAGCCCGTCACCGGCCGTCCGGGCCGTCGCGAGCGCCATGGCCTGCTGTTCCTCGGGCCTTTCAGGCCCGGTCACCGGGCGCAGCAACCCGAACGCGCTCGCTTCCGACATCAGCTCGGCGAGTACGGGTATTTCCTCCTCACCTGCGAAAGGGGCGTCCAGCCAGGCGGGGCGGTACCTCTGGGCCCTGGACACAGCGGACAGGTCCTGGCGTACCTTCGCAGCCAGCTCGGTCGGTGAGAGCCCGGGGTGTGGCGGCAGATTCCAGACGGGCGTTAACCCGTTCTGGACGTCCGGCCGGAGCCGAGCATAGGCACTGACCGCATGCGGCCGGGTCGGCAGAACGGGAACGTACAGCGATCCGGCCATGGCGGTTCCCCCTTCGACGCTTCTCACGCCCTACGCCTCTGTCATCAGGGTGAGCAGTCATGGCACGCCGGGAAAGAGCGCGGTTTCGGCCATCGGCCAAGCCGCTGGAGAGGCGCCCGATTCTGGTTGCTCGCCCTTCACACAGCGCCATGAACAGCACTGCCGTCCCAGGGCTCCCAAGGCCCAGACCTTGATTCCTCGTCCGGCTGCATGATCCACGCACTGCCATAAGATGACGGAGACAATCTCAGCGGCCCGCCGGGCTTCCGCTCCACCTCCGTGGAACAGAAGGACATGCCCCCACCCGCACGAGTTACTCCGTGCTGCCTGGGGGCGATTTCTTGCTGTTCCGTGAATCCGCCGCGTCCTTGGCCAACCGCACTGCCCTTGAGGGACGGCTGGCGGAGCTTCTCAGTGAGAACTTCCTTCACCGGCACGGCTACAAGCCGCACGCTGCCGAGGTTCATTCCTGGGAGCGGAGCATTCCCGCGCTCACACACGCTCTGGCCGAAGCGGGTCTCGGTGAGGTCGAGATGCTGCTGGAGTACGGGCTACCGCTGACGAGCAAGCGCGCGGACGTGGTATTGGCCGGGGTGCATCCGGTTTCCGGCGAGCCGTCGTACGTCGTCGTGGAGCTCAAGCAGTGGACCGAGGCCCAGCCCGTGGACGATGATCCGCTGCGGTGCAGCGTACCCTCCTACGGCATGCCCGTGCTGAACCCCATCGAGCAGGTACGGGGCTACTGCGACTACCTGGTTTCGTTCAACGGGGCTCTCGAGCGGAACCCCGAATCCGTCTCCGGAGTGGCGTTCCTGCACAATGCGGTCGAGGTCAGGGTCGCCGGGTTGCGCGAGGTCGAAGAGGACCACCGCGGCCGCATGTTCACCGCCGATCAACGCGGTGCGTTCCTCGACTACCTGCGCTTGAGGCTGGCTGCGAAACCCGGCGCTGCCGCGGCCGACGACCTCCTGCAAGCCAGGGTCCGGCCGTCCAGGCAGCTGATGGCCGTGGCTGCGGACGAGGTCCGCGACCGGGAGCAGTTCGTACTGCTCGACGAACAGCGGCTCGCCTACGAGACGGTGATGGCGGCCGTCCGCAGAGCGCAACGCGGCAAGCACAAGCAGGTCGTCGTCGTGACCGGCGGGCCCGGATCCGGCAAGAGCGTGATCGCCCTGTCCTTGCTCGGCGACCTGTACCGGCGCGGTGTGCCTGCTCTCCACGCCACCGGATCGCAGTCGTTCACGAAAACCATGCGCAAGGTCGCGGGCGCCCGAAAGCCCGAGGTCCAGCGCCTGTTCCGCTACTTCAACAGCTTCATGGAGGCCGAGCCCAACGACATCGAGGTGCTCGTCTGCGACGAGGCGCACCGGCTCCGCAAGACCTCGGCCAACCGCTACACCAAGGCCTCGCTGCGCTCCGGGCGCCCACAGGTATCGGAGCTGATCGACGCGGCCCGTGTCCCGGTGTTCCTCCTCGACCAGCACCAAGTGGTGCGTCCCGGCGAGATGGGTACCGTCGAGCAGATCAGGCAGGCCGCGGCCGAGCAGAAGGTGGACTTCACGCTGGTGGAGCTGGACAGCCAGTTCCGGTGCGGAGGCAGCGACGCCTATCTGCGTTGGGTGACCGGTCTCCTGGGCCTGGAGGGCGAGGGGCCGATCGAGTGGGAGCCGGATGGCAAGGTACAGCTGCTGACGGTGGACAGCCCGCGGGAGTTGGAGGCCTTCCTGGACGGCAAGCGCGCGCAAGGATACGGCGGCCGGCTTTCCGCCGGCTACTGCTGGAGGTGGACCACGAAGATCACTCCGGCGATGACGACGCTACCTGCCGATGTGGTCATCGGCGACTGGTCGAAGCCGTGGAACCTGTACGGGGACCGATCCGTTCTGGGGGCACCGCCGGCTTCGCTCTGGGCCACCGATCCGGCCGGCGTCGGCCAGGTCGGTTGCGTGTACACGGCTCAGGGCTTCGAGTACGACTGGTCTGGCGTGATCATGGGCCCGGACCTGGTCTGGCGGACCGACCGGTGGGTGGTCGATCGCGCCGCTTCGAAGGACCCCTCCTTCACGAAGGCCACGCCGGACGAGGACGTCGACCGACTCATCCGCAACACCTACAAGGTGCTCCTGACCCGGGGCATGATCGGAACGGTCGTCTACTCGACGGACCCCGAAACCCGTCAGAAGCTCCGCTCGCTCATCTCCGCGGCACATTGATCCCGAACGGGTTAGCATCAGTGCGCTGCGCACCTTCCCGGAGGGTACGAGGCGGTGGTTCGTGCGCTGACCCCAACAGGCGGCGAGTGGCGAATGGTTGTGCCCGTCATGTGGCGACACACGACGTGAGCGTGGATACCCGGTAGGGCGTCCCCCCTTCCATTCCGCATCTCACTGCTCTGGAGTGGCCATGACCTCGGTCGAGTACAAGTCTGCGCGTCGTGAGCGGATCCGCGAGATCCTGATCGACATCGCTGCGGGAGTCGTTTCCAACCTTCTGGTGGCGACTCTGGCCGCGATTGCGAGCCTGCTCTTCTGATGCAGGCGGGTGGCGGGCCCGGCGAGCCCGCTGCCCAGTTCCTCGACGTTCGGTGTCAGAACAGCCTCAGATCTGGACCCTTCACTTCACTCGCCTTCCGCTTCCGCTTGCCTCGGTGGCCCGCTCCTCGGCGCGGCCTCGGAAGATGCGGCTTGCGGGCCTCCGGTGGCAGGTTCGACCAGGTGGGGCGCAAGTCGTGGATCTCGACCTCGCCGACGAGTTCCTTGAGGTACGCCCGCGTTTCGGCATCGGTGGAGTACAGCACCGTCGCGCGGCTGGCCCTGGTCATGAGCACGTGGTAAGCGTGGCGGATCAGCCGGGCGAATTCGTCGTCGTCGACACTGCCCGGACGCACCTTGGGGTCGAAGGAGCCGGGTAGGCCCACCCGCTTGACCTTCGAGCCCTCCTCCTTGCGCTCCTTGCCCCGGCGAAAGACCCACTTGTCCCCACGGCGCACCATGTCCTCGCCCATGATCACTCCACACCAGTCCCACTCGAGACCCTGCGCCGTGTACACGCAGCCGATCTGTCCGAGGCCGTTCGCATCGACGGACCAGGTCTTCGCCGGTGGCACCTGGCCGTCCTCGCAGTAGCTGTCGCTGTCGGCATTCCACGGTCGGTGCCAGTCACCGATCCGCACGTCGGGCTCCAGTCTCCGTTCCTTGCCGAGCGGCTTCGTCCAGGGCCAGCAGTAACCCGCGACCATACGTCCGGAGGCGCCGGCCAGTGCTTCGGTGCGGATGATCCTCTCCAGCTCTTCGGGAGTGTCGGCAACCTCGATGTGCATCAGTCCGTCCGGCCGCCACTGCTCGACGGGCTCGCCGGAGACGCCGAGCACCGCCCGTACCCAGCGGATGTATTCGTCGCTTCCGCCACACCGGAATTGCTCCCTGAGGTTGCTCGGGACGAGTCGGGCGTCGTGTCGCCGGGCCGCGTCCTCGATGAGGGCTACGGTGCCGACCTCGTTCGGCCGGACCGACTGCCCCTCGTCCAGGAAGAAGACGGTGAGCCGCGAAGCCGCCAGGAGCTCGTCGATCTGCGGGCCGGTGCCCCAGTCCTCCGGCTTCCAGAACCGGTTGGTGGACCGGTCGCGAAGACGGTGCGCCTCGTCGCAGATCAACACGTCCAGCGGCGGGTCCGGAGGCGTGACGAAGTTACTGAAGTAGGTGAAGGACTCCCTGAACTCCCGGTCTCCGTAACCGACGTGCTCCTGAAGTGCTCCGTTGAAGGCTCTGCTGCCGCTCGCGTACTTGACCGTCCGTCCCTGCGCCTCCAGCTCTGCCTTGATCTGGAGGCCGATCGCGCTCTTGCCCGTACCGGCTCCACCGGTCACCAGGAAGACCACTCGCCGTTCGTCCGGGACGAGGGCGGGACGTTCGGGATCCGGGAGCACCTTGGCCGCGGCCTCCAGGACTTGATCAGCGACCTCTTTCTGCGTTCCCCGCAGGGTGAATACGGTGTCCTCTCCGCGGGACTCGATCATCGCGTCGAGCAGGGGCGTGTTACGCAGGCCCATCCTCTGCAACATCGTCTCCGCTTGGGAGACGGCACCGTCTTCCGCGAAGTGGCTGCGGAGGTCGGACAGCAACTGGTCCCGTCGGTCACGCGTGTAAACACGCGCGTAGGCGCCCATCGGCGCATCCACGTCGATCAGGGGGCGCACCGAATCGTCCGTGGCGTTGTGCAGGTAGGCGAATCCGCCGCACGCGACCTCGAGCTTCCCGAAGGGGCCGCGTTCGCTCGTGAACGCCCGGTAGTACTCGCGCAATTGGAGGGCTGGGTGTTTCTTCTCGCCCATTCCCGTCACGTGGACCAGCTCCGCGGTGGCCCTCTCCACCCGGGTCACCATCGACCAGCGCTTCAACTCGACCAACTGCACGGACGGCCCGCTCCGCTCCGGATGCCGGCCCACCAGGACGACGTCGATGAGCCGTGGATCACCGGGCCGGTCACTCTCGTCGATCGTCGCGGCGCATTCGACGATCATCTCCACGTTTCCGCGCCCTGCCGCCACGAGGTCGTTCGCAAGGCTGACCAGACTCTCCGCCCATGCGGACCGTTCCGACAGCGAGGCGTCGGCCCGGAAGTGCCGCCACCGGGCGGCAAGGTGCGGGACCATACGGCGTCGGGCGTTCAGCGTCAGTAGATCTTGCGCCGACAATTTCAGCAGGAGCATGGACACGAGGTGGTTCCCCCAGGGCACGAGTGACTCGTGCGGGTGGGGGCATGTCCTAGTCGGAAGCCTGTCGGGCCGCATTCAGTTCCGGTGATCTTAAGGAACGGCCCAACGCTCAGGTACACCGCCACGGCCGTCGGCCGAAACCACAGCCATCATGGCCGGATCACACGGGGCCGCACCCCCAGCAGCTGCCTGCCCGGTTCGTCGCAGCTGCCCCGGATGTCACCGCCCACCGTTAGGATCTCCGGAGAGCTTTCTCTACCGCCGGATGGCCGAGCCGGTCAGCTCTCAGCGCGTAGCGACGAAGTGACGAAGCGGGGGCCGCACATGCGGGAAGGCCGGTGGACCACGGTCACCGAGTCCGAGTACGAGCACGAGCACCGGGGCTTGGAGTCCATCCGCGAGAAACTTCCGGACTCCGACCCGTGGCGCGCCTGGTCGAACTTCACCTTCACCGCGAACACCGGGCACGTACGAGAGATCGACCTCCTCGTCATCGCCCCCGGCGGCGTCTGCATGATCGAGCTGAAGAACTGGCACGGCTCTCTGACCAGCGAGAACGGCACCTGGGTCCAGACCACGCCCAACGGTCGCCGTGTCCCGCACGGCAACCCCCTCCACCTGGTCAACAAGAAGGCCAAGGAGCTGGCGGGGCTGCTCGGCCAGAACGGCAAGCGCGTCTGGGTCGCCGAGGCCGTCTGCTTCACCGCCGACGACCTGCGCGTACGGCTCCCCGCCCACGACGAGAACGGCGTGTACACCGTCACCGAGCTGGTGGCGATGCTGAACGAGCCCCCGCGTGACGAACGCCGGCGGATCACCGCCATCGACTCCCGCGAGATCAAGACGGCCCTGGAGCGGGTCGGCGTCCGCCCCAGCGACGCCAAGTACAAGGTCGGACCGTACGAGCTGAAGCGGAAGGCCTTCGACTCCGGCGAGACCTGGGCGGACTACCTGGCCGAGCACACCGAGCTCCCCGAGGTGGCCCGCGTCCGCATCTACCTGCGCGAGCGCGGCTCGGACAGCTCCATCCGGCAGTCCGTGGAGAGTGCCGCCCGCCGCGAGGCGGCAGTCTTGCGCCGCTTCCGCCACCCCGGCGTCGTCCAGCTCAAGCAGTACGACCCGTCCGGGCATTCCTGGGGCCCGGCCCTGATCTTCGACTACCACCCGCAGACCCTGCGCCTGGACGAGTACCTCCTCCAGTACGGGGAGAAGCTCGACATCCTCGGCCGCATGGCCCTGGTCCGCCAGCTCGCCGAGACGATGCGTTCCGCACACTCCAGCCGTATCCACCACCGGGCCCTCGCCGCCCGCTCCGTGCACGTCCTGCCGCGCAACCGCGGTCGCGACGGGCAGAGCATTGGCGAGGACGCCGCCTGGCTCTCCCCGCACCTGCAGATCTCCGACTGGCAGATCGCCACGCAGCGCAGCGGCACGGGCAGCTCCGGGCAGGGCATGACCCGCTTCGCCCCGACCGCGCTGTCGGCGATGCACCTGCCGGAGGGCTCCGACCCCTACCTCGCCCCGGAGCTGACCGCCCTCAACGCCGACCCGGTCTACCTTGACGTCTATGGCCTCGGCGTCCTCACCTACCTCCTCGTCACGGGCAAGGCCCCGGCCGCCAGCCAAGCGGAACTCCTGACCCGCCTCGAAGCCGGCGAGGGCCTGCGGCCCAGCTCCCTCGTGGACGGCCTCTCCGAGGACATCGACGACCTGGTGCAGGCGGCCACCGCCTACCGTCCCGGCCAGCGACTCTCCACCGTCGACGAATTCCTGGAGATGCTGGAGCTCGTAGAGGACTCCCTCACGGCCCCCGCCTCGCCTCCGACCCCGGAAGCCCCCGAGAAGGACCCGCTCGAAGCCGTCGCAGGCGACGTACTCGGCAGGCGCTGGCAGGTCCGGCGCCGTCTGGGCACCGGCTCGACCAGCCGCGCCTTCCTCGTACGCGACCTCGAGGCCGAGGCTCGCAAGACGCGCCCCCTGGCCGTCCTCAAGGTGGCGCTCTCCGACAGCCGGGGCGAGATCCTCGCCCATGAGGCGGAGATCATGGGACGCCTGCGCGCCGACTCCCGTGTCATCCGGCTCGTGGAACCGGAGCCCCTGAAGATCGCCGACCGCACCCTCCTCGCCCTGGAGTACGTGGGCGACGAGCGGGAGGAGTCCGGCGAGAACGAGGAGTCCGCGGCACCCCGTACCCGCCGCCGCGAGGAGACGGTCGCCCGCCAGCTCCGGGAGAGCGGCCGACTCCAGATCGACCAGCTGGAGGCCTACGGCGACTACCTCTTCGGCGCCGTCGACTTCCTGGAGGGTGAGAGCGTCTGGCACCGCGACATCAAGCCGGACAACATCGCCATCCGCATCCGGCCGAACCGCACCCGCGAGCTCGTCCTCATCGACTTCTCCCTGGCCGGATACCCGGCGAAGGACTACGAAGCCGGCACGGAGGGCTACCTCGACCCTTTCATCGGAACGCTGACCCGCACCGCCTACGACTCCCACGCCGAGCGGTACGCCGTCGCGGTCACCCTGCACCAAATGGCCTCGGGCGAGCTCCCCAAGTGGGGTGACGGCTCGGTGCTGCCACGGATGACGGACCCGAAGCAGCACCCGTACCCGACCATCGCGAAGGACGCTCTCGAGCCGGGTGTGCGCGACGGTCTGGTCGCCTTCTTCGAGAAGGCCCTGCACCGGGACGCCTCCCAGCGGTACCCCGAGCTGAAGCCGATGCGGGACGCCTGGAAAAAGATCTTCCTGGACGCCTCGCAGATCGTTCCGTCGAGTCACCGTTCCCGCCACCTGGAGCCGACGGAGGACGCTTCCGCCGCTGTCGGCACCTCCGGCGGCCAGGCCGCCATCGCAGATGCCGAACCGCGGACCGCGGAGCAGCAGCGCGAGCAGCTGGCGGCCGAGGTCACGCGGGACACCCACCTGTCGGCCGCCGGTCTCACCCCGGCCGCGGAGGCGTTCCTGTACGGACTTGAGGTCACCACGGTCGGTGAACTCCTGGACTACAGCCGCCGCAAGCTCCTCAACGCGCCCGGACTGGGTGCGAAGACCCGCAGCGAGGTGCAGCGCCGCCAGCGGGAGTGGGGCGAGCGCCTGCGCGAAACTCCGATGTCGCCGCTCACCCCGCGGGGCCGGGCGGAGGCCAAGGAGGAACTGGCCCAGCTGTCCGCCACGGAGTCGGCGCTGCTCGGCCCGCTGGCCACCGGGGCCGGTGCCAGCGGCCTGACCAGCTCCGCACTGCGGGCCGTCAGCCTGGATACCCTGGCCACGATCTTCGTCCCGGAGCTCAACAACAACCGCTCAAACCACAGCAAGGTGGAGACGGTCCGACTCCTCCTGCGCCTGCCGAACGCCCACGGCGACCTCCCGGACATCGGGGTCTGGCCGAAGCAGAAGGACGTGGCGGACGCCCTCGGCCTGTCTGCCGGCCGCATCCCGCAGCTCCTCAAGGAGGAGCGCAAGCGCTGGAAGAAGCACCCGGCGGTGCAGGCGCTGCGCGCCGAGATCATGGACCTTCTCTCCGACCTGGGCCGGGTCGCCTCGGCCGTCGAGATCGCCGACGCACTCGCCGTACGCCGTGGTACGCAGCTGGCGGAACGCGAGCAGCGACGAGCCCTCGCGCTGGCGGCCGTACGGGCCGTGGTGGAGGTGGAGCAACTGGACCCGGAGGAAGCCGAGTTCCAGCAGCAGCCCAACCGCAAGGCCACGGAAGAGGCTCTGGGTGCGGGCCTGCTGGCCCTGGACGTCCGCGAGGACGACGCGCCGGACACCCCGACGGCCCCCGGCCTGCTCGACTACGCCACCCGCCTGGGCAAGACGGCCGACCGCCTGGCGCGCCTGGAAACCCTCCCCACAGCTACCACGGTCCTGAGCGAGCTGGGCGCCCTCACCCCTCCCCCGGGTTCGGTGGAATGGGACGAGCGCCGCCTGGTGGAACTGGCGGCGGCCGCCTCCCTCAACGCGGCGGCGACGCCCCGCCTGGAGATCTACCCGCGCGACCTGTCCCTCGTCCGGGCGCTGCGCCTCACCCAGGCCGGCCTGGTCCGCCTCATCCCGAACGTCCCGGAGGCTCGCCAGCCCGGCGTCACCGGCGAGGACGTCCACGAACGCGTCCGCGCCCGCTTCCCGGAACTGGCCCTGCCCGACGCCCGCGGCGGCTTCACCCACGACCTCCCGACAGCCGGCCCCCTGACGAAGGCCCTCCGCGACGCAGGGTTCGACCTCACCCTGTCCACCCGCGAGGACACGAAGACCCTGCGCTACCTCCCAACCCGGATGGACAGCGCGTCCAGCTACCTGACCACGGGCGCCTGGCGCCAGGCCACCGACCCGGGCGCGGTGACCCTCTACGCGGACGACCCGGTCCTGGCGGGCGCCGTCCGCGCGAAGGAACGCCTGGCAGCTTCCGCCCGCCGCGACGGTTACCGCGTCCTCACCGTCCACCACCACCGCCCGGAAGAAGCGACGCGCGCCCTGGCCGCGACCCCCATCAACGCCCAGGCCGTCTCGGTGACGGCCCTGTTCCTGGAGGCGATGCACGTGCTCGCACCGGAGGGCTCGAAGCCGACGTGGGAAACCCTCCTCAAGGCGGACGTGGCGGAGGCGGGCTCGCGGGGCGCGATGAAGTTCGCGGAGTACGCCCGCACGGCATGGGGCATGGTGGAGCCCCAAATCCGCGGCCTCCTGACCCCCACTGCCGGCACCGGCCCGGTCCTCCTGACGGAGGCCGCGGCCTTCGCCCGCTACGACGCGATGGGCGTACTGGACCGCCTAGCGGAAGCAGCCCGCCAGGGCGGCCGCGGCCTGTGGCTGCTGGTCCCGCAGGGCGACCCGGCGCGGGAGCCGAAGCTGAGCCAGGTCGCGGTGGCGTACCAGGCCGGGCTGGGCGAGTGGATCGAACTTCCGGACTCATGGGTCAAGGACCCGAGTACGAGCAAGACAGCAGCAACTGACGGAACCGAGGGAGACACCAAGTGATCGACCGCAAGGCCCTGTTGAACGACCTGAAGCAGCAGGTCAAAGCGGTCGAGACAGACCTCGCCAAGCAGGTCAAGGCCGTGGCGGAGGTAGGCACCCGCCTGCGCGCCGAATACGACCAGGCCCGCAAGCTGGGCCGCACGGCGGCAACGTGGAACTCCTGGCTGGACGAGCGGGTCACCCAGGTCGCGGTGGCCTGGGTCCTGGGCACGGTCTTCGTCCGCTTCTGCGAAGACAACGAACTCATCCCGGAGCCGTACCTGACGGCCCCCGACCCGGACCGCCGCGACCTGGCGCTGGCCCGGTACGAGGAGTACGTGGCGAAGGACGCCGACCCGACCTTCCGCGGCTGGCTGGAACGCGCTTTCGCCGACCTGGGCGCCGGCCAGGCTGGCCGCCTCCTCTTCGACCGCAAGCACAACCCCCTCTTCCAGATCCCGCTGTCGCACGATGGCGCGCGGGATCTGATCGCGTTCTGGCGCGAGCGCGACGAAGCGGGAGTCCTGGTCCACGACTTCACGGACAAGCTGAACGAGGACGGCACGGAGGGCTGGGACACGCGCTTCCTGGGCGACCTGTACCAAGACCTGAGCGAGGCGGCGCGAAAGACATACGCGCTCCTCCAGACCCCGGAGTTCGTAGAGGAGTTCATCCTCGACCGGACGATGGACCCAGCGGTCCGCGAGTTCGGCTACGAGGGCCTGAAGATGATCGACCCGACGTGCGGGTCAGGCCACTTCGTCCTGGGCGCGTTCCGGCGACTGGTGCGGCTGTGGGGCGAGGGGCAGCCAGGCAAGGATGTGCACGAGCGAGTGCGGGCTGCACTGGACTCAGTGCATGGCGTCGATCTGAATCCCTTCGCGGTGGCTATTGCCCGGTTCCGGTTGCTGGTCGCCGCGATGGCCGCCAGCGGGGTCCAAACGATGATGGAGGCCGCGAAGTATGAGTGGCCGTTGCACTTGGCAGCCGGTGACTCGCTGATCAAGCACCGGCACCACCAAGGAAGCCTATTCGAGGGCTCGGAACCCGAAGGGGCCGACGAGCTGGCTGACTTTAAGTACATGACAGAGGACGTGCACGAGCACCCCGGGATCCTCCGCCAAGGGCGCTACCACGTTGTGGTGGGAAATCCGCCCTACATCACAGTGAAAGACAAGAAGCTCAACGAACTGTATCGAGGCCTATACAGCGCATGCGCCGGTAAGTACGCGTTGTCCGTTCCGTTCGCGCAGCGCTTCTTCGAACTAGCTCAGGTGGGCGACGCCGAGAGCGGATGCGGCTTCGGTATGGTCGGCCAGATCACCGCAAATTCCTTCATGAAGCGAGAGTTCGGCACCAAGCTAATTGAGGCGTATTTCGGTCACGAAGTGGAATTGACTGAAGTAGTCGACACCTCAGGGGCCTTCATTCCCGGTCACGGCACACCCACAGTGATCCTCGTAGGGAAGCAGCGCAGCGGTACCACACGATCCCAGACAATTCGAACTGTGCGAGGCATTCAGGGAGAGCCCGGAGCTCCTGAGCACGCAGAAGAGGGCAAGGTCTGGCAGGCCATCGTCCAACAGATTGACGAACCCGGTTCGGTGAGCCAGTGGGTTTCGGTCGACGACCTTGAACGCGCACGCTACTTCGGCAAACAACCTTGGATCCTAACCGCTGGCGGCCTAGAGATGGTCGAACAGCTAAACGCTGCTTCCACAGGAAGACTGTCAGGCCCCGCAGAGTCCATCGGTTTCGCCGCAATCACTGGGGACGACGAATATTTTGTTCTGCCGCACCCATTGGCCACCTGGCTCCGCCGCCGCAACACGCCTCGCCGCTCCTTCGCCACAGGAGATCAGGTTCGCGACTGGGAATGCCTACGTGTCGCCGATGCAATTTTCCCATCCGCCGCAAATCCCACCGAACGGAGGGAACTAGAGGAAAGAATCCTGTGGCAAGGACGTCAGATTCTTCGCAATGGACTCATGTTCTCTACAACCAAGGAGCAACGAGGCCTCCCGTGGTCCAATTACGCCTACCATCACGAAGGTCGACTTAGCGCCAAATTCTTGATCACCTTCCCCTTCGTGGCGACACACAATCACTTCGCTCTCGGTCGCGGAGATCTCGTTTTCAACCGTCACGCCCCCGTGATCAAATTGAGCGACGACGCAGGCGAAGAAGAATACCTCCAACTCCTTGGGCTACTCAATAGTTCCACCTCCTGCTTCTGGCTTCAGCAGGTTTCGCACAACAAGGGAGAGGGGGGTGGTGCTCGCGTCGACGCAGGCTACGCGGCAATGGGGAGCGAGGCCTGGAAGAATTCCTTCGAATTCACTGGCACGAAATTGCAGCAGTTCCCCCTGCCTGCACGCTACCCTCGCGCCTTCGGGTCTGCCCTGGACAGCATCGCCCAGCAAGTTGCCGCGACCAGCCCGACCGCAGTTGCGGCTAAGGCGACGCCGACCGCGGCTGCCCTCCGTGACGCCTGCGCTACTTGGCACTCAACCCGAGCCCGCGCAATCGCCCTGCAAGAGGAATTGGACTGGCAGGTCTACGCTCTTTACAACCTCCATTCCGAAGATCTTCGCGCCTCTGAGGACCCCACTAGCTACACCATCCCTGCTCTCGCTCTTGGTGAGCGGGCCTTCGAGATCGCTCTCGCTCGCCGAGTCGCCCTCGGCGAGGCTAGCGATGAGTGGTTCAAGCGACACGGTTCAACGCCCATCACTCAGATTCCATCCCGTTGGCCCGCCCACTACCGGGAGGTAGTTCAGAAGCGAATCGACGCCATCGAGTCAATTCGTGCCATCGGCATGATCGAGCGGCCGGAGTTCAAGCGGCGCTGGAAGTCCGAGGGGTGGGATGCCCTTCAGGAACAGGCCCTCCGCACCTGGCTGCTCGACCGGGTCGAGAACCGGGATCACTGGTTCGACGAGAACGGGATGCCCGCCCTCGTCAGCCTCTCCCGGGTCACCGATGTTCTCTCCCGCGATGAGGACTTCGTTTCCGTCGCCAAGATCTACGCGCCCCGCAAGGAACTGCCTGCCGTCGTCGCCGAGCTGATGACCGACGAGCACGTTCCGTTCCTGCCCGCGCTGCGCTACAAGCCCTCCGGACTGAGGAAGCGCGAGGGATGGGAGCACGTGTGGGCCCTCCAGCGGCAGGAGGATGCCGCCCCCGACGAGCCGGCCAAGCGGAAGATCCGGGACACGATTCCCGTACCGCCGAAGTACACCTCGGCGGACTTCCTGCGGCCCTCCTATTGGAAGGCCCGCGGCAAGCTGGACGTGCCCAAGGAGCGGTTCATCTCGTACGGGCAGACCAACACCCCCACGCCCGACCTCTACGGCTGGGCCGGCTGGGACCACCGGGAGCAGGCGTACGCGCTCGACGCATACATCGCCTCCCACGAGGCGCTGACCTCCGAGGAGCTGACGCCGTTCCTCGCCGGGCTGCTGGAACTCCAGCCGTGGCTTGAGCAGTGGCACGACGAGTTCGACTCGAACTTCGGCGCTTCGCCGGCCGCGTTCTTCCGGGGTGACCGGCAGATGGTGCAGGGCGAACACGGGCTAACCGACGACGACCTGCGTGCGTGGCGCCCGGCCGCCGCGACCCGAGGACGACGCACCACCAAGAAGTAGACCCTCTAACAACAGCACGTCCTCCGACAACCCAGGGGTCTCGGAGGACGTGCTGTTGTGGTCGCTCCTCAACCGGGCAGTTGGTAGTCCTTGACGGCGATGACGAAGGCCGACCAGCCGCCCGCGGGGAATAGGAGCACCGGACCGTGCGGGTCCTTGCCGTCCCTCACGGGGACGACACTGCCGAAGTCGTGGCAGACCTCGACGCACGCACCGCCACCCGAGCTGCTTCTCGAGCTTTTGCGCCAACGCGCGGAGCTCAGGTCGATGGATTGCATGATGCTGCCTCCAACATGCCGAGGATGAACTTCCGCGACTCCGCCGGGGGAAGGGCCATGTCGCCAACCGCGTCGTAGGAACGTTGCAGCCGCTCCACCAACCCGTTTTCGTCAATAAGGTCGCCCCGGTAGGCGTTCTCCGTATACGCCACCGTGCGCCCATCAGGCTGTCGCAGGAACGAAAGATCCGTGCTGTCGAGCCCATGCAGCCCGGCGCTGAACGGCAACACATGCACCGCCACATTGGGCCGCAATGCCAACTCGGCAACGTGCTCCAGCTGCTCCCGCCATACCTGGTCATCCTGCATGGCCGTCCGCAGCGCGGTCTCCGAGAGGATCGTCCGGAATGGGAGTGCGCCCTCCCCCTCCAATAGCTCTTGCCGCCCCAGCCGCTCCCCCGGCTGCCGCAGGCTCGTCCCGCTCTCCGCCCTCAGCTGCCGCAGCTCCTCCGCGAACCGCTGCCGTGGCTCCTTGCTGCGGCCCGTAACCACCCGGCGTGGTGGCATCGCGGCTCCCCTCCACTGGTCTCCGTGGAAGGTGTGGAATTACCACCGCCGGCCGGGGAACCAGACCCCGTCCATGGTGTCGCCAGCCTCCTGCGGGATCCATGCTCGTAGTGCACGGGCTACGCACCGTAATCCACACCACACCTCCAGGTCCGGGAAACAGCTCACCGTCAGCAGAAGGAGACCGCCATGCCCTCCCACCACCCCTCCACCAC
>NZ_LGDD01000339.1 GCF_001279695.1 Streptomyces sp. WM6378
CGTCCCGGACGGACACAGGCCGATTTTCCCGCCATCACGGCGGCCAGCGCAGCGGCCCCAACTACTGAACGGAAAATCAACGGTCCGATGGGCAGGCGGTAGCGTCCGGGTGGCGGAGCCGTCCCGGACGGGTCTGTGACGGGTGTTCAGGCGGTGTCGGCGCTGGGGGCGAGGGTGACCTGGTGGCCGAGGTGCTCGAGCTGGCGGACGAGGTCTCGGGGCTTGCGTTGGGGGTGGAGATGTCGCTGGTGCCAGTCGGGGCCGAGTTCCTGGTAGCGGGCGTGTGGGTCGTCGATGAGATGCCAGACGATGACGAGGATCGAGCGGGCGACCGCGACCAGGGCCTTGGCGTGACCGCGGCGTTTGACCAGGCGTCGGTAGCGGGCGCCGAGGAAGGTGTCGGTCCGGGCGGCGGCACTGGCCGCTTCGCCGAGCGCGCCTTTGAGCCAGGGGTTTCCTTTGCCGGCGGGCCCGGTGGTGCTCTTGGCGCCGGACTGGATGGTGCAGGGGCACAGCTTCGCCCATGAGGCGAGGTGGGCGGGTGTGGGGAAGACGCTCATGTCGGGGCCGATCTCGGCCAGGATGATCCGTGCGGAGGTTGGGCCGACGCCGGGGATGTCGTCCAGGCGGGCCAGCAGCTCGTCCCCGAACGGCACAGCAGCGGGCGACGGTGCGTGGTCCGGCGCGTCACTGCGGGGGTCGGGCAGGGACGCGAGCGTCGTGGCGATGTCCTGGTCGAGCGCGGTGATCTGCGCGGTGAGGTGGTCGACGGTGGTCAAAAGGAGCCGCAGCAGTCGGGCGTGGTGGTCGTCGAACTGCCCGGTCAGGGCTTCGACCAGGGCGTCGTGCTTGGTGGTCAGCCGGCCTTGAGCGAGGTTGGCCAGGGTCCGGGGGTTGCGCTCGCCCGCGATGAGCGCCTCCATCATCGCCCGTCCCGAGAGGCCGAACGGATCGGTGGCCACGGACGAGAGTTTGATCTGCGCATCCTGCAGAACCTTGTCGGCCCGCAGCTTGTGGCGCGATCGCTCGCGGACGAACACGGTGCGGGTGCGGGTGAAATCCCGTAGGTGTCGCACGGGACGGGGCGGCACGAAGGAAGGGCGGACCATGCCGCGTTCGAGGAGCTTGGCCAGCCATATCGCGTCCAGTTTGTCGGTCTTCGGCCGGCCCGGGACGTTCTTGACCTGGCGGGCGTTGACCAGCCAGCACCGCAGCCCCCGGCTTTCCAGCAGGTAGTAGAAGGGCTGCCAGAAGACGCCGGTCGCCTCCATCACCACCAGATCGACGCCCTGGCAGATCAGGTGGTCGCCGAGCTCCAGGATCGCGTTGGTGGTCGCCGCGACGGTCCACACCTTCTGGGTGCGCGCGCCCTCGCGGGTTTCATGCGGCAGCCGCAGGCACACCACGCCGCTGTTCTTGGCAATATCGATCGCGGCCACTCGGGCCACCGTCTCGTCCGGCAGTTCCTCGCGCGGCTCGTCCACAGTTCCTCCCGGCCTTGGGCTCCCCTGGGGTGGAGACTGCCCGGGAAGCCGGAGGGGAACGGCAAGGCTGAACGGCGTGCACGTGGCAACAGTCGGTGGCCCCTGGCTGGCTCCCTCGTCAGACTCTTCTTCGGGCGCGCAGGCCCAAACCGCATCGACGTGGACGGACAGCCTCCATACCCACCATCGCTGCCTGCGCTCCAGGAACGACACGGCGGTCAGGAGCGCGCGCACCCGCTTCGACGCTCCGCGCACCGATTTTCACGCCGCCAGGCGTGACGAGAGGAACAGGAGGACTCTTCTGCGAAGAAGGCACGGGGGCGACCGCGACTCCCTGTGGCTCCCCTACAGCCAGCCCCGCCGCGTCGCCTGAATTCCCGCCTGAAACCTGCTCGTCGCCGCAAGGCGTCCCATCAGCACCGACATCCGCCGCCGCAGGCTCCGCTCGCTGATGTGGAGTTGCCGCGCGATCGCTTCGTCCTTCAAACCCGCCGCCAGCAGCGCCAGCAGCGCGTCGTCCGGTGTCGGCGTCTGCGCCGACGCGGCCACCGGGCCGGCGCCGATTCGCGCTCCGTCCAGCGCTCCCAGCGGAGTGCCCCGCTCCCACAGCTGCTCGAACAGGGCCACCAGCGCGTCCGTCAACGCCGAATGGCGCACCAGCACCGCGCTGTCCATCATCCGGTCGGCATGGGTGGACAGCGGCAGCAGCGCCCGCCGCCGGTCCGCGATCACCAGTTTCACCGGCACGCTCGGCAGCACCCGTATCCGCTCGCCCAGCTCCGCCAGCCGCTGTGCCTGCCGCCAGCCCCCGTCCGCGGCCAGCACCTCGGCGGCGTGTACCGCGCGGCACTCCACACCCCGTTCCAAGAGCCGCTGCATCGGGGCCAGGCTGTCGTCGGCCGGATCCAGGAACGGCGGGCCGACCAGCGTCAGCAGTTCCCCCTCGGTGCCGGCCAGGAGGTCCTGAACTCGGGCATACTGCGCCGTGCCACCCCGTACCACTTCGGTCAACCGCGCCGGGTCGTCGCGCAGTTGAGCCTCTCGGTACTCGGCGGACAGCTCGTCCACCGACTGCCGCATGCGGTCCAGCTCCGTGCGGCGTTGGCGCAGCAGCGCGCCGAGCGCCACCTGGGGATCGGCTGACAGCCACGCTTCGCCATCGGTCCCCTCCGCATCGTCACCGTCGGCCTCGACCAGCCCGAGCCCGGCCAAGTTCCGCAGCGCGGCCCGTACTTCGGCCCGGGCCAGGCCCGTTTCCGCCGCACACTCCTGGGCCGAACCCCTGCCGAGCCTCACGAGCGCCCGATAGACCCGCTCCTCGCTCTCACCCAACCCCACGGCTTCCCACACTCCCGCAGGCTATCCGGCCGCCGCCGGACCCGACAGCATCCGGCAGCGGCCTGTGGACAACTCGTCGACGCAGGGCTCGCGTTCGGCCGCGACTCAGCCGGCCGTCAGGAACAGCGAGGTGACCTGTGGCAGCCCGGCCGGATCCAGGGTCGCGGTGGACTTCCCGGCACGCAGGTCGATGGAGGTGATGCCGGCCTTGTCCTCCTGCGCCTGGAACAACTGCTTGCCGTTGGATGCCAGCGCCAGCGTGCCGAAGGAGTCCGGTACGGCGATCTGACGGGCTTTCAGCGTGCGGGTGTCCACCACCGAGACGCTGTCCTCCGCGGTGTTGGCCACGTACAGACTTCTGCCGTCCTTCGACAGCTGGGCCTTGAACGGTCGCCCGCCGACCTGCGCCTGACGGGGCTTCGCGGCCGGGTTGTCCACTTGGTACTCCGAGACGGTGCCACCGTAGTAGTCAGTGGCGTACAGCGTCTTGCCGTCGTGGCTGAGTAGCACCTCGCGAGGAGCCCTGCCGCCGGTGTAAGAGGCCGTGACCTGGTAATTCGACAGGTCCATTCGGTCGATCCGGTCCCTGGAGTAGATACCCAGGTACGCGGTCCTTCCGTCGGAGCTGATCGCCACGCCCTGCGCCGGCGCACCCAGATCGACGGTCCTGACGACCTTGCCGGCCATGAGGTCCACCACCGCCAGCGACTGAGCGACCATGCTGGTCACGTATGCCGTCTTCCCGTCCGGGGAGAGTGCGATGGCGTCGGCGTCCACGCCCATCGGGATCTCCTTCGCCAGCCTGCGCCCGACCATGTCCACCACGGACAGCGTGCCGCTGTGGTGGTTCGCCAGGTACGCGGTGCGCTGGTCCTTCGAGAGTGCGGCCGCCCAGGTCTCGGCTTCCTTGCCGATCCCGAAGCGTGCCACCTCCTTGCCGGTGGCGGGGTCGATGCCGACCAACTCGGTGTTGTCGTCCTTGCTGAGGGTGCTCGGTGTGGTCCACAGCGTGTCGTGGCCGCCACCGTGCTGGTTCCTCTGCTGCCCCGGGTGGCCGTTGCCCGGCTCGGCTGAGGCGTGGGCGCTCACGGGGGTCGCGCAGAGCAGCGCCACCGCGAGCGTGACGGCCGTGGACAGGCTGCTTCGACGTGCGCGTCTCATGGGGATCCTCCAGTGGTGGGGTGGAAGTCTGCCCCGCACGCTAGACAGCGTGCTGACGCCTTGTCGACGGCTCGGCGCCTCCCAGTCTGGCCGGAACCGGTCTTCGGCCGAACCCGGCCATCACGGCTTTTCGCGCAGCTGATCGCGGACTTCCTCGACCCGGTGTGGCCCGGCACTTCGCCGCAGTACGGCGAGTGCGGCCACCTCGGGGGCTCCCCGCAGCACGGCGGGCAGAGTGTCGTCCCGGACGACAACTGCCACGCCGTGCAGGGCTTCTGGCCTGCCTGCCTACGGATTCGTCCCCGGGGCGACGTATCCCTCGCCGATGCCGTTGTCGGACTCCGGGACGCAGTTGGGCACCTCGCGCACCACCGACATCTGCAGTGTGCCCACCTGCCCGTGCGGTCCCGTCGTCGCCACGAACAGGAGGTGCTCCCCATGGGGGACGGCACTCGGCCTGATCAGCGAGTAGTGCCCGCTGATCCCGCTGTCCGCGCCGACCTGGGGGAACACCTTCAATGGGTCGACGCTGTTGTCGTAGTGGACGGTGGCGTTGCAGGAGGCGGAGAACCCCATCACCGCTGCGGGGATGCCCGCTTGGCGCAGGGCGTCCTGCAGCCCGGGGATGCCCTTGGGGCTCATCACCTTCACGGCGATGGTGCCGTCCGGGATGGACTTCATCGCGTAGTCGGCATTGACGATGTCGATGCCACCGCTCTCGGCGCGGTGCGGCGTCGGCGCGGCCGAGGGACCGGCCGCGGTCTGCTTGTCGTGGGTCCCGCCGGCCAGCGGCACGGCGACCGCCACGGCGACGGCGGCCGCGACGGCGCCCAGCGTGAACGTGACTCGGCGGCGCGGGACGCGGATCCGGGCGCGGTGGCCGGGCAGGTCGGCCAGGGTGGCCGCGCGGGCGTTGAGCTCGTCCGCGAGCTGCTGCTTGAAGTGCAGGGGGGCGTTCACTGGGTGGCCTCCAGAACGGCTTCGCGGGAGTCGGTTCGGGTGTGCTCGGCGGCTTGCAGGGCCCTACGGGCGCGGTGCAGCCGGACCCGGGCGGCGGTCGAGGTGATGCCCAGCGCCTGCGCGGCCTCGCGGGTGGTCAACCCGTCAAGGGCGACCAGGTCGAGCACTTCGCGCAGTGTGTCGGGCAGCGCGGCGTGGGCCGCTGCCATCTGCCGGGCGGCGCGGGCGGCATCGATCCGCCCCTCGATGGCGCTGATGTCCTGGTCGTCCAGCAGCCGTCGGCCGGTGATCCGGGCGACCGCGTGCTGCTCGCGGGCGCTGCCGCGGAAGTGCGCGGAGATGACGTTACGGGATATGCCGTGCAGCCAGGCGACGGGCGCGCCGCGCCGGGCGTCGTAGGTGTGCGCGTGTTCCAGTGCGGCCACGAAGATGTCCGCGGTGAGGTCGGCGGCCAGGTGCGGGCTGTCGACACGTCGGGTGACAAAGCTGAGCACGGTGTCGAACTGCTGCTCGTAGAACGCTGCGAACCCGGCGGGGTCGCGCATGGGTGGTGCTGTCGGATGCTCCGCTGGCACGGATGGCTCCTTGGGGCAGGCCGGGCGTGTGGTGCCTTACATCTCTACTTGGTCGCAGCGCCCGGAAGTGTTACATCCCTCATCGGCCATCGTGCTCGCCCGAGCCGAACTAACTACTCCTCGTCGTCGGTATCGGCGGCTCGGCGCAGGCGGCGCAATGTGAGTGCGAAGGCCAGTGCCGAAGCGCCGAAGAGCACCGCCGTGATCGCCAGCCAGCGGCCGAGGTAGACGTTTTCGGACAGCCGCGTGGCACCTTCGTAGGGGACCGCCAGATCGAGGATGAGCGGGAACCACACGAGGAGCAGCACACCGGACAGGAAGGTGGGTACGCGCAGGTAGTTGATCCACGGCACCTCCGGCACGCGGCCGGCGCGGTGCCGCAGTACGGACTGGGCCGAGAGATCGGCGAGCGAGTACAGCGGTAGCAGGATCAGGTCGTGGAGGATCGCCGCTCCCACGAACCAGATCGCCACTTCGAGCGGCCGGACCGCGAACAGCCGCACCAGGGCGTAGCCGGTGAGCGCGAACGAGCAGATCAGCACGAGGAGATGGAGGGGCCCGGAGCCGTACCAGCGGGCGAATCGTGCCATGGTCAGGTCCTGAAGGTAAGCCGGTGCACCCACTTGGTGTTGTTCACACCAGGGTTGGCCGGGACGATGACACGGGCGGGGTAGCCGTGGTCGAGCGAGAGATCCGCGCCGTTGACGCGCAGGGCGAGCAGGGCCCGGGGGTCGTGGATCTGGTTGCCGCGCAGGACCACCGAGCTGTAGGGGCCCGGCGGTTGCACGGATTCCACCAGGACGCTGTCCGCGTCGGGCAGTCCTGACATGGCGGCGAGGTCGGCAAGGCGCAGGCCGCTCCAGTGCTGGTCGGCGGTGGACCACCCTTCCACACAGGCGATCGGCAGCGCGGCCGCGTACTGACGCATCGTCAGGAGCTGTTCGCGCGTGAAGACCGCCGCCGGTCCTCGGCCACGCACCTCCAGCCGCCAGCTCGGGCCGACGTGGGACAGGGAGACCCCGACGGCCGCAGCGGTTTTGTTGATCTGGAAGCCGTTGGGCCCGCTGCCCGGGTTGCGGTTGTGCGGCGCGAGGAGGGCGGTGGTGCGCAGCCGACCGCCGATGCTCTGCCCGGCGGTCACCACCAGCAGGAGCAGTGACCCCGCCCCCACCATCCCCACGGCACCGCGGCGTGACATCGTCGGCGCCGCGGGCGCGGCCGGTACCAGGCCGTCCGGGTCGGGGGGCTCGGGCCGGGTGTCGGCCACGCCGGTGCGCAGTTCGGCGGCCAGGTCGCGGGAGCCGAGGGCACGGGTCATCCGGCCGAGCCGCAGCGCCACGTGAACCACGAACGCGGCGATGAACACCCAGGCACCGTAGAAGTGCAGGGTGTAGAAGGAGCCTGGGAAGACGTAGTAGAGCTGGATGTTGAGGATTCCGGTCACGAACTCGAAGATGACCCCACCCACCAGCATCAGCAGGGACAGCCGCTCAAGGCCGTGGGCGACCGTGCGGACCGGAAGCCACTCGAACAGCTTCGGGATGACCGACCACAGCTTGGCGAGGAGCACCGGCACAAGGACCACGCCGAGTGTGATGTGCACACCCTGGGTCAGCCGGTAGAGCCAATAGGGGTGCGTGGGCCAGTCGAAGAGGTAGAAGCCGAGCAGGCCCTTGTCGGGGGTCTGGTCATTGAGCGGGCCCAGATCCGGATTGTAGGCCGCGTACGAGAGCATCCCGGTGACGAAGAGCACCGGGATGCCGACCAGCAGCAGCAAGCCGAACACCGATGTCAGCCAGGGACCGCGGATCGGACTGCGCCAGAATCCGGGGCGGAAGGGCCCTGGAGGCGGCGGCGTCCGGCCGATCCGCCGCGCCATGGCCCGAGTACCGGCCGCAGCCGCGGCCGCACGGGCTGCCATCGCGGTGCCGAGCCGTCTGAGACGCCGCCGCGCATGTGTCATGTCCAGCGGCGAGCGCCTCGATCCGCCGGACGGACCGGAGTCCGGCGGCCGTCCGCCACTGCCCATCAGCCGTCTCCTCCGCATCGGGGCACGCCGTCAAGGACGAGCGTTCGACCACCAGAATCCCTTCCGACTAACCCAGGCCGGCGACCGCGGCGACGGCCCTGGTCAGCGCATCGGCACCGGTGCCCAGACCACCGAGTCCGCCGACGGAGCTGGTCAGGGGGCTGTCGTCATCATCGGCGAAGGCCGGTGTGAGCGAGGCGGTGCACAGCACTACAGCGGTCAGCACAGCGACGGTGACGGTTCGTCTGATGGATCGCACGATGTCTCCAGTGTGAGGGGCCCACGGATGTGGCGCTCCCCGGACAGTGCCCCCTCCCCGACCCCCACTCGCGGTTTGTCATCAGGTTCCCCGGTATGGCCCAGCCCATCAAACGACGGCCACCACGGACACACCCAGCGCCCACACAACGCCACCGGCCGCGAGTTCCGAAACGGACACCCACCGCAACCCTGCGCCACCCTTCACCACCGACGCGGCGCCCCAACTTCAGTAACTGCTACGGGACCAGGCATGTGCTCCGCCGCAGCGGACATGAACCACTACGGTGCGTTCCAGCGGTGCCGAACCGGTTCAGCCGGGCTCGGCACCGCCGTACATTACCGTCCGCATCACACCGTCCCGGCGGTAAGAAGAAGGCGTGGAGAGGGGAAGCGTGGAGAGGGGAAGCTTGCGGGATCTGCCCAAGTCGGCGACGGAGCCCGATGGTTCCGCGATCGTGCGCGTGCTCAGTTACAACGTCCGTTCCATGCGCGACGATGTCGAAGCCCTCGCCCGGGTGATCCGGGCCTGCGAGCCCGACGTCGTCTGCGTTCAGGAAGCGCCGCGGTTCTTCCGCTGGCGCAAAGCCGCCGCCCGCCTCGCCCGGACCTCCGGGCTCGTGTACGTCGCGGGCGGCGCCACCGCCTCCGGCCCCATGATCCTCTCCTCGCTGCGTGCCCACGTGGAGCGCACCGAGGACGTCCTGCTACCCCGCACCCCCGGCCTGCACCAGCGCGGTTTCTCGACCGCCGTGCTGCGGTTCGGACCCGCCCGGCTCGGGGTCCTCAGCTGCCATCTGAGCGTCAACGCCCAGGAACGCCACGGGCAGGGCCGACTGCTCTTGGAGAAGCTGTCCGACTTGAACGTGCCGTACGCCGTCGTCGGGGGCGACTTCAACGACCGGCCCGACGGCCGCACCTTCGGGCTGCTCGCGGACGCCCTGCAGGACGGCTGGGCGGCGAAGCCGTGGGGGCGGGAGCACACCACACGGCTGGGCGATCCGCTGCAGAGGATCGACGCGGTCTTCGCGACGGACGGGCTGGAAGTGTTGGGGTGCGGGGTCCCGATGGGGCTCCCCGGCGTCTTTGTACGAGACCTCCGGGCAGCCACGGATCACCTGCCCGTGCTGGCCGCGCTGCGGGTGCCCGCCACGTAGCACAGCACCGCATCGCACCCCCGCTCCTCGAACTCCCCCGCCTGCCAATATCGACCGGAGCGGTGTCATGCACTACTGCTGTCCCGTGAAGCCTTGACGAGACTTCAGGGCTGGTGCTCTCGCGCTTGGCAGTCAGGATGGCTGGACTTGGTCGAAGAGGGCGAGGGCTTCGGCGGGGTCCGGGCTCACGAGGCGTTCCAGACCGGCCGTGGTGATCTTCGCCCACTTGCCGGCCCGTGCCCACATCTGTTCCTCGAAGGCGCGGACCGCCGCGTCCAGATCGTCGGGGCCGGTGGCGATGGCCTCGGCGAGTTCGGCGCCTTCCAGCATCGCGAGGTTCGCGCCCGCCCCCAATGGGGGCATCAGATGGGCGGCGTCGCCCAGTAGCGTCACGCCGGGTACGTGGGTCCAGGTGTGGGACACGGGCAGGACGTAGAAGGGGCGGTGGACGAAAGCGGTGCCGTGGCGGAGGAGGTCGAGGACGGGAGCGGCCCAGCCGTCGAACAGGGCCAGCAGGCCCGATCGCACGGCCTCGTCGTCGGCCAGGTCAAGGCTCGCGTGCCAGTCCAGCGGCGCGCGGAACTTGGCGTACACCTTGACGTGGCCGCCACTGTTGCGCTGGGCGACGAGGGACCGGTTCACGCCGTACGCAGCCACGGAACCGTCTCCGATCAACCGGGCGAGGTCGGGGTGGCGGGTGTCGACGTCGTCGAGGGAGGTCTCGACCGAGGTGACGCCGGTGTAGTGCGGCGTCACCGACGAGACTGCCGGGCGGATCCGGGACCAGGCGCCGTCCGCGCCGACCACGAGGTCGAAGGTCTCCTGCCCGCCGTCCGCGAAACGGACCAGGACGCCGTCCCGGTCCTCCCCCGGCACCACCTGCGTCACGTCCCGGCCCCACTGGACGTCGAGGGGGCCGAGCAGCAGGTCACGCAGTTGCCCGCGGTCGATCTCGGGATTGGCCGGGTCGTCCGGTCGCGCAGGCCAGTCGCGCAGGACCGTCCCGTCCGTGTCCAGGATGCGCATGGCCTGTCCCTCGGGGCGTGACAGCGCCTGGAACTCCGTCAGCAGCCCCGCCTTGTCCAGCGCGAGCTGGCCCAGCCCTTCATGGAGGTCCAGCGTGCCGCCCGGGGGGCGGGCGTCGGGGGCGGGATCGCGTTCAAGGACGGCGACGGGGTAGCCATGGCGGTGCAGGACACGGGCGAAGGCAAGGCCACCGGGGCCGCCCCCGACAACAGCGATACGATGTCTCATGTCGATACACTGTATTTCCCCAATATGATGCATCGCAAGAGAACGGTGTGACCATGACTGTCTGGGACCGCCCGGAGCCGCCGACTCGCCCCGTGCCGCTCGACCGCGAGCGGATCGTCGCCGCCGCCATCGCGCTCGCCGACGACGGCGGCCTTGAGACGGTGTCGTTGCGCAAGGTGGCCGCCCGGCTGAACGCCGGCCCGATGCGGCTGTACGGATACATCTCCACCAAGCAGGAGCTGTTCGACCTCATGGTGGACGAGGTCCAGGCCGAGATCCTCCCCGAGGAGCAGCCCGGTGACTGGCGGGAGGCGCTGCGCGTGCTCGCCCACCGCACCAGGCAGGCGGCTCTCCGTCACGAATGGCTGGCCGACCTGCTCGGCGGCCGCCCGACCCTGGGCCCGAACGGCCTTGCCGTGACCGAGGCCAAGCTGGCCGCCCTCGACGGCCTCGCCGACGTCGACACCGTCATGCGCGCTGTCGAGACGGTCAGCGCCTACTTCACTGGTGCGATCAGGCGCGAGATCGCGAACGTGCGGGCCGAGCGCGCCACAGGCCTGTCCAAGCACGAGTGGCGGCGCGCCTCGGGCCCGCATGTGACGAGAATGCTGGCCACGGGCCGTTTCCCGGCCCTGGCCAAGGCCGTGTACGACGGCACGGACGTGGACGCCGAGACGTCCTTCGCGACCGGCCTGGACTGGGTCCTCGACGCGGTGGCCGCCAAGCTCACCCGCCCGCCGGCGTAACTCTCAGCTCTTGCCGCATGTGAGCGAGGACGGGGTCGGCGCGGGGACGACACCGCCGCGCGCGCCTCCGACGCGTCGGAGACCGAGAGGCACTGGCGGCGATCGTCTTCTTGTGGATGGTGCTGGCGCCGGATGCGCACTCAGCAGTCAAACACCGACCAGCAGATGTCGTTCCGCAATCGCTGGTCGTCAAGGACGAGCTCGCGAATCGCCTCCGGGAGCTGGTCGCGTTGCCACTGGCACTCGCGTCGCCCTGCGGCCTCACTCTCGTCTTTTGGCGCGGCAGCCCGTACGGCCTTGATCGCATAGGCGGCCGCACCGAGCTCGTGCGCGGCGACGTGTGCGACGACTGCGGCTTGGCCGGCGGCGTAGGCGGCATGCCGTGCCGCGCCCCGCAGGTCTCGCGCCGCACCCATTGCGTGGCCGCCCGCCGCACGGGCCTGCATCATCTTGACCTCGCCACGCACCCAGGCGCGGGCATGCTCGATCGCCTGGCGCGGCCGTGGATCCTCGGGCTGAGCCGACTCGAAGAGATCAAGGACGTGCTCCGCGCAAGCCGCTGCCCACAGGGCGAGCAGATGGTGATCCGGATCAGTGAGGGTCCCACCACGGCGGATCGTCACGAAGCGAGGGTCCCTGACCTTCGGGAGGATCATGGTTGGCATTCCTTCCTGCTGGTATGCAGCGAAGCCTGCAAACCCGGTGGTCGATCCGCAAGCCCGGCTACCATCTCCCCGCCGGACGGGGCGAGTTCTCGGTCGCCGACCACGTCGCTCGCGGTCCCCGGCGGCGATCCGGGAGCAGGCGTGCACTGTCCGGCACGGTCCGCTCGTCCGCTCGTCCGCCGACGGCTCATGCATGGAGCATCAGCCGCTCGCGGCCTGCATGTTCGGGTTCGTTACGGTGAAGGTGCAGGCGCGGGGATGGGCGAGATGGGTTTTCGTAAGCCGAAACTGACGGCGGACATGGTGCCGGTGGCCGACTGGCACAGCGTCGAGCAGTTTTCGATCAGCAACATGCCGCGGCTCAACGGCCGCGAGGCCGAACGCGACATGTGGGCTCTGCGGACCCCGCGGATGATCGGCAAGAAGCCGGCGTACGCTCCGTGCGCGTTCCTCAACACCTCCGCCTTCGTGAACGGCCCGCAACAACTCTTCGAGGGCCGGGATTGCACCCGCGTCCCGCTCACCGTCGAGGATGGCCAGGAGGTCGACGGTCAGCGTCACTTCCGTGTCCTGGACACATACGACACACCCATCGGTACGATCCGCAAGGTCCCGCCGAAGTCCCGGCCCTTCAGGCACACCTGGCACATCGACCAGCCGGACCGGCCCGAGATCGCGGGCCGCAACGAGTGGTCCGGCATCGATTGTGGGCACCGCGCCCGGCATGACCACCGCCATGCCGGGCCGGGCCGGACGTGTTTGTTGGACGTCGGTAGGCCTGCGACGCGACCCCGCTGACCCCGAAGTACGCAGTCAGCCAGTGAGGATTGACACGGGTGATCTGAGGCTGGGAATCCGGGCGGCATCGGGAACCCTGAACCAACTACCTATTGACTGTTCGTCGGTGCCGCGATCATCAGTGTCGTCAGGGCGGCAGGGTGCCGCCGCTGGCGGTGCTCAACCGAAGACCGGGCTCTCGGTGGTGTAGAGGAAGCGGGTCTGAGAACGATCCAGGAATTTCTCCTCGTCCTCGGCGACGACCGTGGTGTACGTGTCGGACGTGAACCAGCGGGCGGCATCGGCGACGTCATCGACCCACACCTCGGCGACACCGTCGTAGACAGCGTTGGTCACGCCGGGGATCTCGTCGTTGGTGGGCAGGAGCTGGACGTAGCGCCGGACCGGGACCTCTCCGGCGGGCAGGCTCGCGATCAGTGCGTTGTGCTTCTGCGTCCAGTAGTCCACGAACTCCGCGTGGGTGAGGTCTGCCCGCCGGGTGAGGAAAATGCTGATCTTGGTCACAAAGGGCTCCTTGATGAGGCCGAGCTTCACTTGCCTGGGCAACTCACAAGATAGACCTCATTGACTTGCCTGGGCAACAGAAATCTCTTGCCCGGGCAAGTACGATGGGTCGCATGGATGCACCGTCACCGTGGCTCGACACCGAGCAGCAGGAACTTTGGCAGGACCTTCTCACCGTCGTGATCGCGCTGCCTGCGGCCCTGGACCGTCAGTTGCAGCGCGACGCGGGCATCTCCAACTTCGAGTACAGCGTGCTCGCCCGGTTGTCGATGGCGCCTCAAGTCACCATGCGCCTCAGCGAGTTGGCCCGGGGCTGCGACAGCACACTCCCGCGGTTGTCGAAGCTCATGGACCGCTTTGAGGCACGGAAGTGGATCGTCCGTCGCATTGACCCGGCGGACGGTCGGTACACCCTGGCCACCCTGACCGACAGCGGTCGGCAGAAGGTGGTCGAGAGCGCACCGGGGCACGTCGCGCAGGTGCGCCGACTCGTTTTCGACCCTCTGACCGCTGCGCAGCGCCGCCACCTTGGCGCAGCCCTGTCGAGCGTCGCCGAGACCGTACGCCGGGAGGCCGCAGGCGGCCCCACCGGCGCAGTGACGAGCAGCCACTGACGGAACGAGGACCGCCGTCCGGTACGGCGAATCCTCGGCTCGGCGCTCGCGTGCCCGAAGTGCTCGACCCGACCGTCGAGTTCCTGGCCACATCGCGATGCCGACGAGCGGGCCGGCCTGGGCACCGCCGGGCCCGCCTGCATCTGCCTGCCGCCATACGGAGCGGACGCGAGCACCCGCCGTGCCGGGCCCCGGCACCGCAACTAAAGCCGGCGGGGCCGCTGCTGTAAGGCAACGGCCCCGCTTTTCATGTCCTGTCGGACGGCATGACGGCGTACGTCAGAGCAGCTTCTGCGGGGCCTGGAACTGGTCGACGGGCGCGATGTTGCAGTCGTTCTTGATGGTGCCGAGCAGGTGTCCGCCGATGCCCTCGCCCTCGGGCAGCGGCACGAGGCAGCGTCCGTCCACGTTTCCGAGCGGGGCACCGTGGTTGTTGAGGATGCCGCCCGACTCGCCCGTGACGGCGGTGTCGCCGTTGCGGGTCCCGAAGCTGGTGGTACCCCCCTGGCCGCTCGACGTCGGGCCCTGTCCGACCTGGGTGGCGAGGACCTTCTGGAGCGCGTCGGTGGGGCTCCTGTGCGCCTGCGCGGTGGTGTGTGCCGAGGCGGGCATGGCGACGGCCATCGTTGCGGCGGTGGCGAAGGCCGCGCCGGCGAGAACCTGCTTGATCACGGTTGTGCTCCCATTCGGTGGGTTAGTTAGGGGTGACAGGCCCGCCCTGTGAAACCTGCCGCCCCTAGAACGAAGAACATGCAGAACACGTCACAAATTGCGCCCATTCAGACCAATGCGCCGCAGTGGAGGCTGGTACGGCCGCGGTCCGCCAGTGGCCTCCCAGGCGGCCGCAGCCGCCCCCCAAAAGCGAACCTCTCGACCGTCGCCGCCACCGGTGTCGGACACGCGTGACCGATGCGCCGGCCGGGCGGCAGGGTGTCGAGTGTGCCGGGCCCCGGGCTGGTCAGGCGCCGGGACCCGTGTGCACTCTCCATATGCGCCGGGCTCAACGACTCGCAGCCGCCCCCGGTCACCCACCTTCCCCCACCCAGACCAGTCCGAGCCCGGCGAGCCCCGCGAACCGCCGCTCGTTCAGCTTGCCCCGTCGGCTCTTCCGGTGGCCCGCTGGGCCGCGCCCGGGAGCCTTACTTCCAGCACGTCCTGCCCGGTCAGCCGGGTTTCGAAGACGGGCTGGGGTGCCGTGGCAGGGCCTCCTACGTTCTGGCCGTCCGCCAAGCGGAAGACGCTGCCGTGCCACGGGCACTCGACGCATCCGTCGGCCACTTTGCCCTCGGACAGCGGACCCGCCATGTGGCTGCACCGGTCGACCAGGACGTGGAACCCACCGTCCGGCTCCCGCACCACGAGCAGCGGCACCGCTCCCAGCATCCGCCGGGCCGCCCGCCCCTCGGAGAACTCCGCGGCGCTGCCCACCGCGTGCCAACCCGGCTCCACCAGGTGATGGATCGGCTCGGTCTTGTTGGCGCCGGCCGCCTGCCGGTAGGCGAGATGGCCTCCGATCATTCCGGCGGCGCTGGCCACCGTCAGCCCGGCGAACGCGAGGAGCCGACCGAGCGCCGGCCTGCCGCGGCCCCGTACGACCCAGGAGCCGGCGTACAGACCGATGGCCACGCCGTTCGACGCGGCGTGCACCACTCCCGTACGCAGCTGCCGCTCGGGCTGCTCGGCCCAGTCCACCCACCCCGCCCACGCGGCCGGCACGGCGGAGACGACCCCCATGCCCACCAGGAGACGCGCGTTGCGCCCGGCGCCCGGCACGAGATCGAGCACCGCGGCGGAAGTCCACGCACCGATCGGCACCTGTACGAGCACGGGGTGCAGCGGGTGTCCGAGCGGCCGCCCCTGGAGGACAGCGCGGTACGGTCCCAGGGGCAACGCGCGAACAGCCTTCTGCAACCGGCCGGTGATCTTGTCCAGCTGATGGGCCTCGCCGAGCGCGTCGAGGGCCTTGAGCAGGGCCTGAGCCATGGCATCACATCCGTTGCCATGGCTTCGTCCCGGAGCGCCCAACCCGGCCGGCGCCGTCTTCGCTGACAGGAATCGCATGGGATCCGGTTAACCCTCGCGGCCCCGAGCCAAACGACCGGCCGGCCGGTTCTACCCGTACACGAGTAGCGTCCGCGCACCGGCCCCCGTCCGCTGGCGGGTTCGACGGCGGGCTGGTACTAGGGGCCCACGGCGCTCAGCGCTCGCCCGGGCGAGCGGCTCCTTGCGATGTCCGAGCCTGCTGGTGCCCGCAGAGCAGACCGGAAAGGCCCCGGCCCCCGCAACTCCGCGCGGGAACCGGGGCCTTCGGCCGAGACCGGATACGGGGCCGGCTGCGTCAGGCGGCCAGCGCGTGGCGCTCCGAGACGTCCGTCGCGAGCATCAGGTTCACCACCGCGACGACGCTCTCCAGGAGGGCCTGCGTGCCCAGGACCAGTTGCTCGTCCGGAGTGTGCTCCAGGTTGGAGTGGCTGTAGCCGCCCGTGCTCGGCACGAAGATCATCGCCGTCGGGACCTTCGTGCTCATCACGCTCGCGTCATGTCCGGCGTAGCTCAGCATCCGCTGGAAACGCTCGGAGTTGCGCACGCACACCTGCTCCACGGCATCGACCAGCCGGGTGTCGAAGTCCGCGACGGGCTTCGCCGACGTGGTGCGCAGCTCCGCCCTGCACTGCTCCTCCCCGGCGATCAGCCGCAGCTCCTCGGCCAGGAGTTCCTCGATCGCGTCGAGGGCCTTTTCCGTTCCGGCACGCACCTCCACCTGCACGGTGGCCGCGCCCGGCACCACGTTCGGCGCGTTCGGCTCCAGGACGATCGAGCCCACGTTGCCGATGGAGGCCGGATCGACCTGCTGGCACACGTCCCGCACCAGTGCTCCGAAGCGGGTCGCCACCCGTCCCGCGTCGGCGCGCAGCTCGAACGGCGTGGTGCCCGCGTGGTTCTCCTGGCCCTCGACCCCGATCATGTAGCGGCGCACTCCGACGATGCCGGTCACGGCGCTCAGGTCCAGCTGGGCGCGTTCCATGCGCGGCCCCTGCTCGACGTGCAGTTCGAGGTAGCCCAGCAGTTCCGTCACGTGGGGGTTGTGGCTCAGGGCCGTCGATCCGACGAGGCCGCCGTTCGACTGGAGGGTGACGCCCTCCTCGTCGTAGAACGCGACCGTCTCCAAGTAGTCGGCTGCCGGGTGGTTCGCTTCGTGCAGGGTGCGCAGCACCTCCATGGCCGCGATCACTCCGTACGCCCCGTCCAGCCGGCCGCCGCCGGGGACGGTGTCGGCGTGGGAACCGATGAGCAGCCAGGGGCCCTCGCTGGCGGCGCGTCGGCTGAATACGTTGCCGATGTCGTCCCGCCAGGTGTCGAGCCCGGCGACGCGCATCGTCTTGTCGATCCAGTCACGCCCGGCGAGATCGGCCGCTGAGCCGGCCACCCGGTAGATGCTTCCCTTGGGGTCGGCGCCGATCTGGCCGAGGTGGGTGATGTCGGACAGCAGGCGCTCGGCGTTGATGGTCGGGAAGGACATGATCCTGATTCCTTGTTCGTTGAGGTTCGTTGAGCGGAAGTGGATTACGCCGGTGGGCGTTCGAGAGGGTCGGAGCGATCGTCGTCAAACGCGCCCTGACGAAGGGAAGTTCAGGCGGCCGTGGATGACGACTGCGGCTGTGCGGCGTGCGGGGTGGGTGCGGTCTGTTCTGTCTGGGCGGCCGGCTCGGCGCGCTTGGCCGTGGCACCCGATCCCAGCGCGATCCCCACGATGATCAGTCCCATGCACGCCACCTGGATCGGGGTCGTCGGCTCACCGAGGGCGAAGTACGAAACGACGGCGACGAACACGGGCTGCAGGTAGTAGATGAACCCGGCGCGGGTGGCACCGATCAGGTCGATGGCCTTGTTCCAGGTGAAGTAGGCGACGGCGGACGAGCACACGCCGATGTAGAAGAGGGCTCCGAGCGTTCCGCCGGTCGGCGTGAACCCGCCCTGGACGCTGAGGCTCACCGCGTATGCGGGCACCAGCATCAGCGTGCCCAGCACGAACGTGGTGAAGAGGAACGCGAGCCCCGTCAGGCCGGCCGGCTTGCGGCGCACCATCGCGCTGTACCCGGCGAACGTCGCCGTGGCCACCAGCATCCACAGGTCGCCCGTGGAGAACTCCAGGCCCAGGAGCACCGACAGGGAGGCTTTGCTGACGAGCGCGATCACGCCCAGGAGCGCGATGACCAGACCGGCGGCCCGGCGCCGTGAGACTCGTTCACCGCCGGTCAGCACTCCGAAGGCAACGATCATCGCGGGCGACGTGGCGGCTATCAGCGCCAGGTTGGTGGCCGAAGTGCTGCGGCCCGCCTGGTAGATGAGGCTGTTGAACAACGTCACCCCGAGCAGTGCCGCGAGCGTGAGGAAGCCCAGGTGCTTGCGGATCAGGGCGCGCTGCCGCCATGTCTGCGCGGCGGCCAGCGGTGCCACCGCCAGCATCGCGATCGTCCACCGCCAGAAGGCGGTCTGGACCGGAGGCACCGTCTCGTGCAGGGCGCGTGCTATGACGAAGTTGCCCGACCAGATGAGGGTGGCCGCGGTTGCCAGGATCGGCCCCAGCCACACGGCGAGCGAGCGCTTCGCGGACCGGGGTCCGGACGGCGCCGCCGCCCTCTTCGACGGCGCGCTCACGGGTTCCGTCTCGGCGGCTTTCGTATCGAGGGCCACGGTGGTTCTCGTTTCTTTCGGTGGGTCCGGTAAGGGCGGTCGAGGGCGCCTTTCGTACGGGCGGCAGCGGGGCCGTCGCAACGGATGAACCGTCGGAGTCGGCCGCTCCTGGCCGCTGGCCGGGGCTCTCGATGCCTGAAGACTCCACGGCCGCGCTCCCGTTCCGTTACCGCCCCGCTCCCGTCTCGCGGGACCGCGCCGCCCCAGCGAGGGGAACCTGGAGGGAACGCGCGTGCCGTCCTACAGGTCAAGACCACTCTGTACCGTCCCGCGGGCAACCCCTATGATCGCCGAGTAATGCCCTGGCCAGGGATTTTCAGGGCGGAACGGGGAAGGTAATGACGGGGTACGACGGCGGGAATCCACGCTTCAACATCCTTGGTCCGCTTGAGGGTTGGGCGGACGGGAAGCGACTGCGCCTCGGCGGCGCGATCCACGAACGCGTGCTCGCGAGCCTGCTCCTGGAGGCGGGCCGCACCGTTCCCGTGACCCGTCTGGTGGAGGCGGCATGGAACGACAACCCGCCCGCGACCGCCGCCCACCAGGTGCGCAAGGCCGTCGCCGAACTGCGCCGGCGCATTCCGGGCGGCGGCGAGGTCGTCGTCACCGACGGGCCCGGCTACCAAGTGGCCCTCGGTGCGGTGGAGCTGGACCTCACCGAGTTCAGCGCCCAGGTGCGCCGGGCGAGCCTTGCCGGCGGTGAGGGGCAGCCCGCCGAAGCGGCCGACGCGCTGCGCCGGGCGCTCGACCTGTGGCGCGGGCCCGCCCTGTCGGGAACGGGCAGCGACCTCCTCGAAGCCGCCGCGACCATGCTGGAGGAGCGCCGCGTCGCCGCCGCCGAGCAGCTCACGGAGCTGCGCCTGTCCGCCGGCGAGACCGGCGAACTCGTCGCCGACCTGCGTGATCTCGTCGCCCAGAACCCGCTGCGGGAGACCCTGCGGGGCCACCTGATGCTCGCCCTGTACCGCGGCGGCCGGCAGGCCGAGGCCCTGGAGGAGTACCACAAGGTCCGCGACCTCCTCGTCGAGGAGCTCGGCATAGACCCCAGCTCCCGGCTGAGCGAGCTGTACGAAGCGATATTGCGCGAAGCGCCCGAAGTGCAAGCCCCGGTCCCCCGCCCAGCGGCGCCGCGGGACAGCGCGCCCGCCGAGCACTCCGCGGCCGCCGCTCCGGCCAAGGAGCCGGCGCCACGGGATCACCCGAAGCAGGACGATCCGTCCGAGGCGCCCTGCACCCTGCCCTACGACCTGGCGGACTTCACCGGCCGCGACCGGGAGCTCTCCACGCTGCTCGCCTCCATGACCGGCGCCGGATCCTCCACGAGCGGCCGCGGCGAACCCGGTCGCACCAGCGCCCTCGTGGCGATCGACGGCATGGGCGGCAGCGGCAAGACCTCCCTCGCCGTGCACGCCGCGCACACGGCCGCCGCCGACTTCCCGGACGGCCAGCTCCACATCGACCTGCGCGGGTTCACTCCCGGCGAGACCCCGATGACACCGGCCGCCGCGCTCGACAGCCTGCTGCGCGCCCTCGGCACGTCCAGCGACCACATCCCCGACGACGTCCCGGGGCGCGCCGCGCTCTGGCGCTCCACGCTCGCGGGCCGCCGCGTGCTCCTCCTGCTCGACAACGCCGCGGACGCCGCACAGGTGCTGCCGCTGCTGCCCGCCTCACCGGGCTGCCTGGTACTGGTCACCAGCCGGGAACGCCTGCTCGACCTCGACGGCGCCGACTGGCTCTCCGTCGGCCCCATGTCGCCCGAGGACGGCACCCTGCTCATCGAGGAGGTCCTCGGTCGGGCCCGCGTCGCCGCGGAGCCGGAGGCCGCCGCGGAGCTCGTACTGCTCTGCGGCAGGCTTCCCCTCGCGCTGCGCATCGTCACCGCACGCCTGCGCAACAGGCCGCGCTGGACGCTGAGTTACCTCGTGGACCGGCTGCGCGACGAGACGTACCGCCTGGAGGAACTCAGCGCGGGCGAGCGCAGCGTCGCCGCCACCCTGCAGCTGTCGTACCAGGCCATGGAGGAGGGGCACCGCGCGGCGTTCCGCGTCCTTGGCCTGCACCCCGGCGCGGACGTGGACGCGCATGCCGCCGCCGCGCTCCTGGGGACGGACACGCGCAGCGCGGAGACGGTCCTAGAACGGCTCCTGGACGTCCAACTGCTCCAGCAGCCCGACATCGGCCTGTACCGATTCCACGATCTCGTACGGACCTTCGCGCAGAGCCAGAGCCGGCCCGCCACCGAGCAGGACGACACAGCGGCCGTACGGCGGCTGCTCGACTACTACCTCACGGCGACCGAGGCCGCCTGCACCCGTCTGTTCCCGGGCCGCAGCCCGCGCCCCACTCAACTCGCGCCCTATGAAGGGGAGGTGCCCCGCTTCGCCGACATGGAGCAGACCCGCCGCTGGTTCGACCACGAACACGCGAGTCTCGTCGCATCGGTGTCCCTCGCCGACCGGCACGGGTTCGACCGGCACACCGTCAGCCTCACCCGCAACATCGTGTTCCGGCTCAACGCCCTCGGCCGCTACGACGAGTTCAAGGACCTCAGCCAAACCGCCGTCGTCGCGGCCCGGCGCACGGGGGACCTCGCCGTGCTCGGTTTCACCCTCTCCAACCTGAGCGTGGCCTGCTGGAAGCTCGGCCATCTCGAAGAGGGCATCCAGTCCGCCACCGAGGGCCGTGACATCGCCGCCCGGCTCGGCGACCAACTCACCGAGGCACACGGCGAGTCCACGATCGGACTGCTCCTCACCGTTCTGGGCCGCCACGCCGAGGCGCTCCCCCGCCTGGAACGCGCACTCGGCCTGGAGCGAGCCCTGGAGGTCCCGCGCGCCGAGGCCGAGACCCTCACGAACCTCAGCACCCTGTACGCCCAGTGGGGCAAATACGACGAGGCGGCCGCCATGGCCCGCGCCGCTCTCGCGGTCCACGACCGCCTCGACTACCGCGACAGTCACGTCATGGCGCTCACCGACCTGGCATTCGCCCAGGTCGGACTCGGCTCCTACGAGGAGGCCCGCGACTGCCTGCGCCGGGCCCGCGAACGCTGCCACCCGTCGAGCCCGCCCGGTGACGTCGCGCTCGCCCTCGCACTGTCCGCCACGGTGGAGGAACTGTTCGGGGACGCCGACGGATCCGCGGGTTTCGCGGACGAGGCGCTGCGGCTCGCCCGTGCCGGCGGCAGTCCCACCCGGCAGGCCAAGGTCGAGAACATCGTCGGGCGGTTCCACGGGCGCCGCGGTGACCACGAGCGGGCCGCGACACTGCACCGCCGGGCGTATGAGCTGGCGGCGCCGATCCACTACCGCGCCGAGGAGGCCGGCGCCCTGTACGGCCTGGCCGACGCCGCCGAGGCGTCGGGGGACCTGCCGGCGTCCGCGCGCCACCAGGAGGCCGCCGACGCGCTGAGCGCCTTCATGGGGCGTGTCGCCCCGCAGCTCACCGACTGACCGGCAGCGACTGGACGACCACGGTCGGGCCCTTGCTGTCGGCCCGCACCGAGGTCGGGCCCTTGCTGTCCGCGAGCGCCGGGGCGGTGGAACCCGTCGATGCCGCACCCGCGACGCCGAGACCCAGGACGAGGGCGGCCGCCGCGAAGACGCCGACGAACTTGGTGAGGGAGCTGCGCATGGTGACGTCCTTCGAGTGAGTGGTGGTGCGTGGTCGCTCTGACATCACCGATGTTCGTGCGTCGCCTTCCCGAACCGGTCCTGCCCCGTTCCCGGCGGATACCTCGGTGTTCCCGGGCCGCTCCGATGACGGCCCGGACCGATGGCGAGCGGTCCCCCGCCATCCACAATTCAGCCCGACAGCAGCCACGGCCCGGACGGCGGCCGGCCCGCGAGCGCGCCCAGCACGTCCACCACGACGTCCCGCCCGGCCCCGTTGCCGACCGGAGCCCGCGGGACCGAGCCCCCGGTCGCCTCCACGTCCGCGACGCGCGGCCCTTCGCGCGTCAGCACCACACGCGTCCGTACGAAGCCGAACTCCAGCCCCACGAGGTCGAGCAGCGCACGGACGACGGCCCGCGCCCCCACCACGTCGGCGTCCGTCGAGCGCCCGCCGAGCCCTGGTCCCGTACGAGGCCCGACCACCGCGCCGTCCAGCGCGGTCAGCCGGATCACCTCGTGCATCCCCGCATGGCTGAACGTCTCTACGACCACCTCGGGCCCGGCGAGACACTCCTCCACGACGCAGGGCATGCGGGGCGACCGCCGGGCCCAGGCCTCCAGTTGGGCCCGGCCTCGGATGATCTCGCCGCGGTGCCGTCCCGACCCGTTCTTGATCACGAAGGGGTACGGGAACCCGTCCGCCCAGGCCAGTGCCATCGCCGCCGATGTGACGGGCACGGCGCGCACGGCGGACACCCCGCTCTGGTTGAGCATCCGTCGCAGGAGGGCCGGATCGCGGAGCCCCTCAAGGACCCTGCCCTGCCCGGGGTGCAGTTCAAGGAGCGCCTGCCCGACCGCCAGCCGGGGGCCGGGCAGGTCGCCGAAGTACAGCACGTGCGTGATGTCGAAGGCGCGCGCCGCCCGGACCAGCAGGGCCCGGAGGGCGCCCACGTCGTCGACGTTTCCCGCCAACTGCCGCTCGGAGAAAGCCCCTTGAGCCGGAGGGTCGTGGTCGGCCCGCACCAGCCACGCGTCGAGCCCCACAGCCGCGACCGACTCCAGTACCCGCGGTTCCGGCCGCACGAGCAGCACCCGCTGCGCGTTCCCGTTCATCGCGCCCTCCTCCCAGCACATGACATGCCAGGAGAGTGCCGCCAGCGCTTCCCGTCACCGTCCCGCCCGGATCCCCCGCGCGGCGACAGCCCGGCCCCCGACGCCTGGCACGGCACCAGGGAAGGCAGGTGATCGGGCATCAGACGGCGTTGTCAGTGCCTCCACCTACAGTGAAAACATCACTCGGGGAGCCTTTGAGGGGGAGCAAAAGCATGTCCGTAAACAAGATCCAGCACAAGGTGAATCACGTCGCGTTGGTAGTGGACTGTTCGGGTTCCATGCGTCCGCACCAGAGTCAGCTCATCCGCGTTGTGGACGAGTTCGTGGCGGGGCTGAAGGCGGAATCGGACAGCCTCGGCCATGAGACGCGGATCAGCCTCTACTCCTTCGACCACCAGGTGGAGAACCTGGTCTGGGACATGGACGTGAAGCACTTGCCGTCCATGCGGGGTCTGTACCGGGTCAACAATGGCGCTACCGCCCTGATCGAGGCTTCGCTGAAGTCTCTGGACGACCTGGGTCACATCTGGGAGCAGTACGGCGAGCACAGCTTCCTGCAGATCGTGGTGACGGACGGCGAGGAGAACGCCTCCGGCGGAGACAAGCGGCACGACGGCGACCCGGCCATCCTCGGCCCGTGGCTCGACAGGATCACGGCGACGATGGGCGGGCTTCCGGGGCACTGGACGTCCGCGATCCTCGTTCCGAACTCCCTGGCCAAGCGGACCGCGCAGAACTACGGTTTCCCGGCCGGCAACATCGCGATCTGGGACGCGGATTCCCAGAAGGGCGTGGAGGAGGCGATCGGCACCGTGCGCGCTGCCGCCACCAGCTTCCTCCGGGGCCGCGAGCAGGGGGTGCGCGGCACGAAGAACCTGTTCGCCGTCGGTCAGGACATATCGGTGGACGAGGTGCGGGCGAGCCTCGAACCGATTCCGGCCGACAAGTACCGGCTCCTGAAGGTCGACAAGGAGGTCGAGATTCGCCCCTTCGTCGATTCACATCCGGGTGTGACGTACGAACGTGGCGCGTGTTACTACCAGTTGGGTGCCCGGGCTCAGGTTCAGCAGAACAAGGAAGTCATCGTCGTCGAGAAGGACACCGACCGCGCCTATACGGGCGATGCGGCACGCAGCCTTCTGTTCGGCACGGGTATCCAGGGGACCGTCTCCGTGAAGGCGGGGAACAATCCCGCGTTGGAGGTGTACGTGCAGAGCCGGTCGGTGAACAGGAAACTCAAGCCGAAGACGCGCCTGCTCATCATGCTCTGACCCCAACAGCGCAGCCCTCCTGACCCGGCCCCGGCGCCACCCTCGTCCCGGCGGCCGGCAGGAAGCACGCTGCCGCCGAGCACCGCGACGCAGGCAGGGCGGCGTACGTGCCACGCAGTTGGCGAGCCCGCATCCGAAAAAGTCACAGTCGCGGCTCTATGCAGTGCAGTTACCTATAGGTAACTTTCCTGGGGTCACTCCTGTCACTCACTCCACGACCCACGGGGAAGCCATGTTCAGACACACCAAGCGGGTGCTGGCGACCGCGGTTGCCACGGTGCTGGCCGCCACCTTCGCGCCGGTGGCCACAGCCGCCGCCACGCCGTCGACGGCCGGTTCCAGCGACCCGTTCTACACCTACGACAGCAGCACGCCGTTGTCCTCGTACGCGCCGGGCACCGTGCTGAAGAAGCGGACGTTGCAGTACCACATCGCGGGTTTACCCACTCCGGTCAAGGCAGTCCAGCTGCTCTACCGCACCCGTGACGCTCAGGGGCGCCCGGCCGCCAACGTGACCACCGTGGTGCGCAGCATCAAGGGTGACAGCGGCAAGGCGGTGTCCTACCAGTCGTTCTACGACTCCCTCAACCCCAAGGACGGGCCCTCCCGCGCCATCGCCGGTGATGTCACGCTGGGCGGCATCCTCGCGAACAGTGAGAACCTCTTCCTGGCGCCCCTGGTGGCGCAGGGCTACAACGTCGTCATCCCCGACACCGAGGGGCAGCGGGCCGACTTCGCGGCCGGACCGGAGTACGCGGCCAACACGCTGGACTCGATCCGGGCCGCGACCGACCCCGAGGCCGGGACCGGCATGAACGCCGACACCCGGGTCGGCCTGATGGGCTACTCCGGCGGCGCCATCGCGACCGGCTGGGCGGCCGCGCTCGCACCGGCGTACGCGCCCGACGTCAACAAGCGGCTGGTGGGCTTCGCCGAGGGCGGCCTGCTCGTGGATCCGGCGCACAACCTCAAGTACGTGGACGGCTCGGTCGTGTGGTCCGGCGTCATCCCCATGGCGATCATCGGGGTCGCCCGGTCGTACGGCATCGACCTGAAGCAGTACCTCAACAGCTACGGTCAGCGGGTGTACCAGGACCTGGAGCACGGCTCGCTCCTCGACGCACTGGGCCACTACCCCGGGTTGACGTGGAAGAAGCTGGCGAAGCCGCAGTACGCCGATCCGAACTCGGTGACCGCGTTCGTCGAGGCGGTCAACAAGATCAACCTGGGTTCGGCCGCCACCCCGACCGTTCCCGGGTTCATCGCCCAGGGCTCCGGAGGCGTCGTCGAGGGGACCTTCGGCAACCCGCCTGGCATCGGGAGAGGCGACGGGGTCATGGTCGCCGGGGACGTCCGCGCCCTCGCCCGGCAGTACTGCTCCTCCGGCAACGGCTCCATCGCCTTCCACCAGTACGACCTGCTCAGCCACGTCCCGGTGGCCGCGGCCTGGGCCCCGGGGGCGATCGGCTGGCTCGGCGACCGGTTCGCGGGCAGGCCGGCCCCGTCCGACTGCGGGCACATACCGCCGGGCAACTCACTGGCTCCGGAGTCGCCGACCTCAGTGTCGTAACGCCACAGCGGCACACACGCAACCGGCCACGGCGTCCCCCAACTCCCTGTATTGCCAACCCAGTTGGCTCGCCAGGGGCCGACGCACACCGAGCGGTGCCGGCACAAGCTCGCGGAGCGCGCCATGCCGGGACTGCTCTCAGCCGTAACCGCGGCAAACGGTTGTTCCCCTCCTCGGAACGCGGATACAGATATGCGCGACCAGTCGGTACAAGGAGGGGAAAATCATGAAGAAGACCATGAGGAAGACCGCCGGTGTCGTCGTGGGGCTGGCGCTGGCGGGCGCCCTGGGAGCCACCGGGGTGGCCGAGGCCCAGGCTCAGCCGTCGGTCCCGGCTCCGGCCGCCGCCCCGGCCATCAGCGCTGCGGGCACCGGCGGTTCGACCGTCGAGGCGCCCGCCTCGGTGGTCGCGGAGCTGAAGGCGGCGACCAGCAGAGCGCGCGCCTCGCTCTCCCCGAACGCCCGGGTGATCTGTTACGCCGCCCATGTCCAGGACATCGGCTGGCAGTCGGCGGTCTGCGACGGCAGCGTGGCGGGCACGACCGGCCAGAGCCGCCGCATGGAGGCGCTGGCGATCTCGACCAGCGGCGTCGGCGGCGTCTGCGCCGACGCCCACCTGGCCGACATCGGCTGGCAGGGCTGGAGGTGCGGCGGGGACGGCACTGTCGTGACCGTCGGCACCACCGGCCAGTCGCGGCGGATGGAGGCGCTGGGCGTCCAGGTCGGGACGGGCAGCGTGGGCGCGCAGGCGCATGTGGAGGGGTACGGCTGGCTGAGCTCGGTCACCGGAAACCCGGTCTATGTGGGGACGACGGGTCAGTCACGGCGTATGGAAGCCGTACGCATCTGGGTCTGAGGCCCGGCGTCTGATGCCTGATGCCTGATGCCTGGCGGGAGTGGTGCCGGACCGCGGCCGGCACCACTCCCGCGACAGGACAGCCATCCCCGTCGGCACGAATACGGCCGTGCATCAGAGCCGCGCACGACCGGACCCGGCCCGCCCCGGTCAGGTGGACGGCCGGATCGACAGTGCGTGGTGGAAAACGTCGCGCGGGTCCCAACAGGCCTTGACCTGTTGGAGGCGCGGATAGTTGTCCTTGTAGTAGAGGGTGTGCCACGGCACGCCGGAGGTGTTCCACTCGGGGTCGGCCAGGTCGGTGTCCGGGTAGTTGATGTAGGCGCCGTCGCTGACCGCGCCGGGCACGGGGACGCCGCCGGTGTCGGCGTACACGTCACGGTAGAAGGCGCGGACCCAGGCGAGGTTGGTGGCGTCGTCGCGCTCGTCGGACCAGATCGTCTGGTAGACGGCCTTCATGATCACATCTCGTTGGGCGACGGCCGTGGCGTCGGCCGCGACGGCGCCGACCTGGCCCCCGTACCCGACCAGGAGCATGCCGCCGCCCGCCGTGCCCGAGCTGTTGGTCAAGTTCCGGTGGATGGCGTCGAGTTGCGCTTCGGTGAGCGAGCGGCGCAGATAGCCTGCCTTGATCTTGTAGCGGCGGGTGCCGACGTTGCCGGGCTCGCCGGTGCCCGGCCAGGTGGTCGGGTGCAGCCAAGGCATCGAAAGCCAGGTCTCCTGCCCTGCGAGCCCGGTGCCCGCGGTGACCGCGTTCGCGAACTCGCGCACCAGGTTCTGGGCACCCGGAATGTCCGCGTCGATCTGCACGGTCATCAGGAAGCCGCCCGCGCTGCTGTGCATCGGGATGAGGATCGCGTAGAGGCCGGCGTACGGCGAGCCGGGCGCGCTGTTGCGTTCGTGCCAGGTACCGAAGTTGTGCAGCAGCCTGGTGAACGCCTGCCGGGTCATCTTCTTGTCCCAGGGCCAGGTGACCAGGTACGCCAACTGCTCGCGCGGAGCGGCGGGCAGGAGCCGCGACGGGTCGCCCCCGCGCGGGCCGGGGGATCGCAGCCAGTACCGGGTGACCACCCCGAAGTTCCCGCCGCCTCCGCCCGTGTGCGCCCAGAACAGGTCGCGGTGCGGATCGTCCGGCTCGCGCGTCGCCACCACCGCTCGGGCGGTGCCGTCCTGGTCGACCACCACCACCTCGACGCCGTAGAGGTGGTCCACCACCGATCCGTACCGGCGGGACAGCGGCCCGTACCCGCCGCCGGCGAAGTGTCCGCCCGCGCCCACCTCCGGGCAGCCGCCGGCGGGGACGGTCACTCCCCAGCCCTTGAACAGCGTCCGGTAGACGTGCCCGAGCGTGGCGCCCGGCTGCACCGCGAACGCGCCGCGCGCAGCGTCGTAGCCGACGGCGTCCATGGGCGACATGTCCAGGAGCAGCCGCACGGCCGGGTCGGCGGTGAAGTTCTCGAAGCAGTGTCCGCCGCTGCGCACGGCCACCCGGCGCCCGGACCGTACGGCATCGGCGACCGCGCGCACCACCTGCTCGGTCGACCCGACGACGCGGATCTCGTCCGGCCGCCCCACGAAGCGGAAGTTGTTGCCGCGCAGCAGGCTTTCGTAACGGGTGTCCCCCGGACGGACCGTCACCGGCCCGAAGCCTGTCCGCTCCCCCGTCGCCGCGCCGGTATCCGCGGCAGCCGCGGAAGCCGGCGGGCCGACCACGCTCGCCGCCGCGGCCATCGCACCTGCCGCGAGCAGCCCACGGCGGTTCAGCCGATTCGGATCCGCTCCGCTCACCACGGCCTCCCGCCCGGGCCGACCTCCGCGATCAGCGCTGTCGTCGCCGTCGACCGACCGCCTGCGCCGAGGCGACGTCGAGGCATCCTCCGTAACTCACGACGCCCGCCGCAGGGACGAGGTGTGCGACGGGCGCGTCTGTCCGCGTGACACATGTCAACTCCCTTTCTCAGTCCGGTTGCTGACGTCTCATCATGCCGTCTTCCCGCATTCCGCCCCACCCCTTGTCGACGGGCACACGGACGGCTATGGCGGCGCGAGTGGCGTCGCCGGGTCAGGCCAGGCCCGCTGTGATGGCGCGGCGTACGGCGTCGGCGCGGTCTCTGATATCGGCCTTGGCGAACAGGTTGTTGATGTGGGTCTTGACCGTGGCCTCGCTGATGAAGAGCTTCTCGGCGATCGCCCGGTTCGGCAGTCCCTGGCCGATCAGGGTCAGCACCTCGCGTTCGCGCGGTGTGATGTCGCCGGGCAGCGGCTGTTCGGGCGTCGGGGCCTTGGTGCGGGCCGTGGCCAGGAGCCGGTCCTGGACCTCGCGGTCGAGGACCGACTGTCCCGCCGCGGCCGCTCGGATGGCGCGGGCGATGTCCTCGCGCCCCGCGTTCTTGGTCAGGTATCCGCGTGCCCCGGCGCTCAGCGCGGCCAGGATCGAGTCGTCGTCGGCGAACGTGGTCAGTACGACCACGGCCACCTCCGGGTGCTCCTCGGTCAGCCGCCGCGTTGCCTCGATGCCGTCCATCACGGGCATGCGCAGGTCCATCAGGACGACGTCCACCGGCCCCGCGGCGGCCGCGGCGAGCACCTCGGCCCCGTCGGCGGCGGCCGCGACGACGTCGATGTCCTTCGCCAGGCCCAGGACCGCGGCCAGCGGCTCCCGTACGGCGGCCTGGTCGTCGGCCACGATCACCTTCAACCGCTGTGCGTTCTGTGTCGGTTCACTCATCCCGGGATCACTGCCTCCACTTGCCAGCCGCCTTCGTCCGGGCCGGCCACCACCGGGCCCGCCGTAATCGTTCCGCCAAGGAGGGCGACCCGTTCACGCATGCCGATGAGCCCCATCCCGCTGCCAACGCCCGGGCTCACCTTACGGGTTGCCGGACTGTTGCTCACCGTCAGTGTCATGGACTCCGCGGCGTACGTCAGCTCCACGCGGACCTCACCGCCGGGCGCGTGCCGGGCCGCGTTGGTCAGCGCTTCCTGAGCGATCCGCAGCAGGTTCTGGGTCACCCGGGACGGCACTTCGCGGGCGGTCCCCGTAATGGTCAGGCCGTCGCGGTGGCCGGACGACTCCAGCATCGCGGCCAGGCTCTCCACCAGCGGCAGGGAGTCCTCACGCAGCGCGTGCACGGTCCACTGGGCCTGTTTCAGGCTCTCCTTGACCATGCTGTGCGCCTTCTGGTTCGCCTCGCGGACCTTGTCGAGATCGCCGGTGTCCATCAGCGCGTCCGCCAGCTCCAACTGCATGTTGATGCCTGCCAGCGAGTGGGCCAGGACGTCGTGCACGTCGCGGGCGATCCTGCCGCGTTCGGTCAGTACGGCGGTCTGGGCCTCGGCACGGGCGGCCCGCTCCGCGGACTCGGCCGCCGAGATCGCCGCCAGTACGGCCTGCCGGCTGCTGCGGTTGAGGATGCCGATCAGGACCGGTCCGCCAGTGGTCAGGCCGAGCGTCCAGGGCAGCAGATCGTGGCCGGAGCCGAGACGGAAGTACAGCACGCCGGTGCACAGCACACTGCACAGCGCCGCGAGAGTGAGGGCCCGTCCGGTCTCAAGCCGGAACCCGATGTGCCCGACGAGGAAGTACGCGAAGAGGTAGCCCGATCCGCTGCTGCTGACGCCGAGCAGTGCCGCCGCGGCGACGACGCCGGCGGTCAGCCACACCAGGGCGACGCGTGGGGGAACCCTGTCCTCGGGCAGGTGCCGGGCCGCCAGGGCGACACAGTTCACCAGGAGCAGGGCCCCGCATGCCAGGCCCCGGCCGCTGAGGCCGAGCGGCCGGACCGTCCAGATCGCGGAACCGATGACGAACAGGGTCAGGGCCCACTGCATGCGCGGGTCCTGGCCGGGCACGGCCCGCGGGCCGGCCTCGTGGTGCGAGGCCGGCCCGGGGGCCGGGGCGTTCTGGGCTTCGGGCACGGCGCGACCATAGCCCACGGTCAGGCCGTGCGGTCGAGCGTGCGGGTGGTACGGGCCACCGCCGCGAGCGGCTGCCGGCGGGCGACCATGCGGCCCCGGAGGAAGATCGTGGCGAGCCGCGTGACCACCTCGGTGAGCGCCATCAGGACGAAGGCGGCGACCCATGCCTGATCCGTGGTGATGTGGTGGGCGATGCTGAACCGGGCGACGTTGTCGGCTCCGCCGTGCTCGACCCACACCTGGAAGCCCATGCGGGCGCCCATGCCGAGCACCCACAGGATCGCGGAGACCGCGCCGGCCTTGATCAGCAGGTGCTCCCCCGCGATGCGGATCCGGGTGTAGACGCCGCCTGCGATGCCGAGTGCCGCGCCCACGGCCATCAGCGCTCCGATGAGCAGCAGGTCGTTGCCGGCGGTGGGGATGGAGTCGAGGTAGGTGTGGGCGACGAAGGCCACGATCCCCAGCGGGATCAGGAAGGTCTTGAGGTCGAGGCGGCCTTCCCGCAGCTGCCGGAAGACGACGAGGACGAGCGCGATGTCGGTGATCCAGTCGGTCGTTGTCATGCCCTCAAGACTGCTGCCGCCCGGCCTCACGCACCTGGACCCATGGGTGGAACCGGGGGTGGAGATCGCCGCACGCCACGTCTCCACCCCGGAGGCCTGCACATGCCCGCAGGCATGGGGATCCTCTTCGGACTCCCTATGGGTCAGTCGAGGGTGGGCCGGTGGACGAGCTCTTGGATGTGCCCGTCCAGCGTCCGGTGCTCGACCAGCTCCAGGCCGAAGTCGGCCGCACCTTGGAAGATCGGGCCGAGCCCGGTCCGACCGGTGATGACGGGGAAGAGCGTCACCTGCAGGCCAGCATCCGTGCGAACGCCCGATAGGTGTTGCCCTCGACGGATACGGCGCCGCCAGTGCCAACTGCCAACAGATGGCCCCGGCACGCTGGCGAAACTCATCGCCAGGGAGGGGTCAGAGAATCGTCACGTTGCGTCCTTGCCTCACCAGCGGACGGCCGTGAAGTCGACCGGCCGGGGCCGGAGCAGTCTCGTGCGTTCTGCCAGCGCCCGCAGCCGGTGGGACATCTCGTCGACGGACAGACGGTGGCGGTCACCATGACCGGCCAGGACCCACTCGAATCGCAGCCGTCCGGCCGTCCTGATCAGAGAGTTGGCCAACTCCTCGATGGAGTACCAGGTCACGCTGTCCGCGACTTCCAGATCGCCGGTGGCGCGCGACCAGTAGAAGCTGTCACCGCTGAAGCAGTACCGGTCGTCCGCGAGGTAGAGCACGCTCCCCCGGGTGTGGCCGGGCAGGGGATGGGCGATGACCCCCTCGCCGATCTCGACGGGTTCGAGGCCCCGGATCACCTGGTCGGCGTCCGGTGCCGCGTCGAGGTCTCCCTCGTGGATCCACAGGCGGGCGCCGAAGTGGTCCGCGTAACGGCGGCCGTGTGCGGCGTGGTCCCGGTGTGTGAGCAGCACATCGGTGACCGGGCTCGATGCCGCGTAACGCTCGGCGAGGCCACGGCTCCAGCGCGGCGTGTCGATCATCATGGCCGTGCCGGACGGTCGCAGCAGGAGATAGGAGTTGGCCCCGGCGGTGTGCTGGGAGTTGTGTCCGCAGATCAGTACGCCGTCGTCCAAGGCCATCGGAAACGGGTCGAGCGCCCGGTCGATGGTCCCGGACGCCGGACGGATCGAGCGTGTGGGGCAGGCGAAGACCGCCGCGTGGAGGCTCCGTGTCTCCGCCTCGTCGCGCGGGGTGCGCAGAATCCGCGACTTTCCGTCGGCCTCGGCGATCAGATCGGGCGCGAGTTGCCGGGCGACATCGCAGTTGGTGCAGCGGTCGTCCACGTACCAGCCGTCCATGGCAGGACTCCTTCCAAAGAGGGCGCATCAGACCAGGACCGTCGCTGCTCCCTCCAAGTCGAGGGAGCAGCGCGTCGGATACAGTAGCTGTATCACTAAGTATCTTAATCGCGAAGGTAAATGGAAGCCCGCATGCGCGTCAATCACCAGGACGACCAGCCCGGCGAACCGGCCGACCGGATCATCGCGTCGCTGACGGACCTCGCCGGAGCCCTGGGGCGACTCAACGACCTGATCGCCCAGCGTCTTGGCATCGCGCAGACCGATCTGCTGTGCCTGCACGTGCTCAACCGCGCCGGAGCCTGCACCGCCGGCGCACTCGGCTCCCGACTCGGGCGCTCCACCGGCGCGGTCACGCACATGATCGACCGCTTGGAGAAGGCGGGTTACGTCCAGCGGAAGCCCGACCCTCAGGACCGCCGCCGCGTACTCGTCGAAGCCTTCGCCCCGGGACTCGAACGGATCGCCTCGTTCTACGAGCAGATGGACGCCCGCAGCCGCCGGCTGACGGCCACCTTCTCCGACGACCAGCTCGCCGCGATCTGCGCCTTCCTCCAGGGCAGTTACGACAGCACCGTCGAAGAGTGCGACCGGCTGATCCGGTAGCCCGCGCTCCGCCGTCGGGTGGAACCGGCGGGCGGGGCGAGCGCGGGGCGCCGGGCTCGGGGGCGCGGCCGCAGTTAGGTTGCCGGTGCTGCCCACCGAAGCCCCTGGAGCGCCATGTCTTCCCCTGTCCAGCCCTCTGCGGCCAAGGCGAAGCCGGGCCAGGCACGCCCGGGCCAGGTGCTGCGCAACCCCAAGATCTGGAAGTTCCCCACGGTCATCGTCTCGCTGGCCGTGCTGCTGCTCTCGCTCCTGTACATGGGCGGCATCGTCGACCCCAACGGCCACATGCACCGGCTGCCCGTCGGTCTGGTCAACGCCGACCGCGGTGCCGTCATGGCCGGGCAACACACCAATCTGGGTGCCCAGATCACCGGCTCGATCGCCAAGGCCCCCGGTGAGCGGGTGTCCTGGAAACAGCTGGAGCGGGGCGCGGCCCAACAGCAGCTGGCCACCGGCAAGCTCTACGGAGTCCTTGAGGTTCCCGAGGGCTTCACCGCGGCCGTGGCGGCGCTCCCCAGCGGCACCGCGGCGACCCCGGCACGGCCCACCATGCTCGTCCTCACCAACCCCGGCGTGGGCAGCCTCGCCTCCTCCTTCGCCAGCAACATCAACCAGACGGCCGCTCACCAGGCCTCGCTGCAACTCGGCAAGACGCTCACCGCGGCCTCCGCCGGTGCGAGCGGCACGGCACGGCTGCTGCTCGCCGACCCGATCAGCGTCACGGTCAAGGTCGGCCACCCCATCGGGTCGCACAGCGGTCTGGGCCTGACCGCCTTCTACTACGCGCTGCTGCTGGTGCTCGCCGGCTTCATGGGCGGCAACATCATCAGCAACGGCGTCGATGTGGGCCTGGGCTACGCGGACAGCGAGATCGGCCCCTGGCACACCCGGCGCCCGGTGGTACCGATCAACCGCACCCGCACCCTGATCATCAAGTGGGTCATGTCCGTCGCGATCGCCGCGCTGACATCCGCTCTGATCATGCTGGCCTGCGTGGTGATCCTGGGAATGGACGCCTCACACCTGTGGCTGCTGTGGGTGTTCTCGTTCTGCGCCAGCGCCACCGTGGGTCTCGGAGTGCAGTCCGTCAATGCGGCGTTCGGCGGCATCGGGCAGCTCGTCAGCATGTTCGTCTTCATCGTGCTCGCCCTGCCCTCCTCCGGTACGACGATTCCGCTGGAGGCGTTGCCCGGCTTCTACCGCTGGCTGGCGGTGTTCGAACCGATGCGACAACTCGGCGGAGGGGTGCGCGCCATCCTCTATTTCGACGCCCGTGCCGAGGCAGGCCTCACCCGCGCCTGGATCATGATCTCCATCGGGGTGGTGGTGGCTCTGGCCTTCGGCCTGGCCGCGGCCTCCTACTACGACCGCAAGGGCCTGCACCGGATGGTGCCGAAGGACTCCTGACGGAGTGTTCGGTCGTGTGCGGTGTGCGCGCCGGCTCCGTGGCCCCTGGGCGATCGGGCCGACAGCACGCCGCTCGTCCGGGCGCCCCCGTGGAAGTCAGGCGGTCAGGCGGTTTGATTGACTCAGGGCATGAGCGATCTCTTCGTCAAGATCTGCGGTCTGCGGACCGCGCAGGACGTCGACACCTGCGTCGAGGCGGGCGCGGACGCGGTCGGGTTCGTCTTCGCGACCAGTGCGCGCACGGTCGACGCCGCAACCGCGCGGCGGCTCGCGGAACGCGTACCGGCGCACGTTCTCACGGTGGGGGTCTTCCGCGGCCAGTCGCTCGACGAGGTCCGCTGCCTCACGGAGGAGAGCGGCATCCGTGCGGTCCAGTTGCACGGCGACGAGGGCCCGGAGTACTACGAGGCGCTGCGGTCGCAGGGCCGCACGCTGATCCGGGCCACGACCGCCACCGAGATCCCGGCACGGCTCGGCGAGCTGGGCGAGGACCTGCTGCTCCTCGACGCACCCGACCCCGGTTCGGGCGAACCGTGGAACTGGGCTTCCCCCGAGTTCGCCGCCCCCGCCGGGCGCTGGCTGCTTGCGGGTGGGTTGCACCCGGGCAACGTCCGCCGGGCCGCCGACGTCACCGGCGCCTGGGGAGTGGACGTCTCCAGTGGCGTGGAGAGTGAACGCGGCGTCAAATCAACGGAGTTGATCCGCTCGTTCATCTCGGCGGCCCGCCACTGACATCGCACTCGCCCTGCTCTGCCGAGGAGGACCCCGGCTGGGGATGGAGCCAAGTTGTCCGGCAGCGTACGCATGGTGTGTGCCTTCGCGCCGGTGGCCGTCGGGCAGGATCGAGCGGTGTTGGAAGCCTGACGAGGATTGGACAGCGAGCAATGACAAAGCGAGCGCGCGTCGTCGTACTCGATCCGGTCGATCCGGACGCCCTGGCCGCCCTGGCCGAGGCCCACGAGGTCGAGGTGCGGATCCGTCCCGGCCACGACGAACTCCTGGCCCTCGCCGCCGGGGCCGATGCCCTCGTGGTGCGCAGCGGCGTACGCGTCACGGCCGACGTCATCAGGGCGGGGCAGCGTCTGAGGGTGGTGGCACGGGCCGGCGCCGGCACCGAGAACATCGACCTGGAGGCCGCCCGGGAAGCCGGCGTCCAGGTGCTCAACGTTCCCGGCGCCTCGGCGGAAGCCGTCGCCGAGCTCGCCCTCGGTCTGCTCCTCGCGGTGACCCGCAACATCGCCCGGGCCGACCGGCAGATCCGGGACGGCATCTGGGACAAGCCGAACCTGGCGGGCCCGGAGCTGCGCGACCATGTCCTCGGGGTGGTCGGCCAGGGCTCGATCGGGTCGCGCATCGCCGAACTCGCGAACGGCCTCGGCATGCGCGTCCTCGCCTGCGTGGCCCGGCCCTCGCCCGAGCGGGACGCCGCGCTGCGCGAGCGCGGCGTCGAACGGGTCGAGCTGCCCGAGCTGCTCACCGCCGCCGACGCGGTGTGCCTGTCCGTGCCGCTCACGGAGCACACGCGCGGGCTGATCGGCGAGGCGGAACTCGCCCTGATGGGCACCGGCTCCTACCTGGTCGACGTGTCCCGCGGCGGCGTCGTCGACGAGGCCGCGCTGCTGCGGGCGCTGCGCGAGAAGACCATCGCGGGTGCCGCCCTCGACGTCCACAGCCGGGAGAGCGGCACCCCGGAGTTCGCCGCTCTGGACAACGTGGTCCTGACTCCGCACATCGGCGCCAGCACGACGGACGCGCAGGCCAAGGTCGGCCGCATCCTGGTCCGCGACCTCAACGCGGCTCTGGCCGGCGGCTCCGTCGCGAACAGGGTGTGCTGACCATGACCGCCCCGGCCCACGCCCTACGAAGCCCCGCCCGTGGGGGCACCCGAGATGGCGACCGGGCCGGGCACGTCGAGGAACCCGGCCGCCGGGCGCCAGTCCCGCCACTCCTCCCACCAGCGCCCGCCCCGCTCGATCAGCCGGACGACCTCGGCCGCGGCACGTCGTACGGCGTCCGCCTCGCCGGGCCCGAAGCCGCCCGTGCGTACCCGCTCCTCGAAGTGGTCGACGTCCTTCCACTCGTAGGCCGAACCGTCAGCCGCGATCACCAGGTCGAGTTCCTGGTCGAGCGTGTCGAAGCCTCGCCGGGTCCGGCGCATGGGCTCCTGGAAGTTCACGTACCAGTCCCGGAGTTCACCGTCTTTCAGCCGGGCCCACACGGAATACCCATCGCCGGGCCGCTGCAGTTGCAGCACCCCGTCCGACTGCCAGGTGTGGTCGAAATGAACCCAGGGGTGGAGTCCCCACTTGAACTCGCCGCCGCCGAAGGCGATCGGCGTGCCCTTCGCCAGATACGCGGCGAGGAGGTGACTGTCGTCGGCGACGACGCGCAGCGGATAGACCATCCACTCCCGCCCGTCGAGGATCTCTCTCCTGACGATGACGTCACCGCTGCTGAATCGTGGCTCCATGCCGAGCCACCCTATAGCCGCCCCCTGGCCCCCTGACGTGCGGATCCTCACACCGCTCCGAGCAGCCCGACGACCGTCGGCCGGGGTCCCGGCCGACGGCGTTCCTCGGGGCTACCTGAACAGGCGGTCACCGCTGGTGGCCATGCGGTGCGTGGCGCTGTGCTGGTTCACCCAGTCACGGACGAGCTTGATGGCATTGGCGCACTGCCAGGTGTTGTCGTACTCCTTCACTCCGTTGAAGGCGCCGTAGCCCGCGATGATGCCGTCCACGCGCGCATCGCCCAGCAGTTTGTCTACGTACCAGGGGTCGTTGTAGGTGGTCGTCCAGGACAGCGTGGCCGCGAGCCTTCCCGCGGCACGGTCCTGGGCGCCCTTCTTCAGTTCCGCGCACGTGTTCCAGGTGGCTTCCGTGCAGTTGCCGAATCCCTTGGTGATGTCGGAGTCGCCGTAGTCCATCGCCCGGTGCCCGGTCGGGAATCCGGAACCGGACCGGTCGAAGGCGCCGACGACCTGGTCGCGGGTGCCGGTGCTCGTGATGCCCTCAAGGCTGCCGAGCTTGCCTTCCAGGCTCTTCCAGCCCCGGCCGCCGACGTCGGGGGTGCTGCCACCGTGGTACTCGAAAAATCCGTACAGCACCTGGATCCCGGCGGCCGTCAGCCGCTGTGCCTTGTCGCGCAGTCCGGCGACGCTGCACGCGCGGTTCGGCGCTTCTCCGCAGTAGTTGGGGTCCTTGATGTCCAGCCAGACCAGCGCGAGGCGGCGCCCTGCCTTGGCGTTGGAAAGGATGCGGTCGATCATGCTGTCGAAGCTGGGGCCGTAGCGGTTGTCACCGGCTGAGGAACAGTCGTGATAGGCACGCCATTCGTTCGGGTTCCACCAGGCGCAGACGTCGATCTCGATGCCGTTCGCGCCGTGGTTGAGCGCGGCGTCCACGCCGTCCAGGGTGTCGACCCGGTGCGCGATGGCGTAGATCGCGTGCCGCTGATCGGCTGCCGCCGCCGGGGTCGTACCGAGCGCGGTGACAGCGACGATCCCGCACAGTGCGGCGATGAGGGCCCGTAACGTACGGCGGCCGACGTCGTGTTGGAGGTGAGCGGTCAAGAGGGGGGACTCCTTCAAGTCTCTGCCTTGAAGCGGGCAGATGTGCACGTAGGGCGGCTGGGTGACGAGGTGGTGCGGTGACGCATCCGGCTGCGGCGGTATGCGGGCGTCGGCGTACACGAGGTGTGCCGACGCCTGAGCCGTGGGGCTCCCCCGCCGCCACGCGTGACGTCACCAAGCCGTCGATCTATCCCAAAAAGTAGCGCGCCCAGGGCAGATTTCATGACATGTTCTCAGCCTGCTTCCATCATCAAATGGCCATAGTGGCCACCGAGAGCGTGCGGTCAGAACCAGTGCAGGCAGTGTGGCGGGCGCTCGGCGCGGAACAGGGCGTCCGCGACGGCTGCCGCGCCCGGGCGGTTGGCGCGGATGTGTCCGGCCCGCACGAGCGTGCTCGGGGCGGTGCCGCCGAGGTAGACCGAGCCCAGGTCGCTCACGTCCAGGGACAGGTCGGGCTCCCGGTCCGTCGCGGCGCAGTCCGCCTTGCCGTCCCGGACGGTCAGCAGGTAGCGGCCGTGCTCGCCGAGGAACGGGTCGTCGACGTCGAGGACGAGCTCACCGTCGGTGAACCAGCCGCGCGAGGTCAGCGCCCGCGGCACGTCGAGCAGACGCACCCAGAGCCAGTCGGTGTCGCCGCTCACCTGGCCGGCGCGGAAGTCCGCGAGCTGCCAGCGCAGCGGGTGTTGGGGCGGGACGTGTTTGAACACGACCTGAGCGACCAGGTCGTGTCCGAGCACGCACCGGGCCAGGGCCGTGAAGACGTCGTCGTCGAGGGCGATGGTCTCGTCGACCGTCAAAGTCTCGGACTCGCCCAGCGAGTAGCTGGCATACCCGTCCGGTACACCGTCGGCGTCACGGTGGACGGCGACGTAGCGCGGCGCCTGAGAGACCGGGGGCTGCCCCGCGCCCAGGGCCCACCAGCGGTGCGGCCGGGACAGCGCGCCGGGCTGTGCGCGGCGGTACCGGTCGTAGACCGCTTCCAGGATCTCGCCGCACTCGGCGCGCCGCAGCACCTCGACGGAGCCGGTCGTCGGGGCATCGGCCGTCGTACCCGCGCGGGGACGGGCGAGGGCGCCCTGACGGCGCGGCACCGTCAACCGCTGCGTGTAGGTCGCCGGTCCGTAGCCGAACCTGCGGTAGATCAGGGCCTCGGAGGCCAGCAGTACGGAGAGGAACTCCCCCCGGGCCCGCAGCTCGGCGAGCTGATGCCGCATCATCGCGCTGAGCACGCCCTGACGTCGGTGCGAGGGCAGCACGCCGACGCCGGTCACCCCGGCGGCCGGGACGAGGATCTCGCCGGGCAGGGTGAGCTCGAAGGAGTACGCGCCGGTGGTGCCGACGGGCCGCCCGTCCGCCGTCATGGCGAGTAGGCTGCGGTCCATTTCGAGGGCCGACCACCAGGCCCCTGCACCGTCCTTCGGGGTTTCCGGGAAGCGTCCGAACGCGGCGTGGAGGGTGTCGACGAAGACGTCGAGGTCCTGGTCGGTGGTGGGACGTATCTCCATTGCTGCCGCTGCCTCCTTGGGATGGCGACACCACGACGCGTGATGCTCGGCCACAGTGCAGCGTTGCCCCCACGGCCAGGTCAAGCGAATTTCGGCCGGGGCCCCGCGGCCGGTAACAGCCCAGTCCAGGGTGCGAGTTGCGGTCACTCACCCGCCGGAGGCCGAGCCTCGTCGCAGGTGATCAGCCAGGGCGTGGAACACGAGGAAGTTGGGGATGCGGCTCACCGCCGTCATCGACAGGGCACTCCACCGCCCGGCGACGCGGATCCGTACGTATCCGTCCTTCACCGCGATCTCCTCGACCTGCGGCCAGGGCGTGGACTTGTTGCCCGACCCGATCTCCGTGGGTGTCAGCCACAGCGGGCCGAACTCCAGCCGACGGCCCGCGTTCAACTCGGCGACCGCCTGCGGCAGTTGGGCCTGAGTGACGGCCTGCTGGATCGCGGGGCCCCACTCGTGGGGCTGCGCGTAGCCCTCCCGGAGGGTCACCTGCGTACCCGTGGTGTCGGTAACGGTGTACGCGTAGCTGATCCTGGTGGTCTGGCCGTACTGGGTGTGCCGGACGTTGTTCTGCAGCACGGTCGTGTCGGCGTAGCGGACCACTCGTACAGCACCTTGGTGGACCGAGGTGAGCCCGTGCTCGAACAGGTCGAGGCGGGACCCCTCGTTCCGGTTGGCGGCACTGCTGTACTTCATGACTGCGTACAGGCACATCAGCAGCGGCAGCCCCACGACGAAGGCGAGCGGTACGTAGCCGGTCGCCAGGCAGATCACCACGAGGACGGCCAGCACCGCGGCCGCGATCTGGACGCGCTTGACGTGCTGACGCTGAGCCTGCGCGATCGACGGATAGGCCGCGCGATGCGCCCCCAGCCCCTCCCGCGCCGCCGCCGCGCCGACCTGCTGCACCACCCCGTCCCGGTCGAGGTGCCCCTGGTACGGCACTGAATCCCCACTCATCCATGCCCCCTGTGAGCCTGCGAGAACTGCCCTGTCGCGAAACGGAGTTGGTGTGGCAGAGACACATCAACAACCACTGATACGGACGGAGTTGCCGTGCCGTCGGTTCCACCGGCGGTGAGGCGCGCGAAAATCGGTGGAGCCGCGCCACTGTGCGGCCTTACCGTGCTGCCGATCCGATTCGTCTGGGCAAGGACGTGCCGTTGTACACCGTGTGAGACCTCCCGAGTGCTGATTTGTCGCGCGTCGCGCATGTGCGCCGCGCTGCTTTTTGCTGCGGACTTCTCACTGAGATCGGTGTACTTCTGTGCTCGAAAACTGGGTGGTCACACCCACCTGCCTGCCACTCGTTCTCCGCCGTTGCCACACGTGCGCGTCCGGGCACTTCCGGGCCAACGGTAAATTTCGCGTCAATGCGAACCACAAGCTCATCGACGCCTGGCTCCTCGCGCTCTGCACCGCTTGCGGGGAGACGACGAAGCTCACGGTTCTGGAGCGGATGAATGTGCGCTCCGTACGACCTGAGCTGCTGGACCGGATGCATGACAACGACCCAGGTCTGGCAGCCGAGTTGCTCCAGGATCCGGTCGTGCGGCGCCGCAATCGCATCGCTCTCGACTGGGACGACGCCTGGCGCCTCGACACCGGCGGATCGGATCACCTGGACCTCCGAGGAGGTCTCCCCTGCTCAAGCGAGGCCGGGAGCTTGGGGAAGACCGATGTATCGGTCCGCTTCGCGGCGCGGATACCTGTCCGGCCGGTGCGCCTGATCGCCGAAGGTTGCGGCCTTTCACGTGCTGAGGTCGAGAGGCTGATCGCGGAAGGGAAACTCGTTTCGGCGGTCCGGCTGAGCGGCAAGCTCTCCGGCGACTTCACCTTCATGCTGAAGCGCTGAGCCCTTCTCCGTACGCGGGGCCCGTCCGGCAAGATCTTCGCCGGACGGGCCCCAAAGCCCCAGGTCAAGGGCCGTACGCGCACCTTCCCTCCGGACCGGCCGGCACGACCGACTGGCGGTCTCGTGAGCGCAGGCGCAGAGTCGCTGGTAGGCACTGCCCCAAGGCGCGGCTGAAACATGCCCCCGACAGGCACAGGGAGTCTCCATGGCCGCAACCGCACACCCCTTCGTCGTCGGGCCGGGCGACGGCACACCGGTTTCCCTGCCGATCGGCGGCAGCGGCACGATCATGGCGGACGGCGGCCGGACCGACGGGGCGCTCGTCATCATGGAACTCGTCGTGCCGTCCATGGGCATGGAGGAGTTCTTCCAGAACTACACGCACCTGCTGCCGGACCCGGCCGACCAGGCTGCCCTGGCCGAGTTGGGCCATGCCGTCGGGGTGAGCTTCGTCGGCCCGCCGCTTGCGGTGTCCGATCCACTCTGAGCGTTGTCCCGTAAGTGAGGCCAAAGCTGGGCGCCCCGAATCGAGTGGCGCCCGCACTGTCGTTCTGCGAGCATCGCCCGATGCTCATATGCCCTGACGATCTCGGCCACCTTTCCTACGTCCTCGCCGGCGACGGGCCGCCCGTCGTGCTCGTGCACGCCGGCGTCGCCGATCACCGTATGTGGGACGCGGTCGTGCCCGCCCTCGCGGAGCGGCACACGGTCATCCGCTACGACCTGCGCGGCTTCGGCGAGTCAGCGCCCCCGAGCGGACCGTTCAGCGAGGCCGACGACCTGCGCCGCCTCCTGGACCACCTCGGCCACGAACGTGTGCGGCTCGTCGGCGCGTCCTGGGGCGGGCGCGTGGCCCTGGACTTCACCCTCACCTACCCGGACCGAGTGCACTCCCTGGCGCTGCTCGCCCCGCCATGGCGGGGATACGACTGGTCCGCGGACATGGTCGCCTACGACGAGGCGGAAACAGCGGCCTTGGACGCGCACGACCTGGACACCGCCGTCCAAGTGAACCTGGACATGTGGCTGCGCGGGCCTGCCCGTGAGTGGGACGACGTCGCCGCGGGACTGGCCGACCAACTCCGCGGCTCGGTAAGGACGTCACTGGTGAACCAGGACATCGTGGGCGAGCACTCCAGGGGCCCCGTCCATGGTGACCTCGCCGCCATCCCCGTCCCCACCCTGGTGGGCATCGGCAAGCTCGACGTACCCGACTTCCAGGACATCGCCCGCCGGTACGCCACCGAGATCACCGAGGCCACCCTGGTCGAGTTCCCCGCCGCCGCCCACCTCATCGCGCTGGACACACCCATCGAACTCACCGCGGTACTGGGTCCGTTCCTCGCCAGTTGACACGGTGAGCACGGTGCCGGCCCGGGTCAGCGCGTCGGGTGGGCCGGAGCCTTCAGGGAGTCGAGCCAAGCCACGAGGCGGGCGCCCTCGCGGGTCATGATGTCCGGGTCGCGCAGGGCATTGGCCAGGAGCGACATGCCTTGATAGCCGGAGACGAGGGTGACGGCGAGGCCGTCCGGGTCGGGCAGGCCCATGAGACGGAACTGGTCCCCGGCCCAGTCGAGCAGCCGCCGGATCACCGCTCCGGCCTCCGCGTCGAGGCCCCCGTCGGCACGCTTGTCGAGTTCTACGGCCAGGGTGCCGGTGGGGCACCCGTAGCGGGCGGCGACATCGCGCCGGTCGACCCAGCCTTCGACCAAGGCCTTGAGGCGGTCGCGCGGGTCGGACAACTCGCCCAGCCGGTCGGCGACTTCGTCCAGGTGCGCGCTGTGCTCGGACAGTGCGGCCCTGACCAGTTCGTCCTTGGTCTTGAAGTAGTAGTAGACGTTCCCGACGGGGACGTCGGCCGCGCGCGCGATGTCGGCGAGGGTGGTGCGTTCGACGCCCTGCTCGTGCAGGACCTGGGCCGCCGCTGTCGTGAGCCGTCGGCGCTTGTCGGATGCCCGCACCCGCGGCTTTGCTGAGTCAGTCACCCAACTAACTATAGACAACCCTCGGCGGGCTCGTGCTACGGTCCAACCAAGTCAGTCAACTAACTAACTCCTGGGGATCGCAATGATCGTGGTAACGGGTGCGACCGGCAACGTAGGGCGGACACTGGCGGGGCTGCTGGCCGAGGCGGGGAAGGAAACCGTGGCCGTCTCGCGGCGTCCACAGCTGACGGGGCTTCCGGCCGGGGTCCGGCACGTCCGGGCCGACGTCGGGGATTCCGCGAGCATGCGGCCGGCCCTCGAAGGCGCCGACGCCCTCTTCGTGCTCCTTGGCGGTGAACTCAACAGCCGGGGCGAGAGCCCGGGCGCCTTGTTGAACGTAGCCGAGGAAGCCGGGGTCGAGCGGGTCGTCCTACTGTCCTCGCAGATCAACTCCACCCGCCCACAGGCTCTTTCGCACACCCGCCTGCGCGAGTTCGAGGCTGCCGTGCGCGCGTCCGCACTGGACTTCACCATCCTGCGCCCGAGCGGTTTCGCCTCCAACGCCTTCGCCTGGGCCGAGCCGGTCCGTACGAAGCGGACGGTCTTCGCCCCGTTCGGTGATGTGGCACTGCCCGTCATCGACCCGGCGGACATCGCCGCGGTCGCTGCGGCCGCCCTGCTCGAAGACGGCCACACCGGCCTTACCTACGAGCTGACCGGCCCCGAGGCCATCAGCCCGCGCCGGCAGGCCGCGGTGATCTCCGAGGCACTGGGCGAGGCGGTGACCTTCGTGGAGCTGTCCCGCGAGGACGCCCATGCCCACATGGCGCGCTTCATGCCGCAGGAGGTCATCGACGGCACCCTGGACATCCTCGGCGTGCCGCTGCCGGCCGAGCAGGAGATCAGCCCCGACGTGGAGAAGGTCCTCCACCGGCCGGCCAATCCCTTCGGCAAGTGGGTCGCCCGCAACCTGCCCGCGTTCCAGTAGAACCCGTACCCGGCCCGGAAGCTGACGTGCGGGAGGCGGCACTCGCCCGGGACGACACCAGGTCGCCCGCTCCCCTGGATACGGCACGCCTGGCCACCGGCGCCGGGGCAACCTACTGGCATGTCGCCAACAAGAACGACCCGCTCGCGGCCGCCACTGACGACGTCATCGGCCGCGTCATGACCGACGTGGCCGGTGGGTCGGCCTCGGGAGGCGATCCGGGCCATCGCCCGCGAGCAGTTCCTCGCCGGCATCGACCTCATCCTGACGGGCATCACCACCACCCGATAGGCGGCCCCTTACCGAACGCCGCCCCGCAGCGCCGACCGTCACCGCACGCCTTTCCCTGGCGGGTTTGGCATGAGCCTGCCACTCTTCCTGCGAACGGATTCATGAGGCGAGTCCACGCGACAGGAGGCTGATGAACATGCGCACATTCGGTTGGGGCAGAGTGCGGACGGCCGCACTCGCGCTCCTGGCGGCAGCGGCCCTGGCGGGCGGCGCGACTGCGACCGCTCCCGCAGCCGCGGCCGCGCAGGCCGCCAAGAAGGGGCCGACCTCGGTGGCCTACATCGAGGTGAACAGCAACAGCATGCTCAACGCCGGCAAGTACACGCTGGCCAACGGCGGCGGCAACGTATTCGACATCGCCGTCATCTTCGCGGCCAACATCAACTACGACACCACGAAGAAGTCGGCGTACCTGTACTTCAACGACAACGTGCAGCGCGTCCTCGACAACGCGCAGACCCAGATCCGCCCGCTGCAGGCCAAGGGCATCAAGGTCATGCTGTCCGTACTCGGAAACCATCAAGGTGCGGGCTTCGCCAACTTCCCCTCCAAGACGGCGGCCACGGCGTTCGCCAAGCAACTGTCCGACGCCGTCACCAAGTACGGCCTTGACGGCATCGACTTCGACGACGAGTACGCCGAGTACGGCAACAACGGCACCGGCCAGCCCAACAGCAGCTCGTTCGTCTACCTGGTCTCCGCGTTGCGCGACAGCATGCCCGGCAAACTCATCTCCCTGTACAACATCGGCCCCGCGGCGTCGCGACTGTCCTACGGCGGCGTGAACATCTCGTCGAAGTTCAACTACGCCTGGAACCCGTACTACGGCACCTGGGGCGTCCCGGGCATCGCCCTGCCCAAGTCGGCCCTGTCGCCCGCCGCCATCGACATCACAGCGACGCCCACGAGCACCGCGGCGAGCCTCGCCCAGCGAACGGTCAGCGAAGGCTACGGCGTGTACCTCACCTACAACCTGGACGGCTCCGACCGACACACCTACATTTCGAGCTTCACCCAGCAGTTGTACGGAAGCGGCGCCGTCTACACCCCGTAAGGGCCGAGGCCAGCCACCAACATCCCCAGCCGACAAAGGACTTGAGCATCAGCGACCGGGTCGAGCCGTCGGTCAGTTCAGCGCCGGCCTCGGCGGATGAGCAGGACATGGTCAGTGACCTCGGCGGTCCGCCCGTCCGGTCCGGTGGCGATCCGGCGGGGTGACTCGGCCCGCTCGACCGTCCACGTCGCCGGGTCCAGATCGGTGCCCGCGGCAACCTCCACCGGGGTCGGGTAGTGGACGTCGGGATCCTGGTTCCACGACCACGGCGCGGTCGAGCCATGGTCGACGACCAGCAACTGCCCGCCCACACGCAGCGCGTGCGCGGCCCTGCGCAGGACGGTTGCCCTGTCCAGGTCGAAGGGGGTGTGCAGGTAGTGGGCACAGATCAGGTCGAACTCGCCCTGCGGGAAGGAGCCGTGCAGGTCATGCTGTACGGCCAGGTCATGTTGTACGGAGGTGAGCCGGTCGCCCAGGCCGTGTGAACGGGCAAGCCCGGCGAGCCGCTCGACCGCCACGGCCGAGATGTCGACGGCGGTGACGTGCCACCCCCGCCGGGCGAGCCACAATGCGTCGCCGCCGTTGCCGCAGCCGAGGTCCAGCGCGTCGCCCGGCGGCAGGCCGGTGACCCTGGAGAGCGGGCAGCGCCGGGCGACCTTGGAGTTGCTGCTGCCGCTGGCCCGGATCTACGACGTTCCGCTGGACGACCTCGTCGGTGCCCCGCGCACGGGCGACCCCCGCATTCACCTGAAGCCGGTCCAGCGGTTCGGGTCGGTCTTCGTTCCGTTGTCCCGACGGCCGGGCGGGGTGCACGCGTTCAAGATGATCATCCCGGCTCGGCCGGAGCCGCTGGCACCTACCCCGCAGACGCACGAAGGCTTCGAGTGGCTGTACGTGCTCAATGGGCGGCTACGGCTCGTACTGGGTGAGCGCGACCTGACGTTGGCGCCGGGTGAGGCAGCCGAGTTCGACACGTCCATGCCGCACTGGCTGGGCAGCGCGGACGGCGCCGCGGTCGAGCTCCTCATCCTGTTCGGCCTGCAAGGGGTGCGTGCGCACGTGCGCTCCGGGCCACATCCGTAGCCTCGCGGGGGCGGGCGTGCGACGCTCTCAAGCGGCGCGAGCCCTGCGGCGTCAGCCTGTCAGGAAGGCTCGCAGCGCGGTGATCAGCGCCGCCGGATTGTCCTCCTGCACGTTGTGTCCCGCGTCCGGCACCACCACGAGTTCGCCGTCGGGAATGCGTCCCACCAGGCGTTCGGCGGTGGACTGCGGCAGCACCCTGCTTCGCCCGCCGCGTACGAGCAGTACCGGAAGGCCCGTGAGGTGCGTGGCGAGGCGGTCGATGGCGGCGAGGATCGCGGGGAAGTCGGGCGGTCGCGGCTCGCCCTTCGGCACCCAATCGCCGTTGGGCACACGGCGGAACAGGGTGTTCATGCGATAGGCGACGCCCGCGCGATCGGCCCGGGGATTGACCCGCATCGCGGCATCCACGACCGCGTCGAGTTCGGTGACCGGGCCGAGTCCGGTCATGAAGGCCCGCATCCTTCCGGTGCTCTCGAAGTCGACGCCGGGTGCGACGTCGATCAGCGCCAGCCGCTCGACGCGACCGGGATACGCGTCGGCGACATGGGCGGCGACCACGCCTCCGAGCGACATACCAACCAGTCGCACCCGGCCGAAGCCGAGGTGGTCGGCCGCGGCGACGACGTCCTCGGCCATCGCGGCGATCCGGTAGTCGTCGGACCAGTCGCTGTCGCCGTGGCCGCGCAGATCCAGTGCGACGAGCCGCGCGACGCCGCGCAGGCCGAGGCAGACGAAGTCCCAGGTGTGCGCGCTCAGTCCACCGCCGTGCAAGAGGATCACCGCGGGTCCCGTTCCGCCCCAGTCGAATCCGTGCAACCGGCAGCCCGCGCGGGAGTGGAAGATCTCGGACGGCGGTGCCGGATCGTGGATCCGGACCCCCAGGGACACCGCCAGCTCGGTCATCGACAAGGCCGTGCTCTGCCCGTCCATCGCGACACCCACCCTCTTACCTTGGCTCTCCAAGGTAAGCCTCCTGCCTTGATGGGTCAAGGTAAGGTTGGGGCGTGGCTAACCGCATGCGACGCACACCCGATGAGGCCAAGCGACTGATCCTGGAAGCCGCGGGCGAACTGCTCGCCGCGGGCGGTCCCGCGGCCGTGCAAGTGCGGGCCGTGGCCGCCGAGATCGGGGTGTCCGATGCCGCGGTCAACCACCACTTCGGCACCCGCCAACAGTTGCTGTCGGCGCTCCTGCGCTTCGGCGGGGCCAAGCTCAAGGCCCAACTGCACGCCGCCCTGGGCAAGTTGACCGAAGGTCCGCCCGACCCTGCTGAACTCGTCCGCGTGCTGGCCGCGCTCTACGCCGACGGCTACGCCGAACTGGCCCTCGCGCTGCATCAGTCGGGCTGGCGAGACACCGGAAGCGGCATGCTCGACGAGATCGTGGACCGCCTGCACACACAGGCGCTGGCCGACTGCGCGGCCACCGGCCGGACCCCGCCCACCCGTGAGGCGATCCAACTGACGGTGGCCGCGCTGCATCAGGCCGTTGCGACGGAACCCCTGTTCGGCAGCGAATTCCGCCGAAGCGCGGGCCTTGACGCGGCCGCGCGCGACCGCATGCTCGACTGGTGGACCGAGACCCTGCGCACGACCGTTGCCGGCGTCAGCTCGCGCTGAGCGGAGTGGCCGGCCCGGCGTCCAGTTGGTGGTCGGCCCAGACGTAGCTCTCCGGGAGCAGGTCGGTGATGGAGACGGTTCGAAGCTGATCGCCCGAGCCCACGATGACCTTCAGGGCCGGAAAGTAGTCGAGCAGGACTTGGCGGCACCGGCCGCAGGGGGAAACGACCCCCCGGTCTCGGTCCCCCACGGCGACGATCGTGTCCAGCTCGTACGCGCCCTGGGCGGCCGCCGTGCCGATGACGACCAGCTCGGCGCAGGGGCCGCCGGTGAAGTGGTAGGCGTTCACCGCCGTGACGATCCGGCCGTCCCGGGCACGGGCCGCGGCCGCCATGGTGTGGTTGTCGCCGCGGCACCGAGTACGCGCGACGTGGGCCGCGGCCTCGATGAGTTCGTGGTCGACCGGCTGGGCACGTGTCGTCATTCTCTTGCCTTCGTACAGTGTCGGGCGGCGGACAGCGGACAAGTCCCGGTGGCGGGACACCGGGGCCGTTGCGCGATTCAGGAAGCAGTTCCTTAGGGTGTGCCGTCCATGGCCGGCGGCTCGTCGAGGCCGGTCACCGTCCGCACATGGCGCAGGCTCGGTCCGGCGAGGGCGGCGCGCAGCTGCTGGAAGAGCTGACGTGCGGCGATCGCGTTCCAGTCGTCGGGCAGGAGCTCCTTCGGCAGCCCCGGGTCCAGGTACGGGAGGCGGCGCCACTGGGTCAGCAGCGGGACGTAGTGACGGAAGGCCTCCGTGTCATCGAGGTCTTCCTCTTGGGCCAGGCGCTGCGCCACCGGCCCGTAGGTGTCGGTGAACGCGGCGTACTGGGCCTGGATCGCCGGGAAGTCCCACCAGGAGCTCACCGACGCACGCAGGTCGCTGAAGGCCGCGTACTGCGAGGTGAAGAGGTGCGCGTACTCGCTCAGTCCGAGCCGGACCAGCGCGCCGCGGGCGTCGTCGAGGAGGCGCCCGGGAGCCAGCCACACCCCGGGAGCCATGTTCCCGAACCCGAGCCATGTCAGACGGGTGCGGAGCTGGTAGCGGTACGCACGCTCGGACTCCGGTACCGAGAAGACTGCCATCACCCAGCCGTCGGCCAGGTCCGCCGGTTCCAGGCTGCCGAAGATGCGACGGTCGCCCTCGTCGAAGACCTCGTGCACGGCGGGGCTGAGCCGGTAGCCGTTGACGCCCCGCCGTTCGGGTTCGAGGATGCCCCGCTTCTTCAGGCGGGAGATCGCCGAGCGCACGGCCGGGCCCTCCACGTCGAGCTCGCCCATCAGAACGATCAGGTCGGCGATGGAGATCCATCCGCCGAGCCGGCGCAGAAACGCCCCGTAGACCGTGTTGATCAACGAGCTGGGCCTGAGGAGACTGTCCGACATGATCGCCTTCCGTGGTGTGCGGTGGCGATCCTATCGAGCAACCGGCCCTGCCCGCCGGGCCGGTCGGCCGGAGCCGTACGGTCAGTCAGCGGTGGCCACCGCGCCCGGGGCCCGCGGCGTCTCGGCGTACGCGCCCGACAGCAGGTGGCCGGCACCGGGTGCCACGGCCGGCAGGCCGAGCGCGCGCAGCATCTGGTGCGCGGTGCAGATCGCGGCGGAGACGACCGGCTTGCCGAGCAGTTGCTCGGCTTCCTCGACGGCGCCGAGGGAGGGCATCTGGACGCAGGCGGACAGGACCACGGCGTCCGCGTCGGTGTACTGAAGTGCCTTGGCAATACTGGGCAGTTGGGCGGGATCGTGCGCGGCGACGTCGAGGTTGTCGGGGATCTCCAGCGCCTCGTAGTCGAGCACCTGGACACCCTCGTGGGTCAGGTACTCCACCACCGTCCGCGTCAGCGGCCGCATGTAGGGGGCGATGAGCGCGATCTTGCGCGCGCCGAGGGTGTGCAGGCCGTGAACGAGGGCGCCGGCACTGGTGACGACGGGGGCCGCGGCGCTGTTCTCGACCGTGCGGGTGTGCAGGCGCTCCTCGGACGTTCGGTGGTAGCCGAGACCCATGCTCATGATGGCCACGAGGCAGGCGTAGCCGAGGACGTCCACGCGGGCGTCGGAGAGTTCGACGGCGCAGCGGTCGGAGTCGGCGTCCATGGCCTTGAGCTGTTCGCGGGTGACATGGGTCATGCGCATCCGGCTGGAGTGGAAGGTGAACCGCTCGGGCGCGACGCTCTCCCGCGCGCGCAGGATGGCCGGTATCTCGGTTTCCATCGTGACGTTGGAGCTGGGCACGATCTGCCCGATCCGGTAGGTGCGGTGGGACACGGGGGCTCCTGGGCCTGGTCTGGGTGGGCGTTCAGCGGGCGTCGACGACGGGGTTGGTGAGGGTGCCGATGCCTTCGACGGTGGCTTCGACGATGTCGCCCGGGGTGAGGAATTCCGGGGGCACCATGCCCGCGCCGACGCCGGAGGGTGACCCGGTGGCGATGACGTCGCCGGGCTCCAGGGTCACGCCCGAGCTGATGTCGGCGATGAGGCGGGCGATCGGGAAGAGCATGTGCCGGGTGTTGGACTTCTGCTTCGTCACGCCGTTGACCCGCAGCGAAAGGTCGAGTGTCATCGGGTCGGCGATGTCGTCCGCGGTGACGACCGCGGGGCCGAAGGGGGCGTAGGAGTCCTGCCCCTTGGAGAAGAACCACTGGCCGGAGCGGCGCTGGTCGCGGGCGCTGATGTCGTTGACGATGCTGTAGCCGAAGACGTGGTCGTACGCGTCCTGTTCACTGACGCGGCACGCGGTGCGGCCGATGACGACGGCGAGTTCGCACTCCCAGTCGAGCTGAGCGGTCAGGTCGGCGTTGTGCAGGATGGGCTGCCCGGGTCCCGTCACCGCGGTGGCGGGCTTGCTGAACAGCACCGGGCGCGGCGGCAGTTCCTTGTCGGTGTCCAGGCTGCGGCTGGACTCCTCGACGTGCTCGACGTAGTTCAGGCCGACACCGATGATCTTCCCCGGGCGCAGCGGGGCGCGCAGCGAGACGTCGCCGAGCCGGTGTCGTATCCCCGTCGGCAAGGTGGTCCCACCCCCGGCGAGCAGGCGCTGGGCGGTCTCCTGGGCGGCAGGCCCTGCCTGGACGAAGGACAGCAGGTCGTGGGGCAGTTCGGTGCCGTGGCGGGCGGCCAGTGCGGCGAGGTCGATCACGTGGTCGTCGAGCTGGGCACCCAGGCGGGCGGAGGTGTCGTCGACGGTGTAGGTCACCAGTCGCATGTGAACTCCTATATGGATGGCTGGAGTTGATGGCTCAGGCAGGGCCCGGGAGCGGGTCGTGCGGGGCGGGTTCGACCCGCTCCCCCCAGGGGGCGCCTCCGCGCCGGTAACCGGTGTCAGGGCCGGCGGTCGCGGCGCGGAGGCGGGTCTGGTGTCCTGCGGTCTACGCGGTGGGCTGGTGGCCGCCGTTGTCGGTGTAGGCCTCTTCGCGGTAGAAGCCGAGGGAGCGCATCACGGGGAAGTCGTTGAAGGAGAACAGGCAGGCGTCGTCGTCCTGGTCGAGGTTGTGGTGCTCGTGCCAGGCCCAGGAGGGGACGCAGAAGATGTCGCCCTGCTGCCAGGTGAGGCGTTGTCCGGCGATGACCGAATACCCGTGGCCCTTCGCGGCCGTGTAGATGACCGATCCGGTGTGGCGGTGGGCCTGGGTGGCCTGGCCGGGCCTGAGCAGTTGCATGTGGGCGCCCATGGTGGGCATGACGGATCCCCCGGTGACCGGGTTGGTGTACTCGGCGATCACTCCGTCGTGGGGCGAGCCCTCCGTCGCCCGGGCGAGGTTGCGCAGCGACTCGTACGTCTGCTCCCACGGGTAGGCGAGCAGCGGCGAGTAGGGCCGGGTCCACTTCTCGGCGCCGTACGGCAGCAGGTTGGCGCCGTAGCTGAGCACGGAGGAGTTGATCACCTTTCCGGGCTGCTGGTACAGGTCCGGGTGGACTTCGTAGAAACCCGCGTCGTGGGCGTTGACGAGGGGGATGTCGAGGCCGTCCTGCCAGATGACGGGGGCCTCGTCGGAGTCGTTGCCGTGTTCGTGCCAGGTGCCGTTGGGTGTGATGGCGAAGTCGCGCGGGCCGACCTTGAGTCTCTGTCCGTCGACGATGGTCCAGGCGCCGGTTCCCTCGTGGACGAAGCGGAGGGCCGCGGCCTGGTGGCGGTGGGCGGTCATGGCCTCGCCGGGCCCCATGATCTGGAGACCGGTGTAGAGGAGCCCGACGGCGGCGCTCACGTCCTTGCGGCCGGGATTGACGAGCATGACCACCCGGCGGCCCGCGTCATCGGCCTTGACCAGGTCGAGGGCCTTGCGCACCAGGGGCCGGATCTCGCGGTAACGCCACAGGACGGGCACGGACTTCGGCTGGGGGTACCAGGGTTCGATGTCGTTGGCGACGGTCCACAGGGCCCCCGCCTCCAGCTGGGCGAGTTCGTCGTAATACGCGGTGAGTTCAGGGGTGTCGGACACGCGTGCCCGGCCCAGTCGCCCGTCGTCGTACTCGGTGGTCATGGCTCCTCCTGCGGGTTGCCGGTGCTGTCGGTGGACAGGGGCGCGACGGTGGGTGCGGCATCGGGGGACCCGGGTGGTGTCGCGAACGTCACGGGGGTGCGCGGGGTGTTGTCGACGTGCAGCCGGAACACGTCGAAGCGGTTGTAGTGGCCGAGGATGTCGTGCATCTGCTTGGGCTGGACGCACTTGGCCAGGTCGATGTCGGCGTAGACGATGCCCTCGTCGTCGATGAGCGGGTCGGTGACGGGCCGGCCGTCGGGGCCGAAGATCCCGGACAGGGCGCTGCGCGGACGGGCGAGCATGCGCCGTACGTCCTGGTCGTCTCCGGCGACGGTGTCCACGATCTCGGGCGAGATGGTGGAACAGGCCACCACGGAGAACACCTTGCCCTCGAAGCAGTGGGCGGCGGTGCGTACGGCGATGGCGTCCGCCATGTCGTAGTCCTCGGGGGCGACGGGCAGTGCGATGTAACTCGCCGCGTGGACCAGCTCTCCCTGGGCGAGCAGGGTGAACCGGGCGAGCGTGTTGGTGTTCTCGCCGCAGGCAAGGACGCCCAGCGGCCCGACGGGAGTCTGGTGGACCTTGAGCGAACTGCCGTCCCCGCCGGTCCAGGTGAGCTTCTCGGCCCAGGTGGGGACGAGTTTGCGGTGCACGCCGAGCAGCTCGCCGCCCTGCCCGATGGTGAGCATCGTGTTGTAGAGGATGCCGAGGCTGTACGGGCTGCGTTCGTTGACCCCGATGACGAGGACGACGCCGTACTGGCGCGCCGCCGCGCGCAGGGCGTCCACATGCGGCCCGGGGATGTCGACGGACGCCTGTCGGAGTCGCTCGAACCACGGGGAGCCCTGGACCGGCGTCATGGTCCAGTTCCAGTACGGGTAGCCGGGCACGAACGCCTCGGGGAACACCACGAGTTCGGCGCCGTTGGCGGCGGCCTCGGCCACCAGGGCCACGGCCTTGTCGACCGTGGCCGCCGGATCGAGGAAGACGGGCGAGGACTGCGCGGCGGCGGCCTTGAAGCGGGGCGGTTTCTCCATGGGTTCCTCCATGTCACGGGGCCGTCGTGGCAGCGGCCAGCCGTGGCAGCCAGCGCTGGTGTACGGGGGCGTCGATCGTCCGGAGCAGGTGGAGGCGGGGCGGGACGCGGTCGGTGCGGGCGCCCGGTTGCCGGGCGCTGCCCGCCTTCCACTGCGCGGGCCAGGGAGCTCCGGGTCCGGTGTAGTTCTGCGCCGCGGCGGCGTGCAGCGTCCACAGCGGGTCGTGGAGCTGGGCCCGGCCGACGGCGCACAGGTCGGCCCGGCCGGCCAGGATGATCGAGTTGACGTCGTCGTACGTGGAGATGGCGCCGACGGCGATGGTGGGGATCCCGGTGGCGTTGCGGATCAGGTCGGCGTAGGGCGTCTGGTAGCTGCGGCCGTACCTTGGCCGCTCGTGGGCGACGACCTCGCCCGTGGACACGTCGATCGCGTCCGCTCCCCCGTCCGCCAGCGCGCGGCACATCTCGACGACGTCCGCCTCACCGATGCCTCCCTCGGCCCAGTCGGCCGCCGAGATCCGCACGATCAGCGCCTTGCCGGCGGGCCACACCGCACGGACCGCCCGCAGCACTTCGAGGGGGAAGCGCAGCCGCCCGGCCAGTTCGCCTCCGTACCCGTCGGTGCGGAGATTGGTCAGTGGCGACAGGAATCCTGACATCAACTGGCCGTGGCCGTACTGGAGTTGAAGGGCGTCGAATCCCGCGCGGTCGGCCCGGCGGGCCGCCTCGACGAAGTCCTGGACGACGGTGTCCATGTCCTCGCGGGTCGCTTCGCGCGGGGTGGTGCTCGCCGCGTCCCAGGCGAGCGGGGAGGCAGCGATCAGCGGCCATCCGCTTTCGCCTTCACCTTCACCTTCGCCGAGCGGGACGGACGTCCCGTCCGCGCGCGGGGGGCTGGTGGCGGCGCGGCGCCCCGCGTGGGTGAGCTGGACGCCCAGGCAGGTGTCCGACTGCCGGCGGACGAAGTCGGTGATCCGCCGCCAGGCCGCTTCCTGTTCGTCGGTGTAGAGGCCTGGGCAGCCGAGGGTGGCCCGGCCGTCGGCACTGACGGCCGTCATGCCCGCGATGACCAGTGCCGAGCCGCCGAGCGCCTGGGTGCTCAGGTGCAGGAGGTCGAAGTCGCCGGGCACGCCGTCCACGGCGGCGTACAGGGCGGTGGGAGGGACGACGACGCGGTTGCGCAGCCGCAGGCCGCCGAGGCGGGAGGGCCTGAACATCGGTGGCGTGGCGGCGTCGCCCACCCCTTCGGCGGCGTGCCACCCAGCCACGGCGTCGGTGAACCGCCGGTCACGGACGCGCAGGTTGTCGTACGTGACGCGGCGGCTGCGGGTCAGCAGGTTGAAGGCGAACTGCGGGGTCTCCTGCCCGGTGTAGCGGCCGACGTTCTCGAACCATTCGAGGCTGGCCTGCGCCGCGCGCTGGGTGGACTCCACTACCGGCTTGCGTTCGGCCTCGTACGCGGCGAGCGCGGCGGGCACATCGGGGTGCTCGTGGAGGCAGGCCGCGAGGGCCAGTGCGTCCTCCATCGCGAGCTTGGTGCCGGAGCCTATGGAGAAGTGGGCGGTGTGGGCGGCGTCCCCGAGCAGCACCACGTTGTCGTGGCGCCATGTCGCGTTGCGGACCGTGGTGAACCGGATCCACTTGGAGCCGTTGGGGATCAGCCGGTGGCCGTCGAGATGGCCGGCGAGCAGCTCCTCGCACCGGCGGATGCTGGCGTCGTCGCTGGTTCCGGGCGGAAAGTCACGGTCGGCGAACTCCTCGAATCCCGCGCGCCGCCAGGCGTCCTCGTCCATCTCTACGATGAACGTGCTGCGCGTGGCGTCGAACGGGTAGGCGTGGACCTGGAGCGTCCCGAAGTCGCCTTCGGCGACGATGAAGGTGAAGGCCTCGAAGACCTTGTCCGTGGCCAGCCACATGTAACGGCAGTGCCGCTCGTCGAGGTCCGCGGTGAAGGTGTCCGCGTAAGCCGCGCGCGTCGCCGACCGCACGCCGTCGCTCGCCACCACCAGGTCGTATTCGGCGGCCAGTTGGCCGGCGGGCGGGGCCTGGGTGCGGTACCGGACGTCCACCTGAAGTGCGGCGCACCGTTCCTGCAGGATCCGCAGCAGGCGCTTGCGCCCCAGGGCCGCGAAGCCGTGGCCGCCGGAGGTGAGCACCTGGCCCCGGTAGCGGACGTCGACGTCGCTCCAGCGGGCGAACTCCGCGGACATCGCCGCGAAGATCTCCGGGTCGGCCTGCGCGATGCCGTCGAGGGTCTCGTCGGAGAACACCACGCCGAATCCGAAGGTGTCGTCGGCGGCGTTGCGCTCCCAGACCGTTATCTCCCAGCTCGGCGAGAGCTGCTTGGCCAGGGCCGCGAAGTACAGCCCGCCGGGCCCTCCACCGATGACCGCTACACGCACGGCGTCCTCCTCGTGGTTCCAGAAACAACGTATGGCGTCATTCCTGCGATCGTCAAGAAAACTGCATAATATCGCGAGGCTCGCATGAACCACCCATCTCAGGCGAGGAGTTCGGGTGCCTGGGGACCGGCCTTGACCAGGAGTTCGCGCACTTCGTCCGGCCAGGGCGTGGATCCGCTCGCCCGCGCGGCCGAGTGGGCGATCGCCATGCAACCCGTGGCTGCGGCCTCCTGCCCGTGGCCGCGGACCGTGAAGGCGTACCGCAGGGAGGCGGTGCCGACCCGGTCGACGCGCAGCTCGATGCGGACGAGGTCCCCGAACCACAGCCGGGCTCGATAGTCGGCCTCGAAGTGGACGCGCGGCGTGCTCCCGAAGAGGTGGGCCAGACCCAGGCGCCGCAGCAGGACGGCCTCGGCCGCCTCGACCCAGCGCACGACGGTGGAGTGGTGGTAGTGGCCGGCGGCATCGGTGTCGGGCCATTCGACGCGCCGCTCGATGACGACGCTGGGCAGATTCGTCTCTTGGGCTTGCGGGATTCCGGCGGCGCAGCCGTCGTCCGATGGGGTGTGCATCAGGGTGCCTTTCGTCGGGACATGCGGCACTCGGGCCGGGAGGTGGCGGTGTGGTGGCGAGCGCGCCCTAGCCGGCAGCGCGCGCGGCCCGCTCGCGCAGGGCGCCGCGCCGGAGCTTTCCGTTGCTGGTGCGCGGGAGTTCGGCGACGAACTCGACGGCGCGCGGGTACTTGTAGGGCGCGATGGTCTGCTTGACGTGGTTCTGGAGTTCCTTGACGGCGACCTCGTCGGGGGCGACACCCGCACGCAGGACCACGTACGCCTTGACGATCATTCCGCGCCTGTCGTCGGGCGCTCCGACGACGCCGCACTCCAGGACGTAGGGGTGCGTGACGAGCGCCTTCTCGACTTCGGGACCGGCGACGTTGTAGCCGGAGGTGACGATCATGTCGTCGCTGCGGGCCACGTACCAGAAGTAGCCGTCCCGGTCCCGCACGTAGGTGTCGCCCGTGATGTTCCAGCCGTTCCTGACGTACGCGGTCTGGCGCGGGTCGTCGAGGTAGCGGCAGCCGGTGGGGCCGGTGACCGCGAGGAGGCCGGGCTCCCCGTCGGGCACGGGATCGCCCGCCTCGTCGACGATTCTCGCCCGGTAGCCGGGGACCGGCTTGCCGGTGGCGCCGGGCCGGATGGCGTCGTCCGCCGCCGAGATGAACACATGGAGCATCTCGGTGGCACCGATGCCGTCGATGACGCGTACGCCCGTCGCGGCGCGGAACTCCTCCCACACCTGGGCGGGCATGGCCTCTCCGGCCGATACACACCGTCGCAGGCCCGCCAGGCGGTCGGCCACACCGGCCGCCAGCATCGCCCGGTAGGCGGTGGGTGCGGTGAACAGCACGGTGACGCCGTGCTCCGCGACGAGGTCGGCAAGCCGTTCCGGCGAGGCCTGCTCGATCAGCAGCGTCGCCGCCCCCACATGGAGCGGGAAGACCACCAGACCGCCGAGCCCGAAGGTGAAGGCCAGCGGCGGTGTCCCGGTGAACACATCGTCCTGACGTGGTTTCAGGACGTGCCGCGAGAAGGTGTCGGCATTGGCGAGTACGTCGCGGTGGAAGTGCAGGGTCGCCTTGGGCCGTCCCGTCGTGCCGGACGTGAAGGCGATCAGGGCGACGTCGTCGGCGGCGGTGACGGCGTTCGAGAAGGTGCCCGCTTTGGTCTCGCAGCGCCGCACCAAGTCGTCATCGTTGTCTCCGCCGTAGGCGAGAACGGGCAGGCCCGGCGTGTCCGCGGCGCCCAGTTCGCCGACGTAGCGGTGGTCGCACAGGGCGACGGCGGGGCGGCTGATGTCGTGCAGTTGGGCGAGTTCGGCGGCGCGCAGCAGCGGCATCGTCGTGACGGCGACACCACCCGCCTTGAGCACCCCGAACCAGGCCGCCACGAGCCACGGGTTGTTGGGGCCGCGCAGCAGGACTCGGTTTCCGGGGCGCAGCCCGAAGTCCTCGACGAGGACCCGTGCCACTTGATTGGCGCGCCGCAGGAGGTCGCCGTAGCTCCAGCGGCCGGTGGGCGTCAGCAGGCACGGCCGGTCGGCACCCCAGCGTCCGACGGCATCGTCGAGTAGACGCTGGGCACAGTTGAGGCGGTCCGGATACGTCAACTCCGGCAGGTCGTAGTGCAGTTGGGGCCAGAGGTGGAAGGCGGGGAGCCGGTCGCGGCAGAACGTGTCCACATGGGCGGACGGGGAGAGCTCCATGGGGCGCACCTCAATCTCGGGGGCAGCAGAGGGAGTGGAGCCAGTATGGCGCCGCAATGGCGACCGTCAATCTTTCGCGATAGAGATTTTTACTGACGGTGCGTCACACAGAATCCGGCGACCGGGGACCCGGCACCGAGAAGTCACACAGCGGGGACGTGAATCCCGAGTTCCCCGCGGTCCGGCGCGACGCGCCAGTCGTCGAGGACGGCACGGACCGACACGCGGAGTCTCGGGACGACGGCGACCGTCGGTCGCGCCGCCCAGCGGGCGCGGCGACAGCCCGGCGACGAGGACCGCGGGACACTCACACGCCGGGCGGGTATGGGAACGGGGATGGCGTTGAGCATGGCGAACTCCCCTACGAGGAGGGTGATGACACCCGCTGTTCACTCGTGTAACTGCCGCGATCGGGTCCTTGGGGTTTCCCTGGAGTTGATGCATAATGCGTCGCAAGGCGTTTCGTTACACGTGTAACAGCCTAGAGGTTTCATTCGATCCTGGCAAGGCATTTCGGACATACGTCGCATGAGCTCGAAGCGCGGTCCGAAGGCCGAGGAGTCTCGGCCCGGCGCCCGCGCCGACGTGACCACCTGGCACGACGCCTGTGCGCCACGTCGCCCACCGGCCCCACACCCAGCAGAAAGAGGCGGACACATGACGCAATCCCCGGCAGTGGCCCAGCAGCCCCCGGCCGACCCGGCGGCCGGGCCCGGTCTCGAATGGCCGCCGCCCCCCTTTCGCGCCCCCGCCCCGCCCCGGGTCGGGCAGGACGGGGTGCGCGGCTTCGGCGGCGTGACGTATGCGACCACCCCCGGCTACCGGCCCCGGCTGCTCGACGTGCACGTACCGCCCGGCGACGGCCCGGTCCCGGCGGTGGTGTGGATCCACGGCGGCGGCTGGCTGGAGGGCGACCGCCGCTACCCGCCGCCGACCGTGCCCGTCGAGCTGCTGCACGGCGCAGTACTGCGGGCGGGCCTCGCCCTCGTCAGCATCGACTACCGGCACAGCCTGGAAGCCCCGTTCCCGGCACAACTGCACGACGTGAAGGCCGCCATCCGGTACGTGCGGCGCTTCGCCGACGCCTTCGGCATCGACAAGGACCGCATCGGCGTCTGGGGCGAGTCGGCCGGAGGGCATCTGGCCGCCCTCGCCGGGCTCGCCCGCCCGGACAGCGGCGACGGCGGTGCGCTGGAGGGGGCCGAAGGGGTGCGCGACGAGGACAGCGGAGTGCTGGCCGTGGTCGACTGGTACGGGGTGTCCGAGATCGGCTCGCTGCTCGCACATCCCCTGCCGCCCTCCCCGCCCGGCACCGAGTACCCCAACCCGTTCAGCGCGCTCCTGGGCGGCCCGCCCGAACAGCACCCCGAGCTGGCCCGCGCCGCCAGCCCCGTGACCTACGCGGGCCCCGCGACGCCGCCGCCGTTCCTCCTGATCCACGGAACGCGGGACGGCCTCGTGCCGTACAGCCAGAGCGAGATCCTCGCCGAGGCGCTCGAACGGGCCGGCGGCGACGTCACGCTCCAGCCGGTGGACGGCGCGGACCACATCTTCCTCGGCGCCCCCGACGTGACGCCGATCGTCACGGAGAGCGTCGCCTTCCTCGCCCGCCATTTGGGCGCCTGAGCGCGGCCGAGAGTCCCGCGTGGAACGGCGGTTCCGCGCGGGACCTCCCGCTCACCGGCAGGCGACGGCCCCAACTACAGGTGTCGGACAGGAACGTGAGCCGTCACGAGGACTGACGGTGAACCAGCATGGGCTCCACGCCCGGCATCTCGGGCGCGGTGCCCGTGTCGACCAGCTCGTGCAGCATGTCCGCGATCCGTCCGGGCTCGGGCAGGTCGAGACGTACGGTGGTGAGCGCGGGCCGTTCGAGCGCGGCGAGCACCAGGTCGTCACAGCCCACGACAGCCACGTCATCAGGGACGGAAATGCCCTCGTCCTGGAGCGCGCGCACGAGCAGCGCCGCGTACTCGTCGTTGTAGGCGAACACCCCGTCCAGGCCCAACTCCCGCCAGCGGGCCGCGAGTTCGGCGGCGGACTCCCGGGTGTAGGCCAGCTCGACCGCACTGACGCTCGCCCTGCTGCGGGCCGCGACGCTCTCGGCGCCGGCCAGGCGCGGCCGGGCGAAGGTGTCGAGGCCGCGCTCCTTCGGCATCACGACACCGATGGTGGTCCGCCCTCGGGAGACGAGGTGTTCGACGGCGAGCGCGCCGATGCGGGCGTGGTCGAAGGCGATGGTGTGGACGCCCTCCACCGGGCGGGCGGCGAAGGCCACCACCGCGCGCACCCCGGCCCGGCGCAGCACCGTGGCGGCTTCGGCGGTGAGGCTGCCGCCGTCGAGGGCGACCACGGCCGCCGGACGCAGCTCGGCCCAGGCGCGGGCGGCGCCGACCGCGTCGGAGAAGCGTCCGGCGTGCAGCACGGTGGTGTATCCGTGCCGTTCGAGTTCGCTGTGCAGATCGTCGAGCCAGGTGCTGACCAGGCGGCCGACCGCCGAGACGGACGCCGGCATCAGCACCAGGTTGCTGCGCCCCGCGCGCAGCGACCGGGCGGCGGCGTGCGGAACGTAGCCCAGCTGGTCGGCCGCTGCGCGCACGCGGGCCCGCGTGCTGTCGCTGACACGGTGCGCCTGGGTGTCGTTGAGTACGAAGGACACGGTGGCCCGCGACACGCCGGCCAGGCGCGCGACGTCCGCGCTCGTGACGGCCGCCCGCGCGGTCAGCTCCTCGGCCATGGCGCCCTTCCCTGGCTGTCACCGGTCGCCCCGACCAGTACCAACCAAGGTTACACGCGTTACACGGAGAGGGCAGCAGTGCCCGGTTCCCCACACGTGCCGGCCGGTGCCGGTCTCTCACCGGTCGGCCAGAGATCACACGTGTAACGACTTACCTTGCGCCCCGCCCGGGCACGCATGACCTCCACGCCTCCACGCCAGACGTCACTCGCGCGCCGATACCCGTCCGTACAGACGGCGCACCTGCTCCGCGAGGTCGTCCACGGGCGCGGTGGCCGAGCTGAAGCGCATCGTGGTGCGGGTGTCCGCGCCGTAGCGCTTCCACTCGGGCATGGCTGCGTGGTTCGGGTCGCCGGTCCGGATGAACGAGATCCACGCACGGTGCATCGCGTCCGCCAGTCCGCGTTCCGCGGCCGGGTCGATCCCCTCGGCCAGTGGCGCGTGGGCCCAGTCGGCCAGGTTGTCGAAGACGAAGGGGAGCTCCAGACAGTGGGCGGCGGCGAACACGCCATCTTGTGCGGGCGCCGGGAAGTCGAACTCGTAGGCCCAGACGGGGTGCCCCAACTCCGCCCTGGATTCGGCCAGTTGGACGCCGGGGGCCCGGAACAGTTCGTCGGTGATGAGGTCCATGAGCACGTCCACCGGCCGGGCGCCGGGCCGGGCCCGCTCGTACGCGTCGTACACCTCGGCGCCCGCCGCGGGGAAGGTCTCGGCGACCCGCGCGGCCACCTGTTCGCGGGTGGCCGACGCGTAGCCCTCGTCCAGGGCGAAGCCGAAGTTGGCCTCGTCCCGGGTCCAGCCGACGAGTACGTCGATGTCGGTCGCGGCGCCGTGAAGGAGGGTCGTCGCGGGATGGCGGAACAGGGTGACGTCGTCGCGTACGGGCAGGAAGGGGGTGGGCCAGTATCCCCAGCGCGCGGTGCGGGCGAACAGTCCTCCGGCGGCCTCCAGCAGCCGCGGCCAGGGCAGTTCGCGGAGTTCGTCGACGCTCTTCACCCCGGCCGCCTCCAGGAAGGCATCTTCGCGCTGCCGGTATTCCTCACGCGTCGGGATGCTCAGGCCGAGGGGCGGGCTCTGCAGGATGACCCGCTGGAACAGGCCCTGCGCTTCGGGGTGTCCGGCCAGGGAAGCGGCGGAGACGGCGCCGCCCGACTGGCCGGCGACCGTGATGCGGTCCGGGTCGCCACCGAAGTGCGCGATGTTGTCGCGGACCCAGCGCAGTGCGGCGAGTTGGTCCGTGAGCCAGAGGTTGGCGGGCCCGTCGTCGGCCTCCCCGTCCTGGCCGAAGGACAGGTAACCGAGCGGTCCGATGCGGTAGTTGAGGGTGACGACGACCAAGTCGCCGTCGCGCGCGAAGGTCTCGCCGGAGTAGATGGGCAGCGCCCCGGAGCCCGAGACGAAGCCACCGCCGTGGATCCAGACCAGCACGGGCCGCTTGGCGTCGTCGACCGCCGGGGTCCACACGTTGAGCGTCAGGCAGTCCTCGTCGAACGGCGGGCTTCCGTGACCACCCAGGACCGGGTCACCGCCCGCCAGGAACATCTGCGGCGCGCTGGGTCCGTACGCGGTTGCGTCCCGAGTGCCGTCCCAGCCCGGGTGCGGCCGCGCGGGGCGCCACCTGAGCTCGCCCACCGGCGGCGCGGCGTACGGCACCCCTCTGAAGGCGACGACTCCCCCCTCGCCTGCGGCGGCACCGCGCAACCGACCGGCCGGCAGCCGGACGACGGGCGAGACCTCACCTGATGCATCAGCCATGGGATTCCTTCCAGCAGGCGCCTTGCACGATTCAACAGCCGAGCGGATGTCGCGTAACTCTGCCGTTCGTCACTAAAGCTGCATATTCCTATCGCCGCAAGGGTAGCCCGCCAGTAGCTACACGTGTAACAGCAAGAGAGTAGACCGACGGTCACGATTCCCGCCTCAAACCCTCCACACCCCTACCCACAGCGCCACTCCTGGTGCTACACAATCCCTACCGCCGAGCCTTACACGTGTAACGCGATATCTGGAACACCGGTGCCCGCCTCCTCCCTGCGGCGCATCCCGAATTCCCGCGTCACACGCCCGTCGCCGGTTTCCCCCTCCACTCCGTCCCCCAGGAGTCGACATGCATCCCCTCATCCACCGCTCGGCGGACCGCCCGCCCGCTCCCGCCGGAGGTCGTCGTGACCAACGGTGAACTGATCGGGCCGCAGGCGTCCGAAGCGACTGAGCCGCACAAGCGCGGCCTCATGCTGCTCCTCCTCGTCGCCAACTCCTCCATGCTGGCCGTGTACATGGGGGTCGGTTCCGTACTGCTCCCGACCCAGATCGCCGAGATCGACCCGGCGAACAAGGTCGCTGTCCTGGGCGTCGTGGGCGGGGTCAGCGCGGTGTTCGCCACCGCGTTCAACCCGATCGCCGGCGCCCTCTCGGACCGTACGGGACGCCGCAATCCATGGGTCCTGGGCGGCGCACTCGCCTCACTGGCGCTGCTCGCGTTCCTGGGCAGCGTGCACACGGCGCTGCTTGTCGGCATCGGGTGGTGCCTGGTGCAGGCGACGATGAACGTCTACCAGGCCGCGGTCACCGCCGTCGTGCCGGACCGCATCCCCGTGGCGCGCCGCGGCACCGCCTCCGCCCTGGTCGGACTCGGGCTGCCGATCGGCGGCACGGCCGGAGTGCTGATCGCCTCGCAGACGTCCGGCCAGCCCACGCTCGGCTACCTGGTGCTGGGAGCCTTGGCGGCCGGCGCGGCGGTCCTGCTCGCCTCCCGCTGCCCCGATGTGCCCGCGGGTACGCCCGCCACGTGCCCCACGCCCGCCGTGCCCCGGCGCGAACGGATCGCGGCGTTCCTGTCCGCGCTGTCCCACCACGACTTCCGGTGGGCGTTCATCGGGCGGGCCCTGATGGTGCTCGGCTACTTCTCCGTCGTGGGCTACCAGCTGTACATCCTGGACGACCACATCGCGCTGCCCGCGAACCTCGACCCTCCCACCGCGATGGCGATCCTCACCCCCGTGGCGATGGCCTCGATGGCCGTCTCGACCATGGTGGGAGGCTTCCTTTCGGACCGCTGGAACCGGCGCAAGATCTTCGTCGCGATGTCGGCCGCGCTCGCCGGTCTTGTGATGGCCGTCCCCGTGATCAGCCCGACCTGGACCGGCATGATCGTCTTTTCCGCGCTCAACGGTCTCGCCTTCGGCTGCTTCATGGCGGTGGACACCGCCGTGGTGACACTCGTGCTGCCCCGCGCCGAGGACGCCGCACGCGACATGGGTGTCCTCAACATCGCGAACGCCGGACCGCAGATCGTCGCCCCGTTCGTCGCCTCCGCCGTGGTGACCGCGCTCGGCGGCTACACCCCGCTGTTCCTCTTCGGCGGCGCGCTGTCCCTCCTGGGCGCCCTGGCGATCCTCCCGATCCGCGGCGTGCGCTGACCGTCAACTCCCCTTCCTCTACCGCCTGTTCGAAGGAGCACACCATGAGGCACAAGCACGCTCTGCCCGTCGCGGCCCTGCTGCTGGGTACGTCCGCCCTGACCGGTACGGTGCCGGCGACCGCCGCCACGCACGACAAGGCGTCCGCGCCACTGCGGATCCTGCTGACCAACGACGACGGCTACGACGCACCCGGCATCCGTCTCATGTTCCAGCGGCTCACCTCCGCCGGGTACGACGTCACCATCGTCGCCCCGCTCACCAACCAGAGCGGTGCGGGAACGAAGATGATGAGCGCCACCACGGTGACGGTCAGACATCCCGAGCCGCGGGTGTGGGCCGTGGACGGCACGCCGGGCGACGCGGTGTCCTTCGGGCTCGCCGAGGCGTTCGCCGGCCGGGCGCCCGATCTGGTGATCTCCGGAACCAACTTCGGCCCCAACGTGGCCGGCCTCGCCATCCACTCCGGAACCGTCGGCGGCGCCGTGGCAGCCCTGGAGAGCGGCGTGCCCGCGATCGCGGTGAGCACCGGCGGGCTCGCGGTCCCGGTGCCGCAACTCGTCCTCAACGCCATGCGCCCCACCAACGACTTCACGGTCAAGCTCATCGACCGGCTGCGGGCTCACGCGAAGCACGGGCCGCTGCTCCCGCCCGGCGTGGGTCTCAACGTCGACCACCCCGTGATCGGCCCGGACGGCACGGGCACCGCCAGCGGTGCAGCCGTCACCACCCAGGATCCGCAGCCCTTCCTCAAAGCGGACTACACGGACTCCGGTGACGGCACCTGGAAGGTCGACGTCAAGGTGGTCCCCCAGCCCGCCGAGAAGGGCGGTGACGCGGAGGCGGTCGCCGCCGACAAGGTGTCGATCACTCCCATCTCCCCCAACTGGAACACCGGCCCGGCCGGGTTCGCCGGCACCGCGGCACTCCTCGCGGGCCTGCGCCCCTAGGGCCTTGGTGAAGACGACGACACTGGAGGAGAAGTGAAGAAGTCGCGCACGACCCGCCGCTCAACAGTCCTGGCTCTGGCGCTCACGGCGGCAACCCTGGGCACCCAGTTCCTCACCGCCCCGATGGCCCCGGCGGCCCCCGCCCCCGTACGTCCCGCCGTGACCACCGGCCACGGCCGCCTCGCCGGTCAACTGCACGACGGGGCCGAGGAGTTCCTCGGCATTCCGTATGCAGCGCCACCCGTGGGCAACCTGCGGTTCCGCCCGCCCCAGCAGCCCGCGCGGTGGAGCGGGACGCGGGATGCCACCCGACAGGCTCCCGCCTGCACTCAGTTCTCTCCGTTCGGGCTGCGGGACCCGCAGGACACCAGTGAGGACTGCCTCTACCTGGACGTCTACCGGCCGCGGAACACCCGGCCCGGGGCCCGCCTCCCGGTCCTCCTCTGGATGCACGGCGGCGCGTACAGCCAGGGGACGGGCACCCAGTTCGGCGGCCGGACCATGGCCGACAGCACCGGCAGCATCGTCGTGAGCATCAACTACCGGCTCGGTCAGCTCGGTTACCTCGCCGTCCCGGAACTCACCCGCGACAACACGCTCGGTTCGGGCTCGTACGGGCTGATGGACCAGATTGCGGCACTCGGCTGGACCCGCGACAACATCCGCGCGTTCGGCGGAGATCCGGCCGACGTCACCATCTGGGGCCAGTCCGCGGGCAGCGCATCGGTCTGCGCGATGCTCGCGTCGCCGCACGCGACCGGCCTGTTCTCGCACGCCATCCTGCAGAGCGGGCCCTGCTCGCTCGTCCCCGCCCCCAGCGCCGCCCGGAAGGCCGACGACGACCGGGCGTACGCGGCCGGGGCGGGGTGCCCCGACGTCGCGACAAGGGCCGCGTGCCTGCGCGAACTCTCCCCCGCCGAGCTCGTCGCGGCCGCGCGGACCCGCCCGACGCAAGGACCCGCGTTCGGTGACGGGCTGCTGCCCATGCAACCGTCCGAGGCCATCTCAGCGGGCACCTGGAACAAGGTGCCGGTCGTGATCGGCAGCACCCGGTCCGAGAGCCGCTTCTTCGTCGCCCTCACCCAGCCGCACCTCACGGCGCAGGAGTACACCGAGCAGATCACGGCCACGTACGGCCGGGCGGCCCCACAAGTACTGGCCCGCTACCCACTGTCCGCCTACCCCTCCCCGTACGAGGCGATGTCGGCACTGCTCACCGACTCCACCTTCGCCTGCCAGACGTACGTCACCGCACGCACGCTCTCGGCCCAAGTGCCCACCTACGTCTACGAGTTCGACGACCCGGACTCCCCCACGCTGTACGGGGCCCAGGTCCCGGGCCTCGACATGGCCAACGGCCACAGCGCCGACCTCGCCTACCTGCACGACTTCACCATGGCCGACCGGCCGCTGACCCCGACTCAGGCGGCGTTCGGCGACCGCATGAAACTCCGCTGGGGAGCGTTCGCCCGCACCGGGAACCCCGACGTGCCGGGCGGGACGAGGTGGCCCACCACCGGCCCACACCACACGGTCCTCGTCCTCAACCCGCGGAACACCCACCCGTCAACCACCTTCGCGGCCGACCACCAATGCGCCTTCTGGGCCGGCCTGCCCACGCCTGATCCCCTGGCCGGCCCCTGATTCGCACTTATTGACGGATCGTCAGGAAGCGAAGGACCTTTCCAGGCGGGGGATCAGGTCTCGGAGGTCCTGTTCCCAGCAGCCGCCGTTGTGGCCGCCGTTGCACTGGGTGCCCCAGGCGGCGCCGTCGCCGTAGTCCACGTAGTAGTACGACATGCCGAGCGCGTCCATGCGGTCCTTGACGTGTTTCGACGCGCCTTCGAGCCAGAACTCGGGCTCGATGGCCGAGCCGCGTCCGTTGCCCACGTAGATGGAAACCCCGACTCCCTTGAGCTTGTCCATGTGTTGGGACGGGTCGACCTCGTTCCACCGCCAGTCGGCGTTGAACACCGGGTAGGGCGAGCCGAACAGGGCATCGCTGTCCACGCCGGGCTTGTAGGGGTCGTTGTTGGGGTCGCAGACGCCGGAGGACGAGCCGCAGATCACGCCCTGCGCGTCGATGAGGGAGGCGACCGTGGCGAGGCGCAGGTCCATGGAGTCGGCCGACATGTCGATGTCTCCCGACAGGGACGCGGTCTGGCTGAAGAGCTCGGGGTGGTCCTGGGCGTAGTGGAAGGCTCCGAACCCGCCCATGGAGACACCGGCGATGGCCCGGGCCTTCTTGGTGTTGATGGTGCGCAGGTTGGCGTCGATGAACGGAATCACCTGCTTGAGGTGGAAGTTCTCCCAGTTCTGCGCGCCGGCCGCCGTTTTCTGGTTGAGCCAGTTCGCATACCAGCCGCGAGCGCCGCCGTCAGGGATGACGGTGATCATCGAGTTCGAGGTGGTCAGCGCCGGATACGTCTGCTGGACGGGGTCGTCGGGGGAGCCGTGCAGGAAGTACAGCACCGGGTAGCGTCTGGCCGGATCGTCGTAGTAGCCGCTCGGCAGAATGATTTTGATGTGGTGCTTGCCCGCGACCTCGGGTGTGGTCACGGTGATGTAGAAGTTGGTGGGACCGCCGGTCGCCGTGTCGACCTGGGTCAGGCCGAACCCGTCCGTCATCGGCGGCGGTGTGGTGCGGTCGGCGGCTTGCGCCGAACCTGCCGGCAGGGCCGTTCCCACCAGCGCGGCCATCAAGGCCACCACCATGCGCCATCTGCTCGATTTCCTCAGCACAGCAAGCCCCCTCGTGAGCGTTGTCGTCGTGCGGCGCGGAACTTATCGGGAAGCGATGACATCCCGATGAAATGGCACGCCGGAGACCGTCGTCGAGACCCCGGCGTGCCGCTACGTCCCGGTCTCAGTCCAGGACCTTGACCTCCAAGGACGACGACGCGATCTGGTCCTCCGTGAACCGCTCGGTCAGCCACTGGCCGGCCGAGAACAGCTTGGTCTGATCGGCGTAGTGCGGCGAGTTCGGGTTGGCCGACTGGGAGTAGGCGAGGACCGAGGACGTCTGGGGCGGACCGTCGGCGGTGAACCGCACCTCCTGTATGAAGCTCGACCCGAACGTGATGTCCAGCTTGCCGTCGACCACACCAGGAGTGACCACGTTCAGCACGCCGAGTTCACTGATCGAGCCGTGGATCGGGATCTGCTCGCCGTTGCGGGTGATCTTCTGGACGTCCGACAGCGGTGCGTTCAGCGGAACTCCCGCGTTGCGCAGCGCGAGCACCGCCCGGCCGAACGCGTCGCGCACGGCGGAGCTTGTGGAATCGAGCGAATTGGGCGTGTGCACCGGGTCCTTGGGGTCGAAGGGAACCCGCCACGGCAGCTTCTCGGCCGCCTGCCCGTTGAGCAGGAAGGCCCAGTAGTTCTCGAACAGCCAGGATCCCCGGCTGTCCGCCGAGTAGTCGTGGTCCTTCCAGGCGGCCAGGATCGGGCACGCCTCGCTCACGTTGACCAAGCTGCCGTCCACGAGGATGAGCCCGAAGGGGACGTTCTGGCACATCGTCACCGTGGCGTCGAGGGCCAGGTCGGCCGCGCGGCTGTTGTCGGCGAACAGCAACTGCCGCATGTTCTCCGGTGTGAAGCCCCGGCCCGGCAGCCCGTCGGTGCCGTTGAGCCGGTTCTGCGCGGTCAGGATCAACTCCTGGGTACGCAGCGACCGGGGCGCCGCCGCGTCGCCCATCACCCTGGGGTACGACAGCGGCTGCTCGGGGTTGGCCAGCCAGGCGCTGTCGTTGGCGTTGCCCACGAAGTCGGACCGGATCAGGCGTGGCTGCTTGTGCGGGTCGAGCAGCCCCGGCGCGACCGCGTTCGGGTCGTCGGGCCAGTCGCACGCGCCGCGCTTGCCGTCGAAGATGGAGATCGGCGGCACGTTCGGCAGCCGCAGTGCCTGGTTCCACAGCAGTTTGCCGGTCTCGGTGAGGCACGACTGGGCGTGCTCGTCGGTGATGTTCGGGGTGGCCTGGATGTCCGCGTACAGGGCGTTGCCCTTGCGGTCGGAGGCGACGGTGTTGAAGAAGGGGATGCCCTCCGTGGTCTCCAGGGTGTTCACGACGTCATCGACGTCCTTGGTCTGGTCGAGGTGGAACCAGGTGTTCATGGCCCGCAGGTTGTCCATGTTCACGTCGCGTACCGCGTGCGCGCTGACCACCCAGGGCAGTGGAACGCCCTGCATGGATGTGGTGATCGGGCCGTAGCGGGTGGACCACAACGTCCTGCTGACCTTGCCGATGGAGCCGTCCGCGTTCCGTACGTCCACGTTGACCTGCTGCGAGGTCATCTTCTGCCAGGTGCCGTCGACCAGGTAGTTGGTCGGGTTCAGCGGGTCCACCTGCACGTCGAAGAGTCCGAACGGGGCCACCGTGGCGATGGTGTGGCTCCAGGCGACGTCGTCGTTGTGCCCGATGTTCACCGCGGGGAGTCCGAGCAGGCTGCCCCCGGAGACATTGACCTTTCCCGGGATCGTCAACTGGCTCTGCCACATGCGGTTCTTGCCCTGCCACGGGAAGTGCGGGTTGGCCAGCATCATGCTGGTGCCCTGGGACACGCCCTGCGAACCGACCGCCAGCGCGTTGCTGCCCATGCTCTGTTGACGGCTGGCGGCCATGGCATCGCGGATCTTCTTCGCGGTCTCCTCGGGTGAGGGCGCCTTCGGTGCGGGTGCCTTGGGCGCGGCGGCCGACGCCCCCGGTGGCTGGGCGGTCACCTCACCGTTCAGCAGCGGATCGGCGCTGCCCATGATGATCTCGGCGTGCGCGTGCCGGTAGACGTCCAGCTCCGTGATCGGCTTCACCCAGGCCGCGCCGCGGCAGGCCGGGTCGGAGATGCTGTTCACGCCCGTCTCGGCCAGGTACCTGTTGTATCCCTGGACGTAGCCGCGAATGGCCTCTTTGACCTCCGGCTCGGGGCCGTTGGGGGCGGGCTGGTCGAGCAGCCGCTCCACCACCCGGTTGTCGTTGATGCGCTGGAAGTACAGGTCGCTGTTGAGATTGGTGGTGTTCTGCGTCTCGCCCGGGCTCGCCTTGCCGTCGGGTCCCAGATAGCGGGACCTCTGTGCGTTGACCATCAGATAGGTGTCGGCCAGGGTGCAGATGTTGTCCTTGGCGGCGGCGTACCCGTAGCCCGTGCCCAGCCCTTCCCAGTTCGAGGCGATGATGTGCGGGATTCCGTATTCGGTGTAACGGATCGTCGGCTTGTCCGGGCCCTGTACGGCGGCCGATGACCCGGCCCCGGGCGACCCGGCGGCCGTCATCGTGCTGATCACCGCCACCGCGGCCGTGACCGCCATCGCCGTCCTCGCTCTGCATCTCCTCCGCACCATCGAGCCGTCCTTCCCCTGTGGTCCGGGCCCTCGCCCGAACGCGGACACGTTAAGGAGGACGGATGAAATCCCGATGGAGCGGGCGTCCGGGCCCCGCCCGCACAGGGCGTTCCCGGCCGTGCCCCGGTGGGCGGCACGCTCGGGCGCGGCAGGTTTCATCGGGATGTCATCGACGGCTGCCACTGTCGTCCGGTGACCTTGGCCGAGGGCGTTCCGCATCGGAGAACGGGCGCGTGGGCCAACTACATGGGGAGGTTCCAATGCGAGCCAGCAGGATCAGGACCGCGTTAGCCGGGCTGCTGCTGACAGTGGGCGTTTCGGCGGCGCAGGGGGCCACGGCACAGGGCGCCACCGCGCGGGCGGCGGCTTCGTGCGACGGCACCTACACCATCGTTGTCGGGGGCACGTGGAGCACATGGGACAACGACCGATTCACGGGCAACATCCAGCAGCACGTGGGGTATTCCAGCCAGGTCCCCAGCGGTCCGAGCGTCCGGTCGGGCGTCAACGAGCTCAACCGGCTGGTCCGAGACCAGCGTGCCGCGTGCCCGGACCAGCACGTCAAGATGGGCGGGTACTCCTTGGGTGCCGCAGTGGTGCACGTCTGGATCAGCGAGAACTGGAGGTCGTTCGGCAACGTCAACGCCATTCTCCTCGCGGACCCCAAGCGTCAGGGCGGTCCCGGCACCAACGGCAGCGCCGCGCCGTTCGGCGGCATCATCGGCCCCCCGCTCTCAGGCAGTGACCGGGACTTCGGCAACGTGCCGGTCAAGTCGATCTGCTACTGGGACTACATCTGCGACGAGTCCGCCGGCATTTGGACCTACCCGAAGAACCACAATGACAACTACTGGCCGGACTTCAACATGGATCACCACAACGACGACGCCAACGAGCAGTGGTACAACGGCGCCTGGTACCCCTGGTAACCACGATCAGGTGTGAGGCAGGGGTAGGGGCACCGTCACCGTGGCCCCTACCGCGACGAAGCCGGTCCGGCGGTCACCGCGTGGCTCTGGTGAGGCCCAGGCCGGCTTCGTCCCCGCGCAGAATCATCTGGTACGTCCGCCGGAGCATCCGGCTCGGCGGAACCCCCAGGTCGTCGGCCAGCCGGCGGCGGGCGCGGTCGAACACGGTCAGCGCGTCGGCCTGTCGGCCGCTGCGGTAGAGCGCGTGCATCAGCAAGGCGGCCACCGGCTCGTTCAGGGGATGCTCCGAGGCCAGGGCGAACAGTTCGGCGATCGTTTCGGAGTGCCGGCCCAGCCGGAGCTGCCACCCCAGCTTCCGCTGCATGATGACGATCCGGCGCTCGCTGAGCCGCACCCGCTCCAGCTCGGCGAGCGGTCCGGGCAGACCGGACAGGAGCTCCCCGCGGAACAGGTCGAGCGCCTGGGAACACAGCCGGACCGCCTCGGTCGCGTCGCCCGCACGGTCGGCCCTGCGGACATCGCCGAGCAGCTCCTCCAGGCGCGCGACGTCCACTTCGACCGCGTCGGGGGCCAGCCGGTAGCCGCACCGGCCGTGCTCGATCACGGAGTCGGGCCGGTCGCCGATGCGCAGGGTCTTGCGCAAGCGGTAGATGTACACCGGCACCACATTCGTGAGCGGCGGCTCCATCCCCCATACTCCGTCGAGGAGTTCCTGCTGGCTGACCGTACGCCCCGCACCCAGGGCGAGCGCCGCCAGTACGGCTTGCTGGCGGAGGTGCCCCAGGTTCAGGGGCCGCCCGTCCTGCCAAGCCTGGAGCGGTCCGAGGACGGAGATCCGCACCTTCGGCCCGGCGGCCCGGCCGACGGCGGTGCGCGGCCCTGGTCCCGCCTCCCGGGTACGGGGTCCGCTGCCGGGCACGACCAGGCCGCAGTCGAAGGCGTGGACGATGGCGGCGGCCCGGTCGCGCAGCCCGAGCTTCGCGAGGATGCGCGCGAGGTGTCCGGCCACGGCGTCCTCGGGAATGGCGAGGTCGGCGGCGATCTCGTCGTCGCGCAAGCCGCACCCGACCGCATGGAGCACCCTGCGCTCCTGATGCCTGAGCATGGTGGAGGTCGGCCGGCGGCTGGTGGCGGTCGTCGGCATCACTGCTCCCCGGTCTTGTCGGTCTGACGGACGCGGTCGACAAGGTAGTGCGGGGAATGCCGGTGCAGGCATCCGGAATGATCCGGGGTGACATGGTGGGCATCCGGTTCGGCACCCTCTCCTACGCCTGCCGGTGGCCCCCTTCCCGACCAGCCCCCCCCATCTGACGGTGGTTCAGTAACACCGTCCGCTGCCGCTGTAGCAAGGGGTGTATCCGGGGTCGGGGGTGGGCGCGGGGCCGGGGTGGCCGCGGTCGTAGCCGTGCTGCGAGGACACGAGCAGCACTGCCACGATGCAGGCCGCGACGAGTTGCAGGAACAACGTCCAGGGCGCGCGGGCCAGCGCCGCGACCGCGGCAAGTACCACGATGACGACGAGGAAGTGCTCCGTCCAGGCGATGCCCGCGAGTGCCGACGCGTCGATCCTGGCCTGATCCCCCTGCGCGGCCCACACCTCCATACCGTCGCTGAAGAGCCTCCCGGCGCCGGTGGCGGCCTCGACGACGAAGAGCAGAATGGCGGCAGCCAGATCGGTGCCGAGGGACGTTCTGCTGGACCAGGGCCACTGCCACCGAGGCGAGCGTTCGCCGAGTACACGCGTCATGGCCCGCACCTTGCCAGGCCCACCGGAGAGCACGCATGAGTACCCGTACTCAGCCGGGCATCACGAACGTGCCCGCGCACGGTCACCCGCCGCGTCGGCGCACCGGCAATGTTTCCGTCCATGAGCGGCGGGGCGTCCCATCGGCGCCGAAACGATCGTCCGGGCGCTCACACGCTGGAGCTACGAGGTTCGGCGGGCGACGGCTTAAGAAGAGGGCGCGGCCTCGGGGCGGGTGTCCCCGACTCCGCTCCAGTCACAGCTTGATAACGTCCCGTCAGTTCTCTAGCTGTAAAATTTCACATATCACATCATGCTCTCCATGAGAAAAATCATCGCCCTGCTCTCGGCGGCCACCGCCGTCGCAGCCCTCACTGGAACGTCCGCCAGCGCGGCACCCGACGCGGCCGCGGCCGCGGACACCGGGCAGGGAAAGCTCGTCTGGAGCTCCTGCAACGACACCAGCACACCCGCGCTGCAGTGCGCGATGCTCGACGTGCCGGTGGACTACGCAGACCCGCACGGCCGGAAGATCAAGATCAAGCTGAACCGGCTCCCCGCCACCGCGCCCAAGAGCAAGCAGCAGGGTCCGATCCTGCTCAACCCCGGTGGCCCCGGAGACTCCGGGCTCTGGATGCCCGCCTACATCTCCGGGCAGATCCCGAAGGACGTCGCCTCGACCTACGACTGGATCGGCTTCGACCCGCGCGGCACCAACGGCAGCGATCCCCATGTCGTCTGCGACGCCCACTACTTCGACGGCGAGCGGCCCGACTACCAGGTGAGCCAGGGCACTTCGAAGGCCTGGCTGAAGAAGGCGGCCGGGTACGCCGCCGACTGTGCGGCCGACTGGTCCTGGCTCATGCCGCACATGACCACCGTCGACAACGCGCGCGACATGGACAGCATCCGCCGGGCACTCGGAGCGCCGAAGATCAACTTCTACGGCGGCTCCTGGGGCACCTCGCTCGGCTCCACCTACGGCCAGCTCTTCCCCTCGCACGTCCGGCGGATGGTGCTCGACAGCATCGTCGGGCCCACCATCAGCTGGTACGACCACAACGTCCTCCAGGACAAGGAGCACCAGCGCCGCTTCGACGCCTTCGCGGCTTGGGCGGCCAAGGCCGACTCGGTCTACCACCTCGGTACGGACGCGGCCGCCGTCGAGAAGGCGTACCAGCAGGTCGAAGCGGACCTGCGGAGCAACCCCGCGGACGCCGCCCCGGCCCCCGGCAAGATCGGTCCCGCCGAGTTCGAGGACACCTTCTACGGCGGTGGTTACAACTTCCTGCGCTGGCCGCGCATGGCCACCGTGCTCTCCGCCTACGTCACCCAGCACGACACCCGGCCGCTGAACATCGCCTACAACCTGTACGCGGCGCCGGGCGCCGACGACGGCGCCTTCCCCGCGTACAACGCGGCGCAGTGCACCGAGAGCGCCTGGCCGCGCGACTGGGAGTTCTGGAAGAAGGACCAGGCCGGTGTGAACGCGTCGGCGCCCTTCTACACGTACAACAACATGTGGTACAACGCCGCCTGCATGTTCTTGCCCTACCAGGGCAACCCGGCGGGCCGTATGAAGATCACCGGTAAGAGCCTGCCGCCCGTGCTGCTCTTCCAGGCCACCGAGGACGCCGCCACCCCGTACGAGGGCGGGCTCGCCATGCACGACGCGCTGCCCGGTTCGAAGCTGGTCGTCCAGAACGGCGGCAGTTTCCACGAGATCCTCTTCCACGGCAACGCCTGCCTGGACGACACCTTCACCGACTACCTCCGCGACGGCAGCCTCCCCAAGGGAGGCGGGCGCATAGCGAAGGCCTGCGCCCCCGAAGCCGACCCCACCCCCACCTACGTGACCCCGCCGCCCGCCCTCACCCGCAAGGCCACCAGCAACCGCCTCTCCCCCACCGACCCCGAGGCCGTGCACGGCGTCCTTCGGTAGTCGACGCATCAACTGGGCTCATACCGGCGGCAGTTGGCATCCAGCCGACTGCCGCCGGTCGACAGCGGCCCCGGCCTGCTCGGCCGTGACACCTCCCCAGACTCACGTCACAGCCGAGCAACCGCCGGCCAGACGGTCACCGCCGCGAGGAGGAAAAGCACGATGTTGAGTGCGAGCCGGCGGTCTCCGCGGCTCAGGTGAACCCCGGTCGCGGCGATCTGCAGCACCATGAACCCGACGGCCGCGGCCAGGGCCAGCCAGGGCGCGATGCCGGTCAGCGGCGGGAGGATCAGCCCGGCCGCTCCGAGCACTTCGATCAGCCCGATGGCCCTGACCGCAGGCATCGGCGTGCTGTCCACCCAGGCCATCATCGGCCGGAGCCGCTCACGGCCGCGGACCACCTTCAGCCCGCCCGCGTAGAGATAGAACAGCGCGAGCAGGCCGGCCGCGCTCCAAAAGGCGACGTTCACGATTCCCTCGGCCCCTGGGTGAAGTCGGTGGCGGGCTCGGTGGCGTAACGGCTCATCGTCTCCACGGTCGCCTGTGGGGTCAGTGCCTGGCCGGCGGCGATCATCTGCCGCAGATCGCGGAAGTACTGGACGTACAGGTCCGGCGTGAACGTGCTGAGCATGACGGCCGGTTGGTCGGTCACGTTGGCGAAGGTGTGCGGGGCTCCGGGTGGGACCATCACGAGGGTGCCCGCGCCCGCGTCGTAGTCCTTCTCTCCGACGGTGAACCGCACGGTGCCCGAGATGACGTAGAAGCCCTCGTCGTGCTGGGCGTGCCGGTGCTGCGGCGGTCCGGGCGTGTGCGGCGCGAGGACGGACTCGGCAAGACCGAGGCGGTGCCCGGTGTTGCTGCCGTCTTCGAGGATGCGCAGCCGCGTGGTGCCCAGAACGATCGTCTCGCCGTCGCCCGGGCCGACCACCGAGACGGCGGGATCGGAGATCGGCTCACTGGCCTTCTGTTCTTCAGTCATGCCTCGATTCCACCGCCAGGGGCGGCGGGCCGTCCAAGACCCATTCCGGGAGGCCGATACCGAGCGGGTATCGTCACAGCATGGAGCTACGTACGCTGCGCTATTTCGTGGCAGTCGCCGAGGAACTCCATTTCGGCCGGGCCGCCGGACGGCTGCACATGAGTCAGCCGCCACTGAGCCGGGCGATCAAACAGTTGGAGACCGAGCTCGGCGCCGCGCTGTTCGACCGCTCCCCGGGCGGTGTCGCGCTCACCCCGGCGGGAGCGGTGCTGCTCGACGAGGCGCGGGCCCTGCTCGCCCGGGCCGACCGGGTACGGGGACGTGTGGCCGCGGCGGCCGGCGCCACGGCCATCACCATCGGCATCCTGGGCGACAGCACCGACCCGCGCGCGACACGGCTGGCCGCCGCCTACCGCCGGCGGCACCCGCAGGTCGAAGTCCGGGTCCGCGAGGCGGACCTGACCGATCCCACCTGCGGGCTGCACGCCGGCGGGGTCGACGTGGCCCTGACCCGCGGGCCGTTCGACGAGACCGGCCTGAGTGTGCGTGAACTGCGCAGCGATCCGGTGGGCGCGCTGCTGCGCGCCGACGACGTGCTGGCCGTCCGCCACAGCCTGGAACTGGCCGACCTGGCCGACCGCCGCTGGTTCCTCTTCCCGCAAGGTACCGACCCCCTCTGGCAGGCGTACTGGAGCGGCGGCGAGCCGCGCGAAGGTCCTGTGGTGCGCGCCGTCCAGGAATGCAGGCAAGCCGTGCTGTGGAACGGCACGGTCGGCATGACGCTCCTGGACCACGAGCCGGGCGAGGGGCTGGCCGTGGTGCCGCTGGTCGACATGCCACCGAGCCGCATGGTGGTGGCTTGGAGGGAGGATGACACGAATCCCGTCATCCGATCGTTCGTCCAGATCGCGATCGCGGCTCACAAGGACTGAGCACTCACCACGAGACTCGCTCCGTTCCGGCGGCCGACCCCGCCTTCATCGCCGCGGCTGCTGCTGGGTGACGCAGTGGATGCCGCCGCCGCCCGCGCCGAGGCGGTCGATGTCGAGCTGCTCGACGACCCGGCCCGGGAACAGCCGCTGGAGGGTGGCCTTCGCCGCGGCGTCGGCGCGGGCGTCGCCGAACTGGGCGGATATCACCCCGCCGTTGCAGACGTAGTAATTGGCGTACGCGGCAACGAAGTTGGGGTTACTGGAGCGGATGAGGCCGTAGTCGGGGCCCTGGAGCTGGGTGACTCGGATCGGGTTGCCTGCGGCATCGCGGGATGCGGAGAGGGTCTGGTACTGCTGGCGGGCGTCCTTGGACCAGGCGTCGTTGTCGGTGGCCAGGGGCAGCTGGACGAGCCCCGCCCCGGCCGCCAGGAACCTGGAGGTCGCGTCGACGTGGTCGTCGGTGATGTCCCGCCCGGTCACGCCGTTGAACCAGATCACTTCCGTGGCGCCGAACGCCTCGCACAGGGCCGCTTCGATCTGGGCCTGCTTCATGTTCCGGTTGCGGTTGGTGTTGATGAGACTGCTCCGGGTCGCCATGAGGGTGCCGTTGCCGTCCGTCTCCACCGCGCCGCCCTCGCCGACGACGCCCGCCGCGGTGAACGGCACACCGAGGCTCGCCGCTATCCGCTGGGCGACCAGGGCGTCCTTCGCGTGGGCCTGTTTGTTGCCCCAGCCGTTGAAGTTGAGGCCGATGGCGTCCAAGCCTCCGGCACCGTCGGTGCGGAAGACCGGCCCGGTGTCGCGCATCCAGCAGTCGTCGACCGGGATCGAGCCGAGCACGGTCACGGCCGAGCCGCACGCGCTGCGCGCCGTGGCGACACTGGCGGAATTGGCGCAGACAGTGACGGGTTCGTACCTGGCTATCGTCTTCGCGACGAGGGCGATGTCGGCCTGAACTCCGGCCAGTTGGCGGCCCCAGATGGCGCTGCTGTCGGGCCATGCCATCCAGGTCCGGGTGTGCGCAGCGGTGTCGAGGGGCACGGCGATGCCTTCGGGGGCCGCGGCGGCGTGAGCCCTGCCTGTGGCGGTCGCCGCCCAGGCCGTACCTGCTGCCGCTAGTCCGGCGGCGGCCACGAAGGTTCTTCGGCCCAGTTGGCGGGGTGATGGGGCGCCGGATGCGGAGGGGTCAGTCATTTCTGGTCTCCGATCGGTTGGGTACGGTGCTCAAGGAGTGGGGTCTGTTGCAGGGCTCGACGTGCGGCCACGATGGCTCGCGGGTCCCATCCCGGGCGCGGAACCGAGTCCAGCAGGAGCCGCGTATAAGGGTGTTGGGGTTCCGAGAGAACCTGGTCCGTGCTGCCCGACTCGACGATCCGGCCCTGCCGCATGACGATCACGTCGTCGGTGACGCAGCGCACCACGCCGAGGTCATGGGTGATGAACAGATAGCCGACGCCGGTCTCCGCCCGGATGTCGGCCAGCAGATTGAGGATCTGCGCCTGCACCGACACGTCCAGGGCCGCCACGGCCTCGTCGAGGACCAGGATGGCCGGCTCCACGGCCAGCGCCCGCGCGATGGCGACGCGCTGGCGCTGGCCGCCCGAGAGCTGCCGGGGAAGTGCGTCACGGGCCCGGTCACCCAGGCCGACCTGGTCGAGGAGCTCGGCCAGGCGCCGGGAATGGTCCGCACCGGGGAAGTGGAGCCGCAGGGCTTCCCGCAGTGCCGCCTCGACGCAGACCCTCGGGTCCAGCGAGAGGAAGGGGTCCTGGAAGACCATCTGCACCTCCCGGGCCCGCGCCAGCCTGGCGGCCCGGCCACGAGCACGACCCGTGCGCTCGTGACCCCGCACCAGTACGCGGCCCGCGTCCGCGCCCTCCAGGCCCACGACGATCCGGGCGGTCGTCGTCTTGCCCGAGCCCGATTCGCCGACGATGCCGAGCGCTCCACCCCTGGCGAGGGAGAACGACACGTCGTCGACGGCCCGGACGCTCCCGAAGCGACGGTGTATGCCGCTGACCTGCAGAACGGTCTCAGCCATGAGTGGCGCTCCCCTGGACGCGGTCGCTGTGGTGGCACGCGACACGGTGCACACCCCTGCCCGGGTCACCCGTGACCGGCCGGTCGGCGGGCGCCTGTTCCGCGCAGACGGTGGTGGCGTGGACGCAGCGCGGCGCGAAGGGGCAGCCGGTCAACTCGGCCTGCAGATCCGGGAGTTGACCGTCAATGGCGGCCAGTCGGCCCTGCGGCGCGTCGAGCCGTGGGGTGGCCGCGAGCAGGGCCTCCGTGTACGGGTGGCGGGGCCGGGCGAACAGGGCGTCGGCGGAACCCGTCTCGACGATCCGCCCGGCGTACATGACGTACACCCGGTCGCTGATGGTCGCGGCGAGGCCGAGGTCATGGGTGACGAAGAGCAGTGCGGTGCGGAAGCGGTCCCGCAGGTCGGCCAGGAGCGCGACGACTTCGGCCTGGGTCGTGACGTCGAGGGCGGTGGTGGCCTCGTCGGCGAGGAGCAGCGCCGGTTCGCCCATCAACGCGGCGGCGATCATGACGCGTTGGAGCATGCCGCCGGAGAGCTGGCCCGGGTAGCGGCGCAGCGCGGCGGTGGTGAGACCGACCGCCACGAGCATCTCCCCCGCGCGCCGGTTGGCTTCTTCGGCGGGCATCATGGTGTTGAGGCGCAGGCTCTCGGTGAGGAAGTCGCCGATCCGGCGCAGCGGGTTGATGGCCGCCCGGGGGTCCTGGAAGATCATGGCGGCCGTGCCGGTGCGCAGGGCGCGCAGGCGTGCGGCGGTCATGGTGAGCACGTCCTCGCCCGCGACCCGGACGGTGCCCGAGGCGCCGGCTCCGGGTGGCAGCAGTCGCAGGACGCTGCGTGAGGTGAGTGTCTTGCCGGAGCCCGATTCGCCGACCAGCGCCACGGTCTCCCCGGCCGAGACACTGAGGTCGACGCCGTCGAGCACGGGCCGGGCGGTGCTCGGCAGCCGCAGGCGCAGACCCTTGATGTCGAGTACGTACGGGACGGCTGACGGCTCCTCGACGGTGGCAGGGGTGTTCATCGGTCCCTCCTCGCGACGTGGTCGGCCCAGCGCTCGCCGACCACGTTGAACGCGACGACGGTGAGCACGATCGCGGCGCACGGCCAGATCGCCGACAGGGGGTAGCCGCGCTGGATGGCGGTCTGGCCGTCGAGGACCATCCGGCCCCAGTCGGGGGTGAGCGCGGGGACGCCGAGGCCGAGGAAGGAGAGTCCGGCCAGGTCGATCAGGGCGTAGCCGAAGTTGATGGTGGACTGGGCGAGGACGACGGGCCCGATGTTGGGCAGGACGTGCCGCAGACAGATCTGCGTCCCGGAGTGACCCTGCACCAAGTAGGCGTTCACATAAGGTCGTTCACGCTCTGCGAGCACCAGGGAGCGGGTGAGCCGGCTGACGTACGGGAGGTAGGCGACGGCGAGCGCGATGACGGGTGCGGTGAGCCCCTCTCCGTACACCGCGACGATGAGGATCGCGAGGAGCATGCCGGGGAAGGCGAAGACGAGTTCCGTGCTGCGGGAGAGGACGGAGTCGAGCCAGCCGCCCCGCCAGGCGGCGGTGGTTCCGATGGCCACGCCCGCCAGGGTGGAGAAGGCGACCACTCCGAGCGGGCCGAGGAGCGAGGCGCGGGCACCCATGACGAGGCGGGCGAGGGTGTCGCGGCCGGAGGAGTCGACACCGAAGGGGTGGGCGGCGGACGGGCCCGCGAGCGCGTTGCCCAGGTCCACCGCGTTGGGGTCGGCCGGAGCCAGCCAGGGGGCGAGCAGCGCCGCCAGCACGACGAGGGTGACGAAGCCGAGGCACAGCAGGTACAGCGGTGCGTGGGGCGTGCGGAGCCGGGAGAGGCCGGGGCGCCGCAGGACGGCGACGCTCATGCGGCGGACCTCCGGGGGCTGAGGGCGATGCGCGGGTCGACCAGGGGGTGGACCAGGTCGACGACCAGGTTCACCGCCATGAACAGGCCGACCATGGTCAGGGAGATGGCCTGCACGGTGGGAAAGTCCTTGGTGGTGATGGAGAGTTCGAGGAGCTGGCCGATGCCGCCGACACCGAACGCCGACTCCACCAGGACGGTGCACACCAGGAGGGTGGAGACGATCAGGCCGCCGGTGGTGAGCACGGTGCCGAGCGCGTTGCGGAACACATGACGGCTCATCACCTTGCGTCGGGGCACGCCCCGGCTGAGGGCCACCGTGACATGTTCCTGGCCCAGGACGTCGAGCATGGCGCTGCGGGTGACGCGGGCCAGCATGCCGATCAGGTACAGGGCCAGCGCGATGGCGGGCAGGGTCAGGTGCCAGATCATCCGGGCGAGCCCGTCGCCGGTTCCGCCGGCCGGGAACCAGTGCAGCCGCACCGCGAACAGGCCCTGGAGCAGCACCGCGGCGACGAAGGACGGGGTGCCGACGGCGAGCGTGGTGGTGACCAGGATCGTCGAATCCACGACGCCGCCCCGCACCGCGGCGATCCGGCCGAGGACGAGGCCCGCGACCACGACGAGACCGAGCGCCATGGCTACCAGCAGCAGGGTGCTGGGCAGCCGGTCGGCGAGCAGCCGCGACACGTCCGTGCGGTACGTGATCGAGCGGCCGAAGTCACCGTGCAGGAGCTGGCCGAGCCAGCGGAAGTACCGTACGGCGAACGGGTCGTCGAGGTGGTACTGATGGTTGATCGCCTCCAGGGCGGACAGCGAGGCGGAGCGCCCCGAGAGGAGGAAGCTCGCCGGGCTGCCCGGCGCCAGATACATCGCGCCGAAGATCACGAACGAGGCGGCGAGCAGTGTGGCCGCCATTTCGGCGAGGCGGCGCAGGGCGAATCTGAGGAAGCTCACTGTGCGGCCCCCACATCCGCCGCCCATGGGTAGTAGAGGTAGGAGATGGTGGTGGGGGCGCCAGTGATCCGCTTGTTGAGGAACACGGCGGTCGGCCATTCGGCGACCGGGATCCACAACACCTGCTCGGCCGCCTTCTGCTGGAGCTTGGCCTCGACGGCGAAGCGGGTGGCCGGGTCGTAGGCGGCGCGTGCCTGGTCGACGAGCTGGTCGTAGGCGCGGTCGCTGTATCCGGCGTAGTTCTGGTAGGAGCCGGTGCGGAAGTTGCTGAGGAGGTCCAGGGGGTCGGTGATGGAGTCGTAGTACGTCTCGGGGAACAGGTCGATGCCCTCGCGTGCCTTGGGGTCGGTGAACAGTGCGGTGAAGGCGTTGGGGGCGATCGTCTTCAGCTGGACGTCGAGCCCGATCTGGGTGCCGGCCGCCTGGAGGGCGGTGGCGAGCAGTGACACGTCCTGGCCGATCGAGCTGGTCGCGACGGTCACCTTCTTTCCGGTGGCTCCGGCTTGCTTGACGAGCCTTCGGGCCTCGTCCAGGTTGGGCTCGACGGAGGGGAGGCCGTCGAAGGCCTCGTGCCGGACCTGCTCGGGCGCGGTGACCCAAGCCGCCTTGGCGGTAAGGGAGTTGGTGACGGTCCCTGCGCCACCGAGGCCGGTCTTCACGAAGCCCCGACGGTCCAGGGCCAGGGCCAGGGCGCGCCGGACGCGGACGTCACCGAGCACACCGTGCATGTCGGTCACGTTGACGTTGTCGGTGCTGAGGCCCTCACCGAAGTAGAGGGTGCCCGCGCCGCTGGAGCGCAGTGCGCCGTAGCTCTCGGTGGGGATGAGGTATCCGCCGTCCACTTCGCCGCTGAGCATGGCCTTGGTACGCGCGGAGGAGTCGGTGAGGAAGCGGAACACCGCTTTCCCCGATTTGGCCTTGGCGCCCCAGTAGCCGGCGAACCGGTCGAGTTCGATCGACTGTCCCTTGCTCCAGGTCCCGAGCTTGTACGGTCCGGTGCAGTCGAGGCCGCCCGAGGTGCCGTACTCCTTGCCCGCCGCCCGGACTCCGGCCCGGCTCGCGACCACGCCGGCGGCCGTCGCCATGTACTGGGGGAACTGGGAGTCGGGCTGCTTCAGTTTTACGGTGACCTGGAGCGGGCCGGTCTTGGTGAGCGTGGCGACGTTCTGGAAGACCTGCGCCCAGGCGGCTCCGTTGTCGGGGTTCATCTGCCGGCCGAGGCTGAACACGACGTCGTCGGCGGTCAGGGTACTGCCGTCGTGGAAGTGCACTCCGGGGCGCAGGTCGTAGACCCACGTCAGCGGGTCGGGGTTGGTGGCCTTCTCGGCCAGGCCCGGCGCAAGCTTGAGCTGGGGCGTCCAGCGCATGAGGCTCTCGCAGACATTGGAGAGGATCATGTTCTGCGGGTAGTCGAAGGCGGAGATGTAGTCGAGCGTCGGGGGCTCCGCGTAGAGGGCCCAGCTGAAGGAGCCGATCTCGCCCTTGGCGGGCGGGGTGCCGGCGGAGAGCTCGAAGTCCGCTGTCTTTCCTGGGGAGTTGGTGCCGGGAGGTCCCGCACAGGCGGAGATGAGGAGGGCGGCGGCCAGGGCCGTCGCGATCAGGGCGAGCCGGTGGGGACGGCGTCCTCCTGGCCGGGGCGGTGGAATGGGCATCGGAGCGGTTCCTCTCCGTACGGGCACGATGGAGGGTGAGGGGGGCGGCCTGGGCGGCTACAGGCCTGGCGGACGGGCGGCGGCGCTCAGCGCGAGGAATCAGGCGCGGCGGGCACCTGCTGGGTGATGCAGTGGACTCCTCCGCCGCCGTGGGCGAGCGCCCGGGCGGGCACGCCGACGACCTTGCGGTCAGGACAGGCCGCGGCGATGACCGCCAGGGCCTCGGCGTCCTGGGGCAGGCCGGCGACGGGGACGACCACCCCGCCGTTGGCCAGGTAGAAGTTGAGGTAGCCGACCTCGACGGGGGCGCCGTCGACCTCGGTGAACGCGCTCTGCGGAAGGTCGATGATCTCCAGGGTGCGGCCCTGGGCGTCCGGGGTGGCTTCGAGGACCGCGCGGTTGGCCCGCATCCGGGCGTGGTCGGGGTGCCCTGGATCATCGGGGAGCTGGACCAGGACCCGGCCCGGGGCGACGAAGGCGCAGACGCCGTCCACGTGTCCGTCGGTCTCGGTGTCCAGGAGCCCGCCGTACGGCAGCCAGATGACCTTGGTGACGCCGAGCCCGGCCTTCAGCTCCGCCTCGATCTCCTCCCTGCTCAGGCGCGGATTGCGGTTGGGATGGAGCAGGCACTGCTCGGTGGTGATCAGGGTGCCCTCGCCGTCCACGGTGATCGCCCCGCCCTCCAGGACCATTTCGGAGCGGACGGTGCGCTCGCCGAGGTGCTCCAGGAGCAGCGCGCTGACGCGGTCGTCGGCGTCGTACGGATGGTGCTTGCCGCCCCATGCGTTGAACCGGAAGTCGACGCCGGCCCGGCGGCCGTCGGGGCCGAGCACGAAGATGGGCCCGGAGTCCCTGAACCACGAGTCGTCCAGGGGCAGTTCGATCACCTCGATGCCGTCGCCGCACAGTGCGCGGGCGTCGTCTCCGTGGCCGGGCGGCGCGACCATGGTCACCGGCTCGAACTCCGCGATGGCTCGGGCCACTTGGGCGTACTCCTGCTTGGCCTGCGCCAGGACGGCGCCCCAGAGGTCGTGGCGGGTGGGCCACGCCATCAGGCAGCGCTCGTGCTCGGTCCACTCGGCGGGCATGCGGAAGGTCATCACAACTCTCTTCGTCAGGACTTCGAAAGGACTGCGAAAGGGGGGCCACGGGGGTGGGTGGCGGATTCCGGACCGGTCGTTCAGGGTTCGATCCGGGCGGACGATGGCCGTGCTGACCGCTGGTGTGCCCGGAATACTCCACCGAACTGAAAATTCAGTCAAGACAAAGGACCGAAGGATCTCGGCCACCCGGCTACAGGAAGTACAGGCGGCTCAGCGGCACTTCCTGCGCCGGGCCGGAGCGGATCGGGGCGCCGTCCAGGGTCACGAGTCCGCTGTCCGCCCCGACCTGGACCTCGCCGAGGCGCGTGTTGTTCACCAGGTCCGCCGGGCCGATGCCGCGGGTGCCGCGCACCGCGACCCGTCGGCGCCGCGTCGCCAGGGCGTCGTACGGCCGGCCGGAGGACCCGGACTCGGCGGCGGCCCGGCTGACGAACGCCACCGACAGGTCGGCCGCGGTCGCGCCGTGGGCGCCGAACAGCGGGCCGAGGACGAGGGGTTCGCAGCGGTCGGTGGCGGCATTGGGGTCGCCGGTCACGCCGTAGGCGGGGAAGCCGGCCTTGAGGACCAACTGGGGCTTCGCACCGAAGGAATGGGGCCACCACAGCACGATGTCCGCGAGCTTGCCGGTCTCGATGGAGCCGACCTCGTGCGAAAGGCCGTGCGCGATCGCCGGGTTGATGGTGAGTTTGGCGATGTAGCGCAGGACGCGGGCGTTGTCGTCGCCGGGCCCGTCGCCCTCCAGGGGGCCGAGCTCGGCCTTCATCTTCCCGGCGACGGCGAAGGTGCGGCGCACGGTTTCCCCGGCCCGCCCCATGCCCTGCGCGTCGGACGAGGTGATCCCGATGACCCCGAGGTCGTGGAGCACGTCCTCGGCTCCCATGGTCCCCGCGCGGATGCGGTCGCGGGCCATGGCCGCATCGCCGGGAAGCTCCGGCTGCAGGCCGTGCACGGACACGATCATGCCGTAGTGCTCGGCGACCGCGTCCCGGCCGAACGGCAGGGTGGGGTTGGTGGACGACCCGATGACGTTCGCAACGCCCGCCATGCTCAGCACATCGGGTACGTGTCCGCCGCCGCAGCCCTCGATGTGGAAGGCGTGGATGGTGCGACCTTCGAGCACCTTCAGGGTGTCCTCGACGGTGAGGCATTCATTCAACCCGTCGCTGTGCAGGGCGACTTGGACGTCGTGCTCCTCCGCCACGCGCAGCGCGGTGTCGAGCGCCCGGGTGTGCGCGCCCATGTCCTCGTGGCCCGCAGGCGCCACCCTCGGCCAGCGCCTCCACCAACGGCGCGCCGTCCGACGACGAACCCCGGCCGAGGAAGCCGATGTTGACCGGCCAGGCGTCGAAGGCGTTGAACGCGTGGCGCAGCGCCCAGGGTGAATTGACGCCGACGCCCCAGGCCGGCCCGATCTCCTGGCCGATGATCGTGGTGACACCGGAGGCCAGGGACGCCTCCATGATGCGGGGCGACAGCAGGTGTACGTGGGTGTCGACGGCGCCCGCCGTGGCGATCATGCCCTCGCCGGAGACGATCGTCGTGCCGGTGCCGACCACGACGTCCACCCCGGACAGCGTGTCCGGGTTGCCCGCCCGGCCGATGGCCGCGATCCGCCCCTCGCGGATGCCGATGGACACCTTGCGGATCCCGAGGGCCGCGTCGATCACCAGGACGTTGCTGATGACGACGTCACAGGTCTCGCGGACCGCGGCCGCCTTCAGGTGCAGCCCGTCACGGGCGGTCTTCCCGAACCCGGCCAGGAACTCATCGCCCGGGGCCTGTGAGTCGGACTCCACCCGCACCACCAGGCCGGTGTCTCCGAGGCGTACCCGGTCACCGGCCCGCGGGCCGTGCACGGCCGCGTACTCGCGCGCGTCGATGGAGTTGTTCACGGTGCCGCCTCCAGGTCTTGGTCGTCGTTCGGGCCGGCACCGAGATAGCCGCACGCCGCCGCCCGGCGCAGCGCCTCCCGCTTGGCACCCGGGGCGTCCAGCGGCCCGTCGACCAGACCGGCGAAGCCGATGACGACGCGGTCGCCGCCGATGGGCACGAGCGGGACCTCGCGGGAGGTGCCCGGGGCGAACCTCGTGGACGTTCCCGCGGGCTCGGCCAGCCGCATTCCGAAGGCGGCGGCCCGGTCGAAGTCCAGGCGGGGGTTGGCCTCGAAGAAGTGGAAGTGCGAGGTGACGCTGACCGGGACCGGGGCGGTGTTGCGGACCGTCACCACACACACCGGCTCGGGGCCGGGGACCGCCTCGGCGCCGGGCAGTACCGCCCCCGGCGCGCGGGCCCCGAGGCCGCCCCCGCCGAAAGGATCGCTGACGACGGCCAGCCTGCTCCCGTCGTCGAAGACCGCCTCCACATGGATCTCGGTGACGACATCGGGCACGCCGGGCAGTACGTCCCCGGACCCGAGCACCAGGCGGGCCGCGGCGACGGCCTCGGCGAGGCGGGCACCGTCCCGGGCCGCCTCGCACACGGTGTCGGCGATCAGGGCGGTCGCCTCGGGCACGTTCAGGAGGCACCCCCGGGCTCTGCGGGCCCGGGCCAGTTCCGCGGCGCCGAACAGCAGCAGCCGGTCGCGTTCCGTGGGTGTCAGCCGCATGTCCGCGCCTTCGGGCGGGGGCGTTGTACGGGCGCGAAGGCCGGGTCATGGATGCGCATGAGGGGAGATCTCTTTCGATCGGGGCCGACATTCGATTGGGCGGGCCGGCAGCACGTGGCCTGAACATCGCACTGACTGAAAATTCAGTCAAGAGGTTCGGCGGCGATACAAAGCGATACAAGCGGACCGGGTACCCCAAGGCTTGGGCGGCGAGGCCCGCTGCCCTTTGTGCGACGAACCAGGGGACAGGGCCCTGACCGGGGCGGATAGGGTGGGGAACCGTGGGCGACCGTAGAACAGCGATCATGGAAGCAGCCGCGCGGGTCATCGCCCGGCGCGGGGTGCGTGGCCTGCGCGTCGAGGAGCTGGCCGCCGAGGCCGGGGTGTCCACCGCGCTGATCTACTACCACTTCAAGGACCGCGCCGGAATCCTGCGCCGCACCCTGGAGTTCATCAGCGACCGCGCCGAGCGCTACACCACCGAGCGCGAAACGGACGCCGCACCGCTGAGTCCCCGGCAGGAGCTGGAACAGACCCTGCTCCTTGAACTGCAGGACGAGCCCGTGGTGCGGGAGAACAGCACCGCCTGGGGCGAGCTGCGGGCGAACGCCATATTCGAGCCCGAGCTCCGGGAAGACCTCGCCAAGGCCACGTTGATCTGGGTGCAGGAGATCGCCGATCTCCTCGGCCAGGTCAGCCCCATGTCCCCGGCCACCAGCCTGGCCGCCTCGGCCGAGCGGCTCACCGCGCTCCTCGAAGGTCTCAGCATGCGCTGGCTCAGCGGCATTCTCCCCTTGGCTCACGCCCGCACCCTGCTCCTTGAGGCCGTCGCCGTGGAGTTGGAGCGGCTCGCTCGCCGATAGCGGCACGTGCCGTACGGCGAGCGCACCGCACCTGAGTGGCTACTGTACGAAGGTGAGTACTCGACGCGCCAAGCTGCTGGAAGCGACCTGCCGAGTGATAGCCCTGCGGGGCGTCCGAGGGCTGCGGGTGGAGGACGTGGCCGCCGAGGCGGGCGTGTCCAAGACGCTGATCTACTACCACTTCCGCGACCGCGCGGGCCTGGTGACCAGCGCGCTGGAGTACGTCAACGACCGCGCTGAGGGCTATGCGGACATCGCGGAGGACGACGACTCCCCCGCCCATGAGCTGCTGCTCCGGCTGCTTGCCGCGGAATTCCAGGACGATGCCGCCGTACGCGAGAACTCCGCCGTGTGGGGCGAGGTCCGTGCGGCGGCGACCTTCGACGAAGGGCTGCGGCCGGTCCTGACCGCGCTGACCGAGCGCTGGCTCGTCGACCTGGCCGAGCTGATCGCCGACGGCCAGGACGACGGAACCATCCCCGCGTCCGTCGACTCACGAGCCGCCGCGATCCGGCTGACGGCCCTGGTGGAGGGGCTGAGCGGGCGCTGGCTGGCCGGCTTGATCACCACCCGGGAAGCGAGGGCCCACATCACGGCCGCCTTGGAGCGCGAGCTCCTCCCGAGCGCACGGGCCTGAGGCTGCGGGCATGCCCCGTTCGAGGTGGCGCCCCCTCTCCATATCTTGACTGAATTTTCAGTCAGTGCGAAAATAGCCCCACCAATGCACAGCACTTGATGCGGAGCACCACCCATGACCCACCTCCCCACAGGCAGGCGGCTGCTCGACGCCCTCTTCGGCAGGAGTTTCTCCGTGCCGCTTCCCCCCGTGTCCCGGCGCACCGCACTGCGCACGTTCGCCGGAGTCGGCGCCCTCGCCGTCACCTCCACGGCCTGCAGTCCCGGGAACGACCCGGCTGACGCGACCTCCTCCTCGCCCTCGGCCGCGGGTGAACAGAGCGCGGGCCGGCGCTTCGGCGCCGAGTGGGACAGCCACGCCCGGACGTTCATGTCCTGGCCGGCCCTTGATTCGGTGTGGGGCGAGCAACTGCCGTCCGTGCGCGAGGACATCGCGCGCGTGGCGCGGGCGGTCGCGGAGTACGAGCCCGTGGTGCTGATGGCCCGGCCCGACCAGCAGGCGGCGGCCCAGCGGGCCTGCGGCTCCCAGGTCGAGGTGATCCCGCTCGCGGTGGACGACCTGTGGGCCCGCGACACAGTGCCGGTTTTCGTGGCGGAGAACGGCCGCACCCTGGGCGTCGACCTCAACTTCAGCGGCTGGGGCAACAAGCAGGTGCACACCAACGACGGCCAGGTCGGCCGGGTGCTGCTCGCGAAGTACGGCATCGCGCGCGTCAAGGCGCCGCTGGTCGCCGAGGGCGGTTCCTTCGAGACCGACGGAGAGGGCACGCTCCTTGTCACGGAGAGCTCGGTGGTCAACAAGAACCGCAACCCCGGCAAGACCCGCGACCAGATCGAGGCCGAGCTGAAGAGCAGCCTCGGCGTCAAGAAGGTGCTCTGGCTGGCCGGGGTGCGGGGCAAGGACATCACCGACGCCCACGTCGACAGCATCGCCCGGTTCACCGCGCCGGGTGTCGTCTTGGTCGACCAGGCCTTCCCCGGCAGCCCGCCGGACGTCTGGGCCCGGTCGGCCGACCAGGCCCGGGCGGTCCTCAAGGAGGCAACTGACGCGCGCGGCAAGCGACTTGAGGTCATCGACCTGCCGCAGCCCGACCTCGACAAGATCACTGGCCGGGGCGACGACTTCGTCTCCACCTACGCGAACTTCTACGTCGCCAACGACGCCGTGTTCATGCCCCGTTTCGGCGACGCCCGGGCCGACGACCGGGCCAAGGGCATCCTGCAGGACCACTTCCCCAAGCGGGACGTCGTCCCCGTGAAGATCGACACCATCGCCTCCGGCGGAGGCGGCATCCACTGCGCGACCCACGACCAGCCCGGCAAACCAGCCAAGTAACCGCGCGGAGTGGCGCGGCCGCCGTGTGCGGTAGCTGGTCCACTCCTGATGCGCAGAACGTCAGTGACAGCCCCGTGATCGCCCTGGCCGCCCGCGTGGTCAGGCCACACCACGGCTACCCCCTGACACCCCTCCCGACCGCTCGGTCGCGCGAGCGGCGAGAGGGGCAGGGGCGGGGTGGTCCGTCAGGGGGTCAGTACCCACTTCTGGTTGGCCAGGCCGTTGCAGTCCCAGATGCCCAGCTGCGTGCCGTTGGCGGTGTTGAAGCCGAGGTCGTCGAGGCACTTGCCGGTGAGGGCGTTCTTGAGCGAGCCGTCCGGCTGCGGGACCCACTGCTCGCTCTGGCTGCCCTGCTGGCAGTCGTAGATCTCGACCTTGGTCCCGTTCTCACTGCGTCCCCACACCACGTTGAGACACATGCCGAGCGCGCGCACCGTGTGGTCCGTGCCCAGGGTCCACCACTGGGCGCCGGTGCCGTTGCAGTCGTAGACCTGCACGGGGGTGGCGACCGTGGTCTTTCCGCTGCGGATGTCCACGCACTTGCCGCCGTAGCCGACCAGCCGTCCCTGGCTGCCCGTGACGCCCACGACCACGGCGTCGATGTACTTGGTCGCGTAGGAGGCTCCCGTACACGCGCCGGTCGACGTGCCGTCGCCGGTGACGATGTTGCCGACCACCTGGAACGGGACCGGCTGGCCGCTCACCACGTAGAAGCAGCCGACCACGGCCCGCCACTGGGTGCCCGGGGCCACGCCTGAGCAGGAAGCGCTGCCCATCGGACCGCCGTAGTGGGTGGTGCACGAACCGGGGCTGGCAGCGGCCTGCGCCGTGCCGGGCAGGGCGACGGCTGCGCAGATCGCCAACAGCGCGGTCAATAAGGCGGCGGCAGTGCGTCTCATGGGGGTGCTCCTTCATTCACAAGGGCTGATCGGACGGACGTGCAACTCCGCGTCGAAGCCTGATCGAAGGGATGCCAGAGTGTCAACTGATGTGAAGAGATTGACCAGTTCATTCATCTCAGTTGAGATCGGACGGTGCCGGTCCCGTCCCGCGCGCGGTCGCTTACTATGCCGTTACTGAACGGAGGTGGGACGGTGCCGGAGGCCGGGGCCCAGTCATTGGCGGAGCGCATAGAGGCCCTCTTCCAGGCGGTACGCCGCCCGGACCGCTCGCCCTACAGCAACGAGGAAGTGGCCAGGGCCTGCCGCGAGTCGAGCGGAGAGACGTTTTCCGCCACCTATCTGTGGCAGCTGCGGACCGGCCGCCGGGACAACCCCACCAAGCGCCATCTGGAAGCGCTGGCCGCGTTCTTCCAGGTGCCCGTCGCGTACTTCTTCGACGACGCGGAGGGCGCCAAGGTCGGCGAGGAGGTCGCCCTCCTCTCCGCCATGCGGGACGCCGGTGTGCGCGATGTCGCGTTGCGCGCGGTCCACCTCTCCCCCGACGGACTGGGGACCGTACGCGACCTGATCGATTCCATCGCCCGTCGCGAGGCCGACCGGCGCCGCTCGACCGGCCGATGATGCCCGGCCGTTGGGGCACCGATCGGGCGGGCCGCGCTTCCAGGGACCGGCTGCGAAGGTGCCGCGACATCGCCGCCTCGCTGGAGCTCCCCGTTCCCTTCGACGCGGTCGAACTCATCGCCGCCGTGGCGGAGCAGCGGGGCCGGCCGATCGAACTCATGCCGACCGACTGGCATCCCGGCTTACCGTGCGGCCTGCTGGTCTCGGCGGAACTCGCCGACTACATCGCGTACGCCGCGGACACGGCCCCGCTGCACCGCCAGCACATCCTCGTTCACGAGCTGTCCCACCTCTTGTGCGGACACGACGGCACCCTCTCGACGGAGCTCACCCCACACCTCTCGCCGGGTCTTGTGCGGCGCGTCCTCGGCCGGACGGTCTACACCGATCCACAGGAGCGGGAGGCCGAGTTGCTGGCCTCGCTGATCCTCCAGCGCGCGGTCTGGTACCTGCCGGCCCGGCCGTCGGACCCCTTCCTCGACTCCGCCCGGTGGCGGGGTGGCCGTGACTGACGTCCTCCAGTGCCTGGCCGGACTCGCCCTGTGTGTGTTCGGCCTGTACCGGTGGAGCACGCTGCGCGCCGAGCGACGCGGCGCCGCGCAGCAGTACGTGCACCGCTTCGCCTTCTGCCTGGGCGCCGCCCTCGTCGTCCTCGCTCCGGCCACCGCCCGGGCGGTCGAGGACACGTTCGCCCTGCCGGGCCTGCCCATGCTCGCGGGCGACCTGCTGCGGATCGCGGCGGTCGCCTGCATGGGGCTGGTGACCGCCAGATCGGTTCAACGGCAGCTCATCACAGCCGGGTTGACGCTCCTGGCCCTGGTGTTGCTCTTCTCGGCGGCCCACATCCAGCACGCCTCCGGGGAACTGTTCGTCGACACCCGCCACCGTCCGTTCCTGGTCGCCTACAACACGACCATCACGCTCTACCCGGCTTGGCACGCGGCGGCCCTGTGCCGGGCTTCCCTGCACAGATCCCGGCGGGCCGACGGAGCCTTGCGCGTCGGACTGCGCCTGCTCTGCGCCGGCGCGGCCGCGGGCGTGGTGTGGACGGCCTGGGGGTTCGACGACATCCGGCTCGCCCTGTTCACCGGCCGCCAGACCGACGGCGAGGACGGCGTCTCCGCGGTCCTGGGTCTGCTGTGCGCGGCCCTGCTCATCGCGGGCGGCAGCACCGCCGCATGGTCCGCGCTGCGTCACTGGTGGTGGTCCTACCGCACCTATCGGGCACTGACACCGCTGTGGTCCGCCCTCTGCCGGAGCTTCCCGGAGATCGCCCTGCTGGGGCCCCGGCGCGGCTTCACCGAACTCGCGCCTCGCGCCCTGGGATTCGCCCTCTACCGCCGCGTCATCGAGATCCACGACGGCCTGCTGCTCCTGCGTCCGCACCTGCGGGACCCGTCCCCGACGGGACCGGACAGCGCGGCCACCGCCTGCGCGGCGTCGATCCTGGCCGCCCTGGACCGGGCGACCGCCTCACCGCCCGCCCCGGACCTCGCCTGTCCCCCGCCTCTCCTGGGAGACGGGGCCGCCATCGGAACGGACGCCGAGGCGGCCCAACTGGCTGCGGTTTCCCGGGCGTTCGCGCAGCTGACCGGATCCGGCCAGCACACGGCTTCGGTCTGATTCCGCCCGACCGCACCGCACCTGCCCGGTTCCGCGGGTGTCAGGGCTCCAGGCACGGTAGTTGCTCAGAACGGAACTATTGCTTGCCGATCTGGGCATTGCCGTCGCGTCATCCCGTGTCAAGACTCAAGGAGTCCGCGGACGCGGACGAAGCGGTCACCGGCGTACACGTCGACAACATTGGGAGAGGCCATGCGAAAGAGGAATGTTCTGATCTCCGGAGCGAGTGTCGCGGGGCTGACGCTGGCTCACTGGTTGCAGCGCGCGGGGTTCCACCCGACGATCGTGGAGCGGGCACCCGGGCTGCGCAGGGGCGGGCAGGCCATCGACATCCGCGGCGTCGCGTTACAGGTCGTGGAACGGATGTGGCTGCTCGACAAGGTGCGGGCGGCCACCACCGACATGCGCGGCATGTCGTTCGTGGACGGTCGGGGTGAGGAATTGTCCAGGTCCACCGAGGCCACCCTGACCGGCGGCCTCATCGACAACGACGACGTCGAAATCATGCGGGACGACCTGACGACCCTGCTGTTCGACGCGAGTCGCTACGGGAACGACTATCTGTTCGGCGATGTCATCACCTCCCTCACACAGGACGACGACGGCGTCGAGGTCCGCTTCCAGCACGAACGTCCACGCCGCTTCGACCTGGTGATCGGCGCGGACGGCCTGCACTCCGGCGTGCGGCGGCTGGCCTTCGGCCCGGAGTCGGAATTCCTCCATTTCCTCGACAGCTATCTCGCCATCTTCAGCGTGGACAACTTCCTCGGCCTCGACCATTGGCAGATGTACCACACCATCGATGACGCGCTGGTCGGCGTCTACAGCGCCCGGCACAACACCGAGGCCAGGGCGATGCTGCTCTTCCGGTCCGCGGAACTCGACTTCGACCACCGCGATCCCGAGCAGCAGAAGAACATCCTCGCCGAGCGCTTCGCCGACGTCGGCTGGGAAACGCCCCGCCTCCTTGCGAGCATGTGGGACGCGCCGGATTTCTACTTCGACTCGATGAGCCTGGTCCGCATGGAAAGCTGGTCGACAGGGCGGGTCGGGCTCGTCGGGGACGCGGGCTATTGCCCTTCACCGCGATCCGGCCAAGGCACCAGCATCGCCCTGGTCGGCGCCTACGTACTCGCGGGAGAGCTCGCCAACCACCCGGACGACCACCGTGTGGCCTTCGCCCGCTACGAGCAGTTGATGCGTGAGTACGTCCGCGAGAACCAGCAGCTCGCCCGTCGCAAGACCAACGGCAGCCCGAGCTCTTCCGAGGAGCTCACCCACGCGGCCAACGCCATCGCACTGCCCGACTACCCCCACCACGGCTGACGTCTCTCAGGAACCCGAGGCCCACCGCCGCCGGGACGGGACCCGATCCGGGCGGCGGCGGGCTCTGGCGGGCGGTTACCGGTCGGCCAGTGCAGCCAGGCCGCCCGGGTAGAGGTACTGCTTCGGCGGGATCGTCGTCCCGTGGGCCCATGCGTCGAAGAAGCCCTTGAGGTCCTTGCCCGACACCTTCGCCGCCAGCGCCTCGAACTCCGGGAAGGAGGCATTGCCGTACGCGTGGGAGCTGGTCCAGCGCCGGAGGGTGTCGAAGAACGCGTCGTCCCCGACGGTGCGCCGCAGCGCGTGGAGCATCAGCGAGCCCTTGAAGTACAGGGCGGGGTCGAGTTCCTTGCCTTTGCCCGGGTCGTAGAGCTTGGTGGACCAGTAAGCCGGGTTGTCCTTGTTCTCCTTGATGAGTGGGGCATAGAAGCCTGTGTCGAGGTTGGCTCCCTTGTGCTCCTCCCACAGCTGGTTGGCGTACTGGGCGAAGCACTCGGCCAGACAGCCGTCGCGCCAGTCGCTGAACGAGACGCTGTCGCCGAACCATTGGTGGGCGTTCTCGTGCACCACCGCGACGTCGAACAGACCCCCCGTGTAGGTGGGTCGGCTCTGTGTCTCCAGGTCCAGCGCGCGGGCGTGCGGACCCGTGGACCAGCCGACGACGATGGCGCCCGCCGAGGAGAACGGGTACGGGCCGAACTTAGATACCAGGAAGCCGAGGATGTCGTTCTGCAGGGCCTCGGTCGGCGTGTCGACCGGCACGTCGGGACCGTAGGCCGTGATGACCGGTGTGCCGTCGGCGAGTTGCGAGCGGTGGACGGTGAACCGGTCGATGGCGACCGTACTGAGATAGGTGGCCATCGGCCGGTCCTCGCGCCAGCGGAAGGTCGTCCTGCCGCCCTCGGTGGTGGTCGGGCCGGGCAGGCCGTTGCCGATGGCGGCCCAGCCGTCGGGCACGGTCGCGGTGAGGGCGAAGGTGGCCTTGTCGGACGGGTGGTCGTTGGACGGGTACCAGGAGGTCGCGGCGTGCGGTTCGCCCGCCGCGTTCGCGCCGCCGCTGGCCAGGACGTGCCAGCCCTCGGCGTCGGGCCGGCCGGCGTACTTCACCCGGACCGCGAACGTGGTGCCCTTGGCCACCCGGTGAGCCGGTTCGACGACCAGCTTGTGCTCCCCGGACCGCGAGAACGACCTCGCCGGGGCGCCGTTCACGGTGACGGAGGCGACCTCGAAGCCCTTCAGGTCCAGGGCGAAGCGGTCCAGGGTGTGGGTGGCACGCGCCGTGACGGTCGTGTCGCCGTCCAGATGGTCGGCGCGCGCCGGGTCGTAGCCGATGTGGACGTCGTAATGGGCCACGTCGTAGCCGGAGTTGCCGTCGTCGGGGAAGTAAGGGTCCTTGACGCCTGTCGCGCCGGCGGGGACGGCCGTCAGAGCGATGCCGAGGGCGGTGGCGGCCGCCAGCGCCGCTCTCGTCGTACGGCGGAGGTGAGTCGGTGGTGTGCGCATCTCTGCTTCCTGGGGCGGTGGTCAGGACCGGGCGGTGGCGGCGAACTGCCACACCACGCCGATGAGGGCGTTGGTGCTGGTGGTCTCCGTCACTGGATCGACGTTGGCGAGGTTGTCGCAGGCGTTGTGGATGCAGTCCGAGATACCGGTGCTGAAGCCGGACGACGCGATGCCCGCTTTGCCGAACGACTCGTGGTCCGAGCCACCCACACCGATGTCGAAGGTGGCGATGCCCCGGGCGGCGAACCATGCCTGGAACGCCTGGAACGCGGCGCTCTCACCATGTGCCGCGTCGTTCACGACGAGCCACTGCTGGGTGTTCTTGCTGCCCGCCTGATCGAGGTTGAGGTACAGGTCGACCGCCTTCCGGTCGTCGGCGGAGAGGCCGCGTACGTAGTCCGCCGACCCGATCAGTCCCAGTTCCTCCGCTCCCCACCAGGCGAAGCGCAGATGCCGGGTGGGCTTGAGGCCGGCCTTGGCCACCTGAAGGGCGGTGGTCAGGACGGCCGCAGCGCCGGACCCGTTGTCATTGATCCCGGGTCCCGCCGCGACGCTGTCGAGATGGGCGCCGGTGAGCAGCACATGGTTCGGGTCGCCGCCCGGCCAGTCGGCGATCAGGTTGTAGCCGTCCGCGCCGCCGTACGAGAAGTGGCGGAGCTCCGTGTGGAAGCCCGCCCGGTCCAACGCGTGCCGCACGTACGCCACCGACTGTGCGTAACCCTGGGTGCCATGCGCGCGGTTGCCGCCGTTGCGGTCGGCGATGCGCTGCAGTGCCTTCAGGTGCGGCATCACTTGCGACTGCGAGACAGTCGGCGCGGTCGAGGTCGGGGGCGTGGCCTGCGCGGACGACGGCATGAGCGCCGCGTAAAGGGCGAGGACCAGCACCAGGACGGCCGCCCGGACCGCCTGACCGCAGCGTTCCGGGGAGAGGAGAGACAAGTTCGGCAACGGGGCCTCCATGGGCTGCGCTTGACGCTGACCGGGCGCGGATCCGCGCCCTTGCCCCATACGACGTGCGGCCGCCCGCGAGGTTGCGACCGTTCCCGCAGAAGCTTCCGCCGAGCCGTTGTCTCGAACGTCCGGGGTGGCTACTCCTCCGCCTCGTCGTGCAGACTTGTCGGACAGCGGCCCCGGGCCCCCAAGTCACCTGGAAACAAAGGGAGATACCGCGTCGCGTCACTGCCGGACGATGCTGAAGGAGCTCGTCGTGAGGGACTACGTCAAGCGGCTGCCGCCGGGAGCTCTGCCCGAGGGCGGCATCGCGGCGTGGCCCCTCGCCGATGCCGAGCGGTGGCTGAAGGCCCGCGTTCCGGCGGTCTTCGCCCCGGTCGCGGGCAGTTGGGTCCTGCTCGTCGCGGTCGTCGCGCCGTACGTCCTGACTTCCGGCTGGTCGGGCGCCGCGTCCGGCGGTACGGACTGGCGGGGTTACCCCGCGACGGTCCTGCTGGCCGCGCTGCCGTTGTGGTACCGCTTTCTTCCGGTTCCAGCCGTGCCGGCCGCGCTCGTGGTCGCGGCGGACGCGGCCCTCTCGTTGGCGTCGACCGGCTCCCTGGACCGGCGCACCGACAGCGGACACGTCCTCGAACTGGCCGTCGGCGCCTGGGCGTTGATGGGTGCGGTCCTCCGGCTGCGGGCCCGCCGACGCCAGCGCGCACTCGCGCTCGCCGCGGCCGGGCAGGTCCGCTTCCCTCTCCCGGATCGGGCGCCCGAGTCGGACGGCTACCGCGGGTTCCGCCAGTTCTACCTGGGGCTCGCCCTCTGTCTGGTCGGCGTCGCGATCCTGGCCGACGGCCTCGTTGCGAGCCTGTCCGTGCCGGACGGCGCGCCCGCGTACGACGCCGTAGGGCAGCAGGGCCTGGCGCTGCTCCTGCTCGTGACCGGCAGCTCCGTGTACGGGCGGGGCCATGTCGCCTACCGGGCGGCGCGGCGGCTGCACAACGAGTCCCAGCCCGCTCTCAGGGTGGGCGTTCGCATCGGCCCGAACGGCTACTGCTGGCTGTATCCGGACGCTCTCACCACCTCCGCCCGCCCCCTGATCGCATACTTCCCCAAGGACCGCGACACCGACCAAGCGGGGCGCTTCCTGGGCACCAGTTCCGCCTACGGGCCGGACGACGGGCACTACGACATCGACCCGCACAGCGAGCCCTTCGAGGCGGTTCTGTACGGCGTGCCCTGCGAAGGCGCCGAGATCGCGGTGGAGTACGCCGTCATCGAGCGCTCCGCCTACCGGGCGCAGGAGCGCACGTACGCGGCCGTCGCCGTCGCCGCGCTGCTGCCGCGGCGCCATCACGGACTCGGCCGGTGGCAGCCCGCCGACGGCGCGGTCCGCGATGCGACGCGGCGCGAGCGGATCCGGGAGGAGGAGCGTGCGAAGCGCGAGCGGGAGGAGCGTTGGGAGGCGCGCCGACGCGAGCAGGACGCGAAGCGGACAGCCCGGCCCCGGGCGAATCCGAGCGTAGGCGGCCGGCGTCCGCAGAGCGCGGGGCCCAAGCGCTGGGACGGCGGCGGATCGGGCTGCGGAGGAGGGCAGGGAGGCTCTGGAGGCGGGTACGGGGGCGGCCACGGCGGCGGTCACGGAGGGGGCCACGGCTGCGGTGGGCACGGTTGCGGCGGGCATGGCTGCGGAGGCGGCTGAGCCCGGGACCACGGCCTGCGGGCGCGCTCGACGTCGCCCACGCCGTCGAGCCGGACCGTCGAGAACAGGGCGGGCCGGCGCGACAGGCCCCCGGCCCGAAACCACGGACCGAGGGCCTGAAAGCACGCCACGTCTGCCGGGCCGCGTGAACGGCCCTGGCGACAGCCGCTACGGCGCCATCTCGTACGCGCCCGCCAGCGCCTCCACGCGTTCCCAGACGCGGGCCGAGCGGGCCTCGTCGACGACCGGACGCCGCACCGCGCCCAGCGCCCAGTTCTGCTGTGCCTCGGTCGCGGAGTCCTTGCCGTGCAGCTCGACGGCGTGCGCGGAGAAGTCGCGTACCAGGACGGCGAAGAGCTCGTCGAGCACGTCCTGTTCCAGGCCCGTCAGGCGCGCCTGCTCCAGGATCAGCTGGCCGTGCACGACCAGCGCGAAGAGCTGGCCGACGGCGAGCAGCAGGTCGAGGTCGCGGCTCTGCTCCTCGTCGGGGGCGGCCGTGGTGACGAACTCGCAGAGCGCGTCGGCCTGTTCGCGGAAGCGGGCGACGTTCGCCACCTCGGCGTACGCGTCGAAGGCGGTGCGCCAGTCGTGGAAGCGGATGGCGCCGAGGCCCCGGGCCGGTCCCTGCTGGAAGAGGAAGGTGTCGTCGGCCGCGTCGAGGCGGGTCGGCACGGGCGCGTACTCGGCCGGCTTCAGGAGGTGGTTGCCCATGAACTTCAGGATCAGGGCGAGGTTGACGTGGACCGTGCCCTCCAGCTTGGGCAGGCCGCGGATCTCGACGGCCGCCTGGGCGAAGTAGTTGTCCTTCTCGAAGCCCTTGGCGGCGATGACGTCCCACATCAGGTCGATGACCTTCTCGCCCTCGGTGGTCACCTTCATCTTCGTCATCGGGTTGAAGAGGAGGTAGCGGCGGTCGTCGGGTCCCGCCGTGCGGAAGTAGTCGACGGCACGGTCGCTGAACAGCTTCATGCCGACGAGGCGGACGTAGGCGTCGGCCAGCTCGCGCCGCACGTGCGGGAAGGCGGTGACGGGGCGGCCGTAGAGGATGCGCTGGTGGGCGTGGGTGACGGCCTCGTACATCGCGTGTTCGCAGATGCCGATCGAGGCGGTGCACAGGTTGAACTTGCCGACGTTGACGGTGTTCAGGGCGGCGTCGAAGGCGGCGCGGCCGGTGTGCAGGACGTCCTCGGCGCCGACCGGGTAGTTCTCCAGGCGGAACTCGCTGACGTACTTCGAGGAGTCGACGACGTTCTTCACCAGGTGGTAGGCCTCGTGGCGGCTGTCGGCGGCGAAGAAGACGTAGCCGTCGGGGCCCTCGACGTCAGTACGGCGGCCGAACACCGAGACGAGGCCGGCGGCGTTGCCGTTGCCGATGTAGTACTTGGAGCCGGTCGCCCGGAACCCGCCGTCGCCGTCCGGCTCCAGGAGCATGTCGGTGGAGTAGATGTCCGCGCCGTGGGTCTTCTCGGACAGGCCGAACGCGAACACCTCTCCCTGGTCGAGGAGTTCGGCGGCGCGGGCGCGCGCCGCGGCGTTGTCGCTCTGCCAGACCGGGCCGAGGCCCAGGATGGTGACCTGCCAGGCGTACCAGTAGTCGAGGCCGTAGAACCCGAAGATCTCGTTGAGGGCGGCGATCCGCGCGGTGTCCCAGCGCTTGTCCCCCTCGCCCTGACCGGCGGCGGAAGCCGGGGTGAGGAACGTCGCGAACAGCCCTTCCTTGGCGGAGAACGCGAGGAAGTCCGCCAGCCAGGCGCGCGAGCGGTAGTCCTCGATCAGCCGGCGCTTGCCGCGCTGCTCGAACCAGTCGACGGTCGCGCGCAGCAGCCTGCGGGTCTCGGGGTCGAAGTGGGTCGGGTCATAGGTGCGCGGGTTGAACAGCAGCGCGTCGGCCATGGCCATTCGCCTTTCCGGATCGGGGAGTTGGGGCACTGAGAACGTGCCCTGCGTGTGGGCGGGTTGCGGCACCGGTTCAGCGCTCTGGGCCGAGCCGGTGGAGGGTGGCGATCACGTCGTCGAGCCAGGCGAGCGTCATGCGTTCGTACGCGATGCCGCCGCGCAGCACGACGTGCTGGAGCTCCTGCCCGGCGTCGGGTGTGTCGGGCGCGCCCGGTCCCGTGAAGTCGCGACGCTCCCCCGCGAGATAGTGCGCGAGCCGGTCGGCGTGCGCCTGGCGGTGCCGCGCCACCTCGGCCAGCAGCGCGGCCGGGTCGTCGAAGGCCGCACCGCGGATCTTCACGGCGAGCTCGTGCCGGACGCTCTCGGGTTCGATCGGCTCGTGCAGCCATCGGGAGAGCGCGGCCCGGCCGGGCGCGGCGACGGAGTACTCCTTCTTGTCCGGCCGGCTCTGTTGCGCCACCTCGCGGGCGTCGATCCAGCCGTCGTTCTCCATGCGCTTGAGGATGCGGTAGATCTGCTGGTGCGTGGCGGCCCAGAAGTAGCCGATGGACCGGTCGAAGCGCCGGGCCAGTTCATAACCGGAGCCCGGCTTCTCCAACAGCGAGACGAGGATCGCGTGCTCAAGCGCCATGCCCGAATCCTTCTATGCAACTCGTTGCATAGACAAGCGGCACCGCCCAGGTGAGACACGGCTCACCTGGACGGTGCCTGTGGCAGTGACGCGACGGCCCGCATGCCGCCGCCCGTGTCACTACGCCTTGCGGAGCCTGCCCACGATGCCGTCGAGGTCGCGGATGAACAGGTCGGGGCGGACGAAGTGGCCGCCGGGCACCTCGTACCACTCGTGCGGGATGCCCGCCCGGTCCAGGAAGCCGCGCCACTCCCGCTGGGTTTCGAGCACCGCGGTCTCGTTGAACCGGTCCCAGAAGGTCGGCTCGGGGCTGGTGCCGGCCACCATGAAGATCCGCTTGTTGCGGTAGCTCTCGACCCGCTCGCACGGGTTGTCCATGCTGACCCGGTTCTGGTCCCACGGGATGCCGTAGACGGTGCCGCCGCCCAGCTCGATGGCGGCGGACGACGCGTTGGCCCAGTGCACGACCCCGCCGGGGATCCCGGCCGCGTTGCCGCGCAGGCTGGCCGGGCCGGAGTGGGAGCTCACCGAGGCGAAGTGACCCCAGTACTTGGCCGCGTACTTCAGCGCGCCGAAGCCGCCCATCGAGAACCCGGACACGGCACGGCCGTCGTACTCCGCATACGTCCGGAAGTTGGCGTCGATCCACGGGATGAGCTGGTTGATGTGGAAGCTCTCCCAGTTGCGCGGGCCGACGGTCGAGCTGACCGGGTTGGAGTACCAGCCCGCGTGTCCGCCGTCGGGCATCACCACGATGACCGGCTTGCCCGCCGTCCAGGCACGGATGCCCAGGCGGTCGAACGTGATGAAGTCCTGGCCGTCACCGCCGCCGTGCAGCAGGTAGAGGACGGGGTAGGTGCGGCCGCTGGTGTGGTAGTCGTCCGGGAGCAGGACGTTGACGGCGGGGTTCCAGCCGATCTCGGCGGTCTGGAACCGGTAGTACCACATGCGGGGGTCGCCCTCGCCGCGCTCCAGGATGCGCAGCCCGAAGCCGTCGTCGGCCGCGCTGGCCGACGACGCCGCCGAAAGGACGGTCCCGGCGCCGAGCGCCAGCGCGGCGGAGGCTCCGCCGACGGCCTTGAGAACGTTCCTGCGGCTGGGGCGGTGCTGCTCGCTCAACAGATCCTCCTGATCGGTGAATGACGGGTAAGTGCGGCCGTGGCCACGTCAGTTGTTGGTGGTCCAGGTGCCCCGGCTCGCGTTCCAGTGGATGGTGACCTTCTGGAACCGCTGGGCCTTGCCGCCCGCCTCGTCGACCTCGTCGGTCATGGGGTAGCCGAGTGCCTGCTCGTGACCCGCGGCGTGGAAGGCGTCGTAGATGGCGCCCTGCACGGTGTGCGCGCCGGTCGGCTGCGACCACATGAACAGGCCTCGCTCGAAGAACTGGTAGCGGCCCCGGGTCCCGTCCGGCGCCTGCGCTCCGTCCGCCTCGTCCATCGTCGGGAAGCCCCAGCGCTGCTCGGAGTCGGTGTCCCAGTACTTCTTGAGGATGTCCCCGTAGATCGCGAAGGCGGAGTCGGGGTGCCAGATGACGACTCCGTTCTGGAAGAGCTGGAAGCGTCCGCCGAGCCGGGCGTCCTCCTCCGCGCGCAGCGGCAGGCCGAGCGGTCCGTTCGGGCCGCCGAGCCCCGCGTACTTCGCCCCGATGGTGCCGTACGGCCGGAACGCCTCGCCCATCAACTCCCTCGCGTAGCCCTCCGCTTGGGGGTAGCGCTCGGGGTAGGCGGAGCGCTGGACGGCTTGGGCGAGCTCTCCCGCGGTGTCCCAGTTGGGCTCCATCTGCTGGGCCACTTCGAAGAACTTGTTCGCCGCGTAGTCGACGTCGAGGCACTGGTCGGGGTTGCACCACCCCTGTGAGGGCCGCTGCTGGAAGACTCCGAGCGAGTCCCGGTCCCCACAGTTGAGGTTGTTCATGCGGGACTCGACCCAGCCCGTCTCGAAGCCGGCGAGCATCACCTTGTCGGACACGCCGCGGCGCTGGCCGACCTCGTACACCTTGCGGGTCACCGCGATGTCCCGCTCGGCGGGGATGCCGCAGTACAACTCGGCCGTCGCGGCGTGCCCGAGGGGGCCGGGCACGTCCTTGACGCCCTGTGCCCTGGCCGGTCCGGCCAGCGTGGAAACGGCGGTCGCGACCAGCAGCATCGCTGTTCCGAGTCTCGCGCGCCGCGCGGTTGAACCATGCACGTGGCTGCTCCTTCGTCGATCGAGTGAGGGTCGTGGTTGTGAGTCGTGGGTCGGGTGAGGTCGCGGACGGGTGAGGGGTGGGCGCGGTCCGGGGGCCAACGGTCCGCAAGGTAGCCGTGGGGGCGCGCGGTCCGGCATCCGGAACGATCCGGAGTGACATGCGCGAGGATCCGCGATGGACTCAAGCCGTGCGCCGGTGCCCCACAGTCACGGCCCAACTACCTTGCTGGACAAGGTGATTGACCGTGGCGACGTACGGGGGCGGGCATCGGACGCCCGTTGCGGTGGGGGATCCCGGTGGGTCGCCGGGCTCCCCTCACCGGACGGGGCTGGGAGCCGGGCAGTCGGGGACGGAAGGGCGGTCCTTGGTGCGGACGGCGGGCAGCCAGGCCGTGGGCCGGCCCGAACCTTGCGGCAGCCGGACGCGGTACCAGTCGGCGGAGTGCGTGTCCGCCTCGTCGATGATCTGCATGCCCTGGGCGAGCCGGCAGTCGACGGCGAGTTCGTCGCCGTGCCACACCCGGGTCGGTACGACGTTGTCGACGGTGTAGGGCCGCATCGGGTCGATCGCCAGGCCGAGGCTGCACTGCGGGTCCCGGTCGGTACGGCCCCGGCAGCTCTGGTCGGCGTTGAACACCCTGATCCGGCCGGGCGGTTCGGCGTTCGTGGCGCCGGACCCGGCGTCGTCGCGCTGCAGGTGCGGCCAGATCGTGGCGGCCAGCGCGCACACCGCGAGCGTGGCGAACGCGGCCCGTCTACGTCCCCGTCGGCGTTCCGCGGGCAGCTCGGACGGCACAGCAGCGTCCGTCTCGGTGGGCTGCCGGTCGGTGATGCGCGTGAGCAGGCTCTCGGCGGGGTGCTCGGCGCGGGCGGGGTGCGTAGGAGCCAGGCAGTCGGCGGCCAGCGCGCGCCAGAACGGCGGCACCGCGCCGTCCAGGCGCAGCGGCGCCCGCCCGTCGGCATATTCCTGTGTCGCCGCGCCGCGCGCCATCGGGGTGGCGCCGGGGAACGGCGAGGCGCCGCGGGCGAACAGCTCGTGGATCGTGATGCCGAGGGCCCAGATGTCGGCGCTCGGCCGGACTTCGACGCCCTGCTCGCCGAGCGGAGCCTTCCAGCGCTCGGGCGGAAGGTAGTCGAAGGTGCCCATCGGGGGCGCGTACCCGTGGGTGCCGTGGGTGCCGGTCAGCTCGGTGACGAGCCCGAAGTCCGAGAGCTTCACCGAACCGTCCGCCATGAGCAGGATGTTGTCCGGTTTGAGGTCGCCGTGCACCCATCCGCTGCGGTGCAGATGCGCGAGGCCCTCACAGATCTGGGTGATGAGCCGGGCGCCTTCCCTCTCGCTCACGCCGGTGTCGAGCAGCTCCCGCAGACTGCGCTCGGCCCGCTCCATGACCAGCACGATCGCGCCGTCGAGGATCGGATGGTCGGGTTCGCTGAGTACGACGGTGTCCAGGAGGCGGATCAGCCTCGGGTGCGAGGACCGACGGCCGAACTCGACCTCGCGCCGGGCGGTTTCGGCCACCTTGCGGGCCTGGCGCGGTGCGAGCCCGGCGGTCGGCAGCACCTTGAGCGCGACGGCCTCCTGCTCCGTAGCGGCGTCCTCGACCGACCTTCCCGCGTGGACGGTCGCCCAGCCTCCGGCGCCGATCGCCTCGGTGACCTCCCAGCGGCCCACGCGGTACCCGGGCGGGAGGAGTTCCGTACGGTCACTTCCCGAGGTGTCGGCCGGACGGTGCACCGTGGCCCCCTCTCCTTCGCCGGCCGTCACGGTGTGCGGGTCGCCGTCTCATCCCGCCGTCCCCCGCTCCTGCGCGCCGGCCCCGGTGCGGGGCGGCAGCAGCGCGAGGTGTTCCTCCCGTACGAGCCCGAAGCGCAGCACGAGCCCGACGATCGTCTCCCGTTTGCCGTTGCGGCGGGCCTCCCTGCGGGGCCCGGACTCGGCCGGTGCGCTGATCCGCATCTTCTCGTCGGCGAGGTAGTCGATGTGCGAGCTGACCGCCCGGGCCGTGAGCCGGGCGCACGCGGGGTGCCCCTTGAGCCGTTCGACGATCTGGGGCGTGGTCGGCACCGCTACGGGCGACTCGTCGCGCAGCCGTGGTTCGCAGAGCGCGACGAGGATCAGGAAGTAGAGGGCCGTCTCGTCCAGGGAGTACGCCGTGACGGTGCGGCTCCCCCATTGGCCGCCCAGGCCGTCCGGGTCGAGGTAGACGTGGTCGGGCGCGAACACCTGGAAGGCGACGGTGGTGTTGCGGCGGGTGGGCAGCACGACCCGCGAGAACTCGAAGGGGATGGGCGCTCCGGCCCGCCGCGGCGGTACCCGCAGATACTCCCCGGCCCCCTCCGGGTTCTCGACGAGATAGCTCTGCGTCGTGCTGAGGTTGCTGAGCTGCCAGTGGTCGTCCGTCACCCGGATCTCCCCCGCGAGCCGGGAGATCGCCTCGTCGTCGAGGCGGAGCTCGACCGGGGTCGTCGCGGAGCCCCGCCCGAAGCGTGCCACCTCGCCCGGTCCCAGCCGCAGTGTCACGGCGTCACCGGACGGCTCACCTGCGGCCTCCGCGCGCGCCCGCGGCACATAGATCACTACCCCGCTCACTGCCCCCTCCTCGCCCCCGCGTCATCGAACCTCACTCAGGTCGAACGTTACACATCCTGACCATTGGTCAGCTCCTGCGATCTGGCCGATTCAGTACGCTCCGAGCCGGGTCGTTTCATGCCGATCCGACATGGTTCCGAAGGGGTTTCGCCATGGCCTGCGTCGGCTTCCGGCCCGGGGAGTCGGCGGATGTCCCCTCCTCGCCGTTTGTCAGTCCGTAGCGTTCCGGGTGCCCCCGACGGGCGCGCTGGGCTACCGTCCACCCGACTTGATCTCACCGGGATCCCAAGGGGAGGAGCGCCAGGTGCTTCACGGTCTTTCCCGGCGCGCGCTGCGCTTCGCGCTCGCCGCGGCCGCCGCCGTACTGCCGTCGCTGGTGACCGCGCCGCCGGCGGCCGCCCAGGCCGCCGGATTCGCCGGATCGTGCCCCACGACCGGCTTCGTGTCGCAGCGCTACAGCGACGCCCACGACGGCATCGACATAGCCGGCGACTACGGGACACCGATCTACGCCGTCGGCGACGGCGAGGTCATCAACTCCGGCCCGGCACAGGGCTACGGCCAGTGGATCCGCATCCTGCATCCGGACGGCACGGTGACCGAGTACGGGCACATGTACCAGCGGGACGTCTTCGTCGGTGACCACGTAGCGGCCGGGCAGCGCATCGCGCTCATGGGCAGCGAGGGCGAGTCCAGTGGCCCGCACCTCCATCTGCGGGTGCGCGTCGGCACCTCGACCGACATCCGTGGCATCGATCCGCTCCCCTACCTCGCGGAGCGCGGCGTGGGACTGCCGTGCACCCCTGGCGGCGGGCCCAGGCCCGCGCCGTTGGTGTATCCGGTCGAGTCGGGGCGGCTGGTCTCGACGCGCTCGGCCGACGGGCGGCTCGAAGCGTTCGCCGCCGGGGCCGACGGGGTGCATCACGCGTGGCAGTCGCAGGTGAACGGCGCCTGGTCGGAGTGGGAGGCGCTGGGCGGGCCGGGCAACGCGGAACTCGCGGTCGCGCCCAACGCCGACGGGCGCCTGGAGGTGTTCGCGCTCAACGGCGACGTACTCCAGCACCGCTACCAGACGTCTCCGTCCGGCGGCTGGTCGGGCTGGGAGGGCTTCGGCACCGGCGGGAGTCACGTCACCGCCGGCGCCAACGCCGATGGACGGTTGGAGGTGTTCGCCTCCGGCCCCTCGGGGGTGTTCCACACGTACCAGACCGCTCCCAACAGCGGCTGGTCCGCATGGGAGTCGACAGGCGGCGGACCGAGCGCCGGCCGCATCGAGATGGAGAAGGCGCCCGACGGCCGGCTTGAGGTCTTCGCGCTCAATGACAACGTCTTCCAGCACCAGTACCAGACCGCTGTCAACGGCGGCTGGTCGGCGTGGGAGGGGTTCGGCGGCCCGGGGCGTGATCTGACGGTCAATCACAACGCCGATGGGCGCCTTGAGGTGTTCGCCTCCGGACCGGTGGGCGTGTTCCACAGGTACCAGACGGGGAGCGCCAGTTGGTCGGAGTGGGAGCCCGCGGCCGGTCCCGCGAACTCCCAGTTGACCAGCGACCGCACCCCCGACGGACGGGTCGAGGTGTTCGCCATCAACGGCGACGTGGCCATGCACACCTGGCAGACCGGAGTCAACGCCCGCTACGGCGACTGGGCCGCGTTCGGCGGTGGCGGCACCGAGATCGCGGCCACGACCAACGCGGACGGCCGGATCGAGGTGTTCGGCGCCGGCCGCGACGGGGTCCACCACAAGTGGCAAACCGGGTTCAGCACGTGGTCCGAATGGTCCTGGCTCGCCAACAGCCCCGGCCCTGGGGTGACATGACGCCACACGTGACATGGACCGGCCGGACTACGACGGCCCGGACTGGACCGGGCAGGTGCCCTGGTGGACCACGCGTGCATCGCGGATGCTCATGGACATGTCCGACAACCATGAGGAGCGGCCATGAACATCCCCGGTCCCGAGCCCCGTACGGACGACGGGGTCGGCGCCATCGCGGCGGCAGGCGGACTGCACAACTACCAGCGGTGGCTGCACGCCGAGTACGGGCCCGTCGTGCGGTTCCAGCTTCCGGGTGCACACACGGCCGTGTCGGTCGCCGATCCCGTACTGCTGGAAGCCACGGCTCACATCGACAAGCGGCCGGAGCGGCTCTTCGAGTTCCTGGCCCCGCTGTTCGAGGCGGGGAACCTGCAGGTGCTGCCGACCGACGAGCACACTCCCCTGCGGCGCCTGCTGCTGTCCGTACTGGCCGGACGCCCCTCTCACGAGCGGCACTTCACGCGGTTCACCGAGCTGACGACAGCGCTCGCGGACGGCTGGGCCGAGCGGGCCGACCGCGAGCCGGCCGCATTGCAGAAGGACCTCACCGCGCTGACGCTGCGGATGATCTGCGAGTACGCGCTGGGAGGCGACGTCGAGGACCCGGACGCCGTCATCGCCGCGTTCGAGGAAGTGCTCACCGAATACCTGGGGCGCCTCTACGAGGTACCGGCCCCGGGCGTCGGGGAGGAAGGTGCCGAGCGGGCGGCGGAGGCCCTCACCTATCTGCGCGCGACAGTCGACCGCATCGTCGCGGCGCACAAATCCGGCGGCGGCATGGAAAGGAGCGATCTGATCGGGGCGCTCGTCGAGGCGGGTGAGCGGCCCGCGCGGATCCGCGACACCGTCATGATGTCGCTCCTCGCCGCGCACCACACCACCGGCGTTGCCGTCTCCTGGACCCTGCATCTGCTGGGCGGCCATCCCGAGGTGGCCGACCGCGTCGCCGATGAGCTGGAGCGCGTACTCGGTGACCGTGCGGCGCCCGAGTACGCCGACCTTCGGCGGCTCACCTATCTGGACATGGTCCTCAAGGAGTCCATGCGGCTCTATCCGCCCGGTCCCTACGGTGCGCGGGAGACGACCGAGGCCATCGTCCTGGGCGAGTACGAGATCCCGGCCGGGGCGACGGTCTTCTATCCGTTCTGGGCCGTGCACATGAACCCGGACCACTGGCCCGAGCCCGAAAAGTTCGTGCCCGAGCGGTTCACTCCGCAGGAGGTGGCCAAGCGTCCGAGGCTGGCGTACATCCCCTTCGGGCTCGGGCCGCGCAGCTGCGAGGGCGCCGCCCTGGCCGTGGTCGAGGCCCAGCTGGTCCTCGCCGTCCTGCTCAAGCGCTTCCGGTTCCGGCCCGTGCCCGGACATGACGTGACGCCGATCGAGCGGTTCGTGCTGTGGGCGGCCGATGACATCCGCATGACCGTGAGCCCGCGCCGCTGATCGAGGACGGGGGTGGTGAAGCAGGGGCGCACCTCTTCACCGCCCCCGGCCACTGGGGCTTTCGGGGGCAGCGGCTTCCAGCTCGGCGACGCTCCCCGACATGATCGTCCGTACGTGCTCGGTGATGTGCTCCGCGGGCCAGTCCCACCAGGCCACGGCAAGCAGCCGGGCGATGTCCTGCTCGCTGTGGCGGGTGCGGATGAGGCGGGCCGGGTTGCCGCCGACGATGCCGAAGTCGGGTACGTCCGTGGTGACCACGGCGCCGGAGCCGATGATCGCGCCGTGGCCGATCCGTACGCCCGGCATGACCGTCGTGGCGTGTCCGAACCAGACATCGTTGCCGACGACGGTGTCCCCCCGGTTCGGCAGGCCGGTGAGCAGGTCGAAGTGCTCGGCCCAGGAGCCGCCCATGGTGGGGAAGGGGAAGGTCGAGGGGCCGTCCATGCGGTGGTTGGCCCCGTTCATGATGAACCGCACCCCCGTGCCCAGCGCGCAGAACTTCCCGATGACCAGCTTCTCCGGCCCGTAGTGGTAGAGCACGTTGCGCGTCTCGAAGGCGGTCGCATCGTCCGGATCGTCGTAGTAGGAGTACTCCCCGACCTCGATCAGTGGAGACTTCACCAGCGCCTTGAGCAGCACCACGCGCGGCTGCCCCGGCATCGGATGAAGGACCGTCGGGTCGGCAGGTACGGGCATCGCGAGTGGTTCCTTCCGGGCTGCGCACATCGGTATCCGCTCCATGATCGCAGCGCCCGGGTATCGATTTTCGCCCTGCGACGCCACCTGGCCGAGTGTGGCAGAGCCCGCGACAACAGTGCCTCCCCGGCGCCACAGGTGCGGTGCCGGGGAGGCCCTCTCTTGCTCTGTCATTCCGGAACTCCCGGGACTAACGGTTAGTTGACGGATCATCAGCGAGCCACGTAGCCGAAGCGGCCGCCGGTGGCCGGCAGGCCTCCCTGGCCGGGCTGGTAGGTGGTATCGGTGGCGGTGCCGGAGTAGTAGGTGTTGAGCTGGCTGAACGTGCCGGTGGAGGTGAGCCGGAATGTCTGCACCATGCCAGTGTCCGCCTTGCCGGCGCCGTCGATGTCCAGGTCCTCGCCGGGCGAACCGACCGCCGGGATCGACTCGTTGGCGGTGGCCGCGCCCGAGGGACGGTAGGTGACCATGGCCAGCGACTGGCCGAACCGGTCGCGGGCTCGGCGCCGCCGCCAAGCGGAAGGTCGGTCAGTCCAAGTGGATCGGCGCGCTGGGCGGGTCCAAGGTCGCCACGAAGATCACGCAGTTCGGCCACGACCTCGTATCCCCGGTCACCGGCCTCCTGGGATCCCTCGGATTCTGAACGACCAGCCATTGAACGATCAGCCATTAGGTGACGCATGGGGCTGGCGGCGCAGCTGCCACCGGCCGCTGTGCGCTGCGAAGCAACCCCGCCCTGAGCGGACCGCCGTGCTGCGCCGGCTCCAGGGCGACCGCACCGCACGTCGCCGCCGATGCTGGCGGTCGCGGGACGGGCCACGGCAGAATCGCCGACCATGGAGATCACCGAGCGCGAGCTCAACCGGGCCGGTCTGAGTCGGCAGTTGCTGCTGGCGCGCGAGCCGCTGACCGTCCCGGACGGCGTGCGGCGCGTGGTGGCGCTTCAGGCGCAGCACCCGGCCTCCCCGTACCTCGCGCTGTGGAACCGGCTCGTCGGCTTCGACCCTGCTGAGCTCGACGAAGCCTTCGCGCGGCGCTCTGTGGTGCGGGCGACCCTGATGCGGATCACCCTGCACGCGGTGCTCGCCGAGGATTACGAGGTCTTCCGCGGGGCGATGCAGCCGACGCTGTACAGCTCCCGGCTCGGGTACCGCTTCGCCGCCGCGGGGCTGACGCCCGCGGATGCCGAAGCGCTGGTGCCGGAGCTGCTTGCGTTCGCGGACCGGCCGCGGAGCATGGCCGAGATGCGGGCGTGGGTCGAGGAGCGGCTGGGCAGTGAGAAGGCGGGAGGGGGCTGGTGGGGGCTGAAGGCGTACGCGCCGCTGCACCACGCTCCGTCGGGCCCGCCGTGGTCGTTCGGCACCCGGTCGTTCTTCGTCGCGGCCGGGAAGGCGCCTGCGCCCACCGGCCGGACGGCTGACCCGGAGACCCTGCGGACCCTGATCCTGCGCTACTTGGCGGGGTTCGGGCCCGCTTCGGTGGCGGACGTGGCGCAGTTCGCGACGGTGCGACGGGCAGCGGTACGCGAGGCCCTGCGCGCCCTGACGGGTGCCGTCGTGGAGTTCCAAGGCCCCGGCGGCGTCACGCTGTTCGACCTGCCGGATGCCTCCCGGCCCCCCTCGGACACCCCCGCCCCGCCCCGCCTCATGGCGATGTGGGACAGCATCCTGCTCGCCTACGCCGACCGCAGCCGAGTGATCCCCCCGGCCTACCGCCCCGCCGTCATCCGCAACAACGGCGACGTGCTGCCCACCCTGCTTGTGGACGGGTACGTGGCCGGAGTGTGGCGCCCGGTGGACGCCGGCATCGAAGCCACGGCCTTCCACCCCCTCTCCCCCACCACGTGGGACGCCCTCGCGGCGGAGGCCGAGTCCCTGACCGCCCTCCTCGCCGACCGCGATCCGGCACCGTACAGCCGCTACAACCACTGGTGGACGAAGCTCCCCGACGCGGAGGTACGGGTCCTGCCGACGCGGCCCTGACCTGGGGGCAGGGCGTGGGCGAAGGCCACTTCGGTGCCGGCGGCCACGTCGAGCGACTCGATCTCGAACGCGGCGCCCCGCGCCCCGCGCCCCGCGCCCCGCGCCCCGCGCCCCGCGCCCCGCGCCAGCCTGGGCTTTTCACGTCCCGCACCCGGACGCCCCCAGAACCGGACAAAGCACGGCGGAAACCGGCTCAAAACTGCCTAAAGCGCAAGTTTATTGGCTATTTCGCCGGGGAGTGATCACTCGTTCTCAAGATTGCTCAACGCGGTGACGCCCACAACAGCGTCACCTCGGCCAATCCCTCGGCCAAGTCATCGAGACAGGAGCCCGACACATGCTGCCTTCCATGCCACGTCAGGACCGCGAGCGATTCCTCGCCGAGCCACTCGTCGGCGTGCTCGGCATCACCGACTCCCGGGGCGGCGACCGCGCACCCCTGATCGTGCCGGTGTGGTACGGCTACGAGCCCGGGGGCGAGGTAGTCGTCGGCACGAACCGGGAGAACATCAAGTCACGCCTCCTGCGCACCGCCGGGCGCTTCAGCCTCTGCGTGCAGGACGAGAAGCGGCCGTACCGGTACGTCAGCGTCGAGGGGCCGGTCACGGCGATCGAGGACCCGATACCGCCGGCCGTGCGCGAGGCACTGGCCCATCGGTACCTGGATCCCGCGGAGGCGCACGCGTATCTGCTGGCCACCTCGGCGCAGCTCAAGGACGACGTCCTCTTCCGCATGCGCCCGGAACGCTGGCGCAGCGCCGACTTCGCCGCGTTCGCGGCGGACTTCGCCGAGGAAGGCACGCGCGACAACACCGGCTGAGCGCCTCCCGTCCCGACATTCCCGCGCCGGCCGCGCAGGCCCGGCGCACGAAAGCCGTACAAGCGAGAAGGACTTGATGAACCACACCGATGTTCCGTTAGCCTCGTCACGCCCGTTGTCCGTTCCTCCGCGCCCCGCCGTCGGCACACCCGTGCCCGGCTATCCGCGGGACAGCGTCATCCCGGAGCTGTTCGAGGCGCAGGCCGCGGCCCGGCCGGACGCACCGGCGGCACGGCACGGGGAACGCGTCGTGACGTACGGTCAACTCGACGCCCACGCCAATGACTTGGCGGCGCGCCTCACCGCGCACGGCATCCGGCCCGGTGAGCTGATAGGCGTGTGCGGCAGCCGCTCCCTTGAGGCGCTGGTGGCGCTGCTCGGCATCCTGAAGGCGGGCTGCGCGTACGTGCCGCTCGACGAGGACCTGCCGCCGGCCCGGCTGCGGGCGATGGCCGAGGACGCGGGGCTCAGTGCCGCCGTCACGCTGCCCGGCAGTACGCGCCGCGTCCGCGGTCTACGCGCGTCGGTCGAGGTCGGTCCGCTCGGCCACGCCACCGACCACCTCACCCGGCCGGCCGCCCTCACACGGACCGGCTCCGCGACGGACTGCGCCTACGTGGCCTTCACCTCCGGCACGACGGGCCGCCCCAAGCCGGTCGCCGTACCTCATCGCGGCGTGGTGCGCCTGGTCCTCTCCGAGCCCCAACTGCCCCCGCCCGGACCGGGGGACGGGGTGCTGCACGCGTACGGCCTGTCCTCCGACGCCTCGACCATCGAGATATGGGGCGCCCTGCTCACCGGCGCCTGCCTGGTCCTGGCCGACCGGGAGGAACTGCTCTCCCCCGCCGCGCTGGAACGGCTCTTCCACGCCGCCGACGTCACCGTGGCCTATCTGACGACGAGCGTGTTCCACCTGGTCGCCCGGACCCGCCCCGAGGCGCTGGCCTCGCTGCGCTTCGTCTCCGCGGGCGGGGAGGCGATGGACCCGCGCCTCGCGAACGCCGTCCTCGCGGCCTGCCCCGACACGACGGTGGTCAACTTCTACGGCCCGACCGAGAACGCCGTGGTCTCCACCGCGCACGTGCTGAGCCCCCTTCCCGAGGATGCCGCGAGCGTCCCCCTCGGCCGCCCCTTCGGCGCCTCCACCTGCCATGTCCTGCGGCTGGACGGCTCGGTCGCGAAGCCCGGCGAGGAGGGCGAGTTGTACGTCGGCGGGGACGGCCTTGCCCTCGGCTACCTCGGCGACCCACGGCTCACCGCCCAGCGGTTCGTCGCGCTGCCCGCCGTCGAACCGGGCGGCCTTCTGTACCGGACCGGCGACCGGGCCGTGCTGACCGCCGACGGGCTCCTTGAGTACCGCGGCCGCCTCGACCGCCAGGTGAAGCTGCGCGGCGCGCGCATCGAACTCGACGAGGTCGAGGCCCGATTACGGGCCCACCCCGAGATAGGCGAGGCCGTCGTCGAGGCCGGCTCCGGCACCCTCACCGCCTACGTAACCGCCTCCCGACCCGGCCGTCCCCTGCCGCTGGCCGCCCTTCGCGCGTACTGCGCCCAGTGGCTGCCCGCACAGGCCGTCCCCGCCCTCGTCCCCATGGACCGCTTCCCGGTGACCAGCGGCGGCAAGATCGACCGCACCCGTCTGAAGTCACCCACACCGCCGAACGGCAGCGGCACGGAGGACGGGCCGAAGATCGAGGGGCTGCTCGACGTCCTCACCGAGGTGTGGCAGCAGGTGCTGCGCGTACGTCCGCTGCCCCAAGACGACTTCTTCCTGCTCGGCGGCGACTCCTTGCTCGCCTCGGAGGTCGTCACCCGCGCCCTGGCCGTGCTCAACCTCGACGCCGCCCTCGGCTCGACCCTGATCAGGGCGCTCCTGGCCGCCCCCACGCTGGAGGGCTTCACTGCCGCCGTGCGCGACGTCCGGGGCGGGTTCGGCCGGGCGGCCGGGCCGGAGCCGGTCGTCGACTTCGTACGGGAGACCGAGCTCGGCTTCGCCCTGCCACCCGCCGAGGGCCCGGACCCGCGCCCGCAGGACCCCAGGGACGTCCTGCTCACCGGGGCTTCGGGGTTCGTCGGCGCGTTCCTGTTGCACCGGCTGCTGCGCTCGACGGCCGCCCGCGTCCACTGCCCCGTACGGGCGACGAACCCGGCACACGCCGAGCAGCGGGTGCGCACCACGCTCGCCCGCTACGGGCTGCGCCTCGACGAGGCCGAGTGGCGGCGCGTGGAGTGCTTCCCCGGGGACCTGGCGCAGCCCGGACTGGGTCTTTCGACCACACACACCGCCGAGCTGGCCCGCCGCCTCGACCTTGTCGTGCACAACGGCGCGCGGGTCAACTTCCTTTATCCGTACGAGCAGTTGCGCCCGGCGAACGTCGACGGAACCCGGGAGGTCATCCGCATCGCGGCGCCCCGTCGCGTACCCGTGCACTTCGTCTCGACCGTCGCCGTCGTCGCCGGGTTCGGCACCGCCGGGGTCCGCGAGGTGGCCGAGGACCTGCCGCCGGCCCACGCCGACGGGCTCACCATGGGCTACGCGGAGAGCAAGTGGGTAGCCGAAGGGGTGTTGCGGAGCGCGGCAGAACAGGGGTTGCCGGTGGCCGTGTACCGGCCGTACGAGGTGACGGGCGACCGGGTGCACGGCGCGTGCAACACCGAGACGGCGATCTGTTCGCTGTTCAAGACGATCGCCGAAACGGGTCTGGCTCCCGGCATCGAGCTGCCGATGGACTTCGTCCCCGTCGACCACCTCGCCGAGTCGGTGGTGCACATCGCCACCCACCAGCGGGCCGACGGCCGGGTCTACCACCTCACCAACCCCCGCCCGGCGATGCTGTCGGACGTCCTGGAGCGGATGCGCGCGGCGGGTGTTGCCGTGCGGACGCTGCCGTACGCCCAGTGGGTCGGCGAGCTGGTGCGGTACGTCGCCGAGAACCCCGCCAGCGCCACGGCGCCGTTCGTGTCCCTGTGCGTGGACCGCAGCCGCAACGCCGACATGTCCGTCAAGGAGATGTACCTCAAGGGCACCTTCCCGGTCCTGGGGCGGAGCAACGCCGATCGAGCGCTGGCCGGCAGCGGGCTGCACTGCCCGCCGGTCGATGCCGCGCTGCTCGACCGCTACCTGGAGTTTTTCTTCGCCTCCGGCTACATCGCGCGGCCCGCACACCCGCTCGGCCACGGCACGCCGCGCACCGCCGCGGTGGGATCGGAGCACGCCGCGTGAGCCGCCCCGAAGCCCTCGTCCCGGTCCCGGAAGTCGAACCCGGTACGGCGGGACCGCCCTGTGCGTACGCCCGGCTGCGCGCCGAACAGCCCGTTGTCCAGGCGCAGTTACCCAACGGCGAGACCGGCTGGCTGATCAGCCGCTACGAGGACGTGCGTGCCGCGTTCGCCGACCCGAGGCTCGTCCGGCCGCTCCTTTCGGCCTGGCCGCTCCGCGAAGGGGCCGACGCCCCGCCGCCCGCCCTGCCGACCTTCCTGGAGATGACCGGCGAGCACCACGAACGCGTGCGCCGCGCCGTCCTGCCGATGTTCGGCCGACGACGACTGGAGTTCATGCGGCCCCGGATCCGGGCGATGGCCGGGGAACTCGTCGACGCGATGGTGGCCGGGACAGCGGACGGCGAGGCGGCCGATCTCGTCGCCTCCTACGCCGAGCCACTGCCGCTGCGCGTGCTGTGCGAGACCGTCGGCCTGCCGTACGAGGACCGCGAGATCTACCTTCCGCACACCCTCGCGCTCCTGGGGGCGTCCGGGCTCTCGATGGAGGAGGTGCTCGCGGCGCTGTACGCCCTGCAGGACTACGCCGACGACCTCATCTCCCGCCGGGAGAAGGACGGCGAGGGCGAGGACTACATCGGGCTGCTCCTGGCAGAAGCACTCCGCCCGGGGGGCCGGCTGAACCGGGACGACGTCGTCAGCTTCGTCGTCACCATGCTCATGGCGGGCTACAAGACCAACATCCAGCACACCGGCAACGCGCTGCTCGCGCTGCTCACCCGTCCCGATGAACTTCGCAGGCTGCGCGAGACGCCCGAGGGGATCGGCACTGCCGTGGAGGAGCTGCTGCGGTACGTGCCTCTGATGAACGCCATCAACATCCTTGTCGCGACGGAGGACTTCACCCTGCACGGGCAGCGGATCCGCGCCGGTGACGCGGTCGTCCCGGTGCCCGCGTCCGCCAACCGCGACCCGGAGCAGTTCGTCGACGCCGACCGCCTCGACCTTGCCCGCACCCCCAACGCGCACGTCGCCTTCGGGCACGGCCCGCACTCCTGCATGGGCGGACACCTGACCCGTCTGCAACTCGCCGTCGCCATCGAGGTGTTGCTGGAACGGCTCCCCGGGATCGAGCTGGCCGTGCCCGCGCGGACCATCCCCTGGGACGAGTCCACCCCGCTGCGCGCGCCGGCCGTGCTGCCCGTGCGCTGGTGACCACGCCCTCGTACCCGTACGCACCCCAGGAGAAAGGCCCGCACCCCATGACCACCCCCCAAGCACGCACCTCCGAGGGATCCCCGACCGGGGATCCCCTCCCTCACTACCCCTTCAGCACCCGGGGCGACCGGCTGGCCCCCGAGCTCGCCGAGCTCCAGAGCCGCTGCCCCGTGGCGCGGGTCAGCACCAACTCCGGCGACGAGGCATGGCTGGTCACCGGCTACGAGCTGGCCCAGCACGTGCTGCGCGACCGCGCCTTCGACCGCTCCGTACTGGGCCAGGCCGACAGCCCGGCGCAGGACGCTCCGATCATGGCGCCCGAACTGCTCGACGCCATGAACCACCTGCAGCAGGCCGGGCTGCGCGACGAGGTGCTCAAGGCCCTCGGCCGCGACCAGCCCGCGCTGCCCGCCGACTGGGTCGAAGGCGTGACCCGCGAGGGCCTGGAGGCGATGGTCCGCGAGGGCGGCCCGGGCGACTTGCAGCACCACTTCGCGGAGTGGGTCGCCGGGCAATGCATGTGCCGGCTGCTCGGCCTGCCCTTCGAGGACCACGCCTGGCTCGCGGTACGAGCCGACCTGGACCTGACCATGGTCACACCCACCCACGAGGAACTCGCCCGCAACTGGGAGGAGATCCGCGTGTACATGCACGAGCACATGTCCACTCGCAGCCCCGGCGCACCGCGCGGCCTGGCAGACCGCCTGGCTGATCTCAACACCGCACAGCCAGGTTTGACTGACCATCAGCTATCAAACATCGTATCCGTCCTCTTCGTCAGCGGGTACGAGGACTTCGCGAGCTTCCTGGGCGTGGCGGCCTTCAACCTGCTCCAGCGCCCCGAGGTCATGGACGCGTTACGAGCCCGCCCGGAAACGATGCCTCAGTGCGTGGAGGAGCTGCTGCGCTGCAGCGTGGTCCTGGGCAACGCGATCCCGCGCTTCGTCACACGGGACGCGCGGCTCGGCTCCGCCGAGGTGAAGGAGGGCGAGATGATCCTGCTCTCCCTGGACGCGGTGAACTACGACCCGGCCGCGTTCTTCGCCCCCGAAGAGTTCGACCCCACCCGTTCCCCCAACCCACATCTCCGCTTCGGCTACGGCCGCCACCACTGCCCCGGCGCCCATCTGGTCCGCCGCCAGTCCGACGTGGCCTTCCGCACCCTCCTCGACCACCTGCCCGCCCTCCGCCTGGCCGTACCACCGGCGAAGGTCCCCTGGCACCCGAACCGCATGGCCATCATGCCGGCGGAGATCCCGGTGACCTGGTGAGCCCCGCGGACGGTGCGGGCACGCCGGTGCGGTGACTGAGGATGCCCTCGTCCTCGACTTGAGTTCTGATGGGCGGGGGCGTCTCACAGACGTGTTCCGGCTGAGCGCGTCCATGCTCCGCTGAGGAGCCGAGGCGCGGATTGCGGAAAAGACGATCCCGGTGCTGCACCGGGTCGGCCGCCCGCGCCTCCACCGGGAGGACGGCACCTGCCAGGAAATCCTCCAACTCGCCCTATGGGCGGATAGGTTAGCCACACCTACGAACAGCGTCACGTCAGGAGTGCCGAAGCCATGGACTACGTTGCCCAGTTCCGTCGCGAGGTCGAGGCGTTCGAGGGCGCGGCCCGCGCGGCGTCGTGGGAGGCGGGCAGCGGCGGGGTGGCGCTGGTGCCCTCGTGCCCGGCCTGGTCGGTGGCCGATCTCGTGTTTCATCTGGGCGCCGTGCACCGCTATGTGAGCCACGTGATCAGCGAGGGGCTGATCGATCGTCCGAAGGACGACGACTTCACCTACCTGTCCCTGCCCCCGGACATGGCGGGCTGGCCCGATCCTCAACTCGCCCCGAATCGCGGCCCGTTGCCCGCCGGGCTCCTCGACTGGTTCCACGACGGGGCCTCCCGCCTGGCGGCACTCTTCGCCGAACGCGATCCCGCCGAGCGGGTGTGGTCCTGGTCGGACGAGCGGTCCGTGGGGTTCTGGCGGCGCATGCAGGCCATCGAGGCGGCCGTCCACCGCTGGGACATCGAGCACGCCCTGGGTACGGCCCAGCCCGTGGACCGGCAGCTCGCCGCCGACGCCGTGAGCCACACCTTCCAGGTCATGGCTCCCGCCCGCCGCACCCGCCAGAACGCACCGGCGGGCCAGGGCGAACGGCTCCGGTTCCGGCAGTCCGACGGCTCCGGCCTCTGGGTGGTGCAGATGGATCCCGAGGGCGTTCTGCTGAACGAGGGCGCCGGATGCTGTGACGTCGAACTGACCGCCACAGCATCGGAGTTGATGCTGTTCCTGTGGCACCGCATCCCCTCCGACGGCTTGGAGGTCCGGGGCGATGCCGCCCTCCTGGAGCGCTACTTCAAGATGGTCCCGCCGCTTTAGGCGTGGCCCCAGCGCCTGACGATCGTGTCGTGGCAGAGACGAAGGCCAGGATCTCCGGGACACCTTCGTTCAGCGTCGCGAAGTGCCGGTGTACGCCCGCCACCGGAACCGCGGCGTTGACGCCCCACACCTGCATGCCGGCCCGCAGTCCCGCCGCCACACCCGACGGGGCGTCCTCGACGACCAGGCAGTCCGCGGGTTCGGCCCCTAGCAGTTCGGCGGCCAGCAAGTACGGCGCAGGCGACGGCTTGCCCTCGGCCACGGCAGCCGCGTCCACGATGACACTCGGCACGGGCAGCCCGGCGCGGGCAAAGCGCCCCCGCACCCGGTGCTCATAGTTGGAGGTCACCAACCCCCAGGCCCCCGGCGCCAAACCGGTCAGCAACTCCCGCGCACCGTCGAACGCCGAGTAGACCCCTGACCGTACATCGTCGTCCTCCAGCGCGTGCAACGCGGCCAGACACTCCCGCGGGTCCCGGTCCGGCACGACTTCCGCGAAGGTCTCCATCGGCCTGGTCCGCAGCGCCACCCGGTAGGTCTCTTCGGGGTCCCGCCCGTACCGCGCCGCCCATGCCGCCCACACCCCGCGCTGGTTCTCCACGGCATCGATCAACGTGCCGTCGACGTCGAATAGGACACACTTCCCGCCGCCGGGCTGCCGCACATGCTCATCAGTCACGCCGTGATCATGCCAGGAAGCGGACGCCGGGTCGGTCGTAGCTACTCGCCGATCAGCGGCAGCACCGGAAACGTGTGGTTCTGCCAGATCAGGCGGGAGGAGTCCTCCGGGTACGCGGCGACAGCGGGCCGGGCGTCGAAGAGCTGGACTCGGCGTTGGTGGGTGTCGTACGCGGGCCAGCCGGGGTCGCCGCAGGCGGCGAACGATGTCCATGCCGTACGCATGCGGGCGGACAGGGCCTCCGCCTCCGGGGACGGCTCGGCACCGATCAGGAGCGCCGGCCGGCCGCGGTCCAGGTTGCCGAAGACCAGGGGTACGTCCAAGCCGTGGCACGCGCCGAAGGCGGCGCCCATGCCCGGTGCGGGCCAGGTCAACTCGTAGACGTGCACCCGGCCTCCGGCGGCGACCTGGGACTCGGCGAGGTGGAGGGTGGGCATGCGGAACAGCCAGTCGGAGTGGACCAGTTCGTACAACTCGTCCGGACCCGCCGTCGGGAATGCCTCCCGGTAGCGGCGCTCGCCGTCCGGGCCCGGGGCGAAGGTACACAGGGCGGTCGCGGCCTGCTCCTCGGTCACCTGGCCGAGCAGGCCGTCGAGCGCGGTGAACAGGCGCTGCTCCTCCCGGGTGTGGCCGACCAGAAGGCCGAGGTCCCGGCGCGCTCCGTCGGCCAGGGCCTGCCACGGCGTAGCGTCCAGGACGTCGCCGTCGACGACCGGCGCGAAGAGGATCGACCGGCGCGCGGGCCGGCCCCAGCGGTGCGTCCACCGGTCGATCTTCGCGGCGACCGCGTCACCGGCGGCGGACAGGCGATCCGGGGCCACACCGGCCAGGTCGGCCACCGTGGGCCGCAGCCCCAGCTCGGCGGCGCAGGCAGCCGTGATGTCCGCGGCGAGCTCGGGCGAGAAGAACGTGCCCGGTGCGCTCTGCACGACGGCCCGGTGGACGAGCCCGGCCGTACGGTCCATCGCGAGGAGCGCGGCGATCGATCCCCCGCCCGCCGACTGGCCGAAGACCGTGACCCGGCCCGGGTCCCCGCCGAAGGCCTCGATGTTGTCGCGCACCCACTCCAGCACGGCGACCTGGTCCAGCAGGCCCCGATTGGCGGGAGCACCCTCGATCTGCGCGAAACCCTCAAGTCCCACGCGGTAGTTGAACGTCACCACGACGACACCGCCGTCCCGGGCGAGCCGGCCACCGTCGTACTCCGGGAGGCCGGACATGCCGATCGTGTACGCGCCGCCATGGACCCACACCATCACCGGCAGCCCCGCGCCCGGGCTGGATTCCGGCGACCAGACATTGACCGTCAGCCAGTCGTGGTCGCCCGTGTCCTGCGCCAGCGCGTCCATGCCGAAGTGGCCGCCCTGCGGGGGCGGCGAACCGTACGAGAACGCCTCCCGAACCCCGCTCCATCCCCGCACGGGCCGCGGCGCGGCGAACCGCAACGCGCCGACCGGGGGCTCGGCGAACGGGATGCCGCGGAAAACCGCCACCCCCGCCTCCCAGCCGCCCTTCAACGCCCCGACCGCAGCGCGGACTTGGGGCCGTGAGTCGGCCACCTCGGACCCGGCAACAGTCATCGCGACTCCCCCTCAGGAACGTCAGACACGTCAGAACCCCAGGCACGTCGGAAATCTCAGGAAGGTGGAGGACGACGCACGGCCCCCACTCCCCGGATCATCCGCCGTGTCCGCACGCCGCGCCAGCCAATTACGGACGGCTCGCGGGGCCTGCGGGCAGCCGCCAGCCAGGAGGCCTCAGCTCTACCGCCCCCGTCCCGGACGATCCGAGATCGAAGCGAGGAAGTCGTCGAGCATGGCTACCTGCACGGCCTCGGTGAACCGGGCCGGATCGAAGAGGGCCTGGACCACCAGGCCGTGGGTGAACGCCACGGCGGTGGCGGCGAGTTGGTCCGGATCGGCCGATTCCGGCAGCTCCCCGGCGGCTCGCGCGGCTTCGAGGTGCGGGCTGATCGATGCGCGCAGCCGGGTGTAGCGATCGGCCTGTTCCGAGCCGAGCCCGTCGTCGGCGAGGGCCAGGTCCCAGGAGCTGACCCAGATCCGGTTGCGGGCGGTGTCGCCGGCGGTCAGCGGCAGGATGTCGAGGAGCATCGCCCGCAGCGCCGCGATCCCCTCGGCGGGACGCTCCCGGCGCGGCCGCTGAGCCGTGCGGGTCTCCAGCAGGTCCAGCGCATGGGCGACCAGGGCCCGTTTGGTCGGGAAGTAGTGCATGAGCATGCCGGTCGAAACACCCATGGCGGTCGCGACGGCCCGCAGGGTGAGCCCCCCGAACCCTCTCTCGGCGAGGACTTCCCACACCGCCTGGCTTACGTCTTCACGGCGGGCTTCACGATCTCCTGGCGCGGGTGGCATGCTGCTACCTTACATACCGAACGCTTGTTACGTACCTGTGGAAACGAGGGATCCGTGTTCGCACTGCCGCTCGGCGACGACGCTCAGCTCCGCCCCCTGGAACCCTGGCAGGCGCGGGAGTTCCTGGAGCACATGGACCGCGCCCGCCCGTATGTCGACCCGTGGATACCGTGGGCGACGTTCAGCACCGACCTCGTGACCGCCGAGGCCACCCTCCAGCGCTACGCGGACCGGCAGGCCGAGGACTCCCGCCGGATCTACGGGATCTGGCTCGACGGCACGCTGGTCGGCGGGGTCATGTTCACGAGCTTCGACACGGCTTCGGGCGTGTGTGAGATCGGCTGCTGGCTGGAGGAGAAGGGCGCGGGGCGCGGCCTGGTGACCCGGGCATGCCGGGTGCTCATCGACTGGGCCTTCACGGAACGGGCGATGAGCCGCGTCGAATGGTGGGTCGCGGCCGGCAACACCCGCAGCATCGAGGCCGCGCGCCGGCTCGGAATGACGCGCGAAGGCGTCCTGCGCGGACGCTACCCGTACCGGGGCGCACGGCAGGACTCCGAAATATGGGCGGTCCTCGCCGAAGAGTGGCCGCCCACCGAAGGGCCCGCGCCCGACGTCAAGGCCGAGCTCGACCGGCTGATGCACGCCTTCCTCGGCGCGTTCACCAACACCGGAGGCGGCCGGCCGAACGTCGACATCGTCCGGGAGGTGTTCGTTCCGCAGGGAATGATCATCAGCAACGTCGGGGGCGAGCCCGTGGTCCACGACCTCGACTCGTTCGTGGCGCCCCGGGAGAAGATCCTCAACGACGGCACCCTGACGGAGTTCTCCGAGTGGGAGGTCGCCGAGCGGACCGAGATCTTCGGCTCGATCGCACACCGCTTCAGCCGGTACCGCAAGTCCGGATGCCTCAACGGCGAATGGTTCGAGGGCTCCGGCCACAAGACGACCCAGTTCGTACGGACGCCTGCCGGCTGGAAGATGAGCTCACTGTCCTGGGACGACGAGTAGGGCCCTCGCTCCCTACCCCCGCGCACGCCATACCTCAACGAGCGGACGCCGCACGGGACTTCGTCGCGTCCGAAGGTGTGGTGTTGCGCGGGCGGTCTGGAGAGATCGAATATTCCCGACACATAACGACTCAATAACGGGACTAGTCCAAACTTCAGCACCTGTTAGAACACTGGAAAGACAACTCGCGACCCGTGGCCACCCGGCGGCGCCAGGCTCAAGCCGAGCCGGGCGGCCCTCCGGACGTACGACTCCGCACCCGCACCGCCTCGCCAAGTCACCTCCCCAGCAAGGCAGTTCACCGAGCGTGGGTCAGCTGCCCTCACCTCAAGGAGTGCCCGTGAGTCCCGTGTCCCGACGCAGATTCATCAGCATGGCGGCAGGCGCCACCGGCAGCGCCGCCGCGCTGTCCGCCCTGCCGGACGCCCTCCAGCAGGCGCTGGCCGCGCCCGCCACGGCCGGTGGCAGCATCGGCGACATCCAGCACGTGGTCGTCTTCATGCAGGAGAACCGGGCCTTCGACCACTATTACGGGTCCATGAAGGGCGTCCGGGGCTTCGCCGACCGCAACGCCATCAGCCTTCCCGGTGGCAAGTCCGCGTTCCACCAGCCGTACTCCAACTCCGACGGCTACATCCTGCCGTTCCACATGGACACGGCCGCGACCAGCGCCATCTGCGCCGACGCGCCCGCGATGAGCTACCCGGTGGACACGGCGATCTGGAACAACGGCAAGTACGACGCCTGGAACACCGCGCGCACGCCCGGCCTCGGCATGGGCTACTTCAAGCGCGCGGACCTGCCGTTCTACTACGCGCTCGCCGACGCGTTCACGGTCTGCGACCACTACTTCTGCTCGACGCTGACGCAGACCAACCCGAACCGGCTGCACCTGTTCACCGGCTCGAACGGCCTGTCCGTGGGCAAGAGCGCCGTCCTCGACAACACCGAGCCGTCCGCCGGGTTCACCTGGACCACGTACGCGGAGCGCCTGGAGGCGGCCGGGATCAGCTGGAAGGTCTACCAGCAGAGCGACAACTTCGACGACAACGCCCTGGCCTGGTTCGCCAACTTCAAGAACGCCAAGCCCGGTTCGCCCCTGCACGACAAGGGCATGGCTACCGTCCCGGACCTGGAGAGCGCCTTCAAGAAGGACATCGACGCGGGCACCCTGCCCCAGGTGTCGTGGATCATCGCGCCGGCCTCCCTGTCCGAGCACGCCAACTACAAGCCCGCCTGGGGAGAGGACCTGTCGGCCCGGCTGCTCTCGGCGCTGGCCGCCAACCAGGACGTCTGGTCGAACACCGCCTTCATCCTCAACTACGACGAGAACGGCGGATTCTTCGACCACGTACCGCCGCCCGTCCCGCCCGCCTCGTCCAGCCAGGGCATCAGCTCCGTCGGCACGGCGGGCGAAATCTCCGGCGGCAAGGCGATCGGCATGGGCCCGCGCGTCCCCCTGATCGTCGTCTCACCCTGGACGCGCGGAGGTTACGTCTGCTCCCAGGTCTTCGACCACACCTCGGTGATCCGCTTCCTGGAGCAGCGCTTCGGTGTCCACGAGCCCAACATCAGCGCCTGGCGCCGGGCCGTGAGCGGCGACCTGACGTCGGCCTTCGGCTTCGGCACGGCCAACGCGTCCTGGCCGTCACTGCCCGACACCAGCGGGTACGTCTCCGGCGCCGACACCCAGTGCTCGACCCTGCCCGCGCCCAAGATCCCCGCTCAGCAGTCCGTGCCCGTACAGGAGTCCGGGACGAAGCCGGCGCGGGCGCTGCCGTGGCAGCCGAACGCGAGCGGCAGGACCGACTGCGCGGGCGGCGAGTTCTGGATCGACATGACCAACACCGGCACCGCGGGCGTGACCTACTCCGTCCACCCCAACGCCCATCGCACCGACGGCCCCTGGCTGTACACGGTCGACGGCGGGGCCACGGTGTCGGACTACTGGGTCGCGGGCACCCCCACCGGCGCGTACGACCTGTCGCTGTACGGCCCCAACGGATTCCACCGCCGCTTCGCCGGCAACCGCGTCACGGCGTGCACCGGCACCGCCGCATCGGTGGAGGTCGCGGCCACCTACGACACGGCTCGTAGCGAGGTGCGCCTCGCCTTCACCAACACCGGCGGGAGCGCGGCCACGGTGACGGTCACGGACAACGCGTACGCGACCGGCGGCCCCTGGACCTACTCCGTCCCGGCTCACACCACGGCCACCGCCCCGGTCACCGCGCCCTTCGCGACGGCGAGCGGCTGGTACGACCTGACGGCCACCGCCAACACCGCGGACGGCTTCCTGCGCCGCCTGGCCGGCCACATCGAGACGGGCACCCCGAGCGTCACGGACCCGGCGATGTCGGCCGCCGCCACCGCCGCGGCCGCGACCGGCTGACCGGACGAAGGCCTCGGAGGCGGGGTGAGCCGGGGTGAGTCGGGATCTTTGCGCCGTCTCCGGCGACGAGCGGTACCGCACCGAACGGGCCCGCCGCCCGGGAAGGGAATTCGTTCCGCGACCGTGCCGTCTCAGCGGGAGCCTCTCGGCCGCCACGGCAATGAAAAGGTCAAGGGCTTGCCATCCAGGTCAAGATTCCCGCTCGTACGACATTCGGCCACGTTCCCCGGAATAGTCGCCTGGGGAAACGGGTTCAGCAGCACGTACCCCGCCCAGGTGCCGCCGCCGACCTCACCCCGCCTCCGGAGGCCCCGTAATGTCCCAGCCGACGCCCCACCAGCAGGCCGAGCCTCGCGGCATACGCGGTGTCGTCCCCGTCCTCGCCTTCGCCGGCATCACGGTCGCGGTGATGCAGACGCTGCTGGTCCCGGTCATCAAGGACCTGCCGACGCTGCTCAGCACCTCGCCCTCCAATGCCACCTGGGTCATGACCTCGACCCTGCTCGCCGGCGCCGTGGCCACCCCGATCATGGGGCGGCTCGGCGACCTGTACGGCAAGCGCCGCATGCTCCTGGCCAGCCTCGCCATCATGGTGGTCGGCTCGCTGATCGCCGGCTTCACCAGCCAGCTCCTCGTGATGATCGTCGGCCGCGCTCTGCAGGGCTTCGCCATGGGCGCCATCCCGCTCGGCATCGGCCTGATGCGGGACGAGCTGCCCCGCGAGAAGCTCGGCTCGGCGATGGCCCTGATGAGCTCCTCCATCGGCGTCGGCGGCGGGCTCGCCCTGCCGCTCGCGGCCCTGGTCGCCCAACACGCCGACTGGCACGCCCTGTTCTTCGGCTCGGCGGGCCTTGGCGTGGTGGCGATGCTCCTCACCCTCCTCTTCGTGCCGGAGAGCAAGGTCAAGGCGGAGGGCACCTTCGACGTGGTCGGGGCGCTCGGCCTCTCCGCGGGCCTGGTCCTGCTGCTGCTTCCGATCACCAAGGGCAGCGACTGGGGCTGGGGATCGACCACCACGCTCGGCCTGCTCGGCGCGGCGCTGCTCGTTCTCGTCCTGTGGGGCGTGATGGAACTGCGCGTCAAGGCGCCGCTGGTGAACCTGCGCACCACCGCCCGGCGCGAGGTGCTGCTCACCAACCTCGCCTCGACGATGGTCGGCGTCGCCTTCTACGCGATCTCGCTCGTGCTGCCCCAGCTGCTCCAGCTGCCGAAGGCCACCGGGTACGGCCTCGGCCAGTCGATGGTCGTCGCCGGTCTCTGCGTCGCGCCGCTCGGCCTGACGATGATGCTGACCGCGCCGGTCTACGCGCGCCTCTCGGCCAAGTACGGACCGAAGACCACCCTCATCCTCGGCATGCTGATCATCGCGATCGGGTACGGGGCGGGGCTCGGCCTGATGAACGCGGCCTGGCAGACCATCGTCATCTCGGTGGTCGTCGGCGCGGGCATAGGCCTCGCCTACTCCTCGCTCCCCGCGCTGATCATCGGCGCGGTCGACCCGTCAGAGACGGGCGCGGCCAACGGCCTCAACACCCTGATGCGCTCGATCGGTACGTCGGTGTCGAGCGCCGTCATCGGCATGGTGCTCGCGAACACCGCGCAGCCCTTCGGCCCGGTCCAGCTCCCGACCATGCACGGCTTCCGCGTCTCGTTCCTGATCGCCACGGCCGCGGTGGCGGGCGGGCTGCTGCTCGCCGTCTTCCTGCCCAAGGGCCGCCCGGCCACGAAGCCGCAGCTGCGGGCCAGCAGCGAGGAGGACGCCGTCCTGGAGCACGCCACGGAGGTCCTTGCCGCGTTCCACGGCCGGGTGGTCGCCGCGTCCGGCGCGCCCGTGCCACACGCCAAGGTCACCCTGATCGACCACGCGGGCCGCCAGGCGGGTTCGGCTCACACCGACGAGACCGGCCGGTACGCGGTGCCGGTCCCGCGGGGCGGCGCGTACGTCCTGGCCGCAACCGCCGCGGGCCACGCGCCGCTGGCTTCATCGGCCACGCACCACGGGGGCGAGGGCCGGGTGACGGTGGACCTGGCACTGCCCGTGCCGGTCCAGTAGACGGGGGCCGGCGCCCCCACTCCCCACCGGCCGCCCCACCCACCTGTGCCCCGCCCTGCTCCGGCGCCCCGTCCCCGGCCGCATTGCGCCGAACGCCGTTCGGGAACAGCGGTGTTCGGCACTCAGGCCGCCGGAGCGGTCGGGCTCGGTTGCGCGTGGAAGACGATCCCGCCGTGGCCGACACCCCGTCAAGAGATGGGCGCAAATCCAGTCTGAAAATTGCAGCAAGTTATTTACGAAGATCCTTGGCTGCGCCACGCGCATCGACCGGGTCCCCCTGAGCGCGCACGGCGCCCACGCACGGCTCGCGGAATTCCTCATGAACGACGTCCGCGTCCGGGAGACCGGGACCGACCGGGCCCCGGACTTGCTCCGCGCCCTCGGCCGGCGTCAGCTCGGCGATGATCTCGGTGCCGAGTGCGTAGGCCGGTACGCCCGCCGTGATCAGCGCGGTCTCGGCGACCCCGATGAGGTCGGGGATGCCGGCTCCGGCGTGGAGTGCGCCCCGGGCGTGGATCCGGGCGGGATGCGCCCGGCCGAGAGCGAGCAGCTGCCCGAAGTGGACCAGCTGCTGCACCCGGCCGCCCAGCGGACTGTCGGTCAGCACGATGTGCCGCAGTGCCGCGATCGCCTCCTCGGTGGGCAGCCGGTCGAAGTCCTGGGCAAGGCGCAGTCGCTCCTGCACACCGCCGGGAACGGCGCCCAGCGTGGAGCGGTAGCGGTCCCGTACGGCCTCGGCGCGGCGGGCGCAGTCGTCGTCCGTCATGACGAAACCCGCGCGATCGAGGCTCGCACGGCCTCCTGGGCGCCCGGGGGAAAGTCCACGCCGCCTCCGATCGCCGCCGCGGCGATCTCCGCCTCGGCGCTCTCCTCGATGGCCACCACGAGGTGAGCGGTGGCGGCCACATCCGGGCCGAACACCAGGAGGCCGTGGTTGGCCAGCAGGACGGCGGCCGTCGTCGCACGCCGCTCCAGGACCTCGGCCATGCCGCGCACCGACACGTCCGAACCGCGCGGCCCCCACGGAACCACCGGCACGTCCTCGGCCTGCCCGAAGCGCAGCATCGGCTCGGTCCGGCACGGCAGCGGCCGGTTGGCCACGGCGAAGGCGGTCGCGGCGGGCGAGTGGGTGTGGATGATCGCGCCCACGTGCGGGCGGGCCCGGTAGACGGTGCTGTGCATGGCGATGATCTCGGCGCTCACGGACTGCAGCTCGCCCTCGATGACCTGCCCGTCGAAACCAACGGTCGCGAGTTGCTCGGGCCGCAGCCCGCGGACGAACCCCGGCGTCAGCAGAAGCCGCTCCCCGTCCAGCCGGGCGCTCAGATTGGCGTGCCCGGAGTGGGACATCACCCCCGTCGCGAAAAGACTCTCGGCGGCCTCGACCAGCTGCCGCGCCCGCTCTTCCTTGACCATGTCTGCATCGGTATTGGCCATGATCCATCTCCCAGATCCGTTGCGGCGACCGCTGGTGGTTCGCCGCTGTCCACGTGCGAACCACTCTTCAACTTGAACTAAGGTTTAAGTCAAATGCGGCCGGGACGAGGAGCGCGACATGCGGATGACGATCGGGCAACTCTCCGAACTGACCGGCGTTCCGGCCTCGGCGATCCGGTACTGGGAACGCCACGGCCTGCTGCCCGCCCCCGAACGGCAGGGCGGCCAGCGGCGCTACGTCCCGGAGGACGCCGAGCGGATCAAGGTGCTGCGCAAGTGCCAGCAGGCGGGGCTGACCCTGGTCGAGATCGGCGAGCTCCAGCAGGACCAGCCGCGCAGACAGGCGATGATGCGGGCCAAGGTCATCGAAATCGAGCAACGCATGCTCGACCTGGACCACGCCCACCAGCTCCTGACCCATGCCCTTCAGTGCAGCGAGGAGGACATCGTCAAGTGCCCCAAGTTCCGCAAGCAGATGGCGACTTGGCGCACGACGAACCCCGAGGGGTGAACAGCGTCACGGCGACAGTGGGGGCAGGTGCCGTGCCGGCGGCGGCGAGCCTCCACCCTCCTCAGGACTTCAGATAACGCAGCACCGCGAGCACGCGGCGGCTGTAACCCGCCGCCTGCGGCAGTTCCAGCTTGTCGAAGATCGCGTTGCTGTGCTTCTCGACGGCACTCTGCGACACATGAAGCCGGTCGGCGATCGAGGCGTTGGTGTGACCCTGTGCCATGTGGGCGAGGACGGCGAGCTCGCGGGCGGTGAGGCGTTCCAAGGAGTCGAAGTGGCTTGTGCGGGCGAGGAGTTGGCGCACCATCTCGGGGTCGAACGCCGCGCCTCCCGACCGTACGCGCTCCAACGCGTCCAAGAACTCCTCCACCCGCGCCACCCTGTCCTTGAGCAGGTAGCCGATGCCCTGCGGGTCCGAGGACAGCAACTGGGTGGCGTAACGCTTCTCGACGTACTGCGACAGGACCAGGACCCCTACCCGTGGATGGTCGCGCCTGATGGTCAGCGCGGCTCGCAGGCCCTCGTCGGTGTGGGTCGGCGGCATGCGTACGTCGACCACGACGACGTCCGGCGGCGCGGCGGACACCGCCGCCAGCAGTGCGGACGCGTCCCCCGTGGCCACCACCTCGTGGCCCTCCTCCGCAAGGAGCCGGACCAGCCCCTCGCGCAGCAGGGTGGAGTCCTCCGCGAGTATCACGCGCACGGCAGCTCCGCCTCCACGAGGGTCGGGCCACCGGGCGGGCTCAGCACCCTGAAACGGCCGTCGAGCGCGGCTGTCCGACGGGCCAGGCCGGCCAGTCCGCCGCCGCCCGCATCGGCGCCGCCCACCCCGTCGTCGGTGATGCGCACGCTGAGCACTGGGCCGGATTCCGTCTCCACGACTGCCACTTGGACGTCTATGCGGGTGGCCCCGGCATGTTTGGCGGCGTTGGTGACGGCCTCGCGGACCGTGAAGTAGGCGGCGGTCTCGATCCGGGGTGCCGGGCGGGCGGCGAGAGCACACCGCACCCGTACCGGTAGGGCCGAACGCTCAGCCACCGTCGCCAGCGCCTCCTCCAGGCCCAGATCGTCCAAGTGGGCCGGGTACACCCGCCAGGCGACCTGGCGCAGTTCGTCCAGCGCCCGCTGCGATTCCTCGTGGGCCTGTGCGTAGAGCTCCTCCGAGCCGCTGCGCCGGGCGCGGCCGAGCAGCATCGCCAGGGCGACCAGGCGTTGTTGGAGCCCGTCGTGCAGGTCCCGTTCGATGCGGCGGCGCTCGGCGTCCACGGCCTCGACGATCCCGGCGCGGCTCGCCGACAAGTGGGCGATCCGACGCCGCATCAGCTCGCGCTCGCTCAGGCCGAGGAATCGGCGGACCAGTGCGCGCTCCAGGGCGACCACGGCCGCGAGGCCGACCACGTCGAGGAAGAGCGCGAGCGTTCCCACTGTGAGCAGGTAGGTGACGACCGGCCAGGTCGCAGCGATCCCGTCCGGCTTCTCGCCCCGGAGCCAGCCGGTCAGCACTTGAGTGGTCGTCGCGGCGCCGAAGCCGAGGACGGTGAGGGCTCCGCCGCCCAGCAGACCGACGGGGCAGCGGCTCGCGAGGTAGCGCAGGGCGCGCCCCGCCGTGAACTCCCCGGCGCCGTCGCCGCCCAGGAACACCGCCGCCCTCAGGCGTTCGATACGGGCCAGCCGCAGAGCGGAGCCGGGGAGCGCCTGGGGAAGCGGACGGCCGTGGCGCAGGGCCAGCACCGGGGCAGCCAGCACCAGGAAGACCATCTCGACCAGGGCGGACAGCGTGCCAAGGACCAACCCGGCCACCGACCGGACGACGCTTCCCGTGACACCCCGCGCAGTCCATCTCCCCATGGTCGGCGAGATTAGACGGGTCATGCGCCGTGCCGGCCCCTGGAGCGTGGCAGCCGGGAGACCACGAAGTAACCGACCAGCAGCACGATGGCTGCCCCCACCCCCTTCGACACGATGCCGCCGTAGTCCTCGACCAGCCGCCAGTTGTCACCCAGCCAGAACCCAGCCATGACGAACACGGTGTTCCAGACGAGGCTGCCCAGGGCGGTCAGGCCGACGAAGACCGTCAGCGGCATGCGCTCGATGCCGGCCGGAATGGAGATCAGGCTCCGGAACACCGGCACCATGCGCGCGAAGAACACCGTCTTGGCACCGTGCCGCGCGAACCACGCCTCGGCCCTGTCGATCTCGTGCGCCTGGACGAGAGGGATTCTCTCCGCGATCCGCCGGTGCGGTCGCGGCCCAGTGCCGCGCCAGCGAAGTAGACGAGCAGGGAGCCGACCACCGACCCGATCGTGGTCCACACGATGACGGCCACCGGACTCGTCCGGCCCTGTCCCGCTGTGAACCCCGCCACCGGCAGGATGACCTCACTCGGGACGAAGGGCAGCACCGTGTCCACTGCGTTGGTCAGGCCGGCGCCCGGCGCACCCAGCAACTCCATGATGTGAACGGCCCATGCGGCGATCCCACCAGTCGGCTCTGCTCCACTGCTCGCTGCAATCATGGCCGCAACGCTAGGAGTTGGGGCCGTCGGGAACCATGCGGTCAACCGTCGAACCGCACTGCGGAAAACCACAGGTCCACGAAGGCGAAGAACCCCGCTGAGCCCGCCGGACTACTCCGCCGCCGCGCCCTCGGCCACCTCGGCCGGCGCGTACAGCAGATGCATCACCCCGGTCCTGAACGTCTGCGACGTGACCAGCTTCAGCGGGTAGGGCCCCTCGCCCTCCGCGAACAGGCGCAGGCCCTGGCCCAGGACGATCGGGTGTACCAGCAGGCGGAGCTCGTCGAGCAGGCCCGCCGCCAGGAGCTGGCGGACCACGGAGACCGAGCCGGTGACGGAGATGCCCTTGCTGCTGTCCTCCGCCTTCAGCGCCTCGATGGCCGCGACGAAGTCGCCCTGGAGTTGTTCGGAGTTGCGCCATGTGAAGTCGAGCTTTCGGCTCGACACGACGACCTTGCGGGTGTCACCGAAGTCCTTCGCCAAGCCCGCGTCCTCGCCGCCCGCGAGCTCCCGTGCGGGCCATGCCTCGGCGAAGGCGTCATAGGTCGTACGGCCGAACAGGAACGTGTCGCAGCCGTGGATGTCGCCCATGACAGCGGCGCCCATCTCGTCGTTGTAGTACGGAAAGTGCCAGGTATGGGGCTCGGCGACGACACCGTCGAGGGAGATGAACAGGCCTGCGGTGATCTTGCGCATGGCGGGGCTCCTTGGCTTCGAGGACTCGGTTCGCATCGTCGTCGGTCAGACGAACCGCAGCCGCGGAACTCATCGGTCCCCCGCGCCGAGAATCCGCAAACCGTGCCGTCCGGGCTCTCCTCCCCGCACCGCACGCCTGGGTCAAGCACTCACGGCTCGCGGACCGTGCCGCAGCGCTTCCAGCCGCGTCCTACAGAGCACCCGGAGCATCGAGGAACCGCCGCAGCACGGTGACTTCCGCTTGGAGCTCCGCGGCCCGGTCGGCGTGCGCGGGGGCGGTCAACTTCGCTGCCGCCTCCAGCCGTTCGGCGATCTCGGCCCGCACGATGTCCGCCATGTCGCCCTCGCTCAGCTCACGCCGTACCGCTTCGGTGGCACCCACGCCGACCGGTGATGCCTCCAGGGCCACGCCGCGCAGTTCGGCCGCGCCGACCGGCACCGCCTCGGCGTTGTCCAGCGCCGCGAGCGTCGCGCGCAGAGCGCGCACGGCCACCTTGTCGCGGGCGCGCATCGCTTCGGGCAGGGCCTGGCGCATACGGGTGTGCAGAGACATGTCGGCGACTTTATGGTCATGCCCCTTGGGCCGGCAACGGGATAACCCACCCGTGATCTCGCACCGCGGACGGCCCACCTCCTTGTCCCCCCGGTGATCACGGGTTAGGGTCCGCGGGCCACGTATCGGGGCACATGTCGGGGGATCAATGCAGGTGGGGGACATGACGGGGGACATGACAAAAGGCATCGGCGCGCCCAAGGAGAGCGGGAGCCCCTGGCTGCAAGCCGTCGCGGCCGTGGCGTTGGTGGCGGCACTCTGTGCCGGTGCGTGGGCGTCCGGGGCGCTGTCGGACTCCAGCGGTGTCGCGAAGCCCGCCACCTGCTCGGACGGGGAGCCCACGACGGCAGCGGGGAAGGCCCATGTCTCCGGTGCGCAGCTGTGCGAGGCGTTGAACCGTCCCGACCTCGCCGAACTCCTCGGCACGCCGGGGCAGATCGCGAAGACCGCCAGCGGCAGCGACAGCTCCATGGGCCTTCTCGGTGGCAAGGACATCCCCACCCCCTCGGCCCAGGTCAAGTTCGAGACGTACACCGTGACGCTGGCGGGCACCTTCGACGGTCTTCCCGTGGCCGGGTCGGCCTCGCTGCTGGGGCGGGGCGCGCAACAGCGGACGGTGCTTGGGCGGCCGGCGGTCCTCTACTCGGACCAGACCATCAGCATCCGCTTCCGGCTCGACGGGGGTGACGCCCAAACCGGTCCCGGCGTCCCGGCCCGCGTCGTCTCCGTGGCCCAGAACGCGAAGGACAGCGGCGGCTCCTTCGAGGTGACCCTGTGGCGTTCGGACGGCTTGATTCCCGACGACGCGGTACTGCTCCGCGTCGCCGAGAAGCTGCTGCCGACGGTCCCGGGGTGGACCGCCAACGGCTGAGCCACGGCTACGGACGGGGCTGCTCGGTGTGGTCGGTCAGGGCAGGATCTCGATGTACCCGTCGGTTCCGTGCACGCGGATGCGCTGCCCGTCCCGGATCCGCCGGGTGGCTTGCTCGACGCCCACGACGGCCGGCAAGCCGTACTCCCGGGCGATCACCGCGCCATGGGTCATCAGGCCGCCCACCTCCGTCACCAGACCCGCGACCGCGACGAACAGCGGCGACCAGCTGGGGTCCGTGAAGGTCGTGACCAGGATGTCGCCCGCTTCGAGATCGGCGTCCGCCATGTCGAGGATGACGCGGGCCCTTCCCTCGATGGTCCCGGCGGAGACCGGTAGTCCGATCAGGGCGCCGGCGGGCACGTCGTCACGCCGGTACGCCCCGGTGACGGCCTCACCGTCCGAGGTCAGCACCCGGGGCGGCGTGAGCGCCTGGCACGACCGGAACGCCTCCTTGCGCTGCTGGACGAGCCGGTCGTCCACCCGGTTCGAGCGCACGACGTCGTTCAGTTCCTGGAACGTGAGGTAGAAGACGTCCTCCTTCGCACGCAGTACACCGGCCTGCACGAGGCGCTCGGCCTCCCCCATCAGGGCCTGCTTGTAGACGAAGTAGCGGCTGACGATGCCGTACTTCGGGTACTCCCGGTACCCGATGAAGGTCCTGACCCGGTCGATCATCCGCTTGGTCTCGTCGGCTTTCCGGTCCCCGTCCGGCAGGGCCCGCAGGCGTGACAGCACGTCCTGTTCCTTCTCCCGCGCCTTCTGCCGCCCCTGCTCGAAGCGCCGCTCGGCGGCGCCCGGCTCGAAGTTCCTGACGTTGTCGAGGATCACCGGCACAAGTGTGCTGGGCCGCTCGCGCCAACGTGGCCTCGAAATGTCGATCTCGCCGACGCAGCGCATGCCGTACCGGTCGAGGTAGGCCTCGATGGCGTCCCGCGCCTCGGTCCCGCCCGCGAGCTTCGCCAGCTCGTCCAGGAAGCCCTCGTCCTCGACGCCTTCCAGGAACGCCAGCACCTCCGGATGCGGGCGGATCACGTCCGCGACGTCGAGCAGTGCCAGTCCCATCTCCGACGTGACGTTGTCGGGGGCGGACAGCGTCAGCGTGTCAGCCGCGTTCTTCTCGCCCAGCCACTCCTTCAGCCGGTCGTTGAGCCACCACGTGGCCTCCATCCCCGCCATGATCGCCTGGATGTTCAGTGGGTCACTGAGGACGCGCTTGTGCTCATCGAAGGCGTCGAGGAGGAAGTCGAACAGTGCCGGTCCGGTCTTCGTCCGGATGTCGCGTTCCAGGGCGGCGACGGACACCCGGCTGCGCTCGATCAGCTCGGCCACGATGGCCGGATCGGTCTCGATCGGGGCGGGCCGGCCGCCGGCCGGCGGCCCACCGGGGGCCTCGTCGGAAAGCGAGGGGACGAAGTCGTCGCGGTCGAGGACGGTTTCCAGCGCGTCCCTGACCAGCGGATCGCCTCTCCCCATGAGGTCGAGGAGGCCGGCACGGCTCGCGGGCGAGGCCAGGCGCCGGGTGACGTCGACGAACAGCCTGCCGCCGGCCTCGTGCATCGCCACCATGGCCGTCAGCTGCCACGTGGAGAGCCCCAGGGGCTTCATGGCGTCGGTCATCATCTGCTGATGACCGACGGAGACGTATACGTGGTTCTCCTGGTCACCGGCCTCGGGGACGGGGTACAGCGTCGTGATCGGCCGGGACTGAACGATCTGGAAGTCGTCGTCGACCAGGCACCATTCGATGTCCTGCGGGCGGCCGAAGTGCGCCTCGATCCGCCGCCCGAGCCGCACGAGATGCACGGCCTGCGCATCCGTCAGCGCCGGTTCCTCCTGACACCGCGAGTCGATCGCCACTTCCCGCGTGCCGCCGGCCGGCAGGGCGTGGACGGCACGCTGCTTGGCGGCGATCGTCTTGGCGACGACTTCGCCGTGTCGCACCTTGAAGACGTCCGGGTTCACCAGGCCGGAGACCAGCGCCTCGCCGAGGCCGAAGCCCGCGTCCACGGTGGCGACCTTCCGGTTGCCCGTGACGGGGTCGGCGGTGAACAGGATGCCGGACGCTTGCGGGAAGGCCATCCGCTGCACGACCACGGCCATGTGGACCGTACGGTGGTCGATGCCGTTGCGCCGACGGTAGGTCACGGCCCGCTCGGTGAACAGCGAGGCCCAGCACCGGCTGACGTGCTGAAGGATCGCCGTCGGTCCCACGACGTTCAGGTACGTGTCCTGCTGGCCGGCGAAGGAGGCTGTCGGCAGGTCCTCCGCCGTCGCGCTGGACCGGACGGCGCAGGCGGTTTCCTCGCCGAGCCGGACGAGCGCGCCGGTGATCGCCGCCACCAGATCGCCCGGGACGGCAATCCCTTCGATGGTCCGACGGATCTCCGCGCTGAGCGTGCCGATCGCCTCCCGGTCGTCCGGGTCGAGGCGCGACAGCTGGTCGAGCCGATCCTCGATCGACGGCGCTTGCGCCATGATCCGCCGGAAGGCCTCCGTCGTCACGCAGAAGCCACCCGGGACGCGAACGCCTTCGATCCGCGACAGCTCGCCCAGGTGCGCGCCCTTGCCGCCCACGACCGCGACCTGCGTCTCGTCGACCTCTTGAAGATCCAGCACGTACTGCTCAGTCATCGCGACACCTCCCGGGCAACCGTGCCCCGTCGCACTGCGGTGGCCGATCGGATCACCGGCGCCTCCCACTCTGCCGAACCTTTTGTCGAGCACGTCCTCATCCCTGCTTGCCTTCCCTCTGACGATTCGGGCGCCGCGCACCTCCGCACCGAACACCCCCGGCCACAACTGCACGGTGCTTGGTCCCACCACTGATTCGACGACACCGCGCCCCCAAATGCGCAGGTTCTGGCTTCGGCCGACGATTGTGCGCCATGACCCGGGCCTTGCGGCAAGCCCCCCAGCGCGCTATAAGTTGAGAGTGGCAGGGAGAGTGTGACTCTCCTTGCCTTTGTTTTTGCCGTGCAACAGAACTCACGACCTTCTCGCGAAGCGGTGGCACGCCACGTGGCCCCACGCTATCGCCGGGCTCCGTACGGCCGGAGCAGCCCCCGAGCCTGCGAGCCGGTCGGGCGCCGCAGACCTGGGGCAAGCGCCGCTTCTTCCGGGTCCACCCTTCTCCACCCAGTGGTGGAGACGACCGCCCGAATGTCCACCGAGCGCCCCAAGACACGTACGACCAGGGCGAGTTAACGTCGGTTGTGTTCGAGACAAAAGAATTCTCGAACGTCATGGAATGCATTCCACGCCCCTCTCCTGAGGGCATCCCCCGAAGCAATTCATGGATGCGTCCCCGAATGCGGGAATGCGTTGGAACCGACTTCCTCTACGAGACCAATGGGGGCTCGCCATGCGACCGACCTCGTCCGAACCGTCCAGCAAGTCCGCTGCCACTGCGCCCCGCAGGCGGCTCGACCCGTCCATGCGGGCGATGGCCTCCACCCTCTTCTACGACATCGGGCTCTCGGTGATCGCCTACTTCGTCGCCGGGCTGTTCGGCGCGAGCAACTACCTCGCCCTGCTCCTGGCCACCGTTGTCGCCGGGCTGCGCACACTCTGGGTGGTGCTGCGCCAGCGCAGGCTCGACCCGTTCGCGCTGTTCTTACTCACCCTGTTCGGCTCGGGGCTCGCCCTGAGCTTCACCACCGGCGACCCCCGGTTCGTCCTCGCCAAGGACGCGGCGGGCTCCTTCACGGCGGGGCTCGTCTTCGTCGGCAGCTGTGTCATCGGGCGCCCGCTCGCCTATTACGCGGCCCTGCGCTTCGCCCGCTCGGCCGGTTCCGCGCGGCACGACGAGTTCCGGAGCTCCGCGAACACCTCCGCCATGCGGGCCCGCTGGTTCCGTGTCTCCCTGATCTGGGGGATCTCGCTCCTCATCGACGCGGGGCTGCGGATCGCGGCCGTGTACCTGCTGCCGGTCGGGCCCGCGGCCAACGTCTCACAGGCCCTCATGCTCGCGGTCTACGGGCCGCTCACCCTGTGGACCGTCCACTCGGCGAGGAAGGCCCAAGCTGCCGCCCGAAGCGGAGCCAGGCCCTAACAGCCGTACAGGACAAGGCGGTAGCCGCCACCCCACCGTTAGGGTGCATCTCATGCCGCACATCACCCCGCTTCGCCCCGAGTCGTTCACCCCGCGGACCTCCCCCGCCGCGCTCGCGGATCTCCGCGCGCGGCTGCGGGCGACGCGCTGGCCGGATGCGCCCGAGGACGCCGGGTGGGCACTCGGGACCGATCTCGACTACCTGCGCGAGCTCGTCGCGTACTGGGCGGACGGGTTCGACTGGCCCGCGCAGGAGGCCGCGCTCGCCCGGCTCCCACACTTCCGCGTGCCGCTCGGCGGGCTCGGGGTCCACTTCGTGCATGCCCGGGCCGTCGCGCCGGCCGGGCCCGTGCTGCCGCTGGTCCTCAGCCACGGCTGGCCGGACTCGTTCTGGCGCTACTCGAAGGTCGTCCCGCTCCTCACCGATCCCGGTGCGCACGGCGCCGACCCCGCCGACGCGTTCGACGTGGTCGTGCCCGACATGCCGGGCTACGGGTACTCCGACCGCCCAACCGGGCCGCCCCTGGACGCCATCGCCGTCGCCGGGCTGTGGGCCGAGCTCATGGGCGTCCTGGGTTACGAGCGGTTCGGCGCGGCGGGCGGGGACGTCGGCAGCCACGTCAGCCGCTACCTCGCTCTCGACCACCCCGACCGGGTCGTGGCCGTCCACCGCACCGACGCGGGCCTGCCCGTCTTCTCCGGCGACCCGGCGGAACTCTCGGCAGAGGAGCGTGCCTGGCTGGAGGGCGCCGCGGCCTGGGGCGCGACCGAGGGCGCGTACGCCGCCATGCACCGTACGAAGCCGCAGACCGCCGCCTTCGGACTCGCCGACTCGCCGGCCGGGCTCGCCGCCTGGATCGTCGAGAAGCTCCGGGCGTGGAGTGACTGCGGCGGCGACGTGGAGCGGAGCTTCACGAAGGACGAGATCCTCACGAACGTCACGCTCTACTGGCTGACCGAGACCATCGGCTCGTCGATGCGCATGTACCGCGCGAACGCCGCGATCCCGCCCGCCCAGCACGCCCGCCGCGTCGAAGTACCGTCCGGCTTCTCGCTGTTCCCGGGCGACGTCGTCCTGCCGCCCCGGGCGTGGCTCGATCGCATGGCGAACGTGGCGTACGTGACCGAGCCGGCCCGGGGCGGGCACTTCGCGCCGTTCGAGGAGCCCGAGCTGTACGCCGAGGAGCTGCGCGCCTTCTTCCGGCCCTACCGGGAGGCGGCCCTGGGCTGAGGGCACCCCCAACCCACGGCCGATGCCTCACCCTCCCGACGCGGGCGGCGGTACGAAGCCGAGCGGATGGCGGACCGATTCCGGGCCGCGGACCCGCGTGCCGAAGACCACCAGCTCGCACGCGCCCTCGGCACGGCAGTCGATGGTGCGGCCGTCGATGGCGGTGAACGTCGCCGACAGGGTGATCGTCTCGTCCACTCGGCCCGTGTCGCTGGTGGCCGGCGGCCGGGAGCGGGGGCGGCAGCCGAAGGTGTCGGCCGAGCCGGTCGCGCACTCCATGATCACCACGTGGTACTGCGGTTCGTAGCCCTTGCCCGTCGCCCGCACCGCCTGGCCGTCCACCAGACCCGTGTCGGGGTTCACCTGCAACGTGGGCGGCGCCTCCAGGGGCCCGTGCGGGGCGAAGCGCAGCGGCACGGTGGTGAGCAGCGCCCCGGTGTTGTCGGTCAGGGCGAGCGAGCACGGGTTGCTCGACGACACCGTACGGCAGTCGAACTTCCCTGCCGTGGTGCTCAGTTGGGCGTACAGCTTCTTCGGGGAGAGCTGGTACGTGCCGTCCGGGTACACGCGGAACTGGCGGCCCGTGTCGTCGTCACAGGTGGTCGCGGACGCCGAGGGGCCGCACTCCTTGACCCAGACGTAGTCCTTGGGCGGCCCGCCCGCGATGGTGAACTTGACGATGTCGCCGTCCCGCAGGCCGGTGGTGCGGTTCACGTTCAGCTGCGGGCCGGCGGTGGCCGTCAGTGCGGCAGGTGCTGCTGCCGCTGTCGGGGACATCAGCTGCCACGGTCCCCAGCCACCGCCGGGAAGCGACTGGTAGATCTCCCACATGCGGTCCCGGTTCCACTCACGTACCGTCAAGTGGAGCCTGCCGTCGGGGAGTTGATCCACCGTGCTCGGCTGGCTCAGCCCCACGTCCTGGCCGGGTACCAGCCCCATGGGCAGCACCGGACCCCAGCCGGATTCCGCGTTCTGCTGGTGCCGCACCTCCATCGTGCTGCCGTTGTTCGCCCCGGACGCGAAGGCGTCGATGCTGCCGTCGCGCTCTTTGAACAGGACGACTCCGCCGTGGTAGGGGGTCGGGGCGAGCCCGAAGGCGTCCGGGCTGCTCCAGCCGCCCGGGCCGGCGTCCTCCACGGCGTGGCAGAACGTCCCGTAGGTGGAGAACAGCAGCTCCAGGTCGCCCGCCGAGTTCTCCATCGCCGTGATGTAGTAGCTCTTGGGCCCCACGGTCGCCGCGCTCACCCGCTGCCAGGCGCCGTACGCACCGCCCGGTGCGGCCTGTTCGCGGTGCCACACGAAGGGCAGGCCCCTGGTGGCCGTGGTGTCGTAGAAGAGCTGGAACTGCGCGATCCGGCCGTCCGCGCGGTCCACGGACACCAGGCTGTCGGAGACCGGCGAGCTCGCCAGGCCCTTGGCTCCGGAATCCGTACCGCATGCGGACGTGGTCGTGGCCGCGGCGGGTGCCGCCTGCGCCACCGCGGGCACCCCGGCCGCTCCCGCGCAGGCGATCGCCAGCGCGACCATGCCCCGCAGCAGCGCCCCGACTCCGCCGTCCCGCAACGTTCTTCGTCGTGACCTCATGAACTCCCGCCCCTCTCGGTCGCCCCACCCGGCAGGGGAGAATCCTCTCGACGCACGACGCCCACGACCAGCTCGCAATCGGCCAGCGTCACCCGCGAGATCAAGCCGCGGCACGCACACCCGGTTCGCCCGCAGGTCACGCCGGTCAGCGGCCGTCCCCGTCGGCGTGCGCGCCGTTGCCGGCCGGCGTGGCTCGGTGGTCCTCGTCCTGGGCGAGGAGGCCGAGCAGGGAGGCCACGGTGAGGCCGGCCTCGGCCTCGGCGGGGTGCCGCAGGATCTTTCCCGGCTCGATCCGGTAGGTGTTGCCGCGTCCCTCCCGGGCGTGGGAGAGGAAGCCACTCTGCTCCAGGTCAGAAATGATCTTCTGGACGGCCCGCTCCGTGAGTCTGCAGCGGGCGGCGATGTCCCGGATCCGCGCGTTCTGGTCCTCGGCGATGGTCGCGAGCACGCGCGCGTGGTTGGTGATGAACGTCCATCCCGTGTGCGGTTCCGGTACTCCACCCATGGGCGAATCGTAGGCCCACCGGTTCGTGTTGAGGAATACCCGAACTTGGCTTCATGTATCTCTTGACGTATGTCTCTGGTGAGCGCGAATCTGGGCAAGGAGGAACTGCCGGAGTGCGCAGGGGGAGATGGCCATGCCGCACTGTGAAGAGTCCGAGTCCGGGCGGGCCGGCACGTGCACCAGGCTGACCGGCTCGACCGCCACACATCGACTGTCCGGACTGACGGTCTTCAGCCGCCCCGACGGCGACGGGACCGTCGTTGACGTGTGCGGCGAACTCGATCTCGCCACGGACCAACAGCTGCGACAAGCCCTGCACGCGGACCCCGCCGGGTCGGACGGCTACATCCAACTGGACCTCAGCGGCGTCGAGTTCTGCGGGTGCTCCGCCGTCAACATCCTGCTGCACATCAGGCGGCGGGCCCTGGACGAGCCCGCCGCGGCCCTTGGTCTCGGCGACACCCCGCGCATCGCCCCGCCATCGGACGATCCGGACCCGGGCCGCGGTCTCGACCTCGCCCCTGCCCCTGCCCCGACCCCTGACACCGATCCCGACCCCGACATGGATCTCCGCCTCGAACTCGGGCAGTTGCGGCGGGCGATGGAGAGCCGGGGGACCATCGATCTGGCCCGCGGCATCCTCATGGCCGCGTTCGCCCTCACTCCCGAGGACGCCTGGAAGGTGCTGGTGACCACCTCCCAGCACACCAACACCAAACTGCGCAGCCTGGCCGAGCAGGTGGTGGACTCCGCAGGGGGTACGCCGCTGCCCGAGCCCGTACGCAAACACCTGTCCGTCGCGGTCGCCGAGGCCGCGTCCACGGGCCAGGAGTCCAACTAGGCGCGTTCTGGTACGCGTTCGGTCGCCCGAATCATTCAACATACCTAGATCATTGCAATATCTCGTTTACGATTCATAGGTCCCTTGTCCCGACTCGCCATCTAGTGCAGACTTTTATCTCCGAGAAAGCTCACGGAAAAACGGGCCGATCGGATCAGCTGCTCTACCGTGAGGAACTTCCCTTGCATGGCGACAGCACATCCATCGCAGTTCAGGACCACGTCACCCCCGATTCATTCCGGTCTGCGGTCGGCACCTTCTGTACCGGCCTGACCGTCCTCAGCGCCGTGGGCCCGAAGGGTCCCGTCGGCTTCACCTGCCAGGCCTTCTCCTCGCTCTCCCTCGACCCGCCGCGGATTCTCGTCTGTCCCGGCCGGACGTCCACGACGTGGCCGCTCATCAGGGTCGCGGGGCGCTTCTGTGTGAACGTCCTCGCTGAGGATCAGACCGCTCTGAGCAGGCTTTTCGCCCGCCCAGGTGGCGACAAGTACGCGGGTGTGGGCTGGAGTTGCCCGCCCGGCGCGCCCCCCAGGCTCGACGGCGCGTGCTCCTGGTTCGAGTGCGCGATCGAGGCCGAATTCGACGCGGGCGACCATACTGTCGTCGCCGCCCGGGTGCTCGCCCTGGATACCGCCGAGGACCGGAAGCCACTGCTGTACCACCGTGGCCGGTACGCATCGCTGAGCGAGAGCACGGACGGGCCGGTATAACCCCGGAGCACCTGCACATATTCGGACCGGTGAGGCGTTCCGCGCTCCGCACGCGCACCCTCGCTTTCCCGCCAGAGCTCCGGAATTCGGCCACCCAAATGGCTCGATCTCGCTCTCGATCCCGCTCAGGTATTTCGTCCCGTCGGCGCGTCCTCCATGACGTGTCGACTCCTGGCCATGCCACTCCCCCACCAATTCGACGTTAATTTTCTGTCAGGAGAATTCACATGGCAATGATCCATGACCGGTCGGGTCTGCTCACGGGCCTCGACGTGTTCGTGGGCGGTCCGATCCAGCACGCGATCCTGCCGAACGGCTTCGCGGGCGACCTCCAGTCCGCGATCACCAGGGCCATCGGCGCCGTCCGCGAGAACGGTGGCAACATCTTCTCCGCCCATGTGGCCGAGAAGTTCGGCGAGGACACCGCGCAGTTCACCCCCGAGCAGGTCTCGGTGCGCGACTTCCGGTGGATGCGCAAGTGCGACGTGTTCGTCCCCGTCCTTCCGGTGCTGCCCGACCTCACCCTGCGCCGCACCGACGGCACGCACGTGGAGCTGGGCTGGGCGACCGCGCTGGGCCGCCCCATCGTCCTGGTGACCAAGCAGCCGTTCGTGGACTCGGCCAGCCATCTGCTCAAGGGGCTGCACCGGGTGGGTTCGGTGCAGGTCATCGACTTCGACGAGTTCAACGAGAAGCCCGGGCTCCTGGTCGACGCCGTGCTCGCCGCCACCGAGGTGCAGCGCGAGGCCCTCGGCTCAGCCATCGTCACGGGCGCCTGACGGCACTCCTCGCACTCCCCTGCCCGGCCGTCACCCGGCCCGCGCCCGGTCGGCCGCGCATCCCGCACAGCCTCACCACGGAGACCTCAATTGTCCGACGCCGTACGCATATTGGGACTCACCCTCAAGAATCCGGTCGTGGTCGGCTCCGGCCTGCTCACCGACCAGGAACGCAACATCCGCAAGCTCCTCGCGACCGGCGCGGGGGCCGTCGTCACCAAGACGATCCACCCCAGTCCGCCCCAGGATCTCGACGAGCGGATCTTACGGTTGCCTTCGGGCATGCTGAACAGCACCACGTACTCCAAGAGGTCGGTCGAGCACTGGCTGGCGGTCCTCACGTCCTTCGCGGACGAGCGGTTACCGGTGATCGCCTCCGTGCACGCCGACACCCCGGCCGAGCTCGGTGAGCTCGCCGCCCGCGTGGCGGCCACCGGCTGCCCGGCGCTGGAGCTCGGCATCTCCTGCATCAACGAGGAGCCCGGCGGCGAGGAGGACACTCCCGACCGGGTCCACGCCTACACGGCGGCCACCCGCGCCCGCACCACGCTGCCGATCTCGGTCAAACTCGCCATCGGCGAGGGCCTGGCGGACCGGGTGCGCGCGGCAGTCGCGGGCGGCGCGGACGCCGTCACGGTCAGCGACACGATCTCCGGCGCCGCCGTCTCGCCCGAAACCGGCGACCTCGAACTCGGCGGCGTCTTCGGCTACTCGGGCCCCGCCATCAAACCCCTTGTCCTGGCTGCCATTTGGCAGCTCCGGCGACGCGGATTCGACCTGCCCGTCCTCGGTTGCGGCGGCGTGAGCTCCGGCCGGGACGTCGCCGACTATCTGAGCGTGGGCGCGAACGTGGCGCAGGTCTACACGGCGCTGCACACCGACATGTACGAGACGCTGGACCGGATCGTGACCGAGACCGGTGCCGCCCTCGTGCGCCCGGCCGGCGCCACGGCGGGAGCGGCCCGATGACCCACGCCGCGTACTCCGCCCTGACCAGCGCCGACGTGAACCGGTCCGTCCAGGGCAGGACCCTGGTCTGGCCGATCGGCGCCACCGAACAGCACGGCCCGCACCTGCCGCTCAGCGTCGACTCCGACCTCGCCGAGGCGTTCGCGGCCGAGATCGCCGCCGGTCTTGACGGACTCACCCTGCCCGTGCACCAGATCGCCGCCCGCTCGCTCCCGCAGAGCGGCGGCGGGCTCTCCTTCCCCGGCACGCTGTACGTGGGCGGCGACACCCTCATCCGCTTCGTACGGGAAGCCCTGGAGTCGCTCGTCGCGCTGCCCTTCGAGCGGTTGATCATCGTGAACGGCCACTTCGAGAACGAGCCCTTCCTCTTCGAGGCGCTCGATCAAGTACGTGCTCGCGGTCTCCTCGACGGCCGCGAGGTGTACGCCTTCAGCTGGTGGAGCCTCGTCCAGGAATCGTGGATCGCCGCCGAGGTGCCCGGCTTCCCCGGCTGGCACGCGGAGCACGCCGGCCTGACCGAGACCAGCCTGATGCTGCACCTGCGCCCGGAGTTGGTCACCGAGGAGCGGCCCGAGCACGACGATCCGCCGCGCAGCGGGGTCTATCTGCACCCCATCGATGTGAAGCAGATCTCCAACAACGGGATCCTGTCGTCCACTTCGGGATCCAGCGCGGAGCTCGGCGAGAAGCTCTTCCGCCACGTGACCGACGAGGCGCTGGCCATGGTCCGCCACGGCGATGGCCTGCTGCTCGCCCGCACCCGCCCGGACCGACGCGGCCGTACGTCCCCCAACGGCCGCAGTGACAAAGCCGCAGCGGTCTCAGCCGCACCGAAGGGACGACGCGCATGACAAGGACCACATCGCAGGACCGGTCGGCGGGCAAGTTCCATCTCGCCTTCATCTTCAACTTCACCCCCGACGACTGGCAGGGCCCGTTCGGGACCGGCGGGTCGCCGTGGGACGGGAAGTTCCACACCGAGGTGGCCCAGGCGCTGGAGCGCGCCTGCTTCGACTACGTCATCGTCGAGGACAAGCTGATGGTGCCGGAGTCCTACGGCGGCTCCGCCGAGGCGGCTCTCAGGCAGGCGATGGTGGTGCCCAAGCACGACCCCGTGCCGCTGGCGGTGGCCATGGGGGTGGCGACCTCGCAATTGGGCATCGTGGCCACCCTTTCCACACTGGCGTATCCGCCGTTCATGACGGCGCGGCTCTCCTCGACCCTCGACAGCATGCTGGGTGGCCGGTTCGGCTGGAACATCGTCACCAGCGCGGAGGACCTGGCCGCGCAGAACTTCGGCCTCGACAAGCTGCCGCCGCGCGATGTCCGGTACGAGATGGCCGACGAATACGTCGACGTCGTCAAGCAGCTCTTCGCGTCCTGGGACGCGGACGCCGTCGTACTCGACCGCGAGAAGGGCGTGTACGCGGACCACACCAAGGTGCGGCCCATCCACTTCAAGGGCAAGTACTTCCAGGTGCGCGGCCCCTTGAACACGGTGCCCTCGCCCCAGCACCGGCCGGCCTTCGTGCAGGCGGGTGCCTCTCCCCGGGGCCGGGCCTTCGCGGCCCGCAACGCGGACTCGATCATCGCCATCGCCAATGGCGTGGAGGGCATGAAGCAGTTCCGCGACGACGTGCGGGCCCACGCCAAGGACCACGGGCGCGACCCGGACGCCATCAAGGTCCTGTTCTGCATCACGCCCGTGCTCGGCGAGACCGAACAGGATGCGCGGGACAAGCACACCCGGATGATCAACTCGCCCGAGTTCATCCATGACATCCTCGCCGAGACATCCGCGCTCACGGAGATCGACTTCGCCCAGTTCGATCTGGACGAGCCGCTCCCGTACCGCCTTGAGACCAATGGGGAACAGGGCTCGCTCGACCAGCTCCAGCAGTGGGGCAGCGGCAAAACGCTGCGTGAGCTGGTCGTCGACGCCGCGGGCGGGCTGGTCTCCTCGGTTGAGCTGATCGGAACCCCGGACCAGGTGGCCGAGCGGATGGGTGAGGTGATGGAGGAGGTCGGCGGCGACGGCTTCATGATTACGACGCCTGTGCTGCGGCTGAACCGCCGCTACATCGCCGAGGTCACCGACGGGCTCGTCCCGGCGCTGCAACGCCGGGGGCTGACCCGCTCCGCGTACACCCCCGGGAACACGCTCCGGCAGAACCTGCTGGAGTTCTGAGCGGGTGGTGCGGGCACCCCGCGTGGCTCATCGGCCACGCGGGGTGCGTGCTAGGCACGTACGACGGGGATTTCCGCGTCCGCGTCACGAGGATCAGCCACCGGGAATTCGCGGTCCGGGTCCGTCTCAATGGCCCGCATCGTCCGGTACCAGCGCCCCCAGGTGTCGAGTTGTTCCGCGATTTCGTCCAGGCTGCGGCCGATCTCGGTGAGCGAATACTCGACCTTCGGCGGCACCTCCCGGTAAACGGTCCTTATGACCAGGCCGTCGGTCTCCATTTCGCGTAACTGGCGGGTGAGCATCCGCTGGGTGATCCGGGGCAGGGCTCGCTTGAGCTCACTGAACCGCCGTGTCCCGGCCAGAAGTTCCTTCAGGATGGCCAGTTTCCATCGGCCACCCAGGACCTCCATGGCGCTCTCGATCGCGCAATATTCCGGCGTGTTTTCCGCGCGTTCCGAACCGTCGCGCACGACTCCACCTCCACCACGGCATATACCTTGACGGTATACATCTTGAAACCTGGTATACATCTTGATACTACGTCACATTCGAGACCGTACTTGCGCCCTGTATTCGTATCCCACGATAGTGCGAGCATGACGAATAGCGATGCCCCCGCAAAGATCCCGGGCGAACCGGATGCCGCCGCGCAGCGGCGCAAATGGCTGGTCCTCGCGGTGGTTTCCACCAGCCTGCTGCTGTGCGGGATCGACCTGACCGTGCTGCACGCGGCCGTGCCGAGCATGTCCCTCGACCTGCATCCCAGCGGCGTCCAACTCCTGTGGATCGTCGACATCTACTCGCTCACCCTCGCCTCGCTGCTCGTCACCTGCGGCACCCTCGGCGACCGCATCGGGCGCAAGCGCATGGTGCTCAGCGGCTTCGCCGTGTTCGGGCTCGCGTCGGCGGCCGCCGCGTTCTCCCACTCGACGCCCCAACTGATCGCCGCCCGGGTCGCGTTGGGCGTCGGGGCCGCGATGATCATGGCGTCGACCGTGGCCATCATCCGCGTCGTGTTCACCGACGACCGGGAACGCGCCATCGCGATCGGCATCTGGACCTCGGCCCACAGTGTCGGCGCCACCCTCGGCCCACTGCTCGGCGGCCTGATCACCGAACGCTGGGGCTGGGGCGCGGTCTTTCTGGTCAATGTGCCGATCGTGCTCGTCATCCTGGTCGTGGGCGCCCGTGTGGTGCCCGAATCCCGCAACCCTTCCCCGCGGCGCTGGGACATGGCCAGCGTCGCCCTGTCGATCACCGGGCTCGCGGGGGTCGTGTACGCGCTGAAGCAGGCCGGCGAGCGCGTGGGGGTCGATCCGCTCATCCTGGCCGCGGCAGTCGGCGGGGCGCTGCTGCTCTTCCTCTTCGTACGTCGCCAACGGCGCCTGTCGGAACCGCTGTTGGACTTCTCGCTCTTCGCCGACCGGCGCTTCTCCACCGCGACGCTCTGCGTGATCGGCTGCTTCGGAAGTTATGTGGCGCTGCTGTTCTTCCTCACCCAGTGGTTCCAGCAGGTCGGCGGGTTCTCGCCGGTACGGGCCGGGCTCGCCCTCATGCCGCTGGCGGCGGCGAACGCGGTGGGGGCCACCACCGCGCCCTGGGCTTCGGCGCGTTGGGGCAACCGCTGGGCGCTGACCGGTTCGCTCGGCCTGTTCGCGGCGGCGGCGTCGGCCCTGGCACTGACCGGGGACACCTCGCACTACGCCAGGCTCGTGGTGCCGCTCGTCGCCGCCGGGCTGGGCGCGGGAGTCGTGATGACGCTGGGCGCGGACTCCATCATGGCCGCGGCGAACCCCGAACGCTCCGGCGAGGCCGCCGCGATCCAGGAGACCTCCTTCGAGCTCGGCGCCGGGCTCGGCGTCGCCATCCTCGGCACCGCGCTCGCCGCGACGTACCGCACGTCGCTGCCCGAGGTGCCCGGCCTGAGCCCGGGGCAGCAGAGCGCCGCCCAGGAGTCGTTCGCCTCGGCGGAGGACGTCCTGAAGCAGCTCCCCGCCACCACCGCCGCGAACCTCACCGCGGCGGCCCGCCGGGCCTACGACCAGGGCTTCACCACGGTCGCCGGGGTGGCCGCGGCCGTTCTCGTGGCCACGGCGGCGCTGGCCGCGACGATGCTCCGGCCGCGCGCGACGGAGGTGGCGGAGGAGGACTCCGAGAGGGAGGTGCACGCGGCACCGTAGGGGTACCACAGGGCTGAAGGGCGCGTGCCGGTCTCGGGAATCGAGGCCGGTGCGCGCCCTTCCGGTTCTGCCACAAAGAGGGCGGTGCGCGCCCTTCCGGTTCTGCCGCAAACACGTCCAGCGCTTCTCTTGGCATGCTCCGATCAGACCTGCCAAGCTTCCCCCCAGCCGACGCCCTGACCCCGGGGAGACGGCGGTACAAGTCTCACCTCAGAGATCGTGCACGTGCCGCGCACCGCCCGCGGTCGTCCTCCGGCGCACCCAAGCCGGGCCGGGCGACCACCGAGCAGGCCGGAATCCCGGCCGCCTCAAAGGAGTTCCGTGTGAGATCCACCCCCCACAAGTCCCTCGCGGCGGCCGCGTGCGCCGTCGCCGCGCTGGCTGCCGTATCCCTTCCCGCCACCCCGGCGTCGGCCCAGGCCCCGCGCGCCGATGCCTGCACCCCGGCCCAGGTGGTCGCCAACGGTGGCTTCGAGAGTGGTACTTCACCCTGGACCCAGTCGTCGACAAGCGTGATCACCAATCGCACCGGCGAGAGCGCCCACGGCGGCACCCACTTCGCCTGGCTGAACGGTGTGGGCAGCACACACACCGACACCCTCTCCCAGAGCGTCACCATCCCGTCCGGCTGCAGCACCGCCACACTCACGTTCTGGCTGCACATCGACACGGCCGAGACGACCTCGTCGACCGCGTACGACAAGCTGACGGCGAAGATCGGCGGCACCACGCTGGCGACGTACTCGAACCTCGACAAGAACACCGGGTACGTGCAGAAGTCGTTCGACGTGTCCAGCTTCGCGGGGCAGACCGTCAACGTGGCCTTCACCGGCACGGAGGACTCCAGCCTCAAGACGAGCTTCGTCCTCGACGACGTCGCCCTCGACACCTCCGGCGGCTCGACCCCGCCCGCGGACTCCACCCGCACGCCGGCCGCGCCCTCGTACGACGTCAGTCTGACCAGCAACGCGAGCGGCAACGGCTGGACCGGGCACGAGAGTGCGACCTTCACCAACGCCTCGGCCACCGCGCTCGGCGAGGTGTATCTGCGGCTGTGGGACAACTACCACGGCACCTGCTCAGCGATGCCGATCACGGTCAGCAACGTCACCGGCGGTACCGCGGGCGCCCTCTCGGTCGGCTGCACGGCCCTCAAGATCGACCTGCCGACGCCGCTGGCCCAGGGGCAGAGCGCCACGATCGGCTTCGACCTGGGCATCACCGTGCCCGATGGCGCCGACCGCTTCGGCGCCGACGGGGCGTTCAACAACATAGGCAACGCCCTGCCGGTCCTGGCCATCCGTGACGCGGCGGGCTGGCACCTGGACCCGTACACCAACAACGGCGAGTCCTTCTACTCGCTGGCCGCCGACTTCAAGGTGACCCTCGACCACCCCACCAGCCTGCTGGTCCCGGCCACCGGCACCTCGGTCGACACCCCCGGCTCCAGCGGACGCACCGTCACCACGGCCACCGCGTCCAAGGTTCGCGACTTCGCCTGGGCGGCCGGCCCGTTCAGCAAGATCTCCGGCACCTCGCCCGCCGGCACCGCCATCAACATCTACTCCGTCTCGGGCATCAGCTCCTCCGACGCCCAGTCGATGCTGGCCACCGCCAAGTCCGCCGTGGACACGCACGCGGCCCGCTTCGGGGCGTACCCGTACGGCGAGCTGGACGCGGTGATCGACAACAACTACTGGTTCGGCGGCATGGAATACCCCGGCTTCGTCCTCGACCTGGTCTCCACCACGGCGCTCACGCACGAGATCGGGCACCAGTGGTGGTACGGCATCGTCGGCGACGACGAGTACAACAGCCCTTGGCTGGACGAGGCGTTCGCCGACTACTCCACCGATCTGGCGCAGAACAAGACCGGCGCCAACTGCTGGAACAGCGTGTCGTGGGCGTCGTCCGCCGAGAAGATCACGAACTCCATGGCGTACTGGGACGCCCACTCCTCCCGGTACTCGACCGTCGTCTACGGCTACGGCAAGTGCGCCCTGCACGACCTGCGGCGCGTCCTCGGTGACAGCGTCATGGCCAAGTTGCTGAAGGACTACGCCACTTCGCACTGGTACGGAGTCTCGACGACGGCCGAGTTCAAGGCGGCGGCCCAGGCGGCCACGACCACGGACCTGACCTCGTTCTGGACCCAGCACCGCATCGACGGCTGACGGCTCATCAGTTCGCCGCGGAGGACGCCGCCCGTCATCCGCGGCGAACCCGCCTGGCGTTGACCTCAGGCCGTCTGGGCGTCGAAAGCCGCGAACATGTCGAGCAACGGCCGCGGCGCATCAGCGTTGAAGATGGTGTCGAGCCCATCGGCCGACTCCCTGGCGGTCGCTTCGGCACGCGGGAAGAGCTTCTCCTCGTATGCCGCCAGGGCCACCTCGATGTTCCCGGCGTGGCGGGCCAGGGAGCGTCCGAGGTCCGCGCCGTCGATCATCGCGAGGTTGGCGCCTTCCCCGGCGAACGGGGACATCAGATGCGCCGCGTCGCCGAGGAGGGTCACGCCCGGCACGCGCTCCCAGCGGTGACCGATGGGCAGGGCGTGGATCGTCCGGGGTGTCATCGGGCCGTCGGCGTCGGTGACCAGCCTCCTCAACTCGGCTGCCCAGTCGGCGAATTGGTCCAGGACTGCTGTCCTGGCAGCCGCCGTGTCGGTGAAGTCGATGCCGGACAGCCACTCCTCGGCGGTACGCAGCGCGGCGTAGATGTGCAGGCTGCCGTCGGATTCCCGGTGGCCGAGGAATCCCTTGTCGTCGCCCACCGCGAAGAGCATGCCGCCACCGACGAGCCGCGCCGCCTCGGGATGGCGGGTCTCCGCCTCCAGGAGGTCGAGTTCGACGAAGCTGATTCCGGTGTACGTGGGTGTCGCTCCGGACAGCAGCGGCCGGACCCGGGACCACGCTCCGTCGGCGCCGACGAGGAGACCGGTGGTGAACGCACTGCCGTCGGCGAGGGTCACCTCGTGCACTCCCCCGCCCACCGGACGCGCCGCCGTGACCTTGGAGTCCCAGCGCACCGTGCCGGGCGGCAGGGAGCCGAGGAGCAGCGCGCGCAGGTCGCCTCGGTCGATCTCGGGGCGGCCGCCGGTTCCGTCGTCGGCCTCCTCGCGCAGCACGCGGGCGTGCTTGTCGAGGATGCGCATCGCCTGGCCGCCCGGGTGCACCTTGGCGAGGAACTCGTGGTGCAACTGCGCGGCATGCAGGGCCTCTTGGCCTGATTCCTCGTGGATGTCGAGCATGCCGCCCTGGGTGCGGGCGTCCGGGGAGGCGTCGAGGTCGAAGACGGCGGCTTCGATGCCGTGTACGTGCAGGACGCGGGCGAGGGTGAGACCGCCGAGCCCGGCGCCGATGACGGCGATGGGGTGGTGCGGGGTGTGGCTGCTCGCGGTGGAGCCGATGGGGGTGCTCATGGGGGTGTTCATGGGGTGCTCTCATTTCATTGCGTAGGTCCGGTGGCCCGGGGCGTGCGGACGGTGACGCGGGTAGCCCTCAGGCACGCGGGGTGGTCTTCGTGCCGTTGATCACCGCGCCGAAGATCCAGGCGAAGCGCTGCCGAGGCGTGCCGGAGACGAGGTCGTCACCGAGCGCGGCGATGCGCGGGTGGGTGTCGGGCGAGGCTTCGCGCAGGGCCGCGGCGACGGTGTCGTGCTCGCTCTCGGCGTTGCCGGACTGTTCGCGGGTCGAGTGTTCGGCGGCGGTGGCGGTGGCGACCTGGAGCAGTACGTCCACGCCCCAGGCGGCCTGCGCGTCCGGCACCTCGCCTTCGTGCAGGAGCGCCAGAATGGCCTCGACCAGCGCCAGGTAGTTCGGGCCCGCGGGGCGCGCGACCAGTGCGGCGCGGGCCAGGCTCGGGTTGGCGAACAGCACATCGACGTACGAGCCGAGCACGTGGAGCAGCCGCTCGTGCCAGTCGCCCCGGGTGGCGGCGGGTGCCAGGTCGACCGCGCCCAGGAGTTCCTCCAGGATCGCCGCGTGCAGTTCGGCGGTGTTGGCCACGTACACGTACAGCGACGCGGGACCCGTGTCGAGCTCCTGGGCCAGGCGGCGCATGGTGACGCGCTGCAGCCCTTCGGCTTCCATCAGGCGGACCGCCGTCGCGACGATGCCCTCGTGGGTGAGCGCGGGCTTGGCGGGCCGCTCGCGACGGCTGCGGGGGGCTGGGGTCTGTGGAGTCACACGTCCACGGTAACGAACATGTTCGTTACGAACAAGTTCGGGCTTAGTTCCGAGCCCCAAGGCGCTCGGCCAGAAAGTCGAGGATCTCGTCCCTGGCCTTCAGCGTCGGATGGCCGGCCTCGTCGACGAGGTGTGCGGTGACCACACTGTGCGGGGTGCCGACCACGTCGCGGAAGAAGGGGGGCGGGTCGGTGTTCGCGGCGCTGTCGGGCAGGACACGGCCGTCGAAGGCGTCGCCGAGCAGCGCCCGGTAGGCGGCGAAGCGCCGGCCCGTGCACCAGCGGTCGCCCTCGAAGCGGTAGGCGAGGACCTTCAGGCCGTCGCGCTCGACGCGGTCGCGGACCGCACGCGCGTCCTCGTCGCTGATTTCGAGCCCCGCGGGGTCGTCCAGCGGCAGCGACGGATGGCCGAGCACGGGGGCTACGACGGCCGGCTCCAGCGTCATGGTGAGGGCGAAGTTGCCGGTGAAGCACAGCCCGATCGCGCCGACTCCCACGCCGCCGCACGCGGCATGCGCCCGGCGCGCGAGCCCGCGCAGCCACGCCGTCACGGGGCTCGTGCCACCCCCGGCGAACGCGCGGAACTCCGCACTGACACATGCGCGACGGACGATCCGCTCCCCGCCCTCCACCGTGGGACGGGCGCCGTCGACCCCGAACAGCGAGGGGACGTGGACGGTGAATCCCGCGTCCCGCACCCACCGCGCCATGCGCAGGACGTCGGGGCTGATGCCCGGCATCTCCGGCATCAGCACGACGGCCGGCCCGGAACCGGCGACGTATACCGCCTTCACCACCCCGTCCACGTCCACGAGTTGGCGGGAGAAGTCCGAAACCGGGTCGTCGAGGCATCCGCTGTCAGTACTCATGGTCGCAGCGTGGCCCCATGTGCCCGGCAGAACGAGGGGCCGGATCGCCAGACATGCGGGTAATCTCGCCACGGTGGGATGGGCAAACGTGAGTGCGCTGCGGATCGGTGTCCTGGCCTACCCGGGCTGCTTCGCGTCCGAAGTGTTCGGCGTACCCGACCTCTTGACGATGGCCGCGCACGTCGCGGGACCCGACCGCGCCGGGTACGAGGTGTCGATCGTCTCGCCTCGCCGGCGTGTCATCGCGTCGGGCGGCGCGCAGCTGGCCGTCTCTCCGCCGCGCCAGGTCGACGTACTTGTCGTGCCGGGCTTCGAGCTCGTACCGGGCCTCGACGTGGACGCGAAACTCGCCGCCCTCGCCCCTGAAATCGCCGTGATCCGCTCCCACGCGACCGCGGGCGACGTCGTCGTCTCGATCTGCGTCGGCGCGTTCCTGCTCGCCGAGGCCGGGCTGCTCAACGGGCGACGGGCGACGACCTGTTGGCTACTGGCGGACGGATTGGCCCGGCGTTGTCCGGACGCCGATGTCCGGCCGGAGCATCTCGTCGTCACCGACAGGGGTGTGACGACGACGGCCGCGTTCAGTGCCATGTACGACTTCGCCCTCGGCCTGATCCGCGAGCACAGCGGTGCCGAGGTGGCACGGACGACCGCACGGGTGGCCCTGCTCGACGACGCCCGCTCGTCCCAGACTCCGTACGTCGACGTCGGCCTTCTTCCTCAGCCGGGATCCGATTTCTCCCGCCGGGTCATGCGCCGGCTCGACCAGAACCTCGCCGACCGGTACGACCTGGCCGCGCTGTCGGACACGTTCAATGTCAGTACGCGTACGCTGCTGCGACGCTTCGCGGGTGAGACGGGGCAGAGTCCGCTGGAGTACCTGCAGTTGTCCCGCGTCCGGCGCGCCCGGCACCTCCTGGAGACCACGGACCGCACCGTCGCCGGCATCGCCACGGCGGTCGGCTACCGCGACCCGGGAACCTTCGCCGCGCTCTTCGCCCGACACACCGGCCGACGTCCACGGGACTACCGCGCCGCCTTCCGGCGCACCGCCGAGTGAGCCCGGAGTGTGGTGATCCACACACTGCCCCGCCCTGCGACGGGTGCGACGCCCACATCGACGCCTTCGGACGAAAGGTCCGGTTACTCTGTGGTCCGCGTGATGGCCAGGAGAGTTGCCGTCCGCCGCGAGTGATGACGGGGGAAGCACGTGTCGGACCAGACCGATGCACCGGCGGGGACGCAGGAACAGCTCTTCGGGGAACTGCGCCGCGTCAAGCAGGCATCCGGGTTCAGCTACGGCCAGTTGGCCGAGCGGACCCACTACAGCCGCTCCTCCTGGGAGCGTTTCCTGAACGGGAAGCAGCTCCCTTCCAAGGTGGCCGTCGAGCAGTTCGCCGCGGCCACCGGAGCGGACCCGCGTCCGCTGCTCGCCCTGCTCGTGGCGGCGGGCCAGGCGCAGCCGCCTGCCCAGGAACCGGCCGCCGCCGAGGCGTTGGCACCTGAGCCCGCGACACCCGAGCCCGCAGCCACTACGGCCGAGCCCCAGGACCCGGCACCCACGGTCGTGGAGCCGGAACGCGACGCGCCCCGCCCACCCGAACCGGCCCCCGCCCGGCGGCGGCTCGTCGGGCGCCCGTCCTGGCAGCGAAGACTCGGGGCCGTCGGCTACATCGCGACGGGCGCGGTCATGGGCGCGGTCGCCACCGTTGTGGTCATGGGAACCGCGTCCGGCGCACATGGCGGGGCCGCCAAGACGCCCGGCGCCCAGGCATCGGGTGCCGGGACCGGCCAGGCGGCTCCCGTGCCCGCAGGCGGGAAGGTGGACGCGCGCTGTTCCGGAGACACCTGCCTACGGCGTGATCCGCAGGCCATGGACTGCCAGTGGGACGCGAGCACCTCGCACGACACCTGGCTGCGCGGCATGCACATCGAGCTGCGGTACAGCCCCGCCTGCCATGCGGTGTGGGGGCGGATCGAGAACGGCGCGGTCGGCGACGTCGTCAAGATCCGGGACCGGACCGGCCTGGAACTCCAGGCCACGATCCGGACCGACCGGGACACCTACACCCAGATGCTCGCGGTCACCGACGACGCACCGGCGGAGTCCGTGACGATCTGCGGGGCCATACCCAGTCAGAAACAGTTGGAGTGCTCACCGAGCCCCAACGTCCAGCCGTAGAGCGGAACTTGCGGTGGGCCCGGAGTCAGACCGTCGTCTTCGAGGGCGCCGGGAGGCGGGCCGGGTCGAAGGTGAGCAGCAGGTTGAGCAGACAGAGCACGGCGATGAGGGCGACGGCGGCGACGAGGAAGGGCATGGGTGACTCTCCGGGGTCTCGTGTCAGCGTGCGGCGGGGTGTCCGCCTTCAGCAGGAGGGTTCGGGGCGACCGGGCTGTGAGCCCCGAGGCAGCCTCAACCGACGGGCGAACCAGGCCGGTTGAGGTCAGGACGCGGATCTGCGGACCCCGCCCCGACGTGCGCGGCGTACCGTCGTCGAACAGCACGCCCAGTCCGTCCGTGAAGATCACGAGCAGCGCGCCCACCAGCGCGCCGAACGCCGCGATTCGCTCGGCGCCCTGCGCGAGGCGGACACCATCGCCGTCCTGGTGGACGGCGAGATCGCCGAACTCGGCTCCCACGACGAGCTGACGGCCCTGCGCGGCGGGCACTACGCCCGGCTCTTCGCGCTGCAGGCGGCCGGGTACGCCGAGCGCGGCGACCGGCCCAGGACCCCGGCGGCGGCCACGTGAACCGCCCGGAACGAAAGGCGCGCTCACATGACGGATGCCGGGCGGACCACGGCGGCGCCGGCCGTGGGCGCGGGCGTGCTCCTCCTTTCCGTACGCGCCCTGCGGGCCCGCGTCACGCCGGTCAGGGTCACCGGGTCGAGCAGGGCGCCGGCCTTCGCCGACGGCGACCGCCTGCTGGTGCGCCGCACCCAGCGGGTGCGGCTCGGCGACGCGGTGGTCTTCCGCAATCCACTGCCGTTCGGCGATGGCGACGAAGCCCTGTCCTGGCTGGTCAAGCGGGTCTCGGCGATGCCCGGTGACCCCGTGCCGCCCGAGGTCCGCGCCGTCGTCGGGGCCTCGGACGGCTCGCTGGTGCCGCCCGGGTCGCTGGTCGTGCGGAGCGATGCGGCGCGCACCCAGACTCCCGCCACTTCGGCTACGTGCCCCAGCCGGCGCCGCTCGGCGTGGCGGTCACTCGACCGGCCCCCCGTGAGCGCAGGCGCGTTCGGCCGCATCTGGATCCGGCGCGCTGATTCACGCGGGCCGCTGACGCTTCGTCATCTTCCCGTTCACGTGCGGCTGTCGGGTCAGCGCGGCGTCGGCCGCGTCGAGGATGCTGGCGAAGGAACGGGTGATCATCGGCCGCACGAGGACCCGGGTCAGGACGGGGCCCAGCACCGGCAGCTTCATCTCCGCGCGGGTGGTCCAGTGGACCCGGGTACCCCCGTCGACCTCGGTGAACGTCATGCCGCCGAACTCGTGCCGGGACGGCGGCACACTGCGCTCGACGACGTATTCGGTGGCGTAGGGCGCCTCGTAACGGGTGATGCGCTCCCTGAGCCAGCCGATCGCCCAGAGGTGGCTGCGCACCGCACCCACGCCGTAGGGCGTGGACTCGCCCCGCCGGGTCAGCCGGCAGCGCAGCACCAGGGGGGAGCGCTCGTAGTTGGTGGTCGTGGTGAGCCAGGCGAAGACATCGTCGATGGGGGCGTCGATGACACGCTCGGCGGTCATGGTTTCCACGGTCAGTGCACTCCTCTGTCGAGTGGGCGCACCACGTCGTCGCGGTGCAGCTTGTCCGGGTTGCGCACGGCATAGAGGCCGGTGATCCGCCCGTCGTGGATCTCGAAGGCGACCAGCCAGTCGAGTTCGCCGTCGGTGAGGAACCGTGCCGCGGGCATGCCGTTGTACGTGGCGTGCTCGATCCGGGTGTCGGGGGTGATGCTGGTACGGGCCACACCGAGGACGAACCGGGCCACCTCCTCGCTGCCGGTGATCGGGCGACGCGCGGCGGTCACCTTCCCGCCGCCGTCGGCGATCTGAACGACGTCGGGCGCCATCAGATCCATCAGCGCCTGGATCTCACCGGTCGACGTCGCGAGCAGGAACCGCTGGACGATCTCGCGGGTGGCTTCGGATCCGGGCTCGAAGCGCCGGCGCCGCGCGTGTACGTGCCGCCGTGCCCGGTGAGCGATTTGACGGACCGTCACCTCGTTCTTGCCGATCGAGGCGGCGATCTCGCCGTGGCTGTAGCCGAACACGTCGTGCAGCACGAACACCGCGCGCTCGGTCGGGTTCAGCGTCTCCAGGACGAGCATCAGGGCCATCGACACGGACTCGGCCAGGATCGCGTCCTCGCTCACCGCGGGTCCGGTGCGGATCGGCTCGGGCAGCCAGGTGCCGATGTACTCCTCGCGCCGTGCCTTGACCGTACGCAGATGATTGAGCGACTGCCGGGTCACCACGCGCACCAGGTAGGCGCGCGGATGCTCGACCTCGGCCGGGTCGACCGCGCTCCACCGCAGATAGCTCTCCTGAAGCACGTCCTCGGCGTCGGCGGCGCTGCCCAGCATCTCGTAGGCGATCGTGAACAGCAGCGGGCGGTGCTCGCTGAAGGCGTCCTCAGTCACGACCCGCCTCCCCCCTGCCGCGCATGCATACCCTGGCATCCCACCAGACCTCTTTTCGCTGTTCATGCCTGCTCCCCTGTCCACGCACGCCCATCGAGACACCTCGCCCCAAAGAAACGTGACACCCCGGCCGTGTGATCCGCTTCACCATGACCGGCGCGGGTGAAAGCCGCCCCTGGGACCGACAGGCGATTCGCGAAAGGTGTTTCGCCTGATTGTTTGCGCGAATGCCTCGTCCTACCCTGGGGGCATGGGTGCCGTACCTGAACCGCATGCAGGCTGGACGTTCCTCACCAACCACGCCCGCGTGCTGGCCGCGATCGCCGACGACCCCTCGACCCGCATACGCGACATCGCCGCGCACTGCCGGCTCACCGAGCGCGCCGTCCAGCGGATCATCGCCGATCTGGAGGAGGCCGGATACCTCTCCCACACCCGGCACGGGCGCTCCAACACGTACCGCATCGAACCGAGCACGCCCCTGAGACACCCGGCCGAGGCCGGACTGACCGTGGCCACCCTCCTCGCGGTCCTGGCGCAGCACGACGAGCAGCGCGGGAAGCCTCAGGCGCAGGACCACCAGGCCGCGCCTGCGCGGGATCGGGAGGCGCAGCCCGACCGGGCGCGCTGACCGTCCCACCGCCTCGGGCGCGGCCCGGCGCCCGAGGCAGTTACTCAGCGTGCGCGACCCGACTCTCTTCCCGGATCTCCTCTGCCGATCTCTGCGCGCCGGGAGAAGATGGTGAAGGCGCTGAGACAGGAGTGAGGCGTCTGGCGGGCTGACGAAGGGCCGACGATGAACGCATCCGAGGTATTCGGGGAGCGGCTCGGTCCGCTGCGCGTCGCCGCATCCGAGCCGGGCGGCCTCCTCGACGTGCTGGGGGTCGCCGCCATCGTCCTGGACGAGACCGGCCGGATCGCCCTGTGGAGCCCGCAGGCCCACGAGCTGTTCGGCTGGGACGCGCAGGACGCCCTCGGCCATTCCGCCGCGAAGCTCCTGGTGGCCGAGGAGCACCGCCCGCAGGTCCTCGACCTGTTCGCCCGGGTGATGAGCGGCGGCGGGGCATGGGCGGGCGTCTTCCCGGTCCGGCACAAGGACGGCCGCACGCGGATGGTGGAGTTCCGCAACATGCGGCTCCAGGACGAGCACGGCGGCCTGTACGCGCTGGGAATCGCCACCGACGAGCCGACGCTGCGCGCCGTCGAGCGCGACCTGGCCCTTTCGGTGCGCCTCGTGTCACAGTCGCCGATCGGCCTGGCGGTGCTGGACACCGACCTGCGCTACGTCCTGGTCAACCCGGCGCTGGCACGGATCAACGGGGTCACGTCCGCCGATCACATGGGGCGGACGGTCCATGACGCCCTGCCGTTCCTGGACACCGCGCACATCGAGTCCGTGATGCGGCGGGTCCTGGAGACGGGCGTGCCGCTGCTCGACGAGACGGCCATCGGCCGGACCTTCGGCGATCCGAACGAGCACGCCTGGAACGTGTCGTACTACCGCCTGGAGGACCCGGCCGGCCGGGTACTCGGCGTCGCGACGTCGGTCGTGGACGTCAGCGAGCAGTACCACGCGGCGAATGAGGCCGCCGAGGCCCGCAGACGCCTCGACCTGATCGCCCGTGCGTCGGTGCGCGTGGGCACCACCCTCGACCTGAACCGCACCGCCCACGAGCTGGCGGACCTCGTGGTGACCGACCTCGCCGACATAGCGGCCGTCGACCTCCTCGACTCCGTCCTGGAGGGCCACGGCGCCGCCAAGGCCCCTTCGACGGGGCCCGTGTCCATCCGCGCCCTGGCCGTCGCGTCCGCCTATCCCTCCGAGGCGCTCCGGGCGGCGGCCGATCCCCCGGGCAACATCGCGAAGTACAACGCGGAGCGCCTGGTCACCCGGTGCGTCACCACGGCGCGGCCGGTCCTGATCAGCCACGTCGGGCCGGGGGATCTGGCGAACATCGCCCGTGACGACGAGGCCGCCGCCCTCCTCGACCGCGCGGGCCTGCACTCCTACCTGGCGGTCCCGCTGATCGCGCGCGGTGAGGTCCTCGGCGCCCTCGACCTCAAACGGGCCCGCAATCCGCAGCCCTTCACCCACGACGACGCCGTCCTGGCCCTCGAACTCGCCACCCGGGCCGCCGTCTCCATAGACAACGCCCGCTGGTACCAGCAGCAGCGCCACGCCGCCCTCTCGCTCCAACGCCACCTCCTGCCGCGCCAGCCGCCCCAGCCCACGGGGCTCGACGTCGCCTACCGCTACCAGCCCGCGGCCGCCATCGGCGAGGCCGGCGGCGACTGGTTCGACGCGATCCCCGTGGCCGGCGACAAGACCGCGCTCGTCGTCGGTGACGTGATGGGGCACGGCATCAACGCGGCTGCCACGATGGGACAGTTGCGCACCGCCACCCGTACGCTGGCCGGCCTCGACCTCGACCCCGCCGACGTCCTGCGCCACCTCGACCGCATCACCGCCGAGCTGGACGAGACGACCGCCACCTGCGTGTACGCCGTCTACGACCCGCACCGCACGCACTGCCGCATCGCCCTCGCCGGGCATCTGCCACCCATCTGGGACCGCCCGGGCCGCGCCCCCCGCTTCCTGCAACTCCCCACCGGCGCGCCGCTCGGCGTCGGCGGCGTCCCCTTCCAGGCCACCACGGTCGACTGTGCGCCCGGCGACCGGCTCGTCCTGTACACCGACGGCCTCGTCGAAACCCGCGACCAGCCCATCGACGACCGGCTGCGCGCCCTGCTCGACGCGCTCACCCATCACCGCCTGCCCCTGGAAGCGACCTGCGACCGCCTCCTCGCCGCGCTGCCCCCGCCGCAGGGCCACGACGACATCGCCCTGCTCATCGCGCAGGTCACCCCGTCCCGTCGCCCGGCCTGAAGAAGGCCCGCCCAGCCCCGTGCCGCACGCCGTTCGCGGTACTCCGGGGTGTACGAAGGGGGCTCGCTGGGCACCCCGTAGCTCTATGACCACCTATGTCGTAACGATCCCCGGAACCCTTCTCGCGGAGCGCACCGAGGCGACCACCGCGACCCTCGAACGCGCCCTGCGCCCGGCCGACCCGCGCGGCACCCGCGTCGGCGAGGCGGAGCACCTGGAGATGCTCACCTTCTACAGCGGGTCGTCGGCCTTCAGCATCCGCCTCGAAGTGGAGGCCGACGACACCGAGGGCGCCGAGCGCGAGGCTCGCCGGACGGTCACCGCCGCACTGCGGACGGCAGGCTACGCGGAGGACGAGGCTCCACTCGGCGACGCGGTCATCACCGGGATCACCACGGAGTGAGGAGCACGAGGTGAGCAGTACGGGGTGAGTACGGCTACCGATGGAGGTGTGCCCGCGAGCCGTGCCACCCCACGGCCGGCCCGGCGCTCACCGGGCCGGCTTGCGCGCCGCCCGCAGGATCGCGGGCAGGCGCGACTTCGACCCGCTGGTGTCGGGAGGCGCCTCGGCGCAGGCCACGGAGTCGGCCGGGCGGCGTTGCCACCAGTGGTGCCGCCGGGGGTGCAGGGCGCGGCCGAGCCAACGGCCCAGGAGCAGGTAACCGGCAAAGGAACCAAGCGAGTTGAGGATGACGTCGTCGACGTCGAAGGCCCGGCCCGTGACCAACAGACCCTGGGCCGCCTCGACGGTGAACATCACGAACGCGGTCATGATGACCACGCGCACGAGGCCGCGCGTCCGGGGAAACAGCACCGGCAGCAGCACCCCGAAGGGCATGCCGAGCAACACGTTGCCGCCGACCTGCTTCACCGCGTCCCGCCAGTCGGGCTGTGCGAGATAGGCGCGTATCGAGTCGCCCGGACGCAGGTTGGTGTGCGTCAGCCGGACGGACGCGGGTGACGGGACGAGGGTGGCCCGGGCCAGCACCACCGCAAACGCCACCATGCAGACGAACCCCGCGATCAGCACGGCCGCACGGGCCACCGCCGCTAGCCAGGTACGCCGCTGGAGCCGAGGTCCTGATGCCATGTCACCCCGGGTACCCCGTCCGCGCTTCATCGAACGGCGGGCCCCGGCTCTCTTGACGCGCCCACGCCAGGGCCCTACGGTTTCCCCGTTCATAAACGAGCACGGCGTTCAACATACGGAACATGACGGGGAGATGTCAGCGCTCCCGCCAACCGCACGGTCACCAACACACCCCCCACCAGAAGGTCCCCTGATGCGCATACGCCCCCTGCTCCTGCCCCTCACCGCCACTGCTGTCGCCGTCGGCACCCTTTCCCTCGCGGCCCCACTATCAGCAACAAGCCCTGCAATCAAGGCAGTTGCTGCACAGAGCGACAGCATTCCCGGCACCAGCAGCGCCTCCCACGCACTCCCGAACACGTCGGTCGCGCCCGGCGGCACCTTCGACCTGTCGGTGTGGGAGCTCCAGGAGCCGGTGGGCTCGCCCGGGTCGCCGACCACGATCCCGTCGTCCCGGCTCCAGGGCGCCAACGGATACCAGGACGCGTACTTCTACAGCGACGCGCACGACGGCGCGATGACGTTCTGGGCCCCGGAAAAGGGTGTCACCACGCCGAACTCCGACCACGCCCGCTCCGAACTGCGCGAGATGAACCGCGACGGCAGCCCCGCGAACTGGGCGCTGGGCGGAACCCACCGGCTGAACGCGACGCTGCGCGTGGTGTCGGTGACGTCCAACGTCTGCGTCGGCCAGATCCACCTCGGCAAGGGCGGCCCGTCCACCAAACCACTGGTGGAGCTCTACTACCGGGCCAACGGCGACATCGTCCTGGGCACGGAGAACTCACCGTCGGGCGGGCAGACGACCCACACGGTGGGCCACGTGCCGGTCGGCACGAAGTGGAGCTACACGATCGGCGTCTCCGGGGGCCGCACCATCGACCTGACGGTCAACGGAAGCACCACCCACTACGCGATCCCGTCCTCCTTCAACAGCTACCAGCAGTACTTCAAGGCGGGCTCGTACAACCAGTCGTCCTCCAACAGCACGACCAAGGGCGCCCGGGTCGCCTTCTACAAGCTCACCGTCTCGCACGGCTGAGTACCCGGGCGCCGGTCCATCCATGTGAACGCGAGATGCGCGACGCGGGCGGTCGGCGCCGAGGTGCGTTCGGCGACCGTGTCGCCGCGTTCCTCGGAAGGCGCACGTCAAACACCGAGGTGCCGTGTCCCGCCGTCCGGCCGCGGGGCGAACCCGCCGCTCGGACGCCGATCGGCGGGAGGGGATCGTACGGGCACGGTCAGCGAGTGCCGGGGGCGGGCGCACTGCCCGGAGCGGCACCGCTCAGCGGGCGCGGCTGCTCCCCATGCACTACCGATGACCCCCCAATGGGCGATGCGGCGGGCATAGCGATTCCCGACCGGGGCACTCTTCCAGACAAGGCCCCCGGCCCCCCGGAACGGCCCACCTCCTGCACCGCGCCGGCGCGGTGCACCCCGACCTTGGGATGGGACTCACCATGAGCATCATTGCCTGGATCCTCATCGGCCTTCTCGCCGGCGCCATCGCCAAGGCCATCATGCCCGGCAAGGACCCGGGCGGCTGTCTCGTCACCATGGTCATCGGCATCGTCGGCGGACTCCTCGGCGGGTGGCTCGGGAAGGTCATCTTCCACGTCCACTCCATCAACGGGTTCTTCCACCTCTCGACGTGGATCGCCGCCATCGTCGGCTCGGTCATCGTGCTCATGCTCTACCGCCTCCTCATCGGCAACCGAAGCCGCCACTGAGTCCCCTCCGGCCCCGGGACAGCACGTCTCAGCCACACATCAGCGGCTCACCGACGAGTCGGCGGAACTCCCCTCGCCCTGCCCCCTGTTGACGCACACTCTTACAGTGCCGGAAGATCCCGGAGCCGAAGTGTTGCCCAACAGCCCGCGCAGGGAAGGGAATTGATGAGGCCGACGAACATGCCCCGCACCTCGATACGGGGGCCGCGCGCCCTCCTCGCGGTCGCGCTGGCCGCCGCCGCGGCTCTGCTGCCACCGGCCCCCGCCCATGCGGCGCCCGCGTGCGGGACGACAGCGGCCGCGCCACCGGTGCAGGTCGCGCAAGTACCCGACTGGGCCGAGTCGATCATCGTCGACAAGCAGGGCCGCATGTTCGCCACCGCCTACTTCACCGGCCGCGTCTACCGCATCGACGCACCGGGCAGCGCTCCCGTGGCCCTCACCGGCGATATCGGCGCCAACGGCGGCATCGTCGTCCGCGACGACGGCCGGCTTCTCGTCGGCACCGGGAACGACCTCGGTCATTCACTCACCGGCGACCTCTTCCCGGTCTCGAAGCTCCTCCTGGTGGATCCGGACTCCGGCAAGGTCAGCACGTACGCCTCCGGGCTCGGCGGCATCGACGGAGTCGCCCTCGCACCCGACGGCACCGTCTACACCACCACCGTGGGCGGCCGGAACATCGGCCGCGTCACACCCGACGGCCGGGTCGACCCGGCCTGGGCCCATGTCCTGATGCCGAACGGCATCGCCGTCTCCCCGCAGGGCAACGAGGTGTACGTCATCCAGACCACCCCGGCCCCGGCGCTGTACCGCATCCCCACCGACGACCCGGCGCACCCCGAACGCTGGATCCCCGCCGGCCCGTCCGACACCCTCGGCCTCCCCGACGGCCTCACCCTCGACAGCCGGGGCCGCCCCCTGATCGCCACCCACGCGGCCGGTCAGATCTGGCGGGCCGAACAGGGAACGCTCTGCTCCGTGCAGTCGGGCCTGTACCTCTCCACCCAGATCACGTACGGCCACGGCGACCGCGGGTTCTCGGCGGGCAAGCTCTACCGGTCCGGCGTCGACGGGAAGATCTACGAAGTCCCGGCGGGGGCCGAGCCGGGGGCCCGATAGACAAGGCCCGACAGACAAGGTGGGCGCGCCTCTCAGATACGCGCGTCCTCGACGGCCGGGATCACCTGGGCGTCCCGCGCGTCTGGGGTGCGTGAGTGGCGCGGGGCAACAGCCGAAGGCCTGCCGCAGAACGCGGGCTCAAGCGCGCCCATCAGCCCCTCCGTCACGGCACCGTTGTTGGAGGCGTTGGCGAAGACGACGACCGTGCGCTCCCCGCCCGGCGTGGAGAACGCCTGCGACTGGTAGCCCTGGACGATTCCGCCGTGGCCGAGCACCTTGCCGCAGGACAGGGAGATCTGCCGGATCCCGAGCCCGTAAGCGATCTTCGGCGTGCCCGTGGGCAGCACCCTGGTCATCTGCCGTAGCGAGTCGTCCGAGACCAGCCCTCCGGCGCTCCCGGCGAGCAGAGCGGTCAGGAAGCGGTCGAGGTCGCGCGCGGAGGAGACGATGCCGCCCGCGCTCCAGATCCAGGACGCGGTCTGCTCGGTCGAATCCAGGAGCGGCTCGCGGTGGTCGTCATGGGTCAGATAGCCCGTGATGTGCCGGCCGGCGATGCGCTTCGCGGGCACGGTGAAGGACGTCCGGCGCAGCCCGAGCGGCGCGAAGATCTGCTCGCGCAACAGCTCGGCGTAGGGGCGCCCGGTGAGGTGCTCTGCGGCCAGCGCCAACAGGACGAAGCCGGAGTTCGAGTACGCGTAGGCGGTTCCCGGCGCGTACTGCAACCCGTGCTTCACCGACAGGGCCACGAGATCCCGGGGCTCGTACACGGTGTTGCGGATGCGCGCCTCGAAGGCGGCCGTGGTCTCCTCTCCGCCCTGCTCAAGGAGATCGTTGATGTGGTCGTAGACTCCGGCGCGGTGTTCAAGGACCTGGCGTGCGGTGATCGGCCAGTTCATCGGCAGCGTCCCGGCCGGCAGGTAGTCGCGCAACGGCTCGTCCAGATCGAGACGGCCCTGTTCGGCCAGGCGCATCACGACGGCCGCGGTGAACATCTTGGTGTTGCTGCCGACCCTGAAGCGCGCATCCGCCCGCATGGGTGTGCCGTCCAGGTCGGCCTCGCCGACGGTCAGCGTCCGGTCGAGTCCTGGGTCGCGGTGATCCCGGATCACGGCGAACGCGCCCGGTGCGCCTGCCGCCAGTACGCGTTGCAGCGCGGCGCGCACCCCGGCCGTGTCCGGCCCGGTCCGTGCCTGCGCGCCGGAGGCGAAGACCGCGCTCCCGGTCACGAGCGCGACAGCGGCCGCGAGTGTGGTCACCGAACGGGCGAGCCTTGTTCTCATCGCTGGAGCGTTCCTTCCGCATCCCGCCGCATCGCGGCGGCTTGTGGAGGGGCCCGAACGCGCGGCACCCTGTGCGGCCGAGATCGTATAGGTATGTCGGCTTTCCGCCCGGCGAGCGCGGACCGTCCGGCGTTTCGGCGCTCGGGGTGTCGCCGCGTGTAGGTGAGCCATCGGTGAGCTGTCGGTGGGGGGTGCGAGGTTGAGGGCACCGCGGTCGTGGGGGGCAACCCGCCCCGCCCGCGCCCCGTCACTTCCCGCTTCCCAGGCTCAAGGAGCGTCCATGAGGCCCACCGCACCCCAGCCCCAACCATGGGACGTGCATCGCCCCCCGCGCGCCGAGGGCAAGATCTTCCTGGTGACCGGCGGGAACGCCGGCATCGGATACTTCGTCGCGGAGCAGCTCGCCGCTACCGGAGCCACCGTCGTGCTCGGCAGCCGGAACCCGGCGAAGGCCGAGGCCGCCGCGGTCTCCATCCGGTCCCGGGTTCCTGGTGCGCGGATTCGCCAAGTGCGCCTGGATCTGGCCGAGTTGAGGTCCTTGCGACCCGCTGTGGAAACGTTGGAGCTGGACCATCTGGACGCGGTGGTCCACAACGCGGGGGTGGCGCTCGACGATCCGCCGCGCCGCGAGACCCGGGACGGACACGAGCTGATGTTCGCCACCAACCACCTCGGGCACCTCGCACTGACCCGATGGCTCGCACCCCTCCTTTCGGCCGCACCGGCCGCCCGCGTCGTGACGGTGGGCAGCTTCGCGGCGAAGTCCGAGCGACTCGATCTGGATGACCTGCAATCCGCCGAGGACTACCGGCCCAAGCGCACGTACGGGCGGTCGAAGCTGGCCCAGATGCACTTCGCCCTCGAACTCGACCGCCGGCTGCGCACGTCCGGCAGTGCGGTGTCCAGCGTGGTGGTCCACCCCGGCGGCGCCCTGGACTCGCTCACCCCCTCGCGGCCACCCGTACATGTGCGCACCGCCGGCGAGCGACTGCGTGGCCTGCCCGCAGGTGTCATCCTCCAGGGCAAGCACGCCGGGGCGTGGCCCGCGGTGAGAGCCGTTCTCGATCCGGGGATCGCGGGTGGCCGGCTGTGGGGACCGCGGGTCTTCGGCTTGCGCGGCAAACCACGCTGCGAGCAGTTGTGGAGCCATCTCACCGACACGACCTTGGCTGCCCAACTATGGGACATCAGTTGCGAGTTGGCGGAAGTCGACCCGAGCCTCGGGCTCGTCGCACGGGAAGCACGGGGGAACGCAGGGGGCATGCCCTGACGATTCGAGGGCAGGCGCGCCGTACGAGTGACGGTTCGAAGGGGAGGCTGCTCCGATGTCGGTGCTTGGGCGTTTTCCTGCCGGTGACCCGCGCGGTTCCTGGCCGGCCGAGGAGTATGCGGCTCAACTCAGGAGGCGTGGCCGCGCTGCCACGGTGGTGATGGACCTCGACAGCGACACGTTCCTCGTGGTGGAACACCGCCAGGACGAGGTAGCGTAACTGCCGCCAGCGGACTGGGAGTTGACTCCCTCACTGCCTGTCTTACGAAGCCCGCGGCATCCTCTGCCCGCCCCGCCCCGCCAAGCGGGGCGGGCAGAGGCGGATACGGAGACCTCAGTCACCCACCCACATACGCCGCCAGGTGCTCCCCCGTCAGGGTCGAGCGGTCGGCGACCAGGTCGGCCGGGGTGCCTTCGAAGACGATGTGGCCGCCGTCGTGGCCCGCGCCGGGGCCGAGGTCGATGATCCAGTCGGCGTGCGCCATGACCGCCTGGTGGTGCTCGACGACGATGACGGACTTGCCGGAGTCCACCAACCGGTCGAGCAGGCCGAGGAGTTGCGCGACGTCGGCGAGGTGCAGGCCCGTGGTCGGCTCGTCCAGGACGTACACACCGCCCTTGTCGCCCATGTGGGTCGCCAGCTTGAGCCGCTGCCGCTCGCCGCCGGAAAGGGTGGTCAGCGGCTGGCCGATGGTGAGGTAGCCGAGTCCGACGTCCACGAGCCGTTCGAGGATGCGGTGTGCGGCCGGGGTGTGTGCCTCGCCCGCGCCGAAGAACTCCTCGGCCTCGGTCACCGACATCGCGAGGACCTCGCTGATGTCGCGGCCGCCGAGGTGGTAGTCGAGCACCGAGGCGTCGAACCGCTTGCCCTCGCAGTCCTCGCAGGTGGTGGCGGTGCCCGCCATCATGCCGAGGTCGGTGTAGATCACCCCGGCGCCGTTGCACGTGGGGCAGGCGCCCTCGGAGTTGGCGCTGAACAGCGCCGGCTTCACGCCGTTGACCTTCGCGAACGCCTTGCGGATCGGGTCGAGCAGTCCCGTGTACGTCGCCGGGTTGCTGCGTCGCGAACCCTTGATCGGGCTCTGGTCGACCGAGATCACGCCCTCGCCGGCCGGGATCGAACCGTGCACGAGCGAGCTCTTGCCGGATCCTGCGACGCCGGTGACGACCGTCAGCACGCCGAGCGGGATGTCGATGTCGACGTCGCGCAGGTTGTTCGCCGTCGCGCCGCGGATCTTCAGTGCGTGACTGGACTCGCGCACCGTCTCCTTGACGGTGGTCCGGTCGTCCAGATGCCGCCCTGTGATGGTGTCGCCGGCCCGCAACGCCTCGACGGAGCCCTCGAAGCAGACCGCGCCGCCCGCCGCACCGGCGCCCGGCCCGAGGTCCACGACGTGGTCGGCGATCGCGATCATCTCCGGCTTGTGCTCGACGACGAGCACCGTGTTGCCCTTGTCCCGCAGGCGGAGCAGCAACTCGTTCATCCGCTGGATGTCATGCGGATGCAGGCCCGCGGTGGGCTCGTCGAAGACGTACGTGACATCGGTGAGCGAGGACCCGAGGTGGCGGATCATCTTGACGCGCTGCGACTCACCGCCGGACAGGGTGCCCGCGGGCCGGTCGAGCGCGAGGTAGCCGAGGCCGATCTCGACGAACGAGTCGAGGGTCTGCTGGAGCGCGGTGAGCAGCGGCGCGACGGTGGGGTATCCCCTGCTCGAAGAGCTTGGGGAAGGTTCCTTGAGGCCGCGTACCCACTCCGCCAGGTCGCGGATCTCCATCGCGCAGGCGTCCGCGATGCTGATCCGCTTGATCTTCGACGACCTGGCGCCCTCGCTGAGCCGGGTTCCGTCGCACTCGGGACAGACGGTGAAGGTGACCGCGCGCTCCACGAAGGCCCGGATGTGCGGCTGCAGCGCCTCCTTGTCCTTGGCCAGGAACGACTTCTGGATCTTGGGGATGAGCCCTTCGTAGGTGAGGTTGACCCCGTTGACCTTCACCTTGACCGGCTCCCCGTAGAGGAAGTCCCGCAGTTCCTTCTTGGTGTACTCGCGGATCGGCTTGTCTGGGTCGACGAAGCCGGACTGGGCGTAGACCTGCACGGTCCACTGGCTGTCCGACTTCCAGCCGGGGATGGTGAACGCGCCTTCGGAGAGCGACTTCGAGTCGTCGTACAGCTGGGTGAGGTCGATGTCGGAGACCGCGCCCCGGCCCTCGCAGCGGACGCACATGCCGCCGGTGCGGCTGAAGGTCGCCTTCTGCGCCTTGGTCTTGTTGCCCCGCTCTACGGTGATCGCACCGCTCGCCCTCACCGACGCGGTGTTGAAGGAGTACGCGCTGGGCGGGCCGATGTGCGGCTTGCCGAGGCGGCTGAAGAGGATGCGCAGCATCGCGTTGGCGTCGGTGGCGGTGCCGACCGTGGACCGCGGGTCGGCGCCCATCCGCTGCTGGTCGACGGTGATCACGGTGGTCAGGCCGTCGAGCACGTCGACCTCGGGCCGTGCCAGGCTCGGCATGAAGCCCTGTACGAACGCGCTGTACGTCTCGTTGATCAGCCGCTGCGACTCGGCCGCGATCGTGTTGAACACCAGCGAGCTCTTGCCCGAGCCGGAGACACCGGTGAACACCGTGAGCCGGCGCTTCGGGATCTGGATGCTGACGTCCTTGAGGTTGTTCTCGCGCGCGCCGTGCACGCGGATCAGGTCGTGGCTGTCGGCAGCGTGCGGCGCAGGCGACTGCGGGTCCGTCCTCTTGGCCATGCTTATCGTGTTCTCCATCTGTGGGACGGGCCGCGTGCGCGGTTCCCGCCGGTGTCGCCCGGCCCGGTCCGCCCGGCGCTGTCAGCACGTGCGGGCAGTACGTACGGTTCTACTTCGTCGCCGCCGCCGCGGCAATGGTCCGGCGTGGTCCGCGGGACCGGCCGGGGCGGGTCGGTGCCGCTGCGGCCGGCGGGCGGTCCGCGCTCATCGGTCCTGGAGCAGCCCGAGGACATTGCCGTCGGGGTCGGTGAAGGTGGCCACCAGGCGACCGCCGCCCACGTCGCGAGGGGAGTCCTTCACCTTGGCTCCCGCGGCGGTCACCTCGGCGAGCTTCGCCTCGATGTCCGGCACGTGCCAGTACGCCACCGGCCCGGTCATGCCCTGCTCCGCGCCGCCCGGGACCAGCCCGATCTGCTGTCCCTCGGCCTCGTAGCCGACGTAGTACGGCTCGTCGCTCTGCGGCGCCACACCGAGCAGAGCGGTGTACACCGCCTTGGCCGCCGCCAGGTCGGAGACGGGGTGCAGCACGGTCTTGATGCCCTGGGTGGAAGAGCCGGTGGTGGTCATGATCGCTCCTGGATTCGTGGGTCACACCGCCCCGGTGTGCCTCATGACGACCACGCTAATTGCGGCCCGGTGGGCGCGCTTCTCCATTCCTGATCGGTTCGGGCACGTACCCCCGATGGCCGTGGGCGGGCGCTCCGAAGCCCCTGGCCGAGATCGGCCAGGGGCTTGGGGGACCCTGCGCGGGCGGACGAGGCGCGATGATGACCCCATGAGCCTTCCCGATGCCATCACCTCCACCCTGGCCGCCCGCGACAAGGTCGACTTCGAGCAGGACTTCACACGCACCCGTCAGATCATGACGTTCGTCCATACGACGGACAGCGCCGAGGCGGTCGAACTCGCCATGTTCGAAGGCCCGTTGCCCATCCCGGCCGTCGGGCAGACCGTCACCCTGTGGCTCACGGGCCATCCCCTCGTCGTCGAGCGCGTAGAAACCCACTACGGTCTCGGCGGCGCGGACACCCACCCCAAGCGGGAGCAGGTGGCCTCCGTCATCGTGTTCGTCGGGCCCCGAACTCGCTGATGTACAGGGCCTGTTGACCTGATAGGAGGTCGCCCGAGGTCGGGCCCGGTCACACCCCCGTCGACACCGAATCCCGCCGGGGGCGCGGCGCCGATGCCGCCGAGGGGCCGCCGCCGGTCACGCCCGTGGCAGCCCGGGCCGGCGGTCGTACGAGCGCCAGGACGATCAGCCCGCCGAGGGCCGCCGCGATGGCCGACAGCAGGAAGACGCGGTCGAGGCCGGTCGCGAAGGCCTGGTGCACGAGGCGTCGCGCCGCGTCGTGATGTGCGGCGGGTGCCGCGTCGACGAGGTGCTGCGCCTGGCCCGCGGCCAGCGCGGCCGCGCCCTGGTCGGCGTCGGGCACCGTGCCGGAGTCGGCGAGCAGGGCGGCCGCGCGGTTGGTGAAGACGGCGCCGAGGACCGCGATGGCCAGAGTCATGCCCAGCTGGCGGAACGTGTTGACCGCACCGCCCGCCATGCCCGCCCGCTGGGGCGGCACGGTCGAGGTGGCGGCCGAGACGAGCACCGGCGTGGCCAGACCCACCCCGATACCGGTGACCACGAGGCCCCACAGGAGGGAGGCCCGCCCCGCGTCGGCGGTCATCCCGGCGCGCAGCAACAGCATGCCCGCCGCGACGAGGAGCAGTCCCGCACCGATCGGCACGCGCGGGGCAAGGCGCTGGATGTGGCGCCCGGCGAAGACGGCCACGACGAAGGACGCCGCGGCCAGCGGGGTCAGCGCGAGGCCCGCCGCGACCGGGCTGAGCCCCAGTACGGACTGAAGCCACAACGAGACCAGGACCAGACAGCCGAAGGCGCTGCCCTGGAGCAGCAGCGCGCCGCTCATCAGACCCGCGAACGACGGCCGGCGCAGGAGCGCCAGATCCAGCATCGGGGCGCCGCCGCGTCGCGCGGTTCGGTGCTCGATCACCACGAACGCGACGAGCGCCAGGGCGGTGACGGCGAACGTCGCCAGGGTCTCGGCCCCGGTCCAGCCCGCCTCCCCGCCACGGATGAGTCCGTAGGTGAGGCTGCCCGCGGCGACGGTGAAGGCGGCCGCACCGGGCAGGTCGACGCGGGCTTTCGCGGCTACCGTACGGGGCTGGTCGGGCCGGACCACGCGCAGTGTCATGGCGATGGCGACAGCCGCGACGGGCAGATTGACCCAGAAGATCGTCGGCCAGCTGATGTGCTCGGTGAGCAGACCGCCGAGCAGCGGGCCGGCCGCGGCGGCGGCTCCGTTGGCCGCGCCCCACACCCCGAAGGCCGTACCCCGGTCCCTGCCCTGGTACGAGGTGAGCAGGAGGGCGGGGGCCGTGGCGAACATGGCGGCGCCGCCGATGCCCTGCACTACGCGGGCGGCGATCAGCACGCCCACGCTGGGTGCGAGGCCGCACACCAGGGAGGCCGCGGCGAAGAGAGCCAGGCCGTAGACGTAGAACCGCCGGTGGCCGAACCGGTCCGCGAGGGAGCCGGAGGCCAGGAGCAGGGCGGCGAGGGCCAGGGCGTATCCGTCGATCACCCATTGCAGCGAGGTGAAGGAGGCGTCGAGGTCGTCAGCCATGCTGGGCAGTGCCACGTTCACGATGGTCACGTCCACCAGCAGGATGAAGGCGCCAAGGCAGACCGCCGTCAGGGGCCACCACTTGCGCATGTCAGGTTCTCCGATCGGATCGAGCAGGTGTCGGGGGCCTGAATCGCGCTCTTGATCACGGCGTGGCCCCTGTGAGCGAGTCTTGGGCACCGCAGGCGATTCCCATGAGCCACGGCTGGCACCTTGCTCAGATCCGACATCATGGGTCCCATGAAGACGTATCTCGACATCCTCGACCGCACGGATCGCGAACTGTCGGAGGAGGACCTGGCGCTCGCGCATGCCCTTCAGATCAACGGCCGGGCATCGTTCCGCGAGATCGCCGACGCCCTCGGGGTGTCCGACCAGACGGCCGCCCGGCGCTGGTCGAGACTGCGCTCCGCCGGCAAGCTCCGGGTCCTGGGCCTGACCGACCCGCAGCGGCTCGGCGACTCCCCGTGGGTCGTGCGCGTACGGTGCACGCCCGATGCGGCGGCTTCGATCGGCGCGGCGATGGCCCGGCGCACGGACACCACGTGGGTCAACCTCAGCTCGGGTGGCACCGAGATCTCCTGCTCGGTGCGGACCCGGGGCGCCGGCATCGAGGAGTCACCGCTCCTGCAGAAGCTGCCGCGCACACCTCAGGTGCTGGATGTCTCGGCGCACTGCCTGTTGCACGTCTTCTTCGGCCAGGACCTCGGCACCATCAACAAGAGCGGACCTCTGACGGCCGCGCAGGTCGCACGACTCACGCCTCCCCTCGCCCCGGTGCGGGCCACGGCCGACACACCCGCGGTGACGCTGGACGACAGCGACCGGCAGCTGCTCGATCTGCTGGCGCGGGACGGCCGGGCGGCGCCCGGTGAACTGGCCGCCGCGACCGGCCTGTCGCCCTCGACGGTGCGCCGTCGCATCACGGAACTCAGGACGGCCGGGGTCCTCTACTTCGACGTCGAGTACCACCCGGACGTCCTGCAGCGGAACTTCCGGGCGGCCCTGTGGCTGGAGATCGACCCGTCCCGCCTGGCGGAGGCGGGCGAGGCGCTCGCCGCGCACCCGCAGGTGTCCTTCGCCGCCGCCGTGACCGGCACGGCCAACCTGTACGCAAGCATCGACGTCCCGACGGCGCAGCTCTTCTACCGCTATCTCACCGAGTCGGTGTCCACCCTGCCCGGCCTGCGCCACACGGCGACCGTCCCCATCCACCGCACCCTCAAGGGCCCCGGCCCCTACCTCCCGACCAGGGCATAGCCCGCGCTCGTCAGACAGCCCGGTCCGGGGCCAGGGCAACGTTCGGCAGCACCACACCGCGACTGTGTGCGAGATGCCGCTCGGCCGATTCCACGGCGGCGGCGGTGGTCCGCTCCCCCATCAGGACGCACAGTGTGTACGCCGCGTCGTCCCGCGCCTGTCGCGCGCGGGCGTCCCACGGCGACTGGGCGGCCCTGCGTTCCCGGCTGCGCAGGAGGGCCAGGAGCTCATGGACGACGTACGAGTGGGGTGACAGCATCATCTGCTCCGGGATCGGACGAAGGACGAGGAAGGTGTGGCGGGTGTCGACGCCCCTCCGGGCGCCGGAGTCACCGTCGGACGGTGGCCGGCCCTGGAGCGCCTTCCATCGTGACCCCACACCCGCACGGTCCGCACCCCGGAGCGTCACACTGTGTGAGCGCGCGCATGGTGGCCGAGGTGGCGGCACTCTCGGCGGCGACGTACGTTCACGGCAATCAGCGACGGCCCGTCCACCCGCACCGGAGAGGCACGATGGTGAGCGACGAGATCTGGAAGTTTCAGCCAACTGCCGGGTATCGGGCAGGAGTTGACCTCGTCGGCTACCGGGTGGAAGCCACCGACGGTCACATCGGGAAGATCGACAAGCACTCCGAAGCCGTCGACGCCGCCCACCTCGTGGTCGACACCGGAGCATGGATCTTCGGCAGGCACGTACTCCTGCCCGTCGGAACCATCGAGGCCATCGACGCCGCCACGGAAACGGTCTACGTGAACCGGACCAAGGACGAGATCCGAAGCGCTCCCGAGTACGACGCGGCCAAACATGCCGGTGAGCCCTCCTACCTGGAGCAGTTCGGGCGGTACTACGGCCGGCCCCACATGTAGATCAGGGGTCGTCCCGCCGGCTGCCCCGCGCCCGTACCGGACCCGTCACGCAAAGTATTTTCCGTCGATCTCCGTCGATCCGGAATTTATTTACGAACCTCAATGGTTGGCATCTGCATCGAACCAATCGGCTCGACCTCACCGCCCTCCCGGCGGTCGGGTCGGCACTGATCAGCGAGGCACCGTGAACGACCACACCCCCGAGCAGCCCGCCGAGATCGTCGCCCGGCTGCGCGCCGCCTTCCGCTCCGGCCGCACCAAGCCCGTCGAGTGGCGCACCACCCAGCTGCGCCGGCTGCGCGAGATGCTCACGATCCACGGCGCCGACCTCGCGGAAGCCCTCCACGCCGACCTGGGCAAGAGCTCGACCGAAGCCTTCCGTACCGAGATCGACTTCACGATTCGCGAGATCGACCACACCCTGGAGCACCTCGCCGAGTGGCTGCGGCCGGAGCCCGCCCCGGTGCCCGCGCACCTCGGCCCGGACGCGTCGGCCTGGACGCAGTACGACCCGCTGGGCGTGGTCCTCGTCATCGCTCCCTGGAACTATCCGGTCCAGCTCCTGCTGACCCCGATGCTCGGCGCGCTGGCCTCCGGGAACGCGGTCGTCGTCAAGCCCAGCGAGCTGGCCCCCGCCGCCTCCTCGGCCATCGCCCGCCTGCTGCCGCAGTACCTCGACACCGCCGCGGTCGCCGTCGTCGAAGGCGCCGTACCCGAGACCACCGCGCTGCTCGCCGAGCGCTTCGACCACATCTTCTACACCGGCAACGGCACGGTCGGCCGCATCGTGATGCGGGCCGCCGCCGAGCATCTCACCCCGGTCACCCTCGAACTGGGCGGCAAGTCCCCGGCATTCGTCGACCGCGGCGCCGACCTGTCCGTCGTCGCCGACCGGCTGGCCCGGGGCAAGTTCCTCAACGCCGGCCAGACCTGTGTCGCGCCCGACTACGTCCTGACCGACCCGGAGACCGCCCGCGCGCTGGAGCCCCTGTTCGCCCGCGCCGTCGAGGCACTCTTCGGAGCCGAGCCGCAGAGCTCCAAGGAGTACGGCCGGATCGTCAACGAACGGCACTTCGACCGGCTCAGCTCGCTGCTCGACTCGGGCCGTGCCGTGACCGGCGGCGCCACCGACCGGGCCACCAAGTACATCGCGCCCACCGTCCTGGCCGACGTCGACCCCAAGGCGCCGGTCATGCGGGAGGAGATCTTCGGCCCGATCCTGCCGATCGTCACGGTGGCAGGCCTGGACGAGGCCATCGAGTTCATCAACGACCGCGACAAGCCGCTGGCCCTGTACGCCTTCACCGACTCGGACACCACGCGCGAGCGCCTGGCCGCCGAGACGTCGTCCGGAGGCCTCGGGTTCGGCCTGCCGCTCGCCCATCTGACCGTCTCCGACCTGCCGTTCGGCGGGGTCGGCGAGAGCGGCATGGGCAGCTACCACGGCCGCTACTCGATCGAGACGTTCAGCCACCGCAAGTCCGTGCTGGAGAAGCCGCTCGCCTGAACCCGCCGTGCCGCGCCCCGGACAGGTCGACGACCCGCCCGGGGCGCCACCGCACACCCTCAACTCCCGCACACAGCACGTCAGTTACTCAGCCAGGACTTCGCGGATCACATGGCGGGCGTTGAGCGCCATCGCCGGGTTCGTCGTGCGGTAGTAGGGCAGCGCGATCAGCGCCTGGGAGAGCGCTCGCGCCCGGCCGCGGTTCCAGGTCGCGTCGTCCACACCGACGGCCTCGCGGAAGACCCGCCTCGCACCGGCCGGGAGGAGGTTCCACGCGGGGAACAGATCGCAGGCCGGGTCGCCCATCCCCAGGCAGCCGAAGTCGATCACTGCGGTGAGCCTGCCCGCGTCCACCAGGAGGTTGCCCGGCATGAGATCGGCGTGCAGCCACACCGGCGGGCCGCCCCAGCCCGGGGCCCGCACGGCGTCCTCCCACACGGCCGCCACCGCATCGCAGTCGATGCCCTCCTCCGGAATCGCCCGAAGCTGCTCGATCGCCGCGCGGGTCTCGGTATCGAGCGAACCAAGTTGCCCTCCCCGGTGGGCCGTTGGTGCCCCGGGCAGGGTGATGCTCCGCATCGCCATCACGAATCCGGCGAGATCCCCGGCGACGAGTACGGGCTCGGTGAGCGCCCCGGCTTCGGGGGTCTCTCCGCCCAGCCACCGGTACACCGACCATGGCCACGGGTACCCCTCAGCCGGCTCCCCGACGCCGACCACCTCGGGAATGGCAATGGGCAGCAGTGGCGCGAGGCGAGGCAGCCACTCCTGCTCCAGCGACACGTCCGGGGCCCCGCCCTCGACCAGCGGCAGCCGTACGACCATGTCGTCGCCCAGGCGATACATGGCGTTGACGGTCCCGCCAGACGGAAACCGCTCCACCGCGAGCCCGGCCCACTGCGGCAACTGCCCGGCGATCAGCGCCCGTACGAGGTCATCGTCCACGGGGTGCTGACCGTGATGCATCTGCTCTGCGCTCATGGGCCGCCATCCCACCGCCGGGTGCGGCCGAGCGTCAAACCGTTTTGCGAGCGTGGCCCTGGCCCCCTGCCCGGGCGGCTCAGGCCCTGCGGATAACCTCTGCGCTCGACACGGTCTTGGTTTCAGGTGGGGAGTGGGGCATGCAGCACCCGGAGTGCGGCGACGAACGGCTGGCGGCGGAGGGAGAGGTGTCGGTGGCCAGGCTCGCCCTCCACAGCGACGACCTCCCCCACGCGGCGAAGCACCTGGCCGACGCCATGCTCGGCGAGCCGCAACTGCCCGAGTTGCACGAGGCCCTGGCGGAGCTGTGCGCGAAGGCAGGCGGCGCCGCCGCGGCCCGGGACCTCTTCCCCCTCGAAGGGGAAACGTACCTGGGCACGCTGGTCTGCCGAGCCCACGTCGAGGCGGCCGCAGGGGACCGGGACACCGCGGTCGGGCTCATCGCCTCGGCCATCGGCTTCGCACCCGGCACGCCCTGGGCCGACGCGGCCTGGCTCACCGATGCCGAACTGGCCCGGGCGCTCAGCCCGGACGCGCTGGCGCGGTCCGTGTCCCGGATCGCGGGGCATCTGCCGGACCCCCTGCCCGAGGAACAGCGGCCCGCGGTGCGGCCGTTCGAGCAGTTGGTGCGGGCCGTCGCCGCGCGTCACCCGGACCCCGCCCGGGCCGCTTGAAGCGCCTCTTCGGCCGCGGCTGAGAGGAACACCCGCCTCCCGCGCGAGGGCCGTTGTCACACCAACCGGCGTGCACCCCTCGCCCCGTCAGCCCACCCGCTCCTGAGCCTCCCGGCCCGCCCTCACGTTCCAGCGGCCGTCCGCGCGGGTGAGGTGGATCGGGTGGGCGAAGCACGTGCTCACCTGGTCGCTGGTCAGGACGTCCTCCGCCGGGCCAAGGGCCAGCGCGCGGCCCTCGCGCAGCAGCATCACATGGGTCGTGCCCGGCGGAAGTTCCTCCAGGTGGTGGGTGACCAGGACCGACGACAGTTCCTGGTCGGCGAGTTGGAGCGCGTCGACGCGTTCGATGAGCTGCTCCCGTCCGGCGACGTCGAGGCCGGTCGCCGGCTCGTCGAGCAGGAGCAGCCGGGGGCTCGGCATGAGGGCCCGCGCGATCAGCGCCCGGCCTCTTTCGCCCTGGGACAGGGTCGGCCACCGGGCCTCGTGGCGTTCGGCGAGGCCGAGCAGAGCGGTGAGCCGCTCGGCCCGCGCGGCCTGCTCCGCCGTGGGCGTCCAGCGCGGTACCCACTCACTCGTATTCGTCAGCCCGGTCAGCACCACGTCACGGACCCTGAGAGGAGAGCGCACCGCATGCCGTGGGTCGACATGGCCGATGTACGTGCGCAGTTGGCGCATGTCGACTCGGCCGAGTGCGTGCCCCAGGACCTCGACGGCGCCCCGCGTTGGATGCACGAGTGCTCCGAGAAGGCTGAGCAGCGTGCTCTTGCCCGCGCCGTTGGCGCCGAGCAGCGCCCAGTGTTCTCCCGGCCGTACGGTCAGCGACACGTCGCACAGGATCGGCTTGCCGTCGCGGACGACGTCGACGTTCTTCACCCGGATGACGGGGGTCGTGTCCATGGTCAGCCCCGCCCGGCACGGTTGACGGCGGCCATCACCGCGTGGACCGAGGCGGAGAGGATGGAGGTGTCCCAGCCCGCACCCCAGCACATGACGTCAGCCACCCGGCATTCGGCGTAGGCGACGGCGGGGCTGCCCGGTCCGGTACCTGTGGAGTGCTCGGCGTAGGTGAGGATGTCGACCGTGATCCCGGCCGTCGCGAGGGCGTCGGTGAAGGCCGACAGCGGCCCGTTGCCGGTTCCGTACAGCGTGCGCTCCCCACCGTCCGTACGCAGGACACAGCTGAACTCGTGCTCCCCCGGCCGGACTTCACCCGTCTCCCAGGAGACCAGCGTGCAGGGACCGTCCACACCGGGTGTGATGTAGGTGGTGCGGAACAGTTCCCACAGGTCCTCGTGCGAGAGCTCCCGGCCGCCGGCGTCGGTGGCCCGCTGCACCGTGCGGGAGAAGTCCGGGCGCATGGCCTTGGGCAGGTCCAGGCCGTGGTGGGTGTGCAGCAGATGGGCGATGCCGCCCTTGCCGGACTGGGAGTTGATGCGGATGACTTCCTCATACGTACGCCCGACGTCACTCGGATCGATCGGCAGATACGGCACCTCCCAGGGCGCCTCCCGCGCCGGGACGCCCAGCTCCGCCGCCCGCTTCGCGTGGTGAGCCATGCCCTTGGAGATGGCGTCCTGGTGTGTTCCGGAGAACGCGGTGTGGACGAGGTCGCCGCCGTAGGGGTGGCGCGGGTGGACCGGCAGCCGGTTGCAGTGCTCCACCACCTCGCGCACGGCGTCGATGTCGGAGAAGTCGACCATCGGGTTCACCCCCTGCGCGTACAGGTTCAGAGCCAGCGTGACCAGGTCGACGTTCCCCGTCCGCTCACCGTTGCCGAACAGGCAGCCTTCCACGCGCTGCGCCCCGGCCAGGACGGCGAGTTCGGCGCATGCGACACCGGTGCCCCGGTCGTTGTGCGGGTGCACGGAGAGGATGACCGAGTCGCGCCGCGCCAGGTGGCGGTGCATGTACTCGATCTGGTCCGCGTACACATTGGGCGTGGCGATCTCCACCGTGGCCGGCAGATTGTGCACCACCGGCCGGTCGGGGGTCGCCTGCCACAGCTCGGTCATGCTGTCGCAGACTTCCAGGACGAAGTCCGGCTCCGTGAGGTTGAAGACCTCGGGTGAGAACTCGAACCGGACGTCGGTGCCCCGCAGTTGCCCGGCGCGCCGCATCAGCTGGGTCCCGGCTTCCAGGATCAGTCGGTGGACCTCGGCCCGGGAACGCCCGAGGACCACGTCCCGCCACACCGGCGCGGTGGCGGTGTAGAGGTGGATCAGGGTGCGCGGCAGCCCTTCGACGGAGTCGACGGTCCGGTCGATCAGGTCGCGGCGGGCCGGGGTGAAGACGGAGACGGTCACGTCCTCGGGTACCGCGCCGCTAGTCGCCAGATGGCGTACGAAGTCGAAGTCGGTCTGGCTCGCCGAGGGGTAGCCGACCTCGATCTCCTTGAATCCCATGGTGACCAGGAGGTCGAACATCCGCCGCTTGCGCGCGGTGTCCATGGGTTCGGCGAGTGCCTGGTTGCCGTCGCGCAGGTCCACGGGCACCCACAGCGGGGCCCGTTCGAGCCGCCGCGACGGCCAGGTCCGGTCGGTCAGCGGCAGCGCGACCCGATCGTGCGCGGGCCGGTATCGGTGGTGCGGCATCGCGCTCGGGCGCTGCGGATTCCAGGCGGGCGCGTCCTGCGGTACGGCGGCGGACGGAGTGCGGAGCGTGGGGAACGTCCCGGTTCCGGGGGAAGTCATGAGACAGAGCTTCTTTCGGTCAGCCGTGTGGTGACCGGCGCGGCCTGGCACCCGCTGCGGGGTGCCGGTCGTGTCAGACCCCGCAGCGGCAGCCGAGAAGGAGCTCGTGCAGCAACATGCCGGTACAGTAACCACAGTTGAACTCCTCAGACAACCTGAGAACTGAAAGAAGGTGACCTCGGATGCCGCTGGGCGCTCTGCGGCCAACTCCCCTGGTAGAGCAGGCCACTGACCGGCTGCGCGAACAGATCGTCGGGGAGGAGTGGCCCGTGGGGACGAAGCTCCCCGGCGAGACCTCGCTCGCGCGGATCCTCGGCGTCGGGCGCTCGACGGTCCGGGAAGCACTGCGCGCGCTCGCCGGAGCGGGGCTCGTACAGGCACGCCAGGGCTCCGGCGTGTTCGTCATCGCCACAAGCCCCAGGGAGGACTGGCCCAGCCAGCTCCGCCGGGCAGCCGTGGCCGACGTCTACGAAGTCCGCATGGTCATGGAGGTCGAGGCGGCCCAGTTGGCGGCTCGGCGGCGTACCGGTGAGGATCTCGGCGCCATCGAATCGGCGCTGGCCGGGCGGCGGAGCGCCTCGAACGGCAGCAGCGCGGAGTTCGTCGACGCCGACATCGCCCTGCACGCGGCCGTGGTCGCCGCAGCGCACAACCCCGTCCTGACCGCCCTGTTCACCGAATTCGTCCCCGCGCTGCGCCAGGGTCTGATCGACCTGGTGGACCTCCTCGGCCTGCGGACCGACGAGCCGGACCATGGGGACGCCGGGCACGCCGCCCTCGTGGACGCCATCACCGAGGGCGACGCCGAGGCAGCGGGACGCGCCCTGCGTGAGGAGCTGCGTCAGACGCTGACTCAGCTCCAGGCGGCCTGACCGCCGGGGTGCGGGTGGTCAACCAGCGCTATTCCACCGGGAGTTGGAGGCGTGTCTCCGCAGTGGACCGACTACCGGTGTCGGCCAGGACGAGCGCGGTCGATGACGGGACGCAGGCCCACTTCTAGGTGGGCCCGGACCTGGGGTCGCATCGGTGGGCGCCGGCCCGACGCGGCCAGTCTCACGAAGTGCGGCTCGCCCTGGGCCCCGTACCAGATCGCCCCCTTGAACACCGCCTCGTGGACGGGCCTGCCGGTGGGCTCCGGCGGCCGGTCGGGGAGTTCGAGCGACGACTTCACCGCCCACGCCCTTCGGGCGCCGGTCGGGCCGCCGCCATCTTTTGCGTAGTCCGCCTGTTTAAGATCCGCTGGAGCGGCGATGCGTATCCATGTCGGATTACGCGATCGACCGCATGTGGAGGTATTTCCATGTCGAGCGACGAGAAGGCGAAGGCCGAACAGGCCAAGGGCAAGGCGAAGGAAGCGCTCGGGCGCATGGCGGGCAACGAGCGCCGCACCGCGGAAGGGCGTATCGACCAGGCCAAGGGCGATGCCCGGCAGGCGAAGGAGAAGGCCAAGGACGCCTTGAAGGACTGAGGCATCGGCTGAGAACCGAATGCGGCGAGCGTGGCGCGGAACGTGTCGCGCCACGCTCGCTTTTGCGTACCGCGACACGCGCTTTGCGCGGCTGGAAAACGCGCTCGCATTTGCGGCGGGACGGATGGCCGGGATATCCGACGCCAGCGGTGGATAAATCTGCTGGAATTCTTCCTACGGAGTTCGGGTTGGACCGCCCGCCGCCCTGAGCCCGCCCCCGCTCACGAGTCCCTTTTGCTGCGATTGGGGACCTGAGTCCCGCTGCCGCCCCGGGGCTTTGGTCCGGCGACCGGGGACGTTCACCGCGCAACCGCGTCGCGTCGAGGTAGTTCCATGTAGGGCGCACCCTTCTATCGCCTAACGAAAGAGTCACTGCGTGCTGAGCACCGAGGATCATCCGCCCGAGGCAGTCGCCAGGCACCGTTCGCTGTTCCGGGCGGTCCACCGCAGACGCAATCCCGTACTGCGCCGTTCGGACATCACCGTCACGGACGAGGCCGCCGTCAAACGCGCGGTCAAGGCCACGGCGCTGGGCAACGCCATGGAGTGGTTCGACTTCGGGGTGTACTCCTACCTCGCCGTGATCATCGGCAAGGTGTTCTTCTCCGGCGCCGGCGACACCATGCAGGTCATCGCGTCACTGGCGACGTTCGCCGCGGCGTTCCTGGTCAGGCCGCTCGGCGGCATGTTCTTCGGGCCGCTCGGCGACCGGGTCGGCCGGAAGAAGATCCTCGCCCTCACCATGATCATGATGGCTGCCGCAACACTGTCCATCGGCCTGATCCCCAGCTACGCGACCATCGGCGTCTGGGCGCCCGTCCTGCTGATCCTCTGCCGCATGGTCCAGGGTTTCTCGACCGGTGGTGAGTACGGCGGGGCCGCCACGTTCATCGCGGAGTACGCGCCCGACAAGCGCCGCGGGTTCTGGGGCTCTTTCCTGGAGTTCGGCACGCTGATCGGCTACACGGCGGCCGCCTCGCTCGTGACCGCCCTCACCCTGCTGCTCAGCGACGACGCGATGCAGCAGTGGGGCTGGCGGATCCCGTTCCTGGTGGCGGGGCCGCTCGGGCTCGTAGGCCTCTACCTGCGACTCAGGCTCGACGAGTCACCCGCGTTCAAGAAGCTGGAGGAGGCGGGCTCCGCCACCGCCGAGCACGAGAAGGTGCCGCTCAAGCGCATCCTCTTCGGCAACGGGCGGGCGATGCTGCTCTGCCTGGCGCTGGTCGCCGCGTTCAACATCACCGACTACATGCTGCTCTCGTACATGCCGACGTACCTCTCGACGCTCGGCTTCAACGAGACCGGCGGGCTGATGTCCATCGTGGTCGTCATGATCGTCCTGATGGCGCTCATCAACTCCGTCGGCCGGCTTTCCGACCGGGTCGGCCGCAGGCCGGTCCTCATCGGCGGCTCGCTCGGCTTCATCGTGCTCGCGGTGCCCAGCTTCCTGCTGATCAAGCAGAGCGGCACGGTCGCGGTCTTCGTGGGGCTCCTCGCTCTCGGCCTCGCCCTGGTCTGTTACCTGGGCACCATGTCCTCGGCGCTGCCCGCGCTCTTCCCCACCGCGATCCGCTACGGCTCCCTCTCGATCGGGTTCAACATTTCGGTGTCGCTGTTCGGCGGCACGACGCCGCTGGTGGTCCAGGGGCTGATCGGCGCCACCGGCAACGACCTGATGCCCGCGTTCTACACGATGCTGGCCGGGCTGGTCGGCCTGGTGGCCGCGCTCGCCATGAAGGAGACGGCCCGCAAGCCGTTGGAGGGCTCCCCGCCCTCGGTGGCCACGGACGAGGAGGCGGCGGAACTGATCGCGGCTCAGCGCGGCTGACAGGTCCGGTCGTTCGGCCGCGGGGCTTCGCGTCATTGCGCTGAACACCGGGCCCCCGGCCCGAGCTGCCGCACGCGATTGGGTCACTCAAAGCTGACGCACCGTCACGGGGCAGGACCGGACCGGCGTAACCTCAGTGCGGCGAGGGCCCGGAGATGCGCTTCTCGAACCAATGGTGGGCGTAGGGCTCGTCGTTGAAGGCGGGAACCTCCTCGAAGCCGCACGAGTGGTAGAGGCCGATCGCGGCGCTGAGCGCCTTGTTGGTGTCCAGGCGCAGTACGTCACGGCCGTGCTCGGCGGCCCGTGCCTCCAGCTCGGCCAGGAACCGGCGGCCGAGGCCGAGGCCTCGCGCGGCGGGCGCCACCCACATGCGCTTGATCTCGGCCGGGGCGTCGGCCGGCAGCTTCAGGCCGGCACAGCCGATCGGCTCGCCGTGCATCCGGGCGACGAGGAACAGGCCGTGGGGAGACCGGAGTTCACCGGCGTCGGGCAGCAGGCTCAGCCCGGGGTCGAAGCCCGTGTCGAACCGCTCCTGCAACTCGGTGAAGTACGCCAGCAGACAGCGCTCGGCGTCGGGACTGTCCGGGTCGACGGCGTCCACCATGACCGTCGCGGCGGTCAGCAATCGGTCGACCTCGGCCATGGCCGCGACCAGGCGGGCGCGCTGAGCGGGGTTGAGCGGCTCAAGCAGGGAGCCAGCGAGCTCGTCGCTGCGCCGGTCGAGGACGGCCCGCTCCGCGCGGCCCGCGTCGGTGAGCTTGACGGTACGCACCCGCCGGTCCCGGGGCTGCGGCTCGACCGTCACGAGCCCGTCGCCCTCCAGGGAGCGCAGCAGTCGGCTGACGTACCCGGAGTCGAGCCCGAGGCGCTCGCGCAGTCCCCGTACGTCCTGCCCCTGCTCGCCGATCTCCCAAAGGAGCCGGGCCTCGCCGATGGGGCGGTCGCGGCCGAGGTAGCGGTCGTGGAGCACCCCCACGCGTTCGGTGACGGTGCGGTTGAAGCGGCGTACCCGCTCGATGTGCCCTGCGTCCATTCTCTGACCATAGTCAGAGAATGTCCGGAGTGCCAGCGGTGGGCGGCAAGGCAGGGGCGCCCGAGATCAAGATCGGCCATGGGTGCGTAAATCCAGCGTGCTGACTTACACCACCACCGGGATCACTCCCGGCTGCCGGGGTTCGAACCCGGACCACTGAACCCGAAGTACCCATCTCCTACGCACCGGGCGCCCCTGCTCGGTCACCGTATCCGGACCGGACCCGGCAGGGCATGCGATTTACGACGGCCCGGTCCCCGCAGCACAAAGCCCCCGCCGCTCAGTGAGCGATGGGGGCCGAGCACGGGTCCAGAGATCAGGGCGGCGCGCGGTGTGCGGGGTTCGAACCCGGACGCCCGAAGGCGCTCAACCAAAGAAGTAACCGCTGCCTGCGCACCTGGACGTGATCACCATAGCCGGGACGGAACCGGTCCGGCACGCGAATATGGGCTGCCAGGTCAACTGGTCGGCCTTGCTTGGCAGTTGACGCCTCGCAGGGTCGCGTGGAGCGGGGTGGCCGGCTGCAGGAGCAGGCCTACGCGTGGGGCCACCTCCGTGTCGGGCAGGTCCAGGTGGAAGCGCTGGGCGAGCGTGGCGAGGACCAGGGCGGCCTCGACCTGGGCGAAGCGGGCGCCGAGGCAGGTGCGCGGGCCGCCACCGAAGGGGTACCAGGCATGGTCGGGCACCTCGTCGGGGGCGTCGGCGTCCCAGCGTTCCGGGCGGAACTGGTCGGGCCGCGGGAACCAGCGTGGGTCCCGGTGTGTGGTCCACGTGCTGCACCAGACGATGGTTCCGGCCGGGATGCGGGCGCCGCCCAGCGTGGCGCCCTCGCGCGCGACCGCGGGGATGAGCCATACCGGCGGGTAGAGGCGCATGGCCTCCTTCACGATCTGCTGGGTCCAGGTGAGGCGCTCGTAGTCGTCGATGGTGGGCGGCCGGCCGGCCAGCACCTCCCGGAGCTCCGCTGCCAGGCGGGCGCGAGCCTCGGGCGCACGGGCGAGCAGCTGGAACGCCCAGGTCAACGCCGTGGACGTCGTCTCATGTCCGGCCGCCCAGAGGGTGACAGCCTCGTTGCGCACCTCCTTGGGCGAGAGCGGACGGCCCTCTTCGTCGCGGGCGGCGAGAAGCCTCGTGAGCAGGTCGTCGCGCTCTTCGGCGGGGTGGGCCGGGCCGGGTCGTTCGGTGCCGGTCGGGTCCTGTCGCCCGGTGGCGGACCGGGCCTGCCGTTCCCGGATGAGCCGGTGCACTTCGCCGTCGATGGTGGCCACCGCCGCGAGCAGGCGCCGCCGGGAGGGGGTGCGTACCCAGGCGGGCAGGAAGAGGGCGATGCCGCGCAACTCGGCCCCCACCGCCTGCTCGGCCACCTCCATCGCATCACCGAGAGCCCTGGTCTGCTGCCCGAGGTCGTTGCCGAACAGGGTGCGCAGGACGATCCGTTGGGTGATCAGCGCCATCTCCCTGCGGACGTCGATCCGCGCGCCGTCACGCCATCCGTCGGCCGCCGCGCCGGCGCACTCGACCATGGCGTCGGCGTACGAACGGACCTGTCGCGGCCGGACGGTCGGCTGGACCAGGGAGCGCTTGCGCCGCCAGTCGTCGCCCCTGCTGAGAATGACGCTCTGCCCGGTGATCTGCTGGAACGCCCAGCTGATTTCGAGGATGTCGTACGTGTCCTCGCGCGCCGCGAGCAGCTCCCGGATGTGCCCGGGGTGGGAGATGAACAGGCTGCGCCTCGGTCCCAGGGACCAGGTCACGGCGTCCCCGAAGTCGTCGCGCAGGCGGGTCAGGAAGCCCAGGGGATCCTTCCCGAAGGCGAGGAGGTTGCCCAGCGGAGGAAGGCCGCGCGGGCCGTGGACGGGGTTGAGCGGTAGCGTGGGTACGGGCAACGGAACTCCCCGGGTATGGCTGTTGGGCCCCAACGTAACGATTCCCTACCCGCCGCTCCGGCACCACAGACGACCGGGCACGGATCGAGTGCCTGGGCGCTTCGGGCATTCGGGGTCGCACGGGCCGCGCTCCCCCAGGTCCCCCCCCCGGGGGGGGCGCCTCGCATGGCGCGGCCCCCGGCGAGCGCCGCCCCGCCGCCTGCGCACCACCGCGCCGCCTGTCGTAGGGTGATGCAGTCGTGCAGTGCCGCAGGAATCCGGAGCAAGTTGAGCGTGTCCTCGTCCTTTCAGTCGGTCCTGGACCGCATCGCCACCGAGATCGCGGCCACCCCGGGCCGCGGCCGCCCGGCCGACTACATCCCCGTCCTCGCCTCGGCCGACCCGCAGCGTTTCGGCATGGCCGTCGCCGAGCTCGACGGCACGGTGTACGGGGTCGGCGACTGGCAGCACCCCTTCTCCACGCAGTCCATCACCAAGGTCTTCACCCTCGCGCTGTGCCTCTCCCGCGAGGGCGAGGAGCTGTGGGAGCACGTCGGGCGCGAGCCTTCCGGCAACCCGTTCAACTCCCTGGTGCAGCTGGAGTACGAGGCCGGGATCCCGCGCAACCCGTTCATCAACGCGGGCGCCCTCGTCGTCACCGACCGCCTTCAGGCCTTGACCGGCACCGCGGCCGACACGCTGCGCACCTTCCTTCGTACCGAGTCCGGCAATGCCGGCCTCGACTTCAACGAGCAGGTCGCCACCTCCGAGGCCGCCCACAGCGACCGCAACGCCGCCCTCGCCCACTTCATGGCGTCGTACGGCAACATCAGGACCCCGGTCCCGCTCCTCCTCGACCAGTACATCCGCCAGTGCTCCCTGGACGCGTCCTGCGCCGACCTGGCGCGGGCCGCCGGATTCCTGGCCCGGCACGGGATACTCGCGGACGGTTCGTCCCTGCTCACCCGCAGCCAGGCCAAGCAGATCAACGCGGTCATGCTGACCTGCGGCACCTACGACGCGGCCGGCGACTTCGCGCACCGCGTGGGCCTGCCCGGCAAGAGCGGCGTCGGCGGCGGCATCATCGCCGTCGTGCCCGGCCGCTGCACGATCTGTGTCTGGAGCCCGGGCCTCGACGAACGCGGCAACTCGGTGGCAGGCGTCGCCGCCCTGGACCGCTTCACGACCCTGACGGGCCTCTCCGTCTTCTGACACTCCGTCAGGGCCTGGTCCCCGACCCCAAGCCCTGTCGACCCATGCCTCTACTGTACCTACTAGTATGTACAGTGGGAGTCGCAGCGTCACCACGAGGCCGGATCCAGGCCTCAATTCCTGAAGGGGGAGCCCGACATGCCGTTCGTCCGCATCGACGCGCTGGGGGCCGACAGCGATCGCCTCGACGCCCTGGGCCGTGCCGTACACGACGCCCTGGTCGAGACGATCGGCATCCCGCCCGACGACCGGTTCCAGGTCCTGGCCGGTCACGACGGAACCCGCGGCACCCTGCGCTACGACAGCTATCTCGGCGTACCCCGCGACCACGGCATCGTCTACGTCGCGATCACCCTGCGCGCCGGGCGGACGCCCGACCAGAAGCGGGCCCTCTACCAGCGGATCGCCGAGCTGGCCCACGCGTACGCGGGCACCGAGCCCCGCAACGTCTTCGTCACCCTCACCGAGAACGAGTCCATCGACTGGTCGCTCGGCAACGGCACCGCCCAGTACGCCCCCTCCCCCGACAACTGACCTGCCCCTCCTACCCCGTGGCCGTCAAGGTGAGTGGACTGGCAACGGCTCGGCGAGGGCCATTACCCCACGCGTAATGGTGCCCGGCCCCCGCCCCGGGCCACAGTGTGAACACGGCGCACCACAGCGGCCGGTCACACCGCACGACACCACACGACGGGGAGATTCTCATGCCGTACTTCGCCACCGCCACCGACGGAACCACGCTCCACTTCGTCGACTACGGACCGGCCGACGGACCCACCCTGGTCTTCGTCAACAGTGCTTATTTCGGTACCGAGATGTGGGAGTTCCAGATGCTGCCGCTGGCCGCCGAGGGCTACCGCTGCGTTGGCCTCGACCGGCGCGGGCACGGCAAGTCGGAGGACGTCTGGGGCGGGTTCGACCTCGACACGCTGGCCGACGACCTCGGTTCGCTCCTGGACCACCTCGACCTGCGCGACGTCACCCTGATCGGGCACTCGCTCGGCTCGACCGAGGCGGTGCGGTATCTGACCCGGCACGGCAGCGGCCGGGTGGCGCGGCTCGCTCTGGTGGCCGGCATGGCGCCGGGCATCGTGCGCGGCGACGACAACCCGCAGGGGCTGCCCGCCGAGGCCGTCGCCGCGGCCAACGAGACGTTCCGCAGGGACCTCGCCGAGTTCTTCGCGACCGGCGGCGACGCCTACTTCGCCCTCGGCCTGCCCGGCAACGACGTCTCGGCCGCCTACGTCCAGAAGGTGATCCAGGACTGCCATGGAGCCACCGCCCGCGCCGCGACCGCCCTCCTCGCCAACCTGGTGACCCTGGAGATGGCGTCCGAAGCACGGAAGATCGACGTCCCCACGCTCGTGATCCACGGCGACAAGGACGCCTCCGCCCCCATCGACCTCACCGGCCGCCGCGCCGCCGCCCTCATCCCGGGCAGCACCTTCAAGCTGTACGAGAACGGGGGCCACGGCCTGTACGTGACGCATGCCGACCAACTCAACGCGGATTTGCGGGAGTTCAGCGGTCGTTGATGCCAACCGGCACGGGGGTTCTCAGGTGCTGCTCGGGGCCGGTTCCCCCTCGCGCAGCGGCGTACCGGCCCGGCGGGGAAGCAGGAGCGGGGTCGCCAGCATGAGGACACCGGCGGCGGCGATGGCGGTGCGCGGGCCGGTCAGGCCGGCCAGCACGCCCCACAGGGCGGTCATGGCGGCGATGGTGACCTTGGTGGTGACCGACCAGGCGGACAGGGTGCGGGCGACCCGGTCAGCCCCGGTCTGTTCGAGCCGGTACGTGGCGAGCACCGGGTTGAAGATCCCGCAGCACGTGATCAGCCCGAGCTCGACGGCGATGACCAGCACGAGGCCGCCCGCTCCGGGGCGGACGAAGGCGAGGCCGGGCAGCCAGCACGCGCGCAGCGCCCCGGAGGCGAGCATCACCCGGTGCTGCCCGAACCGCGCGACGAGCCGACGCACGAGCCGTGAGCCGATGAGGCCGCCGATGCACGGGACGCCGAACGCGAGCCCGTACTGCCAGGGCGCGAACCCGAGGGAGCCGAGCATGAGCGTGGCCATCAGCGGTGCGGTCGCCATGATCAGGCCGTTGTTCAGGGCCGCGTTGAAGAACAGCGGACGCAGTGCCGGGTGCGCCAGGATGAACCGCCACCCTTCGAGCAGCTCGCCCCGCCTCGGCCCCGACGACGGGGTGGCGCGCTGCGGCGGCGGCTCCTCCTTCCCGCCGATCGCCCGGATCCCCAGGGCCGAGAACAGATAGCTGACCGCGTCGGCCGTGACCGTGGTCACCGGCCCGAACAGTCCGATCGCAGCCGTGCCGAGCGGCGGTCCGATCATGGTGGCGGTCCAGCTGGTGGACTCGAACCGGCCGTTCGCGACGAGCAGGTCCTCGGGCGGTACCAGCGCTTTGAGGCAGGCCCCGCTCGCCGCCCTGGAGGTGAGGTCGGCCGCGCCGACGACGATCGACACGACCACCAGCTGGACGAAGCCGAGCAGGCCGAGCGCGAACGCGGCGGGGATGCTCAGCAGGGTCGCGAACCGGATCAGGTCCGCCGCGATCATGACCGGCCGTTTGCGGCGGAACTCCACCCACGGGCCGAGCGGCACCGCGAGCGCGGCCCCCACCGCGAGCCCGGTGGCGGCGAGCGCCGACACCGCGGCCGGCCCGGCGTGCAGCACCAGGATCGCAATGATCGGCAATGCGTCGAACGCCAGCATCGTGCCGACCGTGCTGACCCCGTACGCGGCCCACAGCCACCCGAACTGCCGCCCCAACGACCGCTTGCCCACCATTCCCAGCACACCCTTCGCCGCCCCTGCCGTACAACCTCGCGTTGACCAGCGAGATCAAAGCGGCCGCCCTGTCCGCCGGTCAAACAACCACCTGGGCGGACAGCTACAACCAGAAATTGTGCACTAGGGTCGCCCGACGTGGATCTCAACGCGGTACGCACCTATGTCGCCGTGGCGGACGCGGGCCAGTTCCAGCAGGCCGCCGCCGACCTCGCCATCACCCAGCAGGCCGTCTCCAAGCGCATCGCCTCACTGGAGAAGGAGCTCGGTGTGCGGCTGTTCACGCGGACCCCGCGCGGGGCCCGGCCCACCATGGACGGGCAGGCGTTCCTGCCCCATGCCCGGGCGCTGCTGCGGGCCGAGGAGCGGGCGGCCGCCTCCGTTCGGCCCGGCCGCCGCGCGCTGCGCGTCGACGTGATCGGCCGGCGGCTCGCGCCCGCCGACCTGCTGCGCGACTTCCACGGCGCCCATCCCGGGACCGAGCTCGACGTGGTGACCCTCTTCGACGCGGACGCCGCCTTCGCCGCGGTCCTCTCCGGCACGATCGACGCGTCCTTCCGCGCGGTCACGCTGCCCGAGCGGCACCTGCCCGAGGGCATCGTGACCGCCCGGGTCCACGACGAGCCCGTGCAGCTCCTGACCGGGCCGGGCCACGCGTTCGCCGCCGCCCGCGCGGTCACGCCCGCCGAGCTCGCCGGACACCGGATCTGGATGCCCGGCCTGGTCACGGGGACCGAGTGGGCGGCCTACTACGAAGAGCTCGCCGTCGCGTTCGGGCTCACCATCGAGGCGACCGGCCCCGACTTCGGCACCGAGCCGCTGCTCGACACGATCGCCGACTCCTCGACGCTGGCGACCCTGGTCGGCGAGCAGACCCGGTTCGTCTGGCCGGCCGACCAGGGCCTGCGCCGCATTCCCCTCGTCGACCCGACGCCGGTCTACCCACACTCCCTCATCTGGCACCGCGACAACCCGCACCCCGCGCTCACCGCACTGCGCGGCCACCTCACTCCCCCTCGTCACCTCAACTCGCCGATTTGGACGCCCAGTTGGGCCCACTGAAGATCGCGGTATCGACAGAGTCCGTACGAGCCGTACAGAGTGACCTCCTCAGCCTTCGTGACCAAGTCAGCAGCGAGGAGCCACCGTGACCCAGTGGGCAGGCCGGACCGCCGTCGAGATCTCCGAGGCGGTGCGCCGCAAGGAGGCCGCGCCCCGCGAGGTGGTCGCCGACCACCTGGCCCGGATCGCCGAAGTGAACGGCCGCGTCGGCGCGTTCCGGGTGGTGCGTGCGGCCGCCGCGCTGGAGGAGGCCGACGCGGTGGGCGCGCGGCCGGATCTGGCCCGACTGCCGCTCGCGGGCGTGCCCGTGGCCATCAAGGACAATCTGCCGGTACGCGGCGAGAGCACCCGCAACGGCTCGGCGGCCACTCCTGCGACCCCGGCCGCCGAGGACCATGTCACCGTGGCCCGGCTCCGCGCGGCGGGCGCGGTGGTGGTGGGGCTGACCCACGTACCGGAGCTGTGTGTCTTCGGCACCACGGACGGGGTGCACGGCATCGCCCGCAACCCCTGGGACCCCTCGCGTACGGCGGGCGGCTCGTCCGGGGGCAGTGCGGCCGCGGTGGCGGCGGGCCTCGTGCCGATCGCGCTCGGCAACGACGGCATGGGCTCACTGCGCATCCCCGCCGCGCACTGCGGCCTCATAGGCCTCAAGCCGGGCACCGGGCGAGTACCCCTGGACCTCGGCGGCGGCTGGTTCGGCATGTCGGAGAACGGCCCGCTCGCGACGACGGCGGCGGACGCGCGGCTGATGTTCTCGGTGCTCGCGGACGAGCCGGTCACGGACTTCGGCGAGGGCGCATCAAACGGAAAGAGCCTGGGCCTTGACATCGCGTCCTCAACTCGTAGTCCCATCACGGGAGTTCGGGTTGGCACGGCGTACGCGGGGCTCGCCCGCCAGGCCGCCCGGGCTCTCGCCGGGGCGGGCCACCGCCTGACGACCGCCCATCCGCCCTATCCCCTGTCGTTCGGGACGACCATCCTCGCCCGCTGGACGGGCGGCACCGCGCAGGACGCCCGAGGGCTCGACCCGCGGCTGCTCGCACCCCGCACCCGGCGCCACGCGGCGATCGGGCGGCTGGCCGGACGGCTGGGCATGCTGCGCACCGACCACCGCGCGGCGTTGAACCAGCGACTCGATCCGTTCTTCGAGAAGTACGACGTGCTGGTGACTCCCGCACTCGCCCGACCGGGCCCGGCGGCCGATGCCTGGCACGAGCGCGGCTGGCTGGCCAATGTGCTGGTGAACACCGCCTGCTCGCCGATGACCCCGCCGTGGAACCTCTCCGGCCGACCCGCGCTCGCCGTGCCGTTCGGCTCGCTTCCCTCGGGCCTTCCGGGTTCCGTCCAGCTCGTCGGACGACCGGGTTCGGAGCACCAACTGCTCGATCTGGCAGCCCAGTTGGAGAATCTTCACCCCTGGCGGCGCACAGCGCCCATGGAGGCGTCCGCCAGCCACCCGTAGGTGAAGCTTCAACGGACCTGTCCAGCAGGCGAGTTGGCGGGATCGGAAGGTGACCACGGCCGTGCGCACATGGCATGATCACCTTCACGTTACCTGTCGGTAACGGCCACCCCCCAACCCGAAGGTCACATCTACGTGCGCACCCTCACCAGACGCCTCCTGCTCCCCGGCCTGACCGCCCTCGCGCTGGCCGGTACGGGCTGCTCCTCGCCGGGCCACACCGCGGCGGCCGGGCCGGGAAGCGCCGCAACGCCCTCGGCGACGGCCGACGGCACCCAGCAGCTCGACGTGAACGCCGCGCCGCAGGGCTCGGCCGCGCCGACGCCGCTGGCTCGCACCCGTACCGGAATGGGCCAGCCCGAGAAGTCCTCGTTCAAGGTCGCCTCGTACGACAAGGCGAGCGGGCGCGCCGTCATAGCCACGGCCCCGCCGGCCCACACCGCGAAGCCGAGCCACTCCCCCACGCCCGGCAAGCCGGCCGACAAGCCGGTCGCGGTGGGCGACATCATCGCCAGCGCGCCGGCGCCCGGCGCCCCCAACGGCCTGCTCGCCAAGGTCACCGAGGTCGTGGGCAAGAACGACCGCGGCACCGAGGTGAAGACCGCCGCCACGACCCTGGCCTCGGTCCTCAAGGACGACAAGGCCGACGGCAAGGTCCCGGTCGACCCGGCGTCCGTCAGCGTCGTGCCCCTGATGAAGGGCGTCACCTTCTCCTACGCCAAGAGCCAGGGCGTACGGTTCGGCCCGCAGGGCGCCAAGCTGCCGCTCGGCAACCTGCGCCTCGACGTGAACGCCGCGGTGGACACCGCCAAGGACGCCCCCGCCTCGGCGGGAGCATCGGTCTCCGGCTTCGTACAGCTCGCTCCCCAGGTGGAGTTCTCGTACGACGGCAGCAAGGACGGCGGGCTCGGCCTGAGCTCCGCGTTCCTCGGCATGAGCGGCGACTGGTCCTCGCAGTGGGCGCTCAAGGGCCGCGCCGCCGCCAGTACGGGCGCGCCCAAGCGCATCCCGTTCGCCAAGCTGCACAGCGCGCCGGTCATCCAGGTGGGCCCGGTGCCCGTCGTCGTCAACCTCGACCTGACCTGTTACGTCCAGGTGGAGGCCGACGGCCACGTCACCCTCGACGTCCAGCAGGACGTCAAGGGCGACTTCCGGGTCGGCGGCAGCTACGCGGCGGGCAAGGGCTGGGCCCCGGTCAGCACGTCGGCCGTGCACAGCACCCCGGTGAACGCGAGCGTCACCGCCGCCGGAACGGTCAAGGGCGCGCTCGGCGCCGAGGCCTCCGTCGGCCTGTACGGGGCCGTCGGCGTCACCGCGGACTTCGCGCCCTATCTGCGCGGCGAGGTCGACGCCAAGGCGAACGCGTCGAGCGACGGCAAGGCATCGGCGTCCGCATCCTGGGCGGCGTACGGCGGCTTCGACCTCAGCGGCCGGCTGGACTTCCAGCTGTCCCTGTTCGGCACGCCCGTCATCGAGCACCACATCCCGCTGGGCACCCTCCACCGCGAGTGGTCGCTGGCGAAGGGGCACGCCGAGCGATAGCCCCCATTGCCGGATTGATTGAGCAACTCCTATAGCACGGCGGCCAGTTGGCGATCCGGCCGCCGTGCCCGGCGCCCGCCGTCAAGCCGGACGTACGCCCGCATGAACCGTGGTGGCGGACAGGAGGAACGCGTCGGGGCGGCGCAGGATGCCGTCCGGCGCGTCCGCGTCGAGCAGCACGTCCAGAGTCTTGCGGTCCTCCGCGTCCAGGGACTCGCTCATCGTCTCCCGAAGCCGCGTCAGTTGGGCGTGCAGGAACACACGGGCCGGCTCGCCCAGGGGCGCCGGCAGGTCGAGCAGGAGCGTGAAGCTGCCGACCCGGGTGAGCCCGGCGCGGCGCAACATCGCGGGCCAGTCCTCGACCAGGGTGGTGCTGCCGGGCAACTCGGCGCGCATGGCCTCGAACCAGTGCTCCTGGGCGGCATCCAGCCGGGCCAGGAGACCGGGCTTGCCGATCCCGATGTCGCGCGGCAGACAGCGCATGGGCAGACCGCCCTCCGCCACGGCGAGCACGCCGCCGGGGTTCAGGACACCGGCGAGCGCGTCCAGCGCGCCCTGCTGATCGCCCAGGTGGTGCACGGCCTTGCTGCTCCAGACCAGATCCGCCGCGCCGAGGCCGCCGCCCTTCAGGCCCTCCGGCAACTCCGCATGCCGTACGGCGACCCTCTCACCGACGCCGAGCCGCTCGGCGCGGGCCAGGGTGTGGTCGAGGAGCGCGGGCGCGCCGTCGACGGCGACCACGTCGGCGTCGGCGAAGGTCTCGGCGAGCACGCAGGTCATGACGCCCGGCCCGCTCCCGACGTCGAGCACGCGCCGCACCTCGTGCTCGGGCGCGAGTGCCTGCGCCAGGCGGGCCGCGGTCCGGCGCAGCACCGGGAGCTGGAGTTCACCACCGTTCTCCAGGACGGCGGCCATGGCCTCCCAGTCGATGTCACCGTGACCGTGGCCATGGCTGTTGCCGTGTGCGTGCCCGTGTGCGTGTGCGGGACCGTTGTGTGCGCTCATGTCAAGGAGCGTGCGCCCGTCGAGTGGCCGCGGCAACTTTCGTTGCTGATTCCGGGACGGCGATTCCGGAGGGGCTGGGCTGGAATGGTCGGCGTACGGACCAACTCGCCATCTCGGCATGGCGCTTGACGTCTGCGGCCATTGGCTAAGGTGCCGTGATGGACGCAATGGATGTGTATGAGTCTGCGCTCGGCCTCGTCGGCGGCACCCCGCTGGTCCGGCTGCGCACCGGCGGTGCCGCCGCTGTCTACGCGAAGCTGGAGTACCTGAGCATCGGGGGCAGCGCCAAGGACCGGATCGGCCTGCGCATGATCGAGCAGGCGGAGAAGGACGGGCTGCTGCGGCCCGGCGGGACCGTGATCGAGGCCACCTCCGGCAACACGGGCATCGGGCTCGCGCTGGTGGCGGCCGAGAAGGGGTACCGGATCGTGGTGGTCGTCTCCGACCGGGTCAGTGACGAGAAGGTCGACACCCTGCGGGCGTTCGGCGCCGAGGTGGTGGTCAAGCCGGCCGGTCTGCCGCGCCAGCATCCCGACCACCCGATGAGCTTCGCCGCCCACCTCGCCGAGACGACGCCGGGCGGGTGGCTGGCCAACCAGTACGACAACCCGGCCAACCCGGACGCGCACTACCTGACCACCGGGCCGGAGATCTGGCGCCAGACCCGGGGACGCGTCACGCATCTGGTGTCCTGCATCGGGACCGGCGGCACGATCAGCGGCGCCGGACGCTACCTCAAGGAGGTCAGCGGCCATGCCGTCGAGGTGATCGGCGCGGACCCCGCGTCGTCCGTCTACTCCGGGGGCGACGGCCGCCCCTACTTCATCGAGGCGGCCGGACACTTCCTGCACCCGGACACCGCCCAGGACATCTGGCCCACGTCCTATCACCCCGATGTCGTCGACCGCATCGTGCCCGTCGCCGACCGGCAGGCCCTCGACACACTGCGCCAACTCGCCCGCGAACAGGGCCTGTTGGCGGGCGGTTCCTCGGGGACGGCGCTGGCCGCGGCCCATCGGGTCGCCGCGGACGCCGGGCCCGACGCCGTCGTAGTGGTGATCCTGCCGGACTCCGGCAGGCAGTACCTGTCCAAGTACTTCAACGACACCTGGATGCTGCGCCTGGGCTTCCTCGACGGTGACGAGAGTGCGCCCAGGGTGGCCGACGCCGCGCCCATGGCCGGCGGCACCTCACCGCTGCCCTACCTCAACAGTCACACCTCTGTCGGTGACGCGCTGGAGGCGCTCCGCGCGAGGAAGCGGAGCGGCCAGGACCCCGTCCTGCCGGCCGGCCCCTGCCCGGCGGGCCCCGAGCGCCGACCCACCGCGCCCGAACTCACCGGATCGGTGACCCTGGCGGCACTCGAAGCAGCCCTGCACGACGGCACGGCGGGCCCGGCCGATCCGCTGTCGGGCCACCTCGAACCGCCCCTCCCGCACTTCGGCTACGGCGAGCCCGCGGCGACGGCCCTCGGCACACTGACCGGGCACGCCCAGGACACCGCGGTCGTCCTGCGCGACGGCTGCGCCGAGGCCCTCATCACTTCGGCCGATCTCCGCGCGTTGCTCCCCGCCCCTCGGTGAGCCTGTCCGGGCCGCCCGGGGCGGTGGCCGCCATGTGCAGGGTTCGCAGGGCCAGGAGCAGCACGCCGATGTCGTCGAGGTAGATCGGGTCCGGGAGGAGGTCGACGGGGCTGATGACGTAGAGCAGTGCGCCCCAGAAGGCGGCCTTGTGCGCAAGGGGGATTCCGGCGTCCTGGAGGACTTTGCGGGCGCGGATCAGACGTACCGTCAGAACAACGGTCAGCACAGCGGTCGCGAGGAGGGCGAGGGCCGCGAGGACCAGGGCCACTTTCACTTCGGTGCTCATCGCGCTGCCTTCCGTCGCACTGTGACGGCGATGCTCCTGAAGCCGGCTCCCAAGGCCCCGGGCTCGCTCGTGCGAAGCCACCTCCTCGTAGCGGGCCCCGGCGGCCGGGCCGGCCGCCCCGTCGCTCCCCGAGTACCGTGCCCCGGGCGGTTCATGCAGGATTCAGCAGCCGGGTGCCCCCTTGCCGCCGCGCTGCGGCAGGCTCAGGTTGGGGGTGCCGTCGGGCCAGGTGAGGGCGATCGTCCTGGTCGAGCCGTCGGAGCCGAGCTGGACCACCGGGGTGGGCTTGCCCGCGGGTGTGCCGTCGGCGCGGAACGACAGCCAGCCGCTCGCACCCGGCAGCATCTGGGCGCAGTAGAACTGGTGCAGGATGCCGGTCTCCAGGCCCGGGTTCTTGAGCCCGACGGCGTCACGCCGGCCCGCGCTGATCGCCGCCACGGCCGCGTCGTGCGTGAGCATGGCCTGCCCGCTGCCCAGGTCGGCGGGGTCGAAGGTGAGGGTCGCCACGTCCTTGTCGGCGGTCAGCGGCTGGCCGGTGCAGGGGTCGGGCCGGCCGGTGAACGCCGCCCAGAACTGGTCGTAGTTGTGCTTGGCGTCGGAGCCGGGGCAGTCCTTGCCCCACTCGTCGGGGCTGGCGAGCGCGGTGTACGCGACGGTGACCCGGCCCGAGGCGATGCCGTTCAGAACGCCCTTGTCGTGGATGGCCTCCGAGGCGTCGTCACCGGCGAGGATGTGCAGCTGGGGAATTCCGCAGGGCGCGCCCTGCACCCAGTTCTCCACGAACGCCCCGAGGTCGCGGCCCCGGCCCGCGAAGTAGACGACAGAGGGGGCAGCCTGGCACAGGTTGGCGTGCATGAGGTTGAACTGCTGGACCAGGTAGTCCTGGCGGCCCGATCCGGCGGGCAGATCGCTGGGCGAGGTGTACGGGAGCACGGTCACTGTGCGGCCAGCCGCCTTGAACTTGCTTTTGGCCGCCTCGGCGAGCGTCTGCGTGTAGTCGTCGCCCGTGACGCTGTCCGCGACCACGGCGAGGGAGGTCACGGCCGGCTTCAGGGTGGACACGTACTGGTTCGCGGCGATCACCGAGTCCGCGTTGGTCGGGGAGACCCGGAACATGTCGACGATCTGCTTCTTGCCGGTGGGGTCGGCCGGGTCGAGGTTCATCGAGTCGCCCGTCACCGTCGATCCGATGACGGGAATGTGCAGCTGCGTGGAGATCGCCGCGGCGGCTTGCCGGGTCTGCTCGGTGGACTGGCCGAGTCCGACGACCGCCGAGATGCGTTCGGCGCTCATCTGCTTCTTCAGGTTGGTCACGGTCGCGGCCCAGGAGCCGTACTGGCTGCCCATGTTGGCGAGGTACAGCTTGATGGCGGGCGTACTGCCGTAGGCGGCTGTGTTGTTGGCCCGCCACACGGCGGTGAGCGCGCCCTCGATGTTCGGGTAGAGGGAGTCGTAGGTGAGGGTGTCCACGTCGGAGACGGGCGAGAGGTCCAGCATCAGGACGACGCTGGTGTACGGGCCTTTCACCGCGTCGTTGGCCGACTTGACCATGTGCTCCAACTCCCGCATCCGGGCGGGTTCGTGGTCGGTGAACGGCCCGCTGTCGATGTTCACGCCCGCGCAGGCGAGCGGCGTCCCCGTCGCGGTCATGCCGGTGCCGCAGGTCAGCGAGGGCGGGAAGAGCCGGCCGTAGCCCCAGCGGCCGCCGAACACGAGGCCGGTGAGGATCACGAGCGCCGCGAGGAGCGAGAGGACCGGGTGACGGCGCAGCCGGCCGAAGCGGGGGTTGCCTACAGCGGGTGGCATGGACACTCCTTGCGGTGCGGTCGACTGGCGCGGGGGTGCCGCGTCCGTCGCGGGGCTAGGCGAAGGCGGCCGCCGCCTGCTGGAGCGGACTGACGTCCAGCAGACGGGAGTTGTGCGCGAGGCGGGTGAAGCATTCCTGTATCTCGCCGTCCCAGCGCCGGGTGTGCTCGGTCAGCGGGTCGCTGTACAGCCACAGCAGGGCGAGCAGCTTGGCGGTGGCCACCGCGAGGACCGTCTGCCCGCCGTCCTCGACCCCGTCGAGCAGCAGCGCGTACGCCTCCTGGGGCGAGTGCTCGTACAGCAGCCGGCAGGGCGCCGAGGAGAGGTAGTCGAGCAGGCGGATCCAGGCGCGGTGGTCCTCGTCGAACCGGTCGGCGAGCGCCGCGGCGACCGGCGCGAAGCGGCCGAGGGCCAGGTCGTGGAAGAGCCCTCGCTCGACGGCCGCAGGGTCGCCGCCGTGCACCGGCAGGGCGGCCAGGGCGAGGGCCTGCGCCGCGAACAGCTCGTGCCAGGGGTTCGTGCCGACAGGTCGCGCGGGCCGGGCGGTGTTCAGTGCGGTGAGTGCGGAGCGGGCCAGCCAGGGGTGCAGCGTGGCGGGCCCGTCGGCGTCGCCCCAGCCGATCTGGCGGATGCGCGAGGGGCGGTGGGTGAAGGTGCTCACCCACAGGTGCCGGCGCAGGAGTTCCAGGCTGCGCGGGAGTTCCGTCGAGGCCGCGGGAAGGCGCGGGTCGTCCGCGGTGCGTACGTCGGCGAGGTAGGCGGCAGCGAGGACGATCGCGGGGGCGGTACTCCAGGTGGCGCCGGGGACGGGCAGCCCTTCGGGGAGGCTGGTCTCCAGGGCGTGGGACCACAGCGGCGTGCCGTCCTCGTCGGCCGGGGCGACCATGGACACGGCGGGGCCGTGCGGTCCGGGGTGCGCGGCGAACGGTTCGTCGAGTACGGCGGAAACGGCGCCCCGGTGGCCTCCGGTGAGCCGGTGGACGACGGATGCGGGCAGCGGCCGGGCCGGCGACGGGTCGGAGCGGTCCATCGCGTACCCGACCTGCTCCTCGGTCATCGGGTCGAGCCATACGGGGTACCACCAGGCGGCCGCGGGCCCGCGCTCGGCGGCGACGGCCGCGTCGTTCTCCCGGGCCCACAGTGTCCGGGTCGCCCGGGAGAGGAGCGGGACGCGGCGCTGGGGCGTGGCGCTCAGCGGCGCCGAGCGCCAGGGCTCGCACCACCAGGACGTCCACTCGGACTGCCACTGCTCGCACGCGGCCAGGACGAGCAGCGGGTCCGCCGCGCCCGAACCGTCCGTGTCGGCCAGTTGGTTGCGGGACCGGGCGCCGGCGAGTTCGACGAGGAAGCGGCGTCCGGCCGGGGTCTGCGCGCCGTCGACCAGGAGCACCCAGGCGTGGTCGTGTCGGTCTCGGCGGGCGCCGTGGACGGGCAGCACGCAGGAGCAGGCGGAGCGCAGTGGCGGATGGCGTTCGGCCTGGTCCTTGACGTCGGCGAGGAAGGCGGCCATCAGGGGGCCGACCGCGGCGGACCGTGATGTGGAACTCAGCCTGATGAGCGCGTCGATGGAGCGCGCGGACTCGGCCTCGGGAACGCTGATGTGCCACCTGAGCGCGTCCCGTACGCCCCAGCGGGCGGCGCTCTGCAGCAGGGATCCGATGACGGGCTTGGCCTGCTCTCGCACGGCGGAGACCACTTCCCGCGCGGGCCCCGAGACCAGGGGGCTCAACGCTCCCTGGGCGACGACGTCCATGGTGGTCGCCGCGGCGTGTTCCACCCCGGCGGCGAACCTGCCCGGCCGGGTGTTGCGGGTGTACTGCTGTATGAGCTCACGTATCTGGTCGGCGGCCCGGCCCCGGTCCGCGTCCAGATTCTCGTTCAGGGCGAGCAGCCCGAGCCCGAAGCGGTGGAACACCGGGCCTCGGCGCAGATTGTCCCAGCCGCGCATCATCTGGAACGCGACGAGGGCGGCCGCCGACACCGGGTCGACGGGGTTCTCCTCGAAGTCGAGCCCCGCGTGCACCACGGTCCCGCCACACGCCCGCGACACGGCCCGCAACAGATCGGTCTTGCCGGACCGCCTCGGCCCCAACAGCGCGACGATCGGCTGCCGTTGTCCCGGATACCGCCACAACATGTGCCGCAGGAACGCATCGGCGCCCCCTGCCGCATCAAGATCCCCCACCGCACTCACCGCCCCCCGGAACCGACACGCACAAGGCGCACCTTCCGCATCGATTGACACGGAAGGTAACACCGGAGGGACAGGCCGCGACGGGTGTTCGACGACATCCGTGCCCTGCGTGCCCCGAGGGGTTCAACTCCTCGCCTACGCCGATCGTCATTCCGGGCGCCTGCGGGGCCACCGTACTCACGCTCATGTGGACCGTCCTCGCCTTCAGCACTCAGGTGATGGGCACCACGATCCGGGGCGATGAGCTGCCCGACACCTTCCCGGGCCGGGCCGGTGGCTGGCAGGGAGGCGTCTTCTACCTCTGTTACACGCCGCTCGTCCTCTGGGGGCCGCTGCTCGCCGTGCTCACCTTCGCGTACCGGAAGCGCCGTCGTGTGCCGTCAGGTCGTGGGTAGTGCGGTGACGGGGGCCGTTCTGAGGTGGGCCGTGCCGGAGCGGACCGCCCACGCGAACACGGCGAGGGCGAGGGCGCCCACCACGACGGAGTCGTACGGTGCCGGCAGGTGGCCCGAGCCTCCGAAGGTGCCGAGCCACGACAGCAGGGTCAGTGCGGCGAGGTGGAAGACGATCCAGGCGCCGTGCCGCAGCTCCTGAAGCGTGGAGCGCCCCTCCGCGTCGCGGCGCAGCAGCAGGAACAGGGGGACGCCCGCCAGGACCAGCGGCAGGGCGAGCCGCAGGTGGTGCCAGCCCGACCAGAAGACGAACTCGCTGGCCACGAGGAAGCTGATGGGCGCGATCCAGTGCACGCCGGGAACCTGCCCGTCGGCCGGTGGAAGTCCCCGGTCCCTGTCGTGGGCCCGGAACGCGGCGGCGGCGACCGCCGAGGCCGCGTACACGAGCAGGTACATGTCGCCCATCACGCTGACGATGTCCTGCCAGCCGCCGAACGGCAGCATGAAGACGATGATGACGAGCAGGTTCAGGACCAGGGCGCGGCGTGCCGTCCCGGAGCGGGGGTCGATGCGCATGAAGAAGCGGGGCAGCAGGCCGTTCTTGGCCAGCGCGTAGGTGTGCCGGGCGTCGATCGCGACCCCGACGTAGGCCGAGCCGCCGGGCGAGACGACGGCGTCCGCGTACAGCAGGGTGGCCAGCCAGTGCAGGTTGAGGACGAGGGCGAGCTGGCCGAAGGGCGAGTCGAAGTTCACGCCGTGCCAGCCGTGGCCGAGGAGGGAGTCGGGGACGGTGAAGAGGAAGGCCAGTTGCAGGCCGAGGTAGACGAGCACCGCGAGGCCGATGCCGGTGAGCACCGCGAGCGGCACGGTGCGGCGCGGATTGCGGGCCTCGCCGGAGAAGTCGAGGGGTGCCTGGAAGCCGTTGACGGAGTACACGATGCCGCCGCCGGCGAGCGCGGTCAGACAGGCCGCGTAGCCGTACGGTGCGAAGCCGCCGTGGTCGGTGAGGCGGCCGGAGTGCGTGCCGGAGAGGAACAGGGCGACCACCGTGAGAACAGGGATGAGCACCTTGAACAGCGAGACCAGGTTGTTGAGCTTCGCGAAGGTCCGCACCGCGAACCAGTTGAGAGCCGTCAGGAGCACGCTGAGCCCGGTGGCCACGGCGAGGCCGGAGCCGGTGAGGCGCCCGTTGTCGTAGAGGCTCGGCAGATAGTGCGCGGCGTACTGCATGATCGCGCTGATCTCCGCGGCCGTGCCGCCGACCGAGAGCAGCACGGACCAGCCGACGACGGTGCCGACGAGGCGCCCGCTCGCGTACAGCGGCCACCGAACCGTGCCGCCGCCTTCCGGGCGGGTGGCCCCGAGTTCCACCATGACCAGGGCCACGAGCGCGCACAGCACGCCCGCCCCGACCCAGGAGAGCAGCGCCGCGGGCCCCGCGGTCTGGGCGGCGAACATGGCGGCGAACAGCCAGCCCGAGCCGAGGATGTTGGAGAACCCGATCGCGGTCAGGCTCCAGAATCCGAGCTCCTTGCGGAGCCGCCGCTCCTCCCCCAGGACGGTCAGGACCGAAGGGGTCTCCCCCGGCTGGATCGGCCGCACGCGCACCCGCCTCCTCGCATGACTCACGACACAAGAGTGCCCAGCGTGTCACGCCGTGGGCCGTGCGTCGCCGAGGAAGACGACCGAGTCCTGCCGGGTTTCGACCGGGACTACCAGGTTTCGACGGCGAAGCTGACGCCCGCAGCGTCCGTCTGCAGGCTCAGCTTCACATCGCCGCTGGTGATGTCCACATCGACCGGGCCTCCCTCGGCCGCGAGCTGCACGGCCTGGACGCCGTGCCACGTGTTGCCGTCGTGCAGGGCGACGCGCACCGAGCCGGTCGCCGGGGTGTCGGTGATCTGGTCCATGCCCAGGTGAAGTTTGCGGTTGTAGCCGGCCCACGCACTGCCGTGCGGCAGCAGGACGACGGTGGGCTGGGCGCCCGGGTCGACGCGGCCGATGATCCATTGGGGCATGTCGGTCTCCTCAGGCGGTGAGTACTGGAACGAGAGGGCCCAGTCGCGCAGTTCACTGGTGCTGGCGAGGCGGCAGTAGTCCAGGTCGAGGCCGTTGGACTCGCCGTACTGGTGGAACATCCAGCCGGCCCGGATCCCGGGGTTCCCGGCGGCGCGTCCGGCCGTGGCGATCCACAGGAAGTCGGCGTAGAAGCCGTCCTGGTCGACGTTCCACCAGTAGTCGAGGTTGGCGTACATGCCGACGGGATTGTGCGGTAGGCGGCTCTTGACGTATCTCAACCAGGCGTCCTTGTAGGCACGTTGGGTCGACTTGGGGACACCGGAGTTCGCCGAGTCGTAGCCCTCCCAGTCGAGGATCACCACGTCGCCCGGCCGCCAGTTGACCTGGCCGATGAAGTAGTCGGCCTCGGCCTGCGCGCTGTTGCCCATGTGGGGGTAGTGGTAGCCGCCCCACACCAGGCCGTTGGCCTTGGCGTGATCGCGCTGTGTCACCCAGCGGGGGTTGATGTACGAGAGTCCTTCGGTGACCTTGACGAAGGCGAAGGACAGGCCGCCCGTGTTCGGTGTCGACGACTGGTACGACGCCCAGTCCTGCCCATAGATACCCATCAGCAACCTTCCGCGAGAGCCGGCCGGAACCACCCCTCCCCACTTATTGCTTGCCCGCTGACGGGCGGGCCGACTCTCCCCCGGCGCGTCCTGTGCCACGCAACGCGAAGGGCCGCCGACACGTCGTCGGCGGCCCTTCGGTCAACTGTATTGCCAGCAGCGGGAGTTACTGGGCCGCGCTGGTGCGGTTCCTGCGGCGGTGCAGGGCGAAGGCGATGCCCGCGCCGCCCACGGCGAGCGCGCCCGCGGTGATCCCGGCCGGGACGAGCGCCGAGGAGGAGCCGGTCTCGGCGAGGGTCTCGCCGGCCGTCTGGGTCGTCGGGTTGTTGCCCGAGCCGCCCGTGCCGGACGTGCTGCCCCCGGTCGAAGAGGTGGGCGGGACCGGGTGCTTGGGAATGTCGGTGACCGACTTGACCGACCCGTCGGCGTTGAGGAGGACCTGCTTGCCGTTGGGGTGCTTGAAGTCGAACGCCGAGGTCAGCGGGTTCGCGCGGGTGTCGAAGGAGGCGTCGCCGATGCGTCCGGTGTGCCAGTTGTCCTCGATGAAGCGGGTGATCGACGCCTGCTCCGTGCGGGTGTGGTCGACCGAGTTGACCTTGCTGTACGGCGAGATGACGAGCAGCGGCTGGCGGGTGCCGGGGCCGCAGCGGTCGGAGTAGCCGCCGGCCGCGGCCGGTCCGGCCTGGCAGGCGGGGCTGTCGGGGGCCTTGCCGTCGGAGCCGGGCTTGGTGTCCTTCGAGCCGTTCTGCGGCTTGGCGTAGGCGTGGTCGTACCAGCCGTCGGAGTCGTCGTAGGCGACGACGACCGCGGTGTCCTGCCACTCCGGCGACTGCTGGATCTTGTTGATCTGCTCGACGAGGTAGTGCTGTTCGTCGATCGGGTCGGAGTAGGCGGCGTGGCCGTCCTGGTACTCCGGGGCCTTCAGGAAGCTGACGGCCGGCAGGTTGCCCGCCTTGAGCGCGGCGTCGAAGTCGGTGAGGTCGTAGTTGTGGTTGGCCTGACCGTTGTGGCCGATCTCCGCGGTGTTCTTCGGCGGCAGGTGGTGCGGGTTGGCCGTCGACTTGTAGTACTGGAACGGCGAGTGGTGCGGGCTGTAGTCGATGGCCGCCGCGCCGCCCACGTTGGTGTGGGTGGTGCCGGAGCACTTCGCGTAGTCGCCCTGCTTGCCGTCCCAGGCGGTGCTCGGCCGGAAGCCGCCCTGGAACCAGCCCCAGGTCACCTTCTGCTGGTTGAGCAGGTCGCCGATGTTTCGGCCCTGCATCGCCGCGAGCGGGCTGGTGCTGGTGTGGTCCTTGCCCGAGCAGTCGTCGTACGCCGGGTCCGGGTCGTTGACCAGCGTGCCCACGCCCTTGGCGTTGGGAGACACGACGGCGTACGGGTCGGGCTTCGCCGTCTGCTTGGGGTGCTCGGTGCCGGAGGCGGGGTCGGTGGAGATCACCCCGTGGGTCTGCGCGGAGATGAGGTTGAGCGCGCCGGGCGTGGAGGGCCCGTAGGTGGTGCTGAACGAGTTGTCGCCGAGCGAGTAGTGCTGGGCGTAGTTCCACATCGCGGTGACGGTGTTGCCGTCGTAGTAGTCCATGACCAGGCCGGGCTCGCCGAACAGGTTGCCGGAGCACTTGCCTGAGTCCGTGTTCTGGACGTACAGGTCGGCCTTGCCGCCGTTGGCGGCGTACTGCTCGGGCCCGTAGCTGTGGTTCTGGTCGCAGGTCATCGCCTGCTCGGGGGTGAGCCGCTTGGGCAGGTACTGGTTCGGGTTCTTCGTCAGGAGCCCGGCGTTGCGCAGGGTGTCGATGTCCTTCGGGGTGTGCTTGTCGGCGGTGAACTTCGTGCCGTCGGTGTTCGCCGCCACCGGGTACGCGCCGAAGTAGTGGTCGAAGGACACGTTCTCCTGGAAGAGCACCACCAGGTGCTTGACCGGGGTGGCCGTCTGGCCGCCGTGGTGGTCCGCCGAGTCCGCCGCGGCCGGGACCGTACCGCTCAGCAGGCCGAGTGCCGCCGCTCCGGCGAACGCCCCCCACCGTCTGGCCCAGCGCCCCGGACCCGCCGCGCTACCTTTGCTGCCCATGCTCCGCGTGCCTCCACTGGCGTCCGGCGACCGGCCGCCGTCTTGATGTCGTTGACGAGACGTGATGTTTCGCGCGGACCACTACACCGCGACGGCGACACCGTGTCCTCCTGGTGAACAGCCAGTCAGGAATATCAGGCCAAAACTTGACCCTCTGTTGGTGATGTGCGGCCGGGTGGGCGACCGTCAGGCGAGCAGGGCCCGCCCGAACCAGTCGGTCCGGTCGCGCACTCCGGGCAGGGCGAAGAAGTAGCCGCCACCGAATGGCTTGATGTAGTCCACCAGCGGCTCGCCCTTCAGACGTTTCTGGACGGTCTCGAACTGCCGGGCCAGGTCCTGCTGGTAGCAGCAGAACACGAGCCCCATGTCGAGGTCGCCGTTGGCGTCCATGCCGCGGTCGTAGTTGTAGCCGCGGCGCAGGATCCGCTGGTTCTCGCTCGGCTGTCCGGAGCGCGGATTGGCGAGCCGTATGTGGCTGTCCAGGGGGATCACATCGCCCTTGGGGTCCTCCGCGAACTTCGGGGCGTCGAATTCGGCGTTGCCGTCGAGGGGTGCGCCGGTGTCGCGGCTGCGCCCGAACATCCGCTCCTGCTCACCGATCGAGACCCGGTCCCAGAACTCCACCAGCATCCGGATCAGCCGCACCACCTGGTAGCTGCCCCCGGCCGTCCACGCGGGCTCACCGCCCCCGGCGCCCACCCACACCAGCCGGTCCATCGCGGCCGCGTCCGCGGTGTCGGGGTTGGCGGTGCCGTCCTTGAAACCCATGTGGTTGCGGGGCGTTCCGCTCGGCCGTGGCGGGCTGGTGTAGCCGTCCATGCGCCAGCGCACCTGCATCCCGCCGCGGGTGTGCCGGGCGATGTCGCGCAGGGCGTGCAGAACGACGTCCGGGGTGTCGGCGCACAGCTGCACGCTCAGGTCGCCGTGGCACCAGGCCGCGTCGAGGTCGTCGTCGGGGAAGGCCGGCATCGCGGTGAGCCGGGCCGGCTTGCGGCTCTTCAGGCCGAACCGGTCGTCGAAGAGGGAAGCGCCGACGCCCGTGGTGACCGTCACCCCGCCCGTGGGCCCCTGCGGGCCGAGCACCCCGGAGTCGCTCGGCGGCGCGGTGATCCCCACCGGTGCCGGGGAGCCGCCCGTGGCCAGGAAGCGGGCCCGTTCCGTGAGCGTACGCAGCAGCTCGCTGAGCTCCCTGCGGTCCGCGGCGGTCACGTCGAAGGACACCAACGCCGTTGTCCGCTGCGGGGGTTGGAGAATCCCGGCCTGGTGCACGCCGTGGAAGTCCACGTGCCCGGAGGGCTTGCTCGCGGCGTCCGCCAGGGCCGGGCGGGGGATCGCGCCGCTCAGGGCGGCCCCGGTGACCGCGGTCCCGACCCCCACGGCCGCGCCCCGCAGGAAGCCGCGCCGTCGTACCTCGCTCATGCCGTCCTCCGCGCATCACAGATCGTCGCCACCGGGGCGAGGAGTTCCACCGCCTGGCCGACGTCGCTGTTGACCCGCTGCCGGTCCTGGCGGCCGAGCCGGTCAAGCGGCGTCCAGTGGCCACCCGTTCCGAAGCCGTCCAGGGTGTGCTCGGTGCGGTCCAGCCAGGCGTCGAGGCGCGGCAGGTCCGGGTAGCGGCTGGTGAGCAACGGGCGCAGCAGGGTGAGGAGTTCGCGGGTGCCGTCGAGGTTGGCGCGGGCGGTGGCGAGGTTGGTGCCGCTGCCGTAGTCGGTGCGGCCGGTGAGCTCCGACTGCGCCGTGGCCTCCAGGATCTCGTGTGCACGCAGCCCCAGCTGGGCCGGGTCGAGGCGTTCCTGCGGCCAGCTGTCGCGCAGGGCGTGCACGGCCTGGGCGAGCCGGTCGGCGGGCCCGCGCAGCGATGCGGCCGACTCGCCGTGCCACAGCCCGTACTCGACGCGGTGGAAGCCCTCGAAGTCCTGGGCCGCTCCGGCGGCGGAGGGCGCGGGGCCCGAGCCGTTGATGGCTGCGTCCGCATCGCCGAACGCGTCGTAGGCGGCTCCCATGCGCTCGTAGACCAGGTGCGCGGGCAGCCAGGCGTCCCGTGCCGCGGCGAGGTCGCCGTCGTCGACGGCGCGCTTCAACTCATCGGTGCGGTCGGTGAGTTCAACGGTTTTGGCCGTGATCCACTGTTGGTAGGCGAGGGCCACGGGGATGAGGTCGTGCTGGGTCACCGGGACCGCGGCCGGTCCGCTCCCCGTACTCGCGCCCGCGATCTTCACGGTGGGTCCGGTGACCGCGTCGGCGTCGTCCGGCAGGCACTTGAAGGCGTACGAACCGCCGCCGAGGACCACGCGCATCTCGCGGGTCGTGCCGGGGGCGAGGCCCTCGACCTCCCCGTAGACGGCGCCGGTCGCCGGGTCGGTGAGATCGACCTCGGCCGCCGTCGAGGACGTGTTGCGCAGCGCGAAGACCTGCGGACCCGGTGTCGCGCCGCTCCAGCCCTTGCCGCAGGCGCCGGCCGACACCTCGACGGTCGTCGGCCCCTTGGCCGCCGGAGGCTTCGCGTCCGAGGAGCCGCCGCCGGACGAAGCGAGGGCATAGGCGCCCGCGCCCACCGCGACGACGGCCACGGCCAGGGCCGCCGCCGTACGCCGGCCGACGGGCGGCCAGGACTTGTGGGCCGCTGTGCCGGACCCCTCGTCGGGTTCGGCCGGTTCCTGACCAGAGCCCGGACCGGGGTCGCTCATCACGGCACTCCGTTCGTGTCAGCTGCGAGAGGACGACGCCGCTCATGCTAGGCACCCGGCCGCACCCGAACGCGCATCCGGGTGGCCGGGCGTCCAGAATTACCCCTGAGTTCACCGACCCGACACCGGGCCCGGCCACGAACGGCGGATTGCGTCACGTCCTCGCTGACCTGACCGGGTGCGGATTACGCCGCGTCCTCGCCGACCCGGATCACGATCTTGCCGTGGGCGTGACCCGTCCGGCTGAGTTCGAACGCGTCCGCGAGCCGCTCCAGCGGGAACGACTCGGCCACCGGGACCTTGAGCTGCCCCGCGTCCGCGAGCGTGGCAAGGGCTTCGAGCCCGGGACCGTCGGGGCGCACCCACATCCACTGGCCACCCGCCTCCATGACGGAAGGGTCGGCGATCGAGGCGTGCCGGCCCCCTTCGCGCAGCACCGCCAAGGTGGTGTCGAGCACCCCGCCCACGTAGTCGACGACGACGTCCACGCCCTCGGGGGCCAGCGCCCGGACGCGGTCGGCGACGCCGTCGCCGTACGTCACCGGTTCGGCCCCCAGCTCGCGCAGCCGGTCGTGGTTGCGCTCAGAGGCGGTGCCGATGACGCGGGCGCCCATGGCTCGCGCGATCTGTACGCCGAACGTGCCCACGCCGCCCGCGGCGCCGTGCACGAGCACCGTGTCGCCCTTGCCCGTGCCGAGCCGGGTCAGCGTCTGCCGGGCGGTGAGCCCCGCCAGCGGGACGCCCGCGGTCTCCTCCCAGCTCAGGGACTTCGGCCGACGGGCGAGCGCCCGTACCGGCACGGTCACGAACTCGGCGAAGGTGCCGCCGTGCACGTAGTCCTTGCGGGCGTAGGCGAAGACCTCGTCGCCCGCCTTCCACTCGGGGGTGTCGATGCCCGTGCGCTCCACGACACCGGCGACGTCCCAGCCCGGGACCACCGGGAAGACCGTGTCCATCATGCCGTCCAGACCGCCGGACATGATCTTCCAGTCGACCGGGTTGACGGCCGCGCAGCGCACCCGGACGACCACCTCGCCCGGGCCCACCTTGGGCAGTGGCTCCTCGGTCAGTCTCAGGACCGAGTTGTCCCCGTACGAGGCGTACGTCATGGCCTTCATGGTGCTCTTCTCGGTGCTTGCGGGGCTGGTGGGCATCGCGTGCTCTCTCCCGGTGTCGAGGTGGGCGGGGAGGCCTGCCTTACGGTGACCGGCCTGCCCGGTTCCTACGATTCTGGTGCGCGCCGCGCGGGCCCGCTCCCCGGCCGGCCCGATCGCCCGGCCGGGGAGCGGGGCCCGGGGTGCCTCAGCCCGCGTAGACGTCCTCCACGTACCGGCCCTCGGCGGTGAGCCGGTTCAGCCAGGCCTCGGCGTCCTCGGCCGAGGCGCCCGCGCGCTGGGCGTACAGGTCGCGGAAGGCGGCCCGCACACCCGGTGCCATGCGGTTGCCGTCGCCACACACGTACACCCGCGCGCCCGCCTCCAGGAGCGGCCAGAGTTCGTCGGCCTCGGCGGCGATGCGGTGCTGCACGAAGCGGCCGCCGCCCTCGGCCGAGGCACTGAAGGCGGGGCGCAGCGAGAGGGCTCCGGCCCGTTCGGCGGCGCGCAGTTCGTCGGCGTGGAGGAAGTCGGCCTCCGGTGCGTCACAGCCGAAGTAGAGGATGGCGGTGGTGGTTTGACGTGCCGTCAGGCGGTCCCTGACGGCACCGCGGAAGGGCGCGAGGCCCGTTCCCGCGGCGATCATGATGACCGGTTGCGACGCCTCGGGCGGGATGCGGAAGGCCTCGCGGCAGGGCTGGACCCGGGCGAGCACGGTGTCTCCGGGGCGCAGCGAGTGCAGGTGGCCGGAGCCGGTGCCGCCGGGGTTGAGCGCGACCATCAGGTCGGCGTGGCGCGGGTCGCGGGCGGGCGACGAGGACACCGAGTACTGGCGCGGGCGCAGCGGGGGCAGCAGTTCCAGGACGGTGGGCCAGTCGAGTGCGCCCCTGAGCGCGGGGTGGTCCTCGATGAGGCCGAGCAGGGGGCGCGGGTCGTCCGCCGCCAGGTGTTCGAGGGCGGCGCGCTCGGGCGGGCAGGGGTTGTGCGCGGCGAGCAGCGCGATCTGGTCGCGGGTGGGGCGGGCGCCCAACTCGACGTAATGGGCGAGGAGTTCGCGCACGGACAGGGGACGGTCGACCGGCAGGGCGGCGGGCGCGGCGCCCTGCGCGTGGATGCCGAGGACCGTGTCGAGGTCCACGCCGAGGGCCGCCGCGGCCCTGGCGACGACGGCCGGGTCGTTGGCGGGCAGGACGGTGAGGTGGTCGGCGGTGCGGTAGGTGACGCCGTCGGGCAGGGCCAGACGCAGGAAGCGCTTGGGCCGGGGGTGGCCTGGCGAGGTCAGGTCGCGGGCCTCGGTGACGGTCATCTCCATCAGGCCGTGGCGTGCGGCGAGCGCCTCGCGCGGCCCGCCGGTGATCTCGGTGACGGTGTACGCGGACTCGGTGGGCGGCACGGTGGCGCCGACGGTCTCCGGATCCCCGTACCGTTCGAGGAGTGCCACCCGCAGATGCTCCGCGAACTCCCTTACCGTGCCCATGAGTTCACCGGATGCGTCGGCTTCGGCGCGGGGCAGCAGCCGCTCGGCGCCGAGGGCCGCGAGGCGGTCGTCGATCAGGGTGGGGACGCGCTGGTAGGTCGCGGCCCAGTTGCGGTCGCCGACGCCGAGCACCGCGTACGGCACGCCGTCGGCCGCTCCCGGCTCGGCGTCCTCGATCCAGCGCACGAAGCGGGCCGCGTCGTCGGTCGGCTGCCCGTTGTAGGAGGCGGCGACGATGACGACGGGACGGTCCTTGGGCAGTGCGCCCGCGTGGGCGTCCAGCGGGGCGGTCTCGGTGGCGAGACCGAGCGCGGTGGCCTCGGCGGCCAGGCGCTCGGCGAACTCGCGGCACGTGCCGTAGTTCGTGCCGTGCAGGAGCAGCAGGCCGGTGCCCTGGCGGACCCGGGAGGGCAGTTCGGGCCCGGACTCGGCGGCCTCGGACGTCGTGCCGGCGGACGCGGCGGGGAGTGCGGCCCCGTTCAGGGCCCGGTCGGCCGGGGTGCGCGGAATGAGGGAGAGCGCGAAACCGTGGGGCTTCAGGGTGAGGGTCTCCTTGATCCGCAGCTGGTAGTTCGCGCTGTCCACGAAGCGGTAGCGGTGCACGAGCAGCGCAAGCAGCATCGTCGCCTCGTGGAGCGCGAACTGCCGCCCGATGCAGGCCCGTTCACCGGTTCCGAACGGCTTGTACGCGTGCGGGGAGCGGGCCGCCTCGGCCTCGGACGTGAACCGTGCCGGGTCGAACAGCTCGGGGTTGTCGCCCCATGCGGGATCGCGGTGCAGCATCGACGTGAGCACCGTGACCAGATCGCCGGCGCCCAGCGGGACGCGCCCGCCGAGCAGGGTGTCCTCGCGGGCCTGCCGGGTGAAGGCGGCCGCCGTCGGCCACAGGCGCAGTGCCTCGCTGAGCACCTGGCGGGTGAAGCGCAGCTTGCCGATGTCCTCGAAGGTGGGGTCGGGATCGGGGGTGTCGCCCCACAGCTCGTCGGCCTCGCGCTGGGCCAGGCGCAGCGCGGTCGGGTCCTTGAGGAGGTGGTAGAGCGCGAAGGACAGGGTGCCCGAGGTGGTCTCGTGCCCGGCGATGAGGAAGGTGATGACCTGGTTGCGGATGTTGGCCGCGTCCAGGGTGGTGCCGTCCTCGGGGTGGGCCGCGCCCAGCATCAGGCCGAGCAGGTCGTCGACGGAGGTGTCCCCGCTCTTCGTGCGGGCGGCGATGACCTCGTCGACGACGGAGGCGAGATAGCCCGAGTCCCGCTCGAACTCCTGGTCCTGCTCGCTGTAGTCGCCGTCCGGGGTGCGGCCGAGCCGCTTCATGCTCCACTCCAGGCAGCGCACCATCGCCTCGACGAAGGGGTGCGGGGTGGACCGGCCGAACGAGTCGAAGTCGAAGCCGAATCCGGCGAGACCGATGGTGTCCAGGGTCATCCGCGTCATGTCGTCGGCGACGTCCACCGCCGCGCCCCGCGCGGCCTGGCGGTCCCAGCTGTCCATCACGCGGCGCGCGACGCGCAGCATCGCCGGATGGTAGGTCCGCATCGAGCCGAGCGCGAAGGCGGGCATGAGGATGTCGTGCGCCTTGGCCCAGTTCGGCTCGTCGTTGTAGGCGGTGAACAGACCGTCGCCGGCGAACTCGCGCACATGGTCGAGGGTCTTCGAGATGCCCTTGGAGAACCGGGTCTCGTCGGCGAGCTCGGTGACCAGGTCGAGCGAGCTGACGAAGAGGTGCTCGTGCTCGTTGAGGCGGCGCCGGAACACCGGCCCGTGCACGCGGGCCAGCTCCATGGCCTGCTGGACGGGCGTCTCGGTGAGACCGGCGCCTGAAATGTCCACCAGGGGGACGGCGTCGGCGGCGGAGTGTGCGTCTGTGGGGATCAGGATCATGTCCGTCATGCATCCAGCGTCACCCGCCCGGTGTGCCGCTCTCGGGCGCGGGACTGCATGATTGTGCAGTGGTTTCTCGCGTCCGGCACTTGCGGACGGGCCCAGGAGGGGCGGTGGCACGCGGCATGGCCGACGAGCAGGCGGTGGTGGAGGACTTGGGGGCGTGGCGCAACCACTTCCTGACCCTGCTCGACCGCATTCCCCTGCCGATCGCCGTGTGCTCGATCGACGGCGAGGTGCACGTCGCCAATCCCGCGATGGCCGCCGAGTGGGGCACCACCCCGGGACGGCTGCGCGGGCGCTCGCTGCGCGAGCTGTTCACCCCGCGCTCCGAGGAGCAGATCGACCGGCTGGTCAGGGCGCTGCGCGCGGGCCGCACGTCCCGCTATCCCATCGAGGTGACCTGGCGGGCGGGCAAGGACGGCGCCGAGCGCGAGGGCGAGTTCACCATCGACCCGATCATGGCCGTGCCCAACCCGGCCCCCGTGCTGCTCGCGATGCTGTACGTACGGGACGAGCGCCCCGAACCCCCGCCTTCCCCGCACGGTTCGGTGAGCGAGGCGCAGGCCCGCATCCTCGCGCTTGCCGCGTCCGGCGCGACCACGGCCGCCATCGGCAAGGCTCTGGGCCTGACCGTCGACGGCGTCAACTACCACCTGACCCGGCTCTCCCAGCGCTGGCGCGTCCAGGGACGTACGGCGCTTGTGGCGAAGGCGTACGCGCTGGGCGTCCTCGCCCCCGGCCACTGGCCGCCGGTGCCTGCCGAGGGCCTGATCACGCGGCCCTGAGCCCGGCCTCCGACGCGATCGCCTCGACCAGAAGCGTGAGCCCGCGCGGGTTGCTCTGGAGGAAGAGATTGGGCTCGATGAGCTCCAGCTCCATGATCACCGGCTCCCGGTCCTCGTCCAGGGCCAGATCGACCCGGGCGAACAGCGGGGTCCCCGGTGACGGCACGGCCGCCAACGCGGCGGAGGCGGTGCGCAGTTCGGCCTCGGTGGGGCGGTAAGGGGTGAGGTCGGGGTGCGGCATCCTGGAGTTGTCCATGACTCCCGGCTCGGTCAGTAGCGGCCCCTTGCGCAGAGCGTGGCTGAACGCGCCGCGCACGAAGACCAGCGCCCGTTCCCCCTCCTCCACCAGGGACAGATACGGCTGGATCAGCACCGCGCGGCCCTGGTCGAGCAGCATCCGCGCATGGCGGACGGCTTCCGCGGCCTGACCGGGTTCGTAGCGTGCGGTGTCCTGGGCGCCCGCGGAGACGGCCGGCTTGACCACCACGTCCCCGGCCCGGCCGAAGTCGGCCTCGGCGCACCGGTCTCCGGGTTCGAGGACTCGCGTCGGCACGACGGGGACACCCCGCTCGGCGAGGTCCAGGAGGTAGTGCTTGTCGCTGCTCCAGCGCACCATCGGCGCGGGGTTGAGCAGCCGGGTGTGCCGGGATGTGGTCTCGGCCCAGGCGAGGAACTCATCCAGGCGCGTCGCGTAGTCCCAGGTCGAGCGGATGACCGCGAGGTCGAACCCGTCCCACGCCACGGCTTCGGCGTCCCAGGCGACCGCTTGTGCTGCCAGGCCTTCGGCTCGCAGGGCGGCCACGATGAGCGGCAGGTCGACGTCGTACTCGAAGCCGACCCCGCTGGTCACGACCGCGACCCTGGCAGCACTCATGCACCCCTCCGATGTCTCAAGTCCGATACGCCCGGGCACCCTCGCACACAGCGGCTCGAAGCCGCCGACATTTATCACGTGGCTGAGGGCTCGGAGCCCCGACTCCGCTCGCACCGTCACGTCTTAAGAAACCCTCTTACAACTCTTCGCTATCCATGCGCCATGGACATCAGCACGGGGAAGTCATCCATGGCGCGCCCGGCCCGCCGAAGCGGCCGTCGCACCCTTCTCGTTCTCGCCGTCGCCACCGCTCTGGCGGCCGGCCTGACCCCGGCCGCCACCGCCGGGCCCACCCATGCGGCCGGGGTACGCATCCACGCCGGCCGGGTGGAACTGCCCGTCGCCGGGGGCACGGCCACCATCGACCCCACGACCCTGGCGATCGACGCCCGCACCGACGACGGGCGCACCCTGCGCGTGTCGGACCCGGCCGCCGACGCGCCGGGCAGGCCCGGTCATGTGACCATGTCGGGCCGGGGCGCCCGCTGGTCGTATCCCGGGCGGGGCCTGAACGCCGAGGCACATGTCGAGCAGGGCAGGCTGCTCGTCACCATCACCTCCGACCGCGACGGGACCCTGGCCTGGCCGGTCACGGGCACCGACAAGACGGCCTCCGCCCTCCAGCTCCCGCGCGGCGAGGGCCTGTCACTGCCCGTCGCCGACACCTTCTGGAACTCGACGCGTGCCCAACTCGTGGGCTCCGAGGAGGACATGGCGTCCCAGCTCACCCTGCCCGTCTGGGGCTACACCCTCGGCGCCGGCCGAGGCATCAGCTACCTCTCCCCCACCGACATCGGCACGTCACTCGCGTACGCCTCCCAGGGCGGGCGCCTGCGCACCACGGCCAAGCACGCCTTCTCCGGCGGCAACGCGACCCGCGACTACACCGTCGCCTTCAGCCTCACCGACGGCTCCCCGGTCGCGCCCGCCGTCGACTACCGGCACTGGCTCGCCGACCACGGCGAGCTCGGCAGTCTGAGCGAGAAGATCCGGAAGAACCCCGAGACGGGCAGGCTCCTGGGCGCGTTCCACGCCTACACCTGGGGCGGCAGCCGCAAGACGGCCGGCATCGAGAAGCTCAACTCCCTCGGCGTTTCCCGTCTTTGGCTCGGCTACGACGCCGACGACTCGCCCATGACGACGGCGGACGTCACCGCGGCGCAGAAGGCCGGGTACCTGGTCGGGCCGTACGACTCGTTCGCCAACGGGCGCGACAAGGGCCCCGACACTCCCCCGAACTCGGTCTGGCCCGACAACGTCTACCCGTCGTTCTGCGTGCGCCGGGCCGACGGCACGCCGCAGCCCGGCTTCCACAAGCAGGGCTGCTACCTCAGCTCGCAGGCCTTCGAGCAGGCCGAGCCGCAGCGGCACTACCTCGCCGATCGCACGCGCTCGCTGATCGCCAATGGCGCGGCCAGTTACTTCCTGGACGTGGACGCGGCAGGCGAGCTCTTCCGTGACCACGACGCCGCGCACCCGATGACCATGGCCCGGGACCGGGCCAACCGGCTCGCCCGGATGCGGCGCCTGACCGACGGCACCGCGCAGCAGGCCCCGCTCGTGCTCGGCTCGGAGGCCGCCGGGTCCTGGGCCAACCAGGTCCTCGCCTTCGACCACGGCTCGGGCACCCCGGCCGACGGCCGGCTGTGGCCGATGGAGACGGGCCACTTCGACAGCGCGCAGGATCAGCCCAAGGACGACCCGGCCTGGGGCGGCTACACTCCCGCGGCGGCCCCCGACACGTTCTTCAAGCCGGTGCGGGTCGGCGACTTCAAGCCGGAGCACCGGGCCGCGGTGGCCGACGCCCTCAAGGCGATGTACGACCCGGCCTATCGCGTGCCGTTGTACGAGACCGCGCTGCACGGCTCGCTGATCAACGTGGAGCGCTGGGAACTGTCCTTCGGCAAGCTTCCCGACCAGAAGGTGACGCGGGCGCTGCTCGCGATGCTCTACAACACCCCGCTGAACTTCGTGCTCAGCGACAAGGACAAGCGCTACGACCAGAACCTGCGCGAACTGGCCGCGCTCCAGAAGTACTTCGCTCCGCTCCACCAGGCAGCGGGGGCCGAAGAGTTGACGTCCTTCGGCTGGCTGACCGCCGACCGCACCGTGCAGCGGACCGTCTTCGGCGACGGCGCGCTCACCGTCACGGCCAACTTCGGCGGCACCGCCCATGACGGGCTCCCGGGCGGCTGCGTGGACGCGACCCTCAAGGGCGGCAAGCCGCAGCGGCTGTGCCCGGCGAAGGTGGTGTCGTAGCGCCCTGCCCGCACTCCATCGCCGCGCTGGCCGAAAGGGCGCTCTGGCCGATCCCGCCACGTGGCGACAGGATGCCTCGCCCGAGCCGGAACCGTACCGGTCCGGTGTGGTCGATGGGAGAGATCCGGGCATGGAATCGAGACGAAGACTGAGCAGGCGCAGCGTGTTGAGGACGGGGCTCGGCGCCGGAGGACTGGCAGTGACATCACAGCTGCTGCCCTTCCTCCCCGGCGGCGGCCCCCGCCCGGCCTGGGCCCATGCGCCTGACGCCGGCCGGGTCGCCGGGGCCGCCTTCCCCGACTGGGCCAGATACGCCCGGCTCGCGGACGGCACCTTCGACGACGACGCCGATCCCCAGCGCGACATGCTGCCCGTCATCAGCGCGCTGAAGGCGCAGAACGTCAGCGTGATCGAGCTCGACACCGTCCTGTCGAACTGGCTGACCGACCAGCAGTTCACCGCGCACATGGCGAAGGTGAAGGGTTTCGCGGACCTTGCCCACACGGCCGGGATGCGCGTGGTCATGTACTATCCCTCGCTCGAACTGATCAGCCCGGGCGGCGAGAAGGGGCCCTCCTTCTACAAGAACAGCAGCGGCAAGGACTGGGTGCAGCGCGGGCTCGACGGGCGGCCCAACGTGTTCTACGGCGGCTTGGTCGTCTGGGTGGACCCGGGTGACGAGAGCTGCTGGCTGAGCCCCAACTCCCCTTGGCGTGACTACTACTTGGCGCGGATCCGAGCTCTCGCGGCGACGGGAGTCGACGCGATCTGGCCGGACGTTCCCATCTACTTCGACGGCGCGATGAGCTGGTGCGACGCCTCCTCGTGGGCGGCGGCCGCGTTCAAGGCGGACACCGGCCTCGAACTGCCCCGCACGGCCGACTTCGCCAACCCGGGCTTCCGCCGCTACGTCGAGTGGCGCCACCGCAACCTGTCGCAGTTCCAGCTGGACATCGCCGCGGCGGGCCGCTCCGTCAATCCCGACCTGGTCACGTTCGTCGAGACGGTGACGATGGACTACCAGTACGCGTCCCTCATCGGCCTGGACGGCGCGCAACTGCGCCGGGCGGAGGGCGTCAGCCAGGTGTGGGAGGTGGACATCCTCGGCAACTACGACGGGATGCGCCACGCCACGGCGAGCGACTGGACCTGTCTGATCTCGATGTACAAGTACGCGCGGGCCGCCAGCGGAACGAAGCCCGCCTGGGCCTTCTCGTACGGCTGGAAGGCCGACGACGCCTCCTTGGTGATGGCCGAGCTGCTCGCGGCGGGCTGCAACCCGTACGAGGTCAAGAGCCCGTTCAAGGACCAGAGCACCGACACCGCGATGCGCACGCGCATGTTCGGGTTCGTGGCGGCGCATCAGGAGCGGCTGTTCGACGCCGTCTCCGGAGCGACGGTGGGCGTGTACCACTCCTCCGCCAGCCGCGACTTCGTCAGTCCCGTGCAGGGCAGCGGCATGTACGTCAACACCAAACCGCCGGCCGGGGTCACGGACTGGTGGAGCTTCGAGAGCTCCGAGGAGAGCTGCACCCAGCAGAAGTGGCTGGGCGAGTTCCGGGGCACGGTCAAGGCGCTGGTGTACGCGCACGTTCCGTTCGACACCGTGCCCAGCCCCGGGCTCGACATCGCTGACCTGGCGAGATATCGCGTCCTGTATCTGCCCAACCTCCAAGCGGTTTCGGATCCCGAGGCCGATGTCCTTCGCTCGTTCGTGGGCGGCGGCGGCACAGTCGTCATCACCGGCCCCGCGCCCACCGCCCTCGACGCGTTCGGCACCGCGAGGACCGAGTACGCGCTCGCCGATGTGCTCGGCTTCCGCAGGGCCGACCCGGTGCCGGCCACCAGCCGCCATGCCTTCGGGGCGGGCACGTGCTGGTACTTCAAGGACCTGCCCGGCCTCTCGTATCTGTCGCGCACGGACGGTCCGAGCGCCGACCGGCTCCTCGAACCCGTACGGACCGCCGCGCCGCCCGCCGTCTCGCTCACCGGGGACCACCGGATCCACCTGGAACTGAGCCACCTCGGCGACGACACCGTCGTCCAGCTGGTCAACTTCACCGCCTTCGGCGAGAGCCCGGCTCCGTTCAGGACCACCCCGGCCGCCTGCACGGTCTCGCTGGAGGTCCCGGCGGGCAGGCAGGTGACGGCCGCCGCGGTCAGCTCGCCGGACGGTGCCTCGCCCGCCCCGGTACCGGTCCCCTGGAAGGTGGGCGGCACCACGGTGACCGTGGATCTGACGGTGATTCAGTACTCGCTGCTGACCGTCACCATGCGCTGAGGGTCCATCAGGGGGAATCGCGGCCGTCCGTGTGACCGCACGGCCCGTGCGTGGACAATCCGATGCCGCCGCGGTATCGAATGCGGAGTGTGACGACGAAACTGAGCGGGCGGACCCGTACCTCACTCGGCGCCCTGTGCGGGCTCCTCGCGGGCTGTGCGGCGCTGGCGGTGGCCGAGTTGGTGTCGGCCGCCGTCCGGCCGGAGGCCGGGCCGGTGGCCGCCGTCGGCGGGGCGGCCATCGACCGGACGCCGGTGACGCTCAAGGACTGGGCGATCCGTCACTTCGGGACGGACGACAAGCTCGTCCTGCAGATCGGCATCCTCGCCGTGCTCGCGGTCCTCGCCCTGTTCCTCGGGGTCCTTGCCCTGCGCCACCGGCGGGCCGGGGCCGCCGGGGTCCTCGCGTTCGGGGTCGTGGGGGCGCTGGCCGCCACCGGGCGCCCCGACTCGCACAGTGCGGTGGACGCGCTGCCGTCCGTGTTCGGCGCGGCCGCGGGCTCCATGCTCCTGTACTGGCTCGTCGGGCGCCTGCCCGGCGTACGACCGGGCACGCGGAGGGTTGCCGGGGACGAGGGCTGGGACCGGCGCGCGTTCGTCGTCGCGGCGACCGCGGCGGCTGCCGCGTCCGCCGCCGCGGGGCTGCTCGGCCGCGTACTGAACTCAAGCGGTGAGAGAGCGGACGCCTCCCGCGCCAAGGTCGTCCTGCCCCGCCCGGCCTCACCCGCCGCCCCCGTCCCGAAGGCCGCCTACCTCCAACTCCCGGGTCTGAGCCCGCTGTTCACCCCGAACTCCGACTTCTACCGGGTCGACACGGCCCTCATCGTCCCGAAGGTGGACGCCACCACCTGGCGGCTGAAGATCCACGGCGAGGGGGTCACGACCCCTCGCACGGTCACCTTCGACGACCTCGTCCAGGGCCGGGCGGGCGAGCTGATCGAGCGGGACATCACGTTGGCGTGCGTGTCCAACGAGGTGGGCGGTCCCTATGTGGGCAACGCCCGCTGGATCGGCGTACGCCTCGCCGACCTCCTCAAGGAGTGCGGCGTGCGCCCGCCTTCGCGCGGCGGGCCCGCCGATCAGCTGGTGGCCCGGTCGGTGGACGGGGTGACGATCGGCAGCCCGGTCGAGGCGGTCCTCGACGGCCGGGACGCGATGCTCGCCATCGGCATGAACGGTCAGCCCCTGCCCTTCGCCCACGGCTTTCCGGTACGGATGGTGGTGCCCGGCCTGTACGGATACGTGTCCGCGTGCAAGTGGATCGAGGACATCGAGCTGACCACGTTCGCCGCGTACGACGCGTACTGGGTGCAGCGGTCCTGGTCGCAGCAGGCCCCGGTCAAGACGCAGTCCCGCATCGACACCCCCAGGACGCCCGCCCGGGTCAAACGGGGCACGGTCATGGTCGCGGGGGTGGCCTGGGCGCAGCACCGGGGCATCGAGCGCGTCGAGGTGCGCGTCGACGACGGGCCCTGGCAGCAGGCGAACCTGGCGGCCCAGGACAGCGTCGACACCTGGCGCCTGTGGTCCTTCCCCTGGCAGGCCACCGCCCTCGGCAACCACACCCTGACCGTACGGGCCACCGACGGCACGGGCGTGACCCAGACCGAGGAGCGCACCCCGACCGTCCCGAACGGGGCGACGGGCTGGCACTCGGTCGGGGTCACCGTCGCCTGAGCCCAAGGCGCACGGGCCGCGTGCCGGCTCAGCGGTGGGCGTACCGCTTCAGGAAGTTCGCCCAGTCCACTTCGAGTTTCCACTGGAGCGACGCCTTGGGGCTGGCGGCGAGCAAGGTGCGGCAGGCGGCGCTCGGCAGCCGGTGCGCGTCGGGCGTGTCCTTCTCGCAGGGAGCGGCGAACGCGCCGTAGCTGTCCTGCTCCTTCCACAGGTTCCGGCCCTCGATGAAGCCGTGGTCCAGCGAGGCGCGCGCGAGGGTGCGCAGCTGCGTGACGGTCAACTGCTGGTCGGTGACGGCCAGTTGGAAGACCGCGGTCAGGTCGCTGCGGCTGACGCCGGGGTCGTCGGTGGCCAGGGCGACCGGGACGCCCGCGTCGAGGTAGCTGCGCAGCGGGTGCCGGACGCCGCTGACGCGGAGGATCTGGGCGTTGCTGATGAGCGGTGCCTCGACGAGGACGTGCTGCTTCCGCATCCGTTCGGCCAGCGCTTCGGGGTCCTTCTCGTCGGCGAAGTCGACGCCGTGGCCGATCCGGTCGGCGCCGGCCACGGCGACGGCCTCGTTGATGTGGAAGGTCAGGTCGCGTCCGCCGACCCCGTTGAGACCTTCGACGAGTTCGCCGGCATGCAGGCTGACCCGCACCTTCGGGGCGAGGGACTTGAGGAAGCCGACCATCTTCATGTGCAGGGTGTAGTCCCGCAGCGCGACGGGCGCGTCCTCCGGCTGCACCATGTTCACGCCGACAACTCCGCCGAGGTGTCGGCGTACGAGCTCGAAGCCGAGGATCTGCTGGGCGAACACATGGCGGGGGTCCTGGGCGCGCAGCACCTGGTAGTCGAAGCGGATCGCGACCCGGCAGGCCTCCGGGGCAGCCCCGGAGTCGCAGCCGAGCTTCTTGCGGTAGTCGCGGACGCCGCGGTCGGTGTCGTCCGCCGCCTGCCGGACCAGCGCCTCGAACCGCGGGTTCGCCGTCAGCGTGGCATGGAACCGCGCGAAGTCGTCGGGACCGGGATCCTTGGGGAGGATGCGGTCGACGAGCTGGTTCAGCGGGCCGGCCTCCGGCGTGGTCAGGGTCTCCAGGTAGCTGCTGTGTTCCTTGGCGGCGGCGCGGGCCACTTCGGCGAGCATGTCCGCATCGTGACCGTTCTCGGCCTCGTCGAACTTCCCGAAGGTGTCGAAGAAGTGGTCGTGTCCGGGCTGTGGGTCACCGTCGGGTGGCAGCACGAACCCCTGCATCGACCACGCCTCGATCACCTGCTGCCGGAACGGGCCCGGAGCCACGGCGTCCCGTGCCGGGCGCTGTCCGGCCGCGCAGGGCTGGGGCCCGGGTGTGACGACGTAGCTCGTGGTGTCGATGCACTTGCCGTCCCGCGCCGCGTATCCGATCAGCGACTCCGGGCGCACCGCGCCGCCCAGGTGGTGATGCAGATCCGCGCCCTTGGGCAGCTCCGTCAGGAAGCTCCTGAGCTCGCTCGGGGAGTCCGCTATTCGCCCCAAGTAGGCCTGGACGCGGGCCTGTTCACGGACGCCCGGGTCGGGTGGGGCGGCGGCCGCGGGCAGCACCCCAGCGGCCACTCCCAGTGCCGTGAGACCGGCCAGGACCGGCCACCGGGTTCCGTGCCTCTTGCGCATGTTCCGTTCCTCTCGTCGTACCTGGCGCTCCGCGCCGCATCCCTCGGCAGCGGCCGTTGGCCCCTCCCCGCCCAAGAGTCCCAGCACGCCCCGGGCGACCCACCCGAACCGGTCAACCTGGGCCTACGGCGTCCGAGGCAGCACCAGCCGCCAGAAGGTGCTCAGGAGCGGGGGCGCCGCCCAGGCGGGGTCCCGGCGCGCGAGCAACTCGAAGCCGGTGGTGGCGGCGACGATCAGGTCCGCCATGTCGCTCCGCTCGACGGGCTCGTCAGGGAAGTCCTGATCGGATGCCTCCGCGAGCAGGCGCCGCACGAAGTCCCGCCATTCGCGGCGCAGATCGAGGCCTCCTTCCCGCGCTCCCTCACCGCTCAGCTTCAGGCCCGCGCGGGACACGACGTCGCGGCGCAGCTGGTCGGCGAGCGCGTACGAGGTGTCGGTGAGCCGCTGCAGGGCGTTCGTGCCGGGTCGTTGCGCGTTCCGGGCCGCCCGGCGCAGCCGCACCGCCGCCGCCATCTCGACGCTCGTCGCCACGTCGGCCTTGTTCGCGAAGTGGAAGTGGAGCGCTCCCACACTCACACCGGCGCCGGCGCTGATGTCCGCGAGTGTCGCAGGTACGTATCCGTGCCGCTCGAAGGCTTCGGCCGCGGAGTGGATGAGTGCCTGGCGGGTGCGTACGGCACGATCTTGTGTGGCCACCGGGGGCTCCTGGTACAAGGGGTGTTCAACGTGCGGGAGTCGGGCTAGGGCTCGATGAGCCCGGCTCTTATGGCGTATCGGGTCAGTTCGAGGCGGTCGCGGAGACCGAGCTTCTGCAGGAGGTTGGCGCGGTGGCGCTCCACGGTCTTGCTGCTGATGACGAGGAGCTCGCCGATGTCCTTCGACGAGTACCCCTCGGCCACGAGCTTGAGGATCTCCTCCTCCCGCTCGGTGATCGCCCGGTCGGGCAGCGGCCGACCTTGGCGCAGGCGTTCCAGGTACTCGCGGATCAGTGTGTTCTCGGCCCCCGGGTACAGGAACGGCTCGTCGCGCACGGCGGCCCGGCAGGCCAGGACCAGGTCGCGGTCGGCGACCGTCTTGAGGACGTAGCCGCAGGCCCCGGCCTTGAGGGCTTCGAAGAAGTACTGCTCGTTGTGATACATCGTCAGAATCAGGATGCGCAGGTCCGGTTGGAGCCGGGACAGTTCGCGCGCGGCCTGGAGTCCGGTCTGGCGGGGCATCGCGATGTCGAGGATGGCGAGGTCGACGGGTGTGTCGCGGGCCAGACGGACGGCTTCGGCTCCGTTGTCGGCCTCGGCGACCACGGTGAGGTCCGGCTCACTGTCGAGGATGAGCCGTACGCCTCGGCGTACCAGGGCGTGGTCGTCGGCGAGCAGGATTCGGGTCCGGTCCGGTGTCGTCATGCGGCGCTCCCTGCCATGGTGGCGATGGCCAGGCGGACTTCGGTGCCGCCGCCCGGTCCGGAGCCGAACGACAGCTCCGCGCCCGTCAGCAGCGCGCGTTCGCGCATGCCGCGCATGCCGTTGCCCTCCGGGGCCCGCCCGGTGCCGGTCCCGTTGTCCCTGATGCGCAGCTCGACCACCCCGGCACGGCCACCGCGCAGTCGTATCTCCGCCTGGGTCGCGGCCGAGTGGCGCGCCAGGTTGGTGAGGGCTTCTTGGGCGATCCGGTAGAGGACGAGCTCGCTGTCGGGATCCAGGGGTGGCAGGCCCCGGTCGATGCGGTGGCGTACGGCGAGGCCCGGCACGGTGAATTCGGCGGCCAGGGCGCGCAGGGCGCTGGCGAGGCCGAGCTCTTCGAGCAGCCCGGGGCGCAGGCGCCGCGCGATGCGGCGGATCTCGTCCAGGCCGGCGCGGGTGGTCTCCTGCGCGAGGTGGAGTTCTTCACCGAGGGCGGCGGGCGCCCGGTCGGCCGCGTGCTTCAGCTGGAGCAGCACGGCGGTGAGGGTCTGACCGACCTCGTCGTGCAACTCCCTTGCCACGCGCTGCCGTTCGGCCTCCTGGGCGCTCAGGATGCGGGCGCTGCTGATGGCTCGCTCGGATTCGAGGCGGTCGAGCATGGAGTTGAACGTCCTCGTCAGGTCGGCGACTTCCCCGGTTCCGACGACTTCCGGGCGTGCCTCGCGGCGGGTCAGATCGGCCGTCGTCATGGCCTGCGAGAGCCGCTTGAGAGGGGCCAGCCCGAAGAATCGGACGAGGAGCGCGTTGACCACCAGCATCACGGCGACACCGGACACCACCACCTCGGCCTCACCGAGCCGCACATGCTTCGAGACGGTGACATACGGCCCGAGCAGCAGCGCCATGGCCACGATGACCACGGCGGCGTTCAGCAGAAAGATGCGCCAGAACAGCGACATCGCCGGTCCTCTCATTGCTCCGCGAACTGCCTTCCCTCCGTGGCTCCGGGCACAATGCCGCCTACCTGGGCTGAACATGCTGGTCAGGGAAGTCTCCGTAATCGGTATGGGTCACGTCCATACATGCTGACACCCATTTCCCCGCTCGCTCCAACGCGGGGTCAGGACCAAAGTCCCTATGCGGAACGGCTGTCAGTGGATTGCATGGCGTACCAAGGAAGTTGGCTTGTTTCACCCCGCACGGAACGAAGGGCTCCCCCGCTGATGAGTCATGTATCCAGACGGCGCCTGCTAGCGCTGGCTCCCGCTGTCGGAGTGGCGACGGCCATTCCCGTATCGCTCACAACAGCGGCGCATGCCGCACCTCGTCAGGGCAGCGCGAAAACGTCGGCGCGGCCCCTCCAGGAGATTACGGACGCGTGGGGGCGGTGGATGGCCCGCGAACGGTTCCCGGCGTCGAACGGCTGCCGCTTCACCGCGTCCACCGATTACGCGAAGCAGAGCTTCCTCAACGACTACCACCGGCATCAGGTCGGCGCGAAGTACCGGGACATCATCTACGACGCGAATGCGCCATCCCCCGTTCCGGGACAGGTCAGTTCGGTGGCCACCAACTACCGCAATGGAACCGCGGTGGAGCAGACCGTCACCTACAAGCAGAGCAAGACGACCGAGCAGGATCTGCGGATCTCGGTCACCGAATCGCTGAAGATCGGCGTGAGCGTGGAGGTGTCGGCGGAGATTCCGGCGGTCGCCAAGGTCAGCGAGACGACGTCGATCGAGGCGAGCCTGTCCTCGACGCAGGAGTTCACGCACAAGGAGACGCAGACCTGGAGCGTCGATCTCCCGCTGCGGATACCGCCCAAATCGGTGGTCGAGGCGACGCTGGTGGTCGGGACGCAGAAGTACGACATCGACTGGACGGCGACGGTCACGCTGCGGGGCAACGTCGCGATCTGGTTCAACGAAAAGGTCGACCTCAACCAGGACGGAGATCGCCACTGGCTGTGGTTCGTGCCGATCGAGCAGGTGTTCCGGGACTGCCGGCAGCACCAGGTCATCGACACACCTGGATACGAGGTCATCGCGGACGGCGTGAATGCGTTCGCCAGTGGCACGTTCAGCGGGGGCCAGGGCGTGTCGCTGAACGTGAATGCCGACCAGAAACCGCTCGACTCCCGCCAACGCCGCAGCGTGGATTCCCGCACGATCCCGATCCCGCTCGCCCCGAACGGAAATCGAGTGGCCGTCTCCGGTAACTGAGACACCGGCGGGCCCGACTTGGCGACACCGCGCAGCTGCGGGCCGGCACCACAGGACGAGTTCAATAAGGTGAGTCCGATCCCGGGAAAGGGGCGGTCTCATGGCAGAGGTGCGAGTGCTGGCGCTTGATTTCGTCGGCACGCTGGCGGGTCACGGCCCGGCGGCTGACGGCCGGTTGATCGCCGAGGTTCTGCGGGACCTGCCGGGGACGGTGGTCCCCGACGACTTCCCCACCCGATTCGACAACGCGACCCGGCGGCTGAGGGAGGCCGACCGCGCACGGGAGGTACGCAGCACCTTCGCGACGCGCCTGCGCCGCGCCGCCCAGGACAGCGGCGCAGGCATCCCTGACCTGCGGCTCGCGACGGAAGCGGTGTTCACGGCGCTGCCCGACGCAAGGATCGACCCCGAGGCGGCAGGGGCGCTGCGGGACCTGCACAGGGCCGGCCTGACGTGCGTCCTCGCCTCGAACACGGACCGCCCCGAGCGGGTCCGCCGCCAGACCCTGAAAGCGGCCGGAATCGCCGACTGCTTCAACGCGTTGGTGCTCTCCGGCACGCTGGGCATCCGCAAGCCGGATCCGCGCTTCTACGCCGCGGTGGCTTCGGCTGCGGGCTGCCCGTGCGAGGACATCCTGTTCGTGGGTGACAACCCGGAGAACGATGCGGTGGGGCCGCACAAGTACGGGATGTCGGCGGTGCTTGTCACGCCGGGGCCGCGACCGGCGGGGCTGCCGGCGGGGCTGCCGGCGGGGATCTCCACGGTCAGCCATCTGAGAGAGCTCGCGTCCCACCTCAACAACCGCAGGGGGAAAGCGAGTTGAGAACTCCCTGCGCGATCGGTCACGCCCCGATGTCCTCATTCCACAATTCGGGATTCGCCGCGACGAACTCCCTCATCATGGCCACGCATTCCGGATCGCCGAGCACCACGATCTCCACCCCGTGCCGGGCCAGCCATTCCTGACCGCCCCGGAACGTCTCGTCCTCCCCCACGACGACGCGCGAGATGCCGAACTGCCGTACCAGGCCGCTGCAATACCAGCACGGGGACAGCGTGGTCACCATCGTCGTTCCCCGGTACGAACGCTGCCTTCCCGCATTGCGGAACGCCGCCGTCTCCGCGTGCAGGGAAGGGTCGCCCTCCTGCACCCGGAGGTTGTGTCCGCGGCCCAGCACCGCCCCGTCCGCGCCGTAGAGCACCGCGCCGATCGGGATGCCGCCCTCCGCGAGGCCCGCTCGGGCCTCCTCGACGGCTGCCGTCAGCCAGCGCCCGGCCAGTTGCCGTTCCATGTTTCCCGTCCCGCCGTCGTCCGGTGCGTGCGCGTGCCGGTTACTCCGCCGCCCGGACCCGCTCGTGGTGCAGGAGGACGACGCCGTTGCCGAAGGTGCGGGTCTCGACGAGGCGCAGCTTGTGCGTGTCGGCGTACGAGGTCGAAAAGAGGCGCTTGCCGGTGCCGAGCAGGACCGGGTGGACGTAGAGGCGGTACTCGTCGATGAGGTCGTGGCGCCTGAACGTGGCGGCGAGATTCGCCCCGCCGATCACGAGGTCCCCGCCGGGGCGCGCCTTGAGCTCCTCGATCTCCGTCGGGACGACCTCGTGTTTGACCGTGGTGTTCCAGTCGGCCTTCTGGAGGGTCCGGGAGTACACGATCTTCGGCATCTCCCGCCAGATTCCGGCGAATTCGACCACCGGCGGGGAGGCGGAAGGGTCGGTGTCGGCGGTGGGCCAGTACTCGGCCATGAGCTCGTGGGTCACGCGCCCGCTGATGAAGGCGCCCATGGGCCTGAGCTGTTCGTTGAGGTACCCGTGCAGCTCGTCGTCGACCATGTGCCAGTCGATTTCGCCCTCGGGCCCCGCGAAAAAGCCGTCGAGAGAGACCGACATGGGAAGGATGATCTTTCTCATCGCAGTCACCTGCGCGACGATACGCCCGCCCCTGCCGACATCCCCGTCAACGGCGCCCGCTCTTCTTCGTGTGTTTCGACGCCCTGCGCGCAGCGCTAGTGCTGTGACCGCATAGGTTCACCGGGTTGCTGCGTGCCTGTCGAGGGCGGCTCAGCGATCGGCATCGGAGAGTGGTCCGGCCTTGGTGACAAC
>NZ_LGDD01000340.1 GCF_001279695.1 Streptomyces sp. WM6378
GTGTGACGCCCCGCGCCCCACCCCCTTCCTACCTTCCTCCTCGTCAAGGGACAGACCCGAGGAGAGGAAGTCGCGGCATGCATCGGTTGCGAAGGGCGATGGTTGCCTCCGCGTTGGTGGTCGCCGCCATCGCGGGCACGGCGGGGTGGGCCACGGCCGATGCGCAGCAGGCGGTCACCGGGCCGCCCCCCGGCGCCGCCGCCTGGCGGGCCGACACCGTGATCGGGCGGCCCCTGCCCGACCCCGCGAGCGCGACGCCCCGCGAAGTCGCCCTGTTCTTCGCCGGGTTGAGCGAGGCGGAGCAGCAGACGCTCGTCCGGCGGCACCCCGAGACCGTCGGGAACCTCGACGGCGCCCCCGTACACCTGCGGTACGAGGCGAACCGGCGGGCCATATCGGAGTCCAACGACCCCCGGTTCGCGCGGCTCGCCGAGCCGTCCCGGCAGATCCTCGCGTTCGACCCCCGGGGGCGGGGTCAAGTCGCCCAGGTCTACGGGGAGTTGGAGGACGCCGCCCACGTCTCCGTCATCGTCCCCGGCTCCGACATCGACGCCGCCACCTTCGACCGGACGAACGATCCCTACGGCACCCCCGCCGGGATGGCCGCCTCGCTGCGTGACGCCACGCACGACGCGACCGCCGTGATCGCCTGGGCCGGGTACACCACCCCCGTCGGGGTCGGGCTCGACGCCGCGACCGGAGGGCTCGCCGAGGCGGGGGCCAAGCGGCTGACCTGGTTCACCGAGGGGCTCGACGCGGTCGGCGCGCCCGACCCGGTGCTGTTCTGCCACAGCTACGGCTCCGTGGTCTGCGGGCTCGCCGCCAAGGACACCGACGCCTCGGACATCGTCGCGCTCGGCTCCCCCGGCATGCGCGCCGACACCGTCGACGACCTGGGCACCGACGCCCGGGTGTGGGCCGCCAAGGACCCCACGGACTGGATCGACGACGTACCGCACGTCGAGTTCGCGGGGCTCGGCCACGGCGCCGACCCCACCGACCCGTCCTTCGGCGCCCGCCGCGTGCCCGCCGCCGACGCCAAGGGCCACACCGGCTACTTCGCCCCCGGCACCGAGTCCCTCGCCGCCTTCGCCGCCATCGCCACGGGAGATGTTCGATGAGTGCCTTGACCAGGGCCGTCGCGGACATCGAGCGCGCGACCCCCGCCCACCGCGACCGCGCGATCGACGGGCTGCGCGCCCTCGCGCTGCTGGCCGTGCCGACCGGGCACTGGCTGCTCGGCGGGTTCACCCGCGACAGCGGCGGCGCGCTGCACAACGCCAGCCCGCTCTCCACCTTCGGCGGCTTCGCCCCGGCCAGCTGGATCCTGCAGATGCTCGGCATCTTCTTCCTGGTCGGCGGCTACGCGTCTGTTCTGTCCTTTCATCGCCGGAAGGGGTCCACGGGCGAGTGGCTCAAGGGCCGTGTCGCCCGGCTCGGGCGGCCCGTGCTCGGCGTCACCGCCGTCTGGGCCGCGATGATCCCGGTGCTCTACGCGCTCGGCGTGTCCCGCGACACGCTGCGTACCGGATCCACACTCGTGATCCAGCCCCTGTGGTTCGTGGGGGTGTACGTCGGCGTCACCGCGCTCACGCCCTATTGCGTACGCGCCGCCCGGAGGATGGGAGGCTGGGCCGCGGCTCCGCTGCTCGGCGTCGTCGCCGTCGTCGACTTCCTGCGGTACGGGCCGTACGCCGACTCCATGCCGTCCTGGCTGTCGATCATCAACATCCTGCCCGGCTGGATGTTCGCGTACCAACTCGGCGTCTCCTGGGGGGAGAAGAGGATCGGGCGCAGGGGTGGGTGGTTCTTGTTCGCGGGCGGGGCACTGCTCTTCGCCGCGCTGCTCGTCCTCTTCCACTACCCGGCGTCCATGGTCGGCGTGCCCGGTGAGGCACGTACCAACTCGCATCCACCGTCGCTGCTCGTGCTCGCGCTCGCCGCGGTCCAGTCCGGCGCCGCGATCCTGCTGCGCGACCGCGTCGCCAACTGGCTCAAGCGGCCTGCCCTTTGGGCCCCGGTCGTGGTCGTCAACCTGTCCGCGATGACCATCCTGTGCTGGCACCAGACGGCCATGCTCGCCGCGGCCGTGCCTGCCTCGTTCGCCGGGCGGGTGCCGGGGCTCACCACCGCGCCCGACACGCTCGCCTGGATCGGTGAACGGCTCGCCTGGATGCCCGTGTTCGCGGTGCTTCTCGTGCTGATCGCCCGCTACGCGCGGGGCTTCGAGGCGCCCTGGACCAAGGCGACGAAGGCCCGCCGGGCAGCGGCGGGGCTGCTCGCGGCGGGCTTCGCGGTGTTCGCCCTGGGGCTGGCGTGAGCCCCCGCTGTTCGCTCGGCCTACTGCTCGCGGGCCGCCGAGGTGGACGACATGTCGGGGTAGCGGTCGCCCGCGACCTGCCCGGCGATGGGCTCCAGGAGCGCCAGCTCCTCGGCGCTCAGCGTGATGCGGGTCGCCCCGGTGTTCTCCAGGAGGCGGGTGCGCTTGCGGGTGCCCGGGATCGGGACGACGGTCAGGCCGTGCACCTGGGCCCGCTGCTGCACCCAGGCCAGCGCGATCTGCGCGGTCGTCGCGCCGTGCGCGGCCGCGATCTTGTGGAGCGGTTCGAGCAGGGCCGCGTTGGTCTTGGCGTTGTCCCCGGTGAAGCGGGGCTGGAACTGACGGAAGTCCCCGCCGGAGAGCTCCTTGCTCGCGTCGGCGAACGCCCCGGTCAAAAAGCCGCGGCCGAGCGGCGAGTACGGCACGAAGGTCACGCCGAGCTCGGCGGCGGCAGGCACGGCGCTGCGCTCGACGTCGCGGCTGAAGACCGACCACTCCGACTGGAGGGCGGCGATCGGGTGCACGGCGTACGCCTCGCGCAGCTCGGCGCCGGTGACCTCGCTCAGGCCCAGGTACTTGACCTTGCCCTCCTGGACCAGCTCGGCCATCGCGCCGACGGACTCGGCGAGCGGCGTCCGCGGGTCGCGGCGGTGCATGTAGTAGAGGTCGATGGTCTCGATGCCAAGGCGGCGCAGGCTCGCCTCGACGGCCTTCTTGATGTACGCCGGGCTGTTGTTGACGGCCCGGTAGTGCGGGTCGTCCGCGCGGCGCTCGATGGCGAACTTGGTGGCCAGGGTCACCTCGTCGCGGTGGGCGGCGAGGAACGGGGCGAGGAACTCCTCGTTGGCCCCGGAGCCGTACACGTCCGCGGTGTCGATGAGGGTGACGCCCGCCTCGACGGTGGCTTCCAGGGTGTCGCGGGCAGCGGCCTCGTCGGTGTCGCCGTAGAACTCGCTGATGCCCATGGCGCCGAAACCCTGGACGCCGATCTGCGGGCCCTCGGTGCCGAGCCAGACGGTGCTGATCTTCTCAATCGGGCTGTTGCTCATGGGTGTTCAGGCCCTTTCCGACGCCCTGCGGACGTCCGCTTCCGACACCCTGCGGGCGTCGGCGTAATAGTCGATCTTGTAGTCGAGTACGGCGAGCGTGTCCTGGAGCTCCGCCATCCGCGTGATGACGTCGCGCCGGGTCTGCTCCAGGAGCTCTTGGCGCGCCTCGAAGGTGTGTGCCCCCTCGCGGACGAGTTCGGCGTAACGGACCATGTCGGCGACCGGCATGCCGGTGAGCCGGAGCTTGCCGACGAAGGACAGCCAGTCCAGGTCCTTGTTGCTGAACCGCCGCTGGCCGGTGTGCGAGCGGTCCACGTGCGGCATGAGGCCGATCCGCTCGTACCAGCGAAGGGTGTGCGCGGTGAGTCCGGTGCACGCCACGACCTCGCTGATCGTGTAGCGGTCCTGACCGTCGGGGCGCGGGTGGAGCGGCTGCGTCGCGCAGAGGCCCTGCCTGACCCGCTCCACCGTCACCGCTGTGCTTTCGATCACCGTCATGACCTCCACGCTAGGACCTTGGAGTGCACTCCAAGCAAGCGAATTCGCCTTCGTATTTCGTGTCGTATTTCGGGTGTCGTGTTCCGTGTCTTGTTTCGTGTCTTGTTCCCAGCCTGGTTCCGCCCCGCAGCTGCCGCACCCCCGACCCGGCGGAGCGCATAGGCTCGTACGCATGGAGAGCCTGCGGATCATCGAGACCTGGCCCGTACCGACCGCGGCGGCGGCCGTGGTGCGGGCCGACGGAACGCTTGCCGGCACGCACGGGCCGGTGTCCCACCGGTTCCCGCTGGCCTCCGTCACCAAGCCGCTCGCCGCTTACGCGGCCCTCGTCGCGTACGAGGAGGGGGCGATCGAGCTCGACGAGCCCGCCGGGCCCGCCGGGGCCACCGTCCGCCACCTGCTCGCGCACACCTCGGGGCTCGCCTTCGACGAGCACAAGGTGATGGCGCCGCCCGGCGAACGCAGGCTCTACTCCAACGCCGGGTTCGAGGCGCTCGGCGACCACATCGCCAAGCAGTCGGGCATCCCCTTCGCCGACTACGTACGCCAGGCCGTCCTCGAACCGCTCGGCATGACGTCCAGCACGCTGGAGGGCTCGCCCGCCAAGGACGGCGTCTCGACCGTCGAGGACCTCGCGAAGTTCGCCGCGGAGGTGCAGGCGCCGCAGCTCCTGCACCCGGCCACGGTCGCCGAGGCCATGCACGTCCAGTACCCGGGCCTCAAGGGCGTACTGCCCGGCTACGGCCACCAGAACCCCAACGACTGGGGCCTCGGCTTCGAGATCCGCGGCTCCAAGTCCCCCCACTGGACGGGCAGTTCGTCCTCCCCGCGCACGTTCGGCCACTTCGGCCAGTCCGGTACGTTCCTGTGGATCGACCCGGACGCGGGCCTCGCCTGCGTCGCCCTGACGGACCGTCAGTTCGGCCCCTGGGCGGCCGAGGTGTGGCCGGTGTTCACCGACAGCGTGCTGGCCGAATTCACACGGAGCTGAGCTCCCAGAACAGCACCTCGGCGCCCTCGTCCGCCGTCAGCTCCAGGCCGAGCGCCCCGGCGATCCGCGCCGAGTCGCCCGGCCCGAGCTCCTCCTTGGCCAGGCGCACCCGGCCGCGCACGACATGGACGTACACGCCGGGCGCGTCCGGCACGGCCGTGCGCTCGCCGGGGGCGAGGCGGCGGACGTACAGCATGGCGCCCGCCGGCAGCACCGCGTAGGGCGTGGAGTCCGCGATGCCGCGCACGATGTCGTACGCGGGCTCACCGCCGGGCTTCTTCGGCGCGAGCCACATCTGCAGGAAGACCAGCGGGGCATCGCCTTCGTTGCGCTCCTCGTGCCGCACGCCGCCCGCGGAGCTCAGGCACTGCACGTCGCCGGGGCGCACCAGCGTGGTGTGGCCCGCCGAGTCGCGGTGGGTGAGCTCGCCCTCGATGACCCAGGTGAGGATCTCGGTGTGGCTGTGCGGGTGCTCGTCGAACCCCGCACCGGGCGCGAGCCGCTCCTCGTTGCAGGCGAGGACCGGGCCGAAGCGGAGGTTGTCCGGCTCGTAGAACCGGCCGAAGGAGAAGGCGTGCAGGGACTCGATACCGGCGTCCGGGTCGCCGCCCGGGTAGCGCTCGTCGCCGCGCCTGACAGAAATCACGGCTACCACCGTAGACCCGGCCCGGCGGGGACGGTTCCCGATAAGGCAGTCTTGTCCCCGTGCCAGCACCCGATCCCGTACACCCCGCGAAGAATGCCCATCCGCATGCCGCGACCCTGAAGCGTCTTGAGCAGTCCTCGGGGCGGCTCGCCGCGAACGCGATCGCCCGCATGGACGCGACGCTGCCGTGGTACCGGGCGATGCCGCCGGAGAACCGGTCGTGGATCGGTCTGGTCGCCCAGGCCGGCATCGCCGCCTTCACCGAGTGGTTCCGGCATCCCGAGACGCCGCAGGCGATCTCGACCGACGTCTTCGGCACGGCCCCGCGCGAACTGACGCGGGCCATCACGCTGCGGCAGACCGTCGAGATGGTGCGCACCACCATCGAGGTCATGGAGACCGCGATCGAGGAGGTCGCGGCTCCCGGCGACGAGTCGATCCTGCGCGAGGCGCTGCTCGTGTACGCCCGTGAGATCGCCTTCGCGACGGCCCAGGTGTACGCCCAGGCCGCCGAGGCGCGCGGCGCGTGGGACGCCCGGCTCGAATCCCTGGTCGTCAACGCGGTGCTGTCCGGCGAGGCCGACGAGGGCGCCGTGTCCCGGGCCGCGGCGCTCGGCTGGAACTCGCCGGAGCACGTGTGCGTCGTCCTCGGTACGGCGCCGGACGGCGACAGCGAGCTCACCGTGGAGGCGATCCGGCGGGCCGCCCGGCACGCCAAGCTCCAGGTGCTCACCGGGGTGCTCGGCGACCGCCTGGTCGTCATCGCGGGCGGCAGCGACAACCCGCTGGCGGTGGCGAAGAGCCTGATCGGGCCGTATGCCGCGGGTCCGGTCGTCGCGGGCCCCATCGTCCCGGACCTGCTGGCCGCGACCCGGTCCGCGCAGGCCGCGGCGGCCGGACTCAAGGCGTGCTCGGCCTGGCAGGACGCGCCCCGGCCGGTTCTGGCGGACGATCTGCTGCCGGAGCGGGCGATCGCGTCGGATCCTGCCGCGCGCGAGCAGCTGGTGGAGGAGATCTACAGACCGCTGGAGGAGGCGGGCTCGGCGCTCCTGGAAACCTTGAGCGTCTATCTGGAGCAGGCGAGCAGTCTGGAGGGCGCGGCCCGGATGCTGTTCGTCCACCCCAATACCGTTCGCTACCGGCTCCGACGTGTGACGGACGTCACCGGGTGGTCACCGTCCGATGTGCGCTCGGCGTTCACGCTGAGGATCGCGCTGATCCTGGGGCGCCTGGCCGACGGAGATTCGCAGTCCTAGACTTTTGTCGGACACCCACAATTCCCCCGACGGTTCTTCGTCCCTGTCCCCACGGGCGCGCGGAGCCGTCCACAAGAGAGAGTGTGAGAGTGCTCGTACTCGTCGCTCCCGGCCAAGGCGCTCAGACGCCCGGCTTCCTGACCCCCTGGCTCGACCTCCCCGGCGCTGCCGACCGGCTCGCCGCGTGGTCGGACGCCATCGGTCTTGACCTCGTCCACTACGGCACGCAGGCGGATGCCGACGCGATCCGCGACACCGCCGTGGCCCAGCCCCTGCTGGTCGCCGCGGGTCTGCTGTCCGCCGCGGCACTGGGTGACATCAGCCCCGGGGCCGTCGCGGGGCACAGCGTGGGCGAGATCACCGCCACCGCTTTCGCGGGCGTCCTCTCCGAGGAAGCCGCGCTCGGCTTCGTACGCAAGCGGGGCCTGGGCATGGCCGAGGCCGCCGCCGTCACGCCGACCGGCATGGCGGCCCTGCTCGGCGGCGAGCCCGAGAACGTGCTGCCGCACCTGGAGAAGCTGGGCCTGACGCCGGCGAACGTGAACGGCGCGGGCCAGGTCGTGGCCGCCGGCACCGCCGAGCAGCTCGCGGCCCTGGAGGCCGACAAGCCCGAGGGCGTGCGCCGCGTGGTGGCCCTCAAGGTCGCCGGCGCCTTCCACACGCACCACATGGCTCCGGCCGTGGCGGCCCTCGACGAGGCGGCCAAGTCGCTCGCCATCGCGGACCCGAAGGTCACGTACGTCTCGAACGCGGACGGCAAGACCGTGGCGAGTGGCCAGGAGATCGTGGCCCGCCTGGTCAACCAGGTCTCCAATCCGGTCCGCTGGGACCTGTGCATGGAGACCTTCAAGGACCTGGGCGCGACGGCGCTGGTCGAGCTGTGCCCGGGCGGCACCCTGACCGGGCTCGCCAAGCGCGCGATGCCGGGTGTGAAGACCGTCGCCCTAAAGACCCCCGCCGACCTCGACGCGGCTCGTGCGCTCATCGCCGAGCATGCATCCGCCTAAGGAGCCGAGAGCCATGTCGAAGATCCGGCCCAGCAAGGGCGCCCCGTACGCGCGCATCATGGGCGTGGGCGGCTACCGTCCGGTGCGCGTGGTGCCCAACGAGGTGATCCTGGAGACGATCGACTCCTCCGACGAGTGGATCCGTTCCCGCTCCGGCATCGCCACCCGCCACTGGGCCTCCCCGGAGGAGACCGTGGCCGCGATGTCGATCGAGGCCTCGGGCAAGGCGATCGCGGATGCCGGCATCTCCGCCGAGCAGATCGGCGGCGTGATCGTCTCCACCGTCTCGCACTTCAAGCAGACCCCGGCCGTGGCCACCGAGATCGCCGACAAGCTGGGCACCGCCAAGGCGGCCGCGTTCGACATCTCGGCCGGCTGCGCGGGCTTCGGCTACGGCCTGACCCTGGCCAAGGGCATGATCGTCGAGGGTTCCGCCGAGTACGTGCTCGTCATCGGCGTGGAGCGGCTCAGCGACCTGACCGACCTCCAGGACCGCGCCACCGCGTTCCTGTTCGGCGACGGCGCGGGCGCGGTCGTCGTGGGCCCCTCGGACGAGCCGGCCATCGGCCCCACGGTGTGGGGTTCCGAGGGCGACAAGTCGGAGACCATCAAGCAGACCGTGCCGTGGACCGAGTACGACAGCTCGGGCAAGTTCCCCGCGATCACGCAGGAGGGCCAGGCGGTCTTCCGCTGGGCCGTGTTCGAGATGGCGAAGGTCGCCCAGCAGGCGCTGGACGCGGCCGGGATCAGCCCGGACGACCTGGACGTCTTCATTCCGCACCAGGCCAACATGCGGATCATCGACTCGATGGTGAAGACTCTCAAACTGCCGGACCACGTCACGGTCGCCCGTGACGTGGAGACCACCGGCAACACCTCGGCCGCCTCGATCCCGCTCGCAATGGAGCGGCTCCTGGCGACCGGACAGGCGAAGAGCGGCGACACCGCGCTCGTCATCGGCTTCGGGGCGGGTCTCGTGTACGCCGCGACGGTCGTTACCCTCCCCTAGGCACTCCGGATCTTCCGGAAGCCCGTAATTCGAAGCATTAACACCGAAGGAGCGCCAACATGGCCGCCACGCAGGAAGAGATCGTCGAGGGTCTCGCCGAGATCGTCAACGAGATCGCTGGTATCCCGGTCGAGGACGTCCAGCTGGACAAGTCCTTCACCGACGACCTGGACGTCGACTCGCTGTCCATGGTCGAGGTCGTCGTCGCCGCCGAAGAGCGCTTCGACGTCAAGATCCCGGACGAGGACGTCAAGAACCTCAAGACCGTTGGCGACGCCGCCAGCTACATCCTGAAGCACCAGGCCTGATTCAGGACCTGAATTCGGGCTGCCACCCAGCGGTGGCGCCGCTGATTCACGTCCCTTACACACGTGGAGAAACTTCCTGTGAGCTCGACCAATCGCACCGTGGTCGTCACCGGTATCGGCGCAACCACACCGCTGGGTGGCGACACCGCCTCGACCTGGGAGGGTCTGCTGGCGGGACGCTCCGGTGTCCGCCCCCTGGAGGGTGAGCGCTTCGCCGAACTGCCGGTCCGGATCGCGGCCCCGGCCGCGGTCGACCCGAGCGAGGTGCTGCCCCGCCCGCTGGCCCGCAAGCTGGACCGCTCGGCGCAGTTCGCGCTGATCGCGGCCAAGGAGGCCTGGGCGGACGCGGGTTTCTCCGCCCCTGCGGGCGACGAGTCCGGCGTCACTCCGGAGCGGCTCGGCACGGTCATCGCGTCGGGCATCGGCGGTGTCACCACCCTGCTCGACCAGTACGACGTGCTGAAGGAGAAGGGCGTACGCCGCGTCTCCCCGCACACCGTGCCCATGCTCATGCCGAACGGCCCGTCGGCCAACGTCGGCCTTGAGGTGAACGCCCGCGCCGGCGTCCACACCCCCGTCTCCGCGTGTGCCTCGGGTGCCGAGGCCATCGGGTACGCCGTCGAGATGATCCGCACCGGCCGCGCCGATGTCGTGGTCGCCGGCGGCACCGAGGCGGCCATCCACCCGCTGCCCATCGCGGCGTTCGCCAACATGATGGCGATGTCCAAGAACAACGACCACCCCGAGCAGGCCTCGCGCCCCTACGACAAGGCCCGCGACGGCTTCGTCCTGGGCGAGGGCGCCGGCGTGGTGATCCTGGAGTCCGCCGAGCACGCCAAGCAGCGCGGCGCCCGCGTCTACTGCGAGGTGCTCGGCCAGGGCCTCTCGGCCGACAGCCACCACATCGCGCAGCCCGAGCCGACCGGCCGTGGCGTCGCCGCCGCGGTGCAGAACCTGCTCGATTCGACGGACCTGAAGCCGTCCGAGGTGGTCCACCTCAACGCGCACGCCACCTCGACGCCGCAGGGCGACATCGCCGAGATCAAGGCGCTGCGCAAGGTCCTCGGCGACGACCTGGACCACGTGGCGATCTCCGCGACGAAGTCGATGACCGGCCACCTCCTCGGCGGCGCGGGCGGCATCGAGACCGTCGCCACGGTCCTCGCCCTGTACCACCGCACGGCCCCGCCGACCATCAACATCGACGAGCTCGACGAAGAGGTCGACCCGGGCCTGGTGAGCGGCGAGCCCCGCAAGCTCCCCGAGGGTTCGATCTCCGCGATCAACAACTCGTTCGGGTTCGGCGGCCACAACGTGGTGCTCGCCTTCCGTTCGGTCTGAGCGCGCTCCGTACGTACGTCGAAGGGCCCCACCGTGGTCGGTGGGGCCCTTTCGCGTACGCGGTTCAAAGGGCGCGGTTCAGACGACCTGGTGCAGCCAGCGGACCGGGGCGCCCTCTCCCGCGTAGCGGAAGGGCTCCAATTCGTCGTCCCACGGCTTGCCGAGGAGCTTGGCGATCTCGGCCTCCAGGTCGGTCTCGCCCTGGACGGAACGGGCGAGAGCGGCGCGCAGCCGGTCCTCCGGGATCATGATGTCGCCGTGGATGCCGATCACGGCGTGGAAGATGCCGAGGTCGGGCGTGGCGCTGTAGCGCTCGCCCTCGGCCGTCGCGCAGGGCTCGGCCGTGACCTCGAAGCGCAAGAGGTGCCAGCCGCGCAGCGCGGAGGCGAGTTTGGAGGCGGTGCCGGGTTCGCCCCGCCAGGAGAATTCGGCTCTCCACGTGCCGGGCGATGCGGGCTGGCGGATCCAGTCGAGCTGGACGCGCACCCCCAGGACGCCGGCCACAGCCCATTCGACGTGCGGGCAGAGCGCGCGCGGGGCGGAGTGGACGTAGAGAACTCCACGTGTCGTCACCGGGACCTCCAGTGCGGTTCGAGGTTCGCCTTCCCCAGCGGCCTCGCGCCCCTGCCGTTCCCGGTCAGGACAGCACCTGACATTCTGCCCCTGGGTTCAACAGTAAACAGCATCGGGAGCTAATCTCCTGAAATGGGACAGTATGTGACGTGATGTAATTTACCGGAGACGTCTGGCGTGGTTCCTCTGGCTGGACGGGCCAAAGCTACCGCGCGGAGCTGTGCCAAGGGTGTCGTAATGTCGGTCGGAGCGCCTTCGAACACCAAGCTTTCACTCGCGAGGACGCCGCGAAAGCCGAACGACCGCCGCACGGAGGGGGACCCGGGATGCCGGACAGCCGCCGGAGCCGTCCTGCCCGCACCACGGCCGCTCTCCTCGCGGCGACCGCCCTCGCCCTGACCGCCGGCTGCCAGTCCGGCGGCGGCCACTCCTCCGCGAGCCCGGCCGCCTCGAAGAAGCCCTCGCCGAGCCCCTCCCCCGCCTGGGACCGCAGCCCGAAGTCGGTGGCCGCGGTGGGCGACTCGATCACCCGCGGCTTCGACGCCTGCACGGTCCTCGCCGACTGCCCGGAGGTCTCCTGGGCGACCGGCAGCGATGCCCAGGTCGACTCCCTCGCGGTCCGCCTCCTGGGCGCGGCGGCCCCCGCCAACAGCTGGAACTACGCCAAAACCGGCGCCAAAATGGCCGATCTGCCGGCCCAGATGGACCGGGCCGCGGCCCAGCACCCGGGTCTGGTCACGGTGATGGCGGGAGCGAACGACGCCTGCCGCGGGGATGTGTCGGACATGACACCGGTGAACACGTTCCGCACGGAGTTCGAGGCGTCCCTGCGGCGGTTGCGCGCGGTGTCGCCGAAGTCCCAGGTGTACGTGTCGAGCGTGCCCGACCTGAAACGGCTGTGGTCGACCGGGCGTGGCAGCCCGCTGGGCAAGCAGATCTGGAAGCTGGGCATCTGCCAGTCGATGCTGGCCGACGCCGACGACCTGGGCGCGGCCGCGACCGAGCGGCGCACCGAGGTGTACGACCGGGTGGTGTCGTACAACAAGGTCCTCAAGGACGTGTGCGCGAAGGACCGCGCCTGCCGTTACGACGGCGGCGCGGTCTTCGACTACGACTTCGGCGGCGACCAGCTGAGCCCCTGGGACTGGTTCCACCCGAGCAAGAACGGGCAGGGCCGCTTGGCGGAGATCGCGTACGGAAAGGTGACGGCGGCGGGCTGAATCGTGCGGCCGCCGGTGGTTGGAAACCCTGGGGCTCCGCCCCAGACCCCGTATCGCGCCTGAAGAGCGCTCGTCCTCAAACTCCCCCAAGGCCTCAAGGGCCAGGGGGACCCCCATGACGGCCTGGGTATGCCTGCATGGGCACGCTGCCAAGAGGGACCCTGCTAGGGGCGCGGGGAACTGCGCGACCAGCCACAGCGGGCCCGCACCCATGACTGGGCCGCACCCCGCAGGGCCCCGCTCAGACCTCCAGCGTCGCGCTGAGCCGGACGTCCGCCAGGGAGTGGCAGGCCCGCACCTCGTACTGGCCCGGGACGAAGCTCCACGCCCCCGCGAGCTCGTCCCAGATCTCGAACACCCGCCCCCGCAGGGGGATTTCGACCTCGACGGAGTCTCCGGGCGCGGCCTCGACCGAGGCGAACCCCGCCAACCAGCGGCGCGGTCGCGACACCGCGTCGGCGACCGGCGCCAGGTAGATCTGGATGGTCTCGCGCCCGGCACGCGCACCCGTGTTGCGGACCCGGACCTTGGCGCGGGCGGGGGTCGCCTCCAGGGACTCGTACTCCCAGCTCGTGTAGCCGAGCCCGTGCCCGAAGGGGTAGGCGGGCGCCACCTCGGCCCGGTCATAGGCGCGGTAGCCGATGAACAGGCCTTCCTCGTAAGGGAGTTGACCCACCGTCGGGCGGACCTCGGTGACCGGGGCGTCGGTGAGGCGGGCCGGCCAGGTGGTGGGGAGGCGGCCGCCGGGCTCCGCGTGGCCGAGCAGGACGTCTGCGAGGGCGGCGCCGCCCTCCTGGCCGGGGAACCAGCTCAGGAGCACCGCCGCGACGTCGCCCCGCCACGGGAGTTCCACAGGGGAGCCGGAGTTGACGACCACCACGGTGTTCGGATTGGCGGCGGCGACGGCGCGCACCAGGTCGTCCTGGCGGCCGGGCAACCGCAGGTCGCGGCGGTCGAAGCCCTCGGACTCGACGCGGTCGGTGGTGGCGACCACCACCACGGCGAGCTCGGCGGCCCGTGCGGCCTCGACGGCCTCGGCGATCAGTTCGTCGGCGTCGCGCTGCGGCCCGAGGTGGGTGAGCGAGAACATCACGGCGGTGAGCGGCGCGTCGGCGGCCTTGTGCACGGTGTGCCGCAGGGACACCTCGACGGGTACGCCCTCGGTGAGGTGGGCGCGGCCGCGTTCGGCGGGGGCGCCGAAGAACGCCTCGAACGGGTCGGCTCCGTCGCTCATCGCCTGCGTGCCGTCCCACAGGAGGCGGCCGCCGACGGTGAGCGTGTAGCCGCCGATGCCCCGGGTGCCGAAGGTGTGCTCGCCGCTCTCGCGCGGGGTGAGGGTGCCCGTGACCTCGACGGAGTGCAGCGCGTCGTGGGTCACCCCTGCGGGCAGGTCGTCGCCGATCCACTGCACCTGGCCGCCCGGCAGGGACCCGGTGCCGAGGACGTTCCCGTCGGCGTCGCGGCAGACGGCGCGGAGCTCGAACCCCTGGTCCGCGGGGGCGAGTTCGTCGCTCGGGTCCGCGCCGACCGTGTACGTCAACGCACCCGCGGGCAGGGCCGCGGTGAGGCCGATGAGCGGGGAGACGACGCGCTCGGGGAAGACGGTCGCCGAGCCGCCGCCGAGGACGCGGGCGTCGCGTGCGGCGGCGCCGATCAGCGCCACCTTGCGGACGCGGGCCGGGTCGATGGGCAGGGTGTCGCGTTCGTTGCGTACGAGGACGAAGGCGCGGCGGGCGACCTCGCGGGCCAGCGCCGGGCCGTCGACGGCGGCGGGGAGTTCGGTGACGGCGGCGTCGACGCCGTCGAGGATGCCGACGCGCGCCGCGAGCCGCAGCACGTTGCGCACCGCGTCGTCGACGACCGCCTCGTCCACGTCGCCCTTGCGGACGGCGGCGGCCAGCGCATCCCCGTACACGGTCTTCGGGCCCGGCATCGCGACGTCGAGCCCGCCGAGGATGTCGCCGACGGTCGAGCGGGCGGCCATCCAGTCGGAGACGATGAACCCGTCGAAGCCCCACTCGCCGCGCAGGACCTCGTTCTGGAGGTAGCGGTGCTCGGTCATCGTCACGCCGTTGACCTGGTTGTACGCGGCCATGATGCCCCAGGGGTGGGCGTTTTCGACGATGGCCTCGAAGGGGGCGAGGTAGAGCTCGCGCAGCGGGCGCGGGGCGATGACGTTGTCGACGGTGAAGCGGTCGGTCTCGGCGTCGTTGGCGACGAAGTGCTTGACGGTGGTGCCGACGCCGCCGGCCTGGACGCCGCCCACGTAGCCGGAGGCGATCTCGCCGGTGAGGTAGGGGTCCTCGGAGTAGCACTCGAAGTGCCGGCCGCCGAGCGGTGAGCGGTGCAGGTTCACGGTCGGCGCGAGCAGCACGTGGACGCCCTTGCGGCGGGCCTCCTGGGCGAGCAGCGCGCCGGCCCGGCGGGCAAGGGCCGGGTCCCAGGTGGCGGCGAGTGCGGTCGGGGACGGCAGGGCGATCGAGGGATCGTCGGCGGTCCAGCGGACCCCGCGCACCCCGATCGGGCCGTCGGACATCACGAGGGAGCCGAGCCCGATCTGGGGCAGCGCGGGCAGCGACCACATGTCCTGGCCGGCGAGCAGCCGGGCCTTGGCCTCCAGATCGAGCTTGCCGAGGGCCGTCTCGACGGCCTCGCTGTAGTCGGGGGTGGAAACGGGTGCGCCTGCCACGGCCGTACCTCCTCGTAGAAGTCCGCTGGTGGGACCATGGTGACCGGTTTACCTGTAGAGCGGTAGGGTTAGTTACCTGTCCGTGATATTCGAATGCCGTACGGTCCTCTCGGAACACCGACGGACCGGCACGGAGCGGGGGCAGACATGGCGAGGACCAGGAGCGCCAGAAGCGAGGAGCGGCGCGCGGACATTCTCCGCGCCGCCCTGGAGGTCATCGCGGAACGCGGCTACCGGGGCGCCTCCCTCGGCGCGGTCGCCGAGCGCGTGGGCCTCACCCAGCAGGGCCTGCTCCACTACTTCCCCACGAAGGAGGCCCTGCTCGTCGCCGTCCTGGAGGAGCGGGACCAGTGGGACACCGGCGGTCGGCGGACCTCTGCCGACGGCTGGCGCCTGGAACTGCTCGCCTCCCTGGTCGAGTACAACGCGATGCGGCCCGGCGTCGTCCAGACGTTCTCGGCGCTGCTCGGCGAATCGGTGACGGACGAGCATCCGGCCCGCCCCTTCTTCACCCGCCGCTACGCGCAGGTCCGCGAGGAGATGGCGGGCGTGCTGCGCGCCGAGTTCGGCGACCGGCTGCCCGGCGGGCTCACCCCGGAGCGGGCGGCCCCGCTGCTCGTCGCGGTGATGGACGGCCTCCAGTACCAGTGGCTGCTCGACCCGGAATCGGTCGACATGGCGGCCGCCTTCCACGACTTCGTGGCGCTGCTCGGGATCCCGGACGGCACTGACGGCTCATAAGTCCCTCTATCCACACAGGACTTCCGTGCGAATACTGGGCGGCGACCGGACTTCGACGGAAGGATCAGCGGTGCGACGACGTGTACGGGTGGCGCGGCTCGGCTGTGTGCTCACGGCGATGACGTTCTGTACGGTGCTCGGCCCGGCCCCCGCGCAGGCCGCGACCGCGCCCCGGCAGGCCACCGTCGAGGAGCAGCGCCTCGACGAGGCGGTGCCGAAGGAGATCCTGGCGCGCAGCGGATTCGCCGACGTGGCACCGGAGTTCACGCGGAAGCTGGCGGCCACCCGGTCCTACGGTGCGGCCCAGCGGCTCGTCGAGCGCGAGGGGACGCGGCTGTGGAAGCGGGCGGTGGACCGGGTGCAGGGGCGTGGCCCGGCGGGCGGCGACCTGAGCCGTGACGACGACCGCCCGCTGTACTGGGCCCGGCTCGGCCTCACCCGTGAACTCCGGCTCTGGGAGCCGGAGTTCGGCCTCCCGGAGGCCGACCGCGGCAAGCTCATGGACCGCCTTGAGCAGACCTCGCGCGGGCAGAGCAGCGTCGACTATCCCGACGGCAAGGGCTTCAAGAGGATCCTGCTGACCGGCTTCGACCCGTTCACGCTGGACAGCGACATCCGGATCAGCAATCCGTCGGGGGCGACCGCGCTCGCCCTGGACGGCACCTGGATCCGCACCGCCGACGGGCAGCTCGCGCGCATCGAGACCGTCACCTTCCCGGTGCGCTGGCAGGACTTCGCGGACGGTGTGGTCGAGAAGGCGCTCGCGCCGGTGCTGCCGAAGGTGGACGCCTTCACGACGGTGAGCCAGGGCCGGGTCGGCCGCATCGACGTCGAGCGGTTCAACGGGGCCTGGCGGGGCGGCTTCCCGGACAACGACAACGCGTCGAGCACCGGGCAGGTCCCGGTGAGCGACCCGGCGACCCAGCCGCAGTGGACCCGGACGACCCTGCCGTACCAGGACATCGTGGCCGCGAACACCGGCCGCTTCCCGGTGTACGACCACACCGACGTCACCGAGATCCCGGCCGGCGCGACGGCCCCGGAGGACCGCCCCGACGGGCCGACCCCGGGCTCCACCGCGCGGGCCGGGGGCGGCGGCGACTACCTCTCGAACGAGATCGCCTACCGCGCCACCCTGCTCCGCGACCGCCTGGGCCTGAGCATCCCGGGCGGCCATGTGCACACCCCGGTCCTGCAGTTCGGGCCGGGCAACACCGATCCGGCGACGGGCACGGTGACGGATCCCCAGTTCGTACGCAACCGGCTGGACATCGTGGCGCAGCTGCGGGAGATCGTGCGGGTGGCGGCGGAATAGCCCCCCCGAAGGGCCCGCACGGATCAACTCCGGGCGGGCCCGGGGGAGTTCAGGACTGCTTCACGATCCTGCCGCGCAGGCCGAGCAGCGCGTCGACGGCCAGGAAGGCCAGCAGGCTGATCCCGAGGAGCGGGACGAACCAGCCGACCACCGCGGTCACCGCCGCGAGCGGGAGCAGCGCCGGCAGCGGCACCTTGCGCCAGGCGCCCCGCGGCTGCGGGCGCCCGACGCCGAGCGCACGCGCCTTGGTGGGCCTGCGCTGCCACCACATGCGGTAGCCCCAGACGATGAGCGCCATCAGCGCCACGGCGAGGACGGCCAGGGCGAGCTGGTTGGGCAGGCCCAGGAAGACGCCCATGTGCGCGTCGATGCCGAACCGGGTCAGCTGGGCGAGGACCGGGTAGTCGGAGAAGCGCAGCACGTCCATGACCTTGCCGTCGGCGGGGTCGATGGCGACCGCGTCGAGGTGCACGGGGAACTCGGTGTCGCGCTCGCGCACCACGAAGCCCTTGCCCGCACTGGGCAGGCTGATCTGGATGCTCGCCCGTACGCCCTGGTCACGGGCGGTCTCGGCGACCTGGTCCAGGGTGAGCGTGGAGGGCGCGGCGGGCGGCATGACCATGCCCTCGTGGTGCTCGTGGCCCCCGCTCGTGCCTCCGGCGGTGGCCGCCGCGACGGTGGGGGTGGCGCCGCCGAGCCGGTCCTTGAGATCGGCGATGTTCTCGCCCGCGTACCGCGACCAGGTGAGGCCGGTCGCGGAGAGCAGCACCAGGCCGACCACCGCCCACAGGCCGACCGAGCCGTGCCAGGACAGGGTGCGGCGACGGCCGGTGAGCCCGCGCTCGGGGCGAAGGAGCCTCGCCCGCCTGCGCCGCCCGACCCACAGCGCGAGTCCGCCGAGGGCGACGACCCAGAGCCAACTGGCCGCCAATTCACTGTAGTTGCGGCCGAACTCGCCGAGTTTGAGGTCGGCGTGGAAGGAGGAGAGCCAGCTGCGCAGCGGGAGCGCGCCCGAGCTTCCGGTGCTGGGGAGGGCGCCGCGTACGTCGTTGGTGTACGGGTTGACGAAGACGGCGAGGGACTCGTCCTCGGCGAGGCCCGGGGTCTTCATCAGGACGCGGGTGGTGGCGCCTTCCTCGGGCGAGGGCCAGACCGCGGTCACATAGCCCTCGGGGTGGGCGGCCTTCGCGGCGGCGACCTGGGCGGTGAGCGGCTGGGTGGCCTCGCCCACGGGGACCCGCAGTTCGTGCCCGTACAGGACGTTCTCGGCCTGGAAGGACAGCGCGTAGAGCAGACCGGTGACGGCGGCCAGGAAGAGGAGCGGGGCGATCAGGACGCCCGCGTAGAAGTGCAGCCGCAGGACGAGGGGGCGAAGTGCGGCCCAGACGGAAGGCCGTGGGGTGCTGGATGGCGCGGTTTCCCGCGATGGAGTGTCGACGGACATGAGGATCCTGAATCCTGACGATCGGCGTGGGCATGGGTGAAGGGACCCCTGGCCACGCCCCGCGCCGGATCAGGCGAGGGCGAGCCGGCCGGGGGCCGTGGCTCGGGTGACTCCCCGGGCCGGCGGACCCCGCCGGATGAAGGCGTGACTGTGCACCGCGCCGCGCAGCCTCGGACGCGGGCGGTGGTGCGGGCGCGGTCTGCGTACGGGCCGCGACGGCGCGGGCACGCAGGTGCGTACGAGAGCGAGGGCGCGGCGCAGCGGCCGGGCGGCAAGCACGCCGAGCGCGCCGACGGCCCTGGCCAGCCGGAACGCGGCGGCCTCGCCGCGCCACAGCCAGATGCCGCAGATCAGGGCGGCCAGGAGGTGCGCGGCGAGCATGCCGCCGGACATGGTGTGCGCGGCGGCGTCCATGGCCATGGCGTGCGCCTGGCCGGCTGCCCCGGCCATGGAGTCCATGCCCGCCATGCCGGGCATGTCCTGCATCGCGTGGCTGTCGGGCGGGTCCGGCATGAGGTGGACGTACCGGGCGCCGCACGTCATCGTCGGCATGGGCATGGGCACGGCCGTCGAGTCCGACCCGTGCGCCGTCCCCGGCATCCCGGCCATCGGCTGGGTCTTGGCGAAGAGGACGTGCAGGGCGCCCTGGGCCGCGACCTGGCCGCCCGCGATGGCGGCGACCCCGCGCTGCCGCCCGGCCGCGCACCAGGCGACCGCTCCGGTGGCGACGAAGGCGGCGAGTAGCACGGGCAGCGGAATGTCATGCCCAGACATGGACGAATGCCCCACCGCGGCCAAAGCGACGCATAACGCCGCGAACATCGCGGCCCGCAGGGTGCGCAGCGGCGACCGGGGATTCGTCATGACGGCCAGATCATGCCATTTGCGCAGGCGGGCGTGGTGATGGGGGTGCCTGGCCCGGCACCAGGACGCGGTGCGGACACCCCCGGGGCTGCGCCCCGAACCCCGCTCCCCCTTCACCCGCGGACCGTGCGCGGCCGCTCGCGCAGTTCCCCGCAGGGCTTCCGGCCGAGCACCACGTACGTCGTGCAGGACTGGATCGCCAAGCAGGGCTTCGTCGCGGCCGGTCTCGGCGTGACGCTGCTGCCCGCGCTGGCCGCGGATTCGGTACGTGCCGACATCACTCTGGTCGCCATCCACCCCGACGACGTACCCCACCGGGCGATCTACGCGGCGACCCCGCGCGGCCTGGCCCAATCCCCCGCGACGGCCGCTTTTCTGGCCCAACTGAGGGAAACGGCAACGGAGTTGACGGCCAATGGCCCGCACGGCAGGTGACGGCCGCTACTGCCGCCAGATGACGGCCAGCGTCTTGCTCACCACGGCGACCGCCGCGAACACCAGCGCCGCACCGGTCCGCCCCGCGGCGGCCAGCGCGGCCGCGCCGCTGCCGAACCAGGCGAGCTCGAAGAGGACTCGTACCGTGCCGTGCGTCTTGCGTTTGGCGTCGGGTGCCCCGAACAGCGCCCACAGGACGGCGAGTACGACCGGGGCGCCGATGCCGAGCAGGATCCGCAGCGGCCAGCCCGCGTCGCGGGCGAAGCCCCAGTAACCGGCCGCCCCGAGGACCGCCACTTCGAGGAGGAAGATCAGCAGCAGGTTGAGCGGCTTGAGGAGCTTCATCCGGCCACGCCGGCGCATTCGGTCATGCCGCGATGCTGACCGGAACCACCCCCGGGATCAAGGGCTTTCCGGGATGCGGACCGATCCTTGACCGGCGCCGACGACCCTTCCGGACCCGTTCGCTTCGCCAACGCCAACGCCGTCGCCGTCGCCGTCGTCGTCACCGGCATCGGCCGACTCGCCGAGCAGGTCCCGCACCATCAGCGTCGCGCCCGCGACCGCGCCCGGCATCAGGAAGACCGCGACCAGCGGGACCACGAAGGCGAGGGCGAGCGGCACGCCGAAGCCCAGGACCATCAGGCGGCGCGAGCGCAACAGGGCCAGGCGGGGCCGCAGTTCCATGCCCCGGCGCTGGAGGGCGACCGCGGTCAGCTCCTCGGCGAGGAAGAAGCCGGTGACGCAGAAGCCGATCGCCGGGATCACGCTCTGGCCGATCACCGGAACGAAGCCGAGGCCGAAGAGCAGGATGCCGTAGAGGGCGACCCTGACCAGGATGCGCAGCGAGTCGCGGGCGGAGATCCACAGTTCGCGCCAGAGCGGCAGGTCCGACTCGGGGGCCTCGCCGCCGCTCTCGGCCCGGTCGACGTCCCCGGACAGCTTCTCGTAGAAGGGCTGGCCGACGAGCAGGGTCACCGCCGTGAAGGAGATCACGGCGAGGAACAGGCCGAGCGCGAAGACGAGCGCGGCGAGGAAGCCGCGGAAGAGGCCGAGCCAGGGCGAGGACCAGCCGTCGGCGAAGGGCGTCGCCCAGTCGATGAAGTCGTCGGCGCCGTAAGCGAGTCCGACCAGCGCGCCGACGTACATCACCAGGGTGATGAGGCCGGGCAGCAGCCCCATGCCCAGCGATCTTCCGTGGCCGGCGGCCCATCGCTGCCCCTTGACCAGATATCCGAAGCCCGCCCCTAGATCACGCATGACACCGACCTTATCCGGCCGCCGTGGAGCCAGATCCAGCCGCCTCAAAATTTCTCAGCGCTGCGGGAATGCACGGCGCTAACCAATGGGTTGTGCCCGTCAACAGCAACGATCCCGGGGGGACTTCAATGTCGACCATCAGCGGCACCGACATCAGCACCACGACCGCCGCCACCGTGCAGGGCACCGTGGCCGAGGGTTACGAGGCCGTGCGCGAGGAGTTCGCGGCGTTCGTGGCCGGCGAGGCGCACGACCCGGCGGCCCAGCTCGCCGCGTACAAGAACGGCCGTCTCGTCGTGGACCTGTGGTCCGGGGACGTCGCCGGGGACTCGCTGACCGGCGTCTTCTCCACCACCAAGGGCGCGGCCCACCTCGTGGTGGCGCTGCTCGTCCAGGACGGCGTACTCGACCTCGACCGCGAAGTCGCGTACTACTGGCCCGAGTTCGCGGCCGAGGGCAAGGGCTCGGTGACCCTGCGGCAGCTCATCTCGCACCGCTCCGGCGTCATCGGCTCGGACGGCGGCTTCAGCCCCGAGGAGCTGGCCGACGACCGTGTGATCGCCGAACGGCTCGCGGGCCAGCGGCCGTTCTGGCAGCCGGGCACGGGCCACGGCTACCACGCGCTCGCGATCGGCGCGCTCACCGGCGAGGTGGTGCGGCGGGCGACCGGCCGCTCCATCCAGGAGATCTACGAGGAGCGCGTCCGCGCCCCGTACGGCCTGGACTTCTTCCTCGGCCTGCCCGAGGCCGAGCGGTCCCGCTACCGCGACGTGCTGCCGATGCTCCCGACGCCCGAGCAGCAGGCCGTCCTGGCGGCGAGCCCGCACGGCCGCTACAACCGCCTGCCGATCGCGTTCAATACGAGCGCCGACCCGTCATTCGACCTGGTGGGCTTCGTCAACTCGCCCGCCTCGCTCGCCAAGAGCCCCGCCTCCGTGGGCGGTTCGGGCAACGCGCGTGGCATCGCCGGGATGTACGCGGCCGTCCTCGGCGAGTTCAACGGCCAGGGCCCGCTCCTGAAGCCGGACACGATCAGCGAGTTCGCCCGCATCCACTCGCACGGCGCCGACCTGGTCCTGGGCGTAACGTCCGCCTTCGGCCTCGGCTTCGAGGCGCTCGGCGTCTCCTACCCGGCGCTGGGCGCGGACACGTTCGGGCACAGCGGCGCCGCGGGCTCCCTCGCCTTCGGTGACCCGCGCTCGGGCCTCGCCTACGGCTACACGCGGCGCCGGTTCGCCTTCCCGGGCGGCGGCGCGCCGGAGAACGTGCAGCTGTCGCGCGCGGTCTACGACGCGGCGATCGCCCAGTAGAGGGCGAATCCGGATCACTCAGTATTGGATCGCTCAGTGACGGGCGAACCTGTCGAGCGCCGCCTGGGCCGCCCCGCTCATGCCGGAGTGGCCCAGGCCGTGTCCGGCCTCGTCGATCACAAGGAGTTCGCAGCCCGGCCAGACCGCGGCGAGTGCCCGCGCCGGGTCGGGCGGCGAGCTCAGATCCTGCGCGCCGGCGATGAGGACGGCCGGGATTCCGCTCAACTTCCGTACGCCTTCGACGAGTTGATCGTCATCCAGCCAAGCCGCGTGGCGCCAATAGTGGGTGACCAGGCGGGCGATGGTCATCCGGATGGCCGGGTCGGCGTAGCGCGAATCGCCGAAGTCGTCGACGAGTTGCGCGCCCGCCGGCCGTACGTGGGTGTCCTCCCAGCGGCACCAGTTCCGGGCAGCCTCCGCGCGCACGGCCGGGTCGGGGTCGGCGAGCAGCCGGGCGTACGCGTCGACCACGCGCTCGCCCTCGCGGGGCCGGGCGGCGTCGCGGAAAGCCTCCCAGGCCTCGGGGAAGTGGACGCGGACGCCCTCGGTGATCCAGTCCACTTCGGCGCGGCTGGTCGTCACGACCGAGAAGAGGACGATCTCGCTGACCCGCTCCGGGTGCGTCTGCGCGTACGCCAGGCCGAGCGTGGAGCCCCAGGAGCCCCCGAACACGAGCCACTTGGCGATGCCGAGGTGCTCGCGGAGCTGCTCCATGTCCGCGATCAGGTGGTGAGTGGTGTTGGTTTCGAGGCCGGTCGCCGCGTCGCTGACGGGCGGCGTCGAGCGGCCGCAGCCGCGCTGGTCGAAGAGGACGACGCGGTAGCGGGCCGGGTCGAAATAGCGGCGCCAGAACGGCCCCGCGCCGGAGCCGGGCCCGCCGTGCACCACGACGGCGGGCTTTCCGTCCGCGTTTCCGCAGACTTCCCAGTGGACGAGGTTGCCGTCACCGGTGTCGAGCGTGCCGTGGTCGTACGGGGCCGTCTCGGGAAAGGTCATGCGGGCCAGCATGGCAAAGGAGCCCGCCCGGCCGGAAGGTCGCGCGGGCCGGCCTGACGAAAGACCTTGCCCGGCGGGAAGCGGGCGGGAAGGCCGGGCACGCGAAAGGACCGCACCCGTCGGGGCGCGGTCCTTCGTTTCGCGGAGCGCTGGTTACGCGACGGCGAGGTTCACCGTGATGTTGCCGCGGGTCGCCTTGGAGTACGGGCAGACCTGGTGGGCCTTCTCGATGAGGTCCTCAGCGGTGGCGCGGTCCACGTTCGGGATGGTCGCGGTGATCTCCACGTAGATGCCGAAGCCGTCGTCGTTCTTGCCGATGCCGACGTGCGCGGTGACGGTCGAGCCGGAGATGTCGGCCTTCTCGTTACGCGCGACGACGCCCAGGGCGCCCTGGAAGCAGGCGCTGTAGCCGGCCGCGAAGAGCTGCTCGGGGTTGGTGCCCGCGCCGCTGCCGCCCATCTCCTTCGGCGGGTTCACGACGACGTCCAGCTGGCCGTCGTCGGTGGAGACGCGGCCGTCGCGGCCGTTCTCGGCGGTGGCGACGGCGGTGTAGAGGACCTCGGACTTCTGTATGGACATGCTGGGGTGCTCCTCCTGGGTTCGCGGCCGCTCGCGCCTCACGGCCGCCGGGATGTGGAAAAACCTTATCGGATCGCGGAAACCATGAGGCGGAGTGTGCGATGGGTCACTCCGGGCCGCGTACCCAGCCTGCCGAGGAGCTGCTCGCCCGAGCCCTTACTTGCCGAGGGAGACGACCATCTTTCCGGTGTTCTCGCCGCGCAGCATGCCGAGGAAGGCGTCGACGCCGTTCTCGATGCCGTCGACGAAGGTCTCGTTGTGCTTGAGTTCGCCCGAGGCCAGCCAGCCGGCGACCTCGCCGACGAACTGCTGCTGCATGCCGTAGTGGTCGCCGACCAGGACGCCCTTGAGCTGCAGCCGCTTGCCGATGATCATGACCATGTTGCGCGGGCCGGGCGTGGGCTCGGTGTCGTTGTAAGCCGAGATCGCGCCACAGATGGCCGCGCGGCCGTGCACGTTGAGCGTGGAGATGGCCGCTTCGAGGTGCTCGCCGCCGACGTTGTCGAAGTAGACGTCGATGCCGTCCGGGGCGGCCGCGCGCAGCTGCTCCAGGACCGGGCCCTTCTTGTAGTTGAAGGCGGCGTCGAAGCCGAGCTCCTCCACCAGCCACTTGACCTTCTCGTCCGAGCCGGCCGAGCCGATGACGCGCGAGGCGCCCTTGAGACGGGCGATCTGGCCGACCTGGCTGCCGACGGCGCCGGCGGCGCCGGAGACGAACACGGCGTCGCCCTCCTTGAAGGAGGCGACCTCCAGGAGACCGGCGTACGCGGTGAGGCCCGGCATGCCGAGGACGCCGAGGTACGCGGAGAGCGGGGCGAGCCCGCCGTCGACCTTGGTGGCGTGCTTGGCGTCGAGGTCGGCGTACTCGCGCCAGCCGAGCCCGTGCAGGACGTGGTCGCCGACCGCGAACTTCTCGTCATTCGAGGCGATGACCTCGCCGACCGCGCCGCCGTCCATCGGCCGCTCCAGCTGGAACGGCGGGACGTAGGACTTCGTGTCGTTCATGCGGCCGCGCATGTACGGGTCGACCGACATGAAGAGGTTCCGGACCAGGATCCGGCCCGGCGCGGGCGCGGCGACGGGGGTCTCGCGCAGCGCGAAGTCGGACGGCACGGGCCAGCCGTTCGGGCGGGCGACGAGGTGCCATTCACGGCTGGTGGCGGGGAGTGCGGGCGAGGTGGCCATGGGGTGCGTCCTCCTGCGAATCACATGCTGATCAATACGTCGAGTACGTCCGTACGGGGCGCCGTAGGCCGAGCGCCCCGAATACTTCAGGTACTGAAAGAACAATGCGCCCAGATATTTGAGATTGTCAAGTAACTCGGTAGGCTGAGGGTATGGCCCCCCGAATGGATCCCCTGAGCCTCGAAGTCGTCGAGCTGATCGGCACGGTCGTCGGCCGCTACTACGAGGAGTACGAGCGGGCCGCCGCCGAGCACTCCCTCACCGGCGCGCAGGCCCGGGTCCTCGGGCTGCTCGCCCTCGAACCGATGCCGATGCGGCGGATCGCCCAGAAGCTGAAGTGCGAGCCGTCGAACATCACGGGCATCGTCGACCGCCTCGAAGCGCGCGGCCTGGTGGAGCGCCGCCCGGACCCGGCGGACCGCCGCGTCAAACTGGCCGCCCCGACGGCCGACGGCCTCAACACCGCGACCCACCTGCGCGACTCCCTGAACTTCGCGAGGGAGCCGTTGGCGGAGCTCTCGGCCGAGGAGCGGACCGTGCTGCGGGATCTGCTCAGGCGCATGCTGGGGGCTTAGCCATTGCCTTGAGGTGATACTGCCTTCGGCTCATGTCCGGCCCTGGTCGCCCTACAGGGGCGCGGGGCTGTGACATTGTCGCTCCGCCGCGTGGGCACGACCGGCCACCGACGACCCGCAGCCGAAATGCACACACTGGTATGCCCTGCCCAGCAGGTCAGATGCACCAGAACAGAAACGGCTTGCAGGGCTTCGGCGGAGCAGGGGCCGGGGGCTTCGAAGGAGGCGCGGAGGGCGCGGGGGTCCCGGGCCCACCGGGCGAAGAGGGGGCGGACGGCACGGATCCCGAGGGCCCGGGATCGGGCGTAGCCGGGGTCGAGGGCCGAGCAGGGGCACCCTGGCGGGGCCCGGACTCCACGGGACCGGGCTCCCCGGGGCCGGCCTCCCCCGGGCCCGGCTTGCCGGAAGCCCTGCCGGAACCGCGCCCCCGAGAGGAAACCGGCTTGGCCGTGGGCCTGGACGGCACCCCCGCCGCCGAGCCGGACGGCAGCGGCTGGGGATCGGAGATCGTCTGGTCCTCCCGCACGGCGGAGGCCCGGTCGTTCCCCGGCGGCGGCTCCATCGCCATCTGTACGAACCCCACCGCCCCGGCCACGAGGACGAGCCCGGCCGAGCCGAAGAGGATCACCTTGCCCCGCTTGCGCCGGGCCCGCCGCCCCTTGCGGGCACGGCGATGGCCGGAAGGAGCGAGCACCTCCGCACGGCGGGACGGGGCCCCGGCGTACACCAGGAGCTCGTCCTCGGGCGCGGGCGCCAGCGCCTCCACGGGGGTTCCGCATCCGGCACAGGCCAGTGCGCCGTTGAGGTGCCGTCGGCAGGAGTGGCAGTAATCCATGGCCCAGGGAGGCTATGCGGCAGCCGGGCAACAAAAGGGGCCGGAGATGTGTGGATCTTGTGCGGAAGGGCCGCCTCCGGGGCGTGGCGGCGTGACGAATCACCATGGACCGGGGCGTTGTCAGTGGGGCCGGGCAGGATGGACGTCATGATGGAAAACGTGCCGCGGCCGTTCGGCCCGCTGGACTTCCAACTCGTGCTGCTGCGGCGGATGGCAGACCATCAGCCGGGGCTCGTCGAGGACGCCCGCCACCAGCTGGGCGCTTCGACGGCGGACATGCGCGAGGCCAACAAGCGCTGGCAGGCGATGGCCCGCTCGGCCCGCTCCCGGGGCGCGCTGTCCCGCTACCGCTCGGTGCTCGGGGCGCCGGAGTCGGTCGTGCCGCGCAGGATCGGGGACCTGGACTGCGAGGCCCAGCTGTGGCCGGTGCCGCTCTGGCCGGGGCTGCGGTTCGAGGTGCTGGCCGGGCCCGGCGGTGCGGTGTGGAACGAATGGCTGGTCAGAGCCCCCGGCATACCGGGTCCCGAGCTGCACGGGGAGGACGATCTGCGGCCCTGGTCGTGCACGGTGGACGAGGTGGCGCGGGCCTTCGCCCCGGCCCGCCCGATGGAGGGCTCGGCGCCGACGCGCTGGCAGCTGGCCGTCACCCTGCCCGGCGGCGGGACACGCGTCGCGGAGTTCACCTGGGGGCTGCTGCAACGGCTCCTGCCGTGAGGGTCGCGGGCCGCCGCGAGGGCAACCCGCTGGGCCGACGGGCCGGCGGCACCATCCACCCCGGCCGGATGGGAGGAGCCGGTCGACGCCTCGGCGACCCGCCCCCGGCCGGGCACCGGCCAGGCACCGGCCAGGCACCGGCCAGGCCCGAAGAGAGGTGGGTTGACCTGCGGGGCGGGGGCTTTCTGGCTGGGCGTCAGTTCCCGGCTCCCCGACCGGCGCATCCCAACGCGCGCCGGTCACAGGGCGGTCGCAAAATGCGAACTATGTACCGCTCTCGGGAGGATCTGCCGTGACCGTCAGTCTTGAGCAGTTGCGCCGTTGCCATGTAGCCGTCGACCTCGGGGCCGCCAGAACCCGTGTCTTCATCAAGGGAGCCGGGCTCGTCGTGGACGAGCCGAGCGTGGCCGCCGTCAACACCCGTACCGGCGCGCTCATCGCCGTCGGCACCTTCGCCGAACAGATGACGGGCCGCACCCCGGACTACATCCGGGTGGCCCGCCCGGTGACCGGCGGCACGGTCGTCGACGTCGAAATGGCCCAGCGCATGCTGCGTCACCTCCTCGGCGAGAAGCTGCGCCGCCAGTTGCGCCGCAAGCCGGGGCTGCGCGCCGCGGCCTGCACCCCGCACGACAGCGACCCGCTCGCCCAGCGGGCCGCGAAGGAGACCCTGATGGGGATCGGCGCCCGCCGGGTCGAGCTCGTCGACACCCTGATCGCGGCCGCCGTGGGCTGCGGGCTCCCGGTGGAGCAGCCCACCGCCACCATGATCGTCGTGTGTGGGGCCGCCACGACCCAGATCGCCGTGCTCTCGCTCGGCGCCATCGTCACGGCCGTCCGCCTCCCGGTCGGCGGCGAGGCCATCGACCACGCCGTCATCCAGCACCTGCGCCACCAGCACGAACTGATGGTGCCGAGCCAGTCCGTGCGCCCGCTCCAACTGGCCCTGAGCGACAACGGCCTCACCCCCCAGGGCCCCTCATCCACCGAGATCCACGGCCGCGACGTCGCCACCGGCCTCGCCCGCTCGGTCCTGGTCGACACGGCCGCCGTGCGCAACGCCATCCACACCCCGCTGACCGCCGTGCTCGACGGCATCGGCAAGGTGCTGAGGGACTGCCCGCCCGACCTGGTCGCCGACCTCGCCGAGCGGGGCATCATGATGGTCGGCGGCAGCGCTCTGCTGCCCGGCCTCGACGAGATGCTGCGCGACTCCACGGGCATGCCGGTGCGGATCGCGGAACGGCCCGACGTGTGCGCGATCCTCGGCGTCGGCGCGATGCTGGAGGGCCAGATCCACCCCATGGTCCTCGACCCGCTGGCCGAGTGAGCGGCGCGACAGTCGCCCCTGCCGGGCCGGGCGGCCGCCGTGAGAGATCCTCGAAGGATGAGTGAAGCGGAGACTCCGGACAGCACCGCGCCCCGGCTGCCGATGCTCCTGGAGGCGGTGCTCGGCGTCGGAACCGACCTCGAACTGCGCACCACGCTCCAGCACATCGTCGACACGGCGACCGAGCTGACCGACGCCCGGTACGGGGCGCTCGGAGTGGTCGACCCCGAGCGCGGCCTGCTCACCGAGCTGTACACCACCGGGCTCACCGACGCCGAACGCGAACGCATCGGCGCGCTGCCCGACGGCCGCACCGGGCTGCTCGGCGCCCTCATCCAGGACCCGCAGCCGCTGCGCCTCGCCGACCGGCACACCGACCCCCGCTCGGCCGGTCTGCCGCCGGGCCACCCGCCGATGACCTCGTTCCTCGGCGTACCCCTGCGGGTGCACAACCAGGTCTTCGGCAACCTCTACCTCACCGAGAAGCGCGGCGGCCCCTTCACCGAGGAGGACCTGGCGCTCCTTCGGGTCCTCGCCGCACAGGCGGGCATCGCCATCGGCAACACGCGCCTTTACGAGACCGTACGGCTGCGGGAGCGCTGGATCGAGGGCGCCGCCGCCGTCACCACCTCCCTGCTCACCGGCGAGAGCGCGGCCAACGCGCTGATGACGGTGGCCGAGCGGGCCCGGCTGCTCGCGGACGCGGCGGCCGGGGTCGTGCTCCAGCCCACCGCGGCCGGCGGCATGGAGATCGTCGCCGCCTCCGCACCGGACGACCCCGACGACATCGTCGGCACGACGATCGAGCCCGGCTCGCCGGTCCTGGTCCAACTCCTGGGCGGGGAGCCGGTGTTCCTGGAGGACTCTGCGACCGACCCGCGGATGACCACGCACGTACGCACCCGGTTCGGGCCGAGCATGATGCTGCCGCTGCAGAGCGGTGGCAAGCTGATCGGCACGCTCGCGCTGCCCCGGCGGCGCGGCGACCGCCCGTACACGGCGGTCGACCGGCTGCTCGCCGCCCAGTTCGCCTCGCAGGCGGCCCTCGCGCTCGTCCTGGCCGACGCCCAGCACAACCGCGAGCAGCTCGCGGTGTACGAGGACCGCGACCGGATCGCCCGCGACCTCCACGACCTCGTCGTACAGCGCCTGTTCGCGACCGAGATGATGCTGGAGTCAACGCGGCGCCGGGCCGAGAAGGCCGCGGCCGACGACACCGACGAGATGCTGACCCGGGCCGTCGACGAGCTCGACTCGACGATCCAGGAGGTCCGCACCGCGATCTTCGCCCTCCAACAGCCGCCCGCCGACGCCCCGACGACCCTGCGCGGCCGGGTCCTGCGCGAGACGGCCGGCGCGGGCGCGCTGCTCGGCTTCCGGCCCTCGGTGCGTTTCGAGGGCGCGGTCGACACGCTGGTCGCCGAGCCGGTGGACACCCAGCTGATCGCGGCCCTGCGCGGCGCGCTGGCGGCGGCGCACCGCCGGGCCGGGGTGTCGTCGGTACGCGTCGTCGTGGACGCGGGCGCCGAACTCCCCGACGGGCGGCCCGGGGTGCGCCTGACCGTCATCGACAACGGCATGCGCGACGACGGAATCCGCGGTACGACCCTGACCTGGCAGGCCCCGCTGCACTAGCCCCGTCCGCCGGGCCCGCGCGCGGAAAATCAGCTGCGTACGGCGCGCACGGCACCCCACAGTGACTGCCATGACCGATCTCTGGACGACAGCGATGGCAGGCGCGGCGGCGGGCCTCGGGGTGGCCGTGCCGGTGGGCGCGGTCGGCGTGCTGCTGATCCAGGAGGGGATGCGCGAGCGCCGGGGCGCGATGGCCGCGGCGGCGGCCGTAGCCACGGTCGACCTCGCCTACGCGGCGCTGGCCACCGCACTCGGCCCCCTGGTCGCCGAGGCACTGTCCGGCGTGGAGGCGTGGGTGCGCCTTGTGTCGGCGCTGGTCCTTGCCGGGATCGCGGCGCGGGGGCTGTGGGGGGCTCGGGGGGCGAGGCATGAGCGGGCTCCGGCGGGCTCGGCGGTGCGTGCGGGGCCGGCCGAGCCGACGGGCCCGGCGGCGGGAGGGCATGCCGGGGCGGGAGGGCGTGCGATCTCGGCGGGCAAGGACGGCCCGGCCCGCGCCTTCGCCCGATTCGCCGCGCTCACCCTCATCAACCCCACCACCGCCCTCTACTTCGCCGCCCTGACCACCGCCCGCGGCGCCTCCCTCAGCGGCGGCGCCGCGGGCACGGCATTCGTCACCGGGGTCTTCGTGGCCTCGCTGCTCTGGCAGCAGTTCCTGGTGGCGGCGAGCGGGTTCGCCGGGGCCCGGATCTCCCCGGCCGCCCGCGCCTGGACGTTCCGCGCCGGGTACGGACTGGTCGTGCTGTACGCGGTGAAGGTCGCGCTCCCACTGCCCTGAGCACCCTCGGGCGACGACCCGCTCCAGCGGAACGCGGGGACCCGTACGGCAGGATGCGGATCATGCGTCCGGACGGCGCCGCGTAGGGTCGACGACCTGGGACCCGGCACGGTTCGGGCCCCGCCTGCGCCGTCGAGATCCGAGGAGTCCCGTACGTGTCCCCTCTCTTCCCCTCCCTGTACGCCGCCGAGCCCCGGGAGGCGATCCGCTTCGGCGAGCTGTCGCTGACCCACGCCGAACTGGCCGGCGCGGCAGGCTCCCTGGCCCGCCGGCTCGCGGACGCCGGGCGGGTCGCGGTCTGGGCGACGCCGACCCCGCAGACGGTGGTCGGCGTGGTGGCGGCGCTCGTCGCGGGCGTCCCCGTGGTGCCGCTGAACCCGAAGACGGGCGAACGCGAGCTGGCCCACATCGTGGGCGACAGCGAGCCGACGGTGGTACTGGCCTCGCCGGACGATCAACTACCGTCGACACTGGCCGAGTTGACGAGGATTGACGTACCACTGACCGGAACAGACCTGGATCTGCCCGCCGAACCCGCCGACGAATCGGTCGCGCTGATCGTGTACACCTCCGGGACGACCGGCCCGCCGAAGGGCGCGGTGCTGCCGAGGCGCGCGCTCGCGGCGACGCTGGACGCGCTGCAGGGCGCCTGGGGCTGGACGGCCGACGACGTGCTGGTGCACGGGCTGCCGCTGTTCCACGTCCACGGGTTGATCCTGGGCATCCTCGGTCCGCTGCGCCGCGGCGGCTCGGTGCGCCACCTCGGCCGGTTCTCGGTGGAGGGCGTGACGCGGGAGCTGGCGGCGGGCGCGACGATGCTGTTCGGGGTGCCGACGATGTACCACCGGATCGCCGAAGTGGTGGGCCAGGACCGGGAGTTGACCAAGGCGCTGGCGGGCGCCCGCCTGCTGGTGTCCGGCTCCGCGGCGCTCCCCGCACCCGACCACCGCCGCATCGCCGAGGCGACGGGCCGGGCGGTGATCGAACGGTACGGGATGACCGAGACCCTCATGCTGTGCGCCGCGCGGGCGGACGGCGGGGCCCGCCCCGGCACGGTCGGCGTGCCGCTGCCCGGCGTCGACCTGCGCCTCGCGGACGAGGCCGACGGCATCGGCGAGATCCAGGTGCGCGGCCCGAACCTGTTCAGTGGCTACCTGAACCGCCCGGACGCGACGGCCGCCGCGTTCACCGAGGACGGCTGGTTCCGCACCGGCGACATGGCGAGCCTGGACGCGGACGGCCAGGTACGGATCGTCGGCCGCAAGGCCACCGACCTCATCAAGAGCGGCGGCTACAAGATCGGCGCGGGCGAGATCGAGAACGCGCTGCTGGACCACCCGGGCGTCCGCGAGGCCGCGGTGACGGGCGAGCCGGACCCGGACCTGGGCGAGCGCATCGTGGCGTGGGTGGTCCCGACGGACCCCCAGTCCCCGCCGAACGAGGCCGAGTTGGCTGACCACGTGGCGGCGCAACTGGCCCCCCACAAGCGCCCCCGCGTGGTGCACTACCTCCCCGAGCTCCCCCGCAACGACATGGGGAAGATCATGAAGCGAGCCCTGCATGCCTGAGCGGATGTCTGAGCGGATGTCTGAGCGAATGACGGCGAGGCAGGCGATCGCGACGGTGGCGAGCGTCTTCGAGGAACTAGAGGAACTGGAGGAACAATTCGAAGAACTGGAAGAACTAGGGGTCCCCGACCGGGACTTCCCGGAGGACGGCCCCCTCGCATGGTCGGGTTACGGGACTTCACGGGCGCGCGCGACGGAACGTACGGGCGAGACGGAATCGGTGGTCTGCGGCGTAGCGTCCGTGGAGGGCCGGCCGTGCGTAGTGCTGTCCTTCGAGTTCGGCTTCCTGGGCGGATCGCTGGGGCAGCGGACGGGGGACCGTCTGGAGGCGGCGTACGAGACGGCGCGGGAGCGGCGGCTTCCGCTGGTCTCGCTGATCGCCACGGGTGGCAGCCGCATGCAGGAGGGCATGCTGGCGCTGACCCAACTCCAGCGCGTGGCAAGGCAGTCGGCGCTGCTCAAGGAGGCGGGGCTGCCTCAGATCGCGGTGCTGCGCGACCCGACGACGGGCGGCGGCTGGGCCACGCTGGGCGCGGGCGCGGATGTGATCCTGGCCCTGCCGGGCGCCCAGATCGGCTTCGCGGGATCCCGGGTACGCCCGGCGGACGCGGACCCGGCGGCGTACAGAGCTGAGGGCCAACTGGCGGCGGGCCAGATCGACGCGATCGTACGGAAGGAGGACCTGCGGGGCGTGCTGGCGGGCTGGCTGACCCTGCTGGGCGGGGCGGGCGGGTCCGAACCGGCCCCGGTACCGGCCCCCTTCGGGAAGTCGGGCCTCCCGGCGGACGGCTGGGAGGCGGTGACCCGGGCCCGCGCGACGGGCCGGCCGAGGGCCGAGTCCTACCTGGACGCGTACTTCCCGCACCGACAGGCGCTGTCGGGCGACAGGTGCGGTGGCGTGGACCCGGGAATGCTGTGCGGGTTCGGCCTGCACGCGGGGATCCCTTACGCGTACGCGGCCCAGACCGGCACCGCGACCACCCCGGCGGGCTACCGCACGGCGGCCCGCCTCATCCGCCTGGCCGACCGCCTGGGCATCCCGGTCCTGACCCTGGTGGACACCCCGGGCGCGGCGAACGACGCGGCGGCGGAACGCGCGGGCCAGGGCGCCGCGATCGCCGACGCCTTCGCGGCCCTGGCCTCCGCGAGGGTGCCGGTGACCACCCTGGTCATCGGCGAGGGCGGCTCGGGCGGAGCCCTGGCCCTGACGTCCCCGGACCGCACGTGGGTGACGGCGGACAGCTACTTCTCCGTGATCGCCCCGGAACTGGCGGCGGCGATTTTGAAGCGGCCCGAATCGGAGGTACGCAGCACCGCCTCCCAACTCAGGTTGCGCCCACAGGATTTGGTGGAGCTGGGGGTGGCGAGGGGGGTACTGGGCGCATAGCCCTTCCTCCTGCCTCTTTCCCCACCCCGCCCCGCCCCTTCCCGACTGTGACACTCTGCGGCTCCGCCGCGTGGCTCCGGGGGCGTGGGGTCACCTGCGGCCCGGCACCCGATGCCGAGGGCTCCGCCCCCGCGCTCCTCAAACGCCGCAGAGGCTGGCCGTCGGGAGCCGCGAGGTGCGGGCGCCCGCACCTCGCGGCTCCCGGCGCCCCTGACCACCCCGCCCAGCCTCGGACGGCGGACGGCTGCCCGCGAAGTCCCCCGCGCCCTCAACCCGCCTTCGGCCCCGGACCGTACGGGGCTGCTCGCGCGGTCCCCGGCACCCCCAACCCCGCGATCCGGCCTCGGGCCGTGGGCGGCGGGGGTCCGGGGGGCGCAGCCCCTCAAGGGGTCTGCGGCGCAGCCCCATGGGGCCAGCTCATCCAACCCCCCGCACGGGTGGGC
>NZ_LGDD01000341.1 GCF_001279695.1 Streptomyces sp. WM6378
ACACCGCGTGCCGCCTCCTCACCACGAGCAACGAACTCATATCCCAGGTCGGCAGCCGCTGCGGCTTCCCCAACCCGGGAAATTTCGCCCGCGTCTTCAAAAAACACCTGGGCTGCTCACCCCTCCAGTACCGGCAGCGATCCCAGCCGACGTGACACTCCCAAGCCGCTGCCCCTCCGATCACGGCGGCGGCAGACACCGCGCCCCTCCTCCGCGTACAGGGCCCCGGTGGGCCGGAGTACAACGGCCCCCAAACCACCCACCACACGCACCATCCCGACGGAACAAACCGGCTCCCGTTTCGGAGTTCGGACTACCTGCGCGAAAACTCAATGAGGCGGTTGGCCTGCTCCCGAACGCCGTCCAGGACCCTCGCGCAGAAGCGGAAGAGCGGCTCCGCCCCGACGAGTTCAACTTCTCCGTCGGCATCCGGTTCGGCGACGCCTTCAGCGACCGCCGCCAAGCCTCCGCACTCAAGAAAACGCAATCACTGAATCAGGTGACCAGACCCCCAGGGGTGGTTCGAACTCAAGATCACGAGGTTCCAGCCCGGCAGTACGGAGCTCCGGGGCGGGATGGAACATCCGGGCGATAGTTCGCCCGGTCTTCACCGTTACGCATGACCCGACAGGCAAGTTTTCCGAGCACCTGTCCGCACTGATGCCTTTCGGAGGAGCTCCATGCGAACCCAGCCCAACATCATCGGCGTTCATCTCGTGTTCGAGCAGGCTGGACAGGTACTCCTCCAACAGCGCTCCCCCAACGCCCGGTTCGCGGCTCGGGAGTGGCACGTGCCGGCCGGGCATCTCGAAGCGGAGTCGGCCGCGGAGTGTGCCGTCCGGGAAGCGGGCGAGGAGCTCGGCGTGCTCATCGACCGCCAGGACCTCCGCCTGGTCCACGTGCTCCATTACCGCGGCAACGCCGCCGGCAGCAGCCCGCGCATGCAATTGTTCTTCCGCGTCCTCGACTACCGGGGCACGCCGAAGATCTGCGAGCCGGACCGCTGCATCGCACTGGGGTGGTATCCGACCTCGTCGCTGCCCAGCCCCCTCGTCGACTACACCGCCGTGGCACTCACCTCCATTGCCGCCAACCGCCTCTACTCCTCCATGGGGTGGGGCGCATGAGCCGTACACAGCCGCTTGCGCATGCGGCAAGCAGGGCTACGACGACGAGGGAGCGAGCATGACCGACGCGGACGGACGTGACAGCACCGGCGGCGACGCGGCCACCATCCCGCGCCCTCGGGAAGAGCTCCTTGATCTGCCTCCCGCCGCCCTGGCCCCGGCCGCCGATGGCGACGACATCGTGGACGGCATGAAAGAGGCGTACTGGGCGGTCTACGACGGCGCCGCCGCCAAGGCGTCGGTCGGGCAGATCCTCAGACGCCTCCCCGCCATCCTGAAGCAGGTCGGGAGGCTCGCCTGGCAGGCAGACCGCGGGGCGACGGTACGGCTGGCCGTGCTGCAGATGGCCGCGGCGGCGATGACGGCGTTCGGCCTGGTGGCCACCGTGGGGGTGGCCCAGCATCTGTTCGCGTCCGGTCCGACCCCCGGACGGGTACAGGCAGCTGTCCCCCAACTCGCCCTCGTGGTAGGCCTGTTGTCGCTGCGTGCCCTGCTGGAGTACGGCGTCTCCGTCGCCCAGGCCCGGCTCACCCCCAAGATTCGTACCGCCCTGGAGACCGAGCTCCTGGAGCTGACCGCGCACGTCCGCCTTGAGGTCGTCGACGACGCCGACTGGCACGACGAGGCGTACCGGGCCAGGGACCGGGGGTTGTTCTACTCGCGGCAGATCGTCGGACAGGCCGTCAGTCTCGCCGCCGCGCTGCTCGGCCTGGTGGGCACCGCCGGCGTCATCACCGTGCTCCACCCCCTGTTGATCCTGCTGTTGCCGTTGTCCGTCGTGCCGGTGGGTGTCGCCGCGGTCCGCGCGGCACGGGCGCGCTTCCACAGTTTCCGCCGGTGGAACGCCCTCCAGCGGCGCATCCAGGTGTTCTCCTGGCTGCTCTTCGACCGGGACTCCGCCGCCGAGCTGCGCTCCAACACCGCCCAGCGGGCCCTGCTGGACGAACACCTCCGCCTCACCCGGCACGTCGCCGCCGAGGACACCCGCCTCGACCTGCACTCCGCCCGTCTCTCCCTGCTCGGCCGGACCACCGGTGGTCTCGGCACCGCGGTCACCTACCTCGTCCTGGGCGCCATGCTCATCCACGGATGGCTGCCGCTGGGCGTCGGCGCGGGCGCGGTCCTGGCCATCCAGAACAGCAGGTCCGCCCTGGTCAGGGTGGTCGACGTGGCCCACCTGGTGTATGAGCACGCCATGTGGGTGGACGACCTCCTCGCCTTCCAGGCGCGGTGTCGCACGATGCTGCCCCGACGTACCGGAGTTCAGGCGCCAACCACCGTCAAGGAGGTCCGCCTGGACAACGTCACCTACACCTATCCCGGCAAGGAGAGCCCCGCGCTCGACCAGGTCTCGATGACGCTCCGCGCAGGCCAGACCGTCGCCTTCGTGGGCGTCAACGGCAGCGGCAAGTCGACGGCGTCCCGGGTGCTCGCGGGCTTGTACGACGTGGGCGACGGAGCGATCCGCTGGGACGGCGTGGACGTGACCACCATGGACAGCGAGTCGCTGCAGTCCCGCGTCGCGATGGTCCTCCAGGATCCGGTCCACTTCCCGTTCAGCGCCCTCGCCAACATCACCGTCTCCCGCGGCACCCTGACCGAGGCCGACCCGCCCCGGGCCCTCGCGGCGGTGCGGGCCAGCGGCGCCGAGACGGTGATCGCGGCACTGCGGGACCGCTGGGGTGCGGTCCTGTCCAAGCGGTTCAAGAACGGCGAGGAGCTGTCGGAGGGCCAGTGGGCGAAGGTCGCGGTGGCGCGCGGCCTGTACAAGGACGCCCCCGTCCTGCTCCTCGACGAGCCCACGGCCAGCATGGATCCCCGCGCCGAACACGCCGTGTACCAGGCCGTGTTGAAGGGCGACCGTCGCAGCGACCAGATCACCGTCCTCATCTCGCACCGGCTCGCCTCCGTCGTCGAGTGCGACACGATCTACGTCTTCGAGCGCGGCCGTATCATCGAATCCGGCTCTCACCAGGACCTGATGAGCCTCGGTGGCGAATACGCGGAGATGTTCGCCCTGCAGGCCGCCGGCTACCTGTCCGCGAGCGCCCCGGAGACGGAGCCGACGTGACCACGCCGAATCCGGGCCCGGGCGCTCCGCGACTGCCCCGGGCCCGGGCCCGGGCCCGGGCGCACGATTGCGGTTGGGTTGCGGTCCGCCCGCACGTCGTTGCTCGGATCGGGCAGCGGGCGTTAACGCATCGTGGACCAACTGTCTGAGTCGAAGCCCGTCCATGCTGAGCTGCCGGACGTGTACTGGCTGGGGAGTTCGCGGGGCGAGCAGGCGAACCACTGCCTCAGTGAGCCCGAGCGGCTGACGGACCTCCGGCTGGAGATACTGCGCTCTGTCATGGCCGGGTTCGCCACGGGGACGGTCGTGGTCGCAACGGTCGTGTCGATCTGCGGAAGATAAGCCCGGCTGTCCTGGTCACCGTCGTAGTCCCTGTCCGCGCCGCCTCCCCAACCCGGCCGTTCCCACCGTCCATTCCTCGCGGTAACCCCCTGCGCCTCCTCGGCCTCAGCCGCCCGTGCTTACGATCAAGGTGCCTCCGGGAGGCGTGCGAAGTGGCCTCCCGGAGCAAGCTGATGCACCGGAAAACCCTGGAACGCCCGGATCTTCACCGGGCAGTGCGGGGCCCGACACAGAGCAAGGAGCGCGGGCATGGACAAGCGGCACGAGCCGGGGCGGCGGGCGGTACTGGGAGCCGCGGCCCTGGGCACCGGAGCGGCGGTACTGGCCGGAGCGGGACAGGCGAACGCGGCCGGCACGGGGCCGGCGGACCGGTCGGCGCCCGCCGGGGCGCCCGCTAAGCTGCCCGTACCGTTCGTCATCGGTCACCGCGGCGCCAGCGGCTACCGTCCGGAGCACACTTTCGGTTCCTACCAACTCGCCCTCGACATGGGCGCGGACGTCATCGAGGCCGGTGACCTCGTCCCCACGAAGGACGGGCACCTGGTCTGCCGGCACGAGCCCGACATCTCCGCCACCACCGACGTCGCGGACCACCACGAGTTCGCCGGCCGCAGGACCACCAAGACCGTGGACGGCACGAAGATCACTGGCTGGTTCACCGAGGACTTCACGCTCGCCGAGCTGAAGACCCTGCGCGCCAAGGAGCGCATCCCCGACGTCCGCCAGCACAACACCATGTACAACGGCCACTGGGAAGTGCCCACCTTCGAAGAGGTACTCCAGTGGGCCGAGCGCGAGGGCCGCCGCCGCGGCCGCCCCATATGGATCTACCCCGAGACCAAGCACCCCACCTACTTCCGCAAGCTGGGCCTCGGCATCGAGGAGCCGCTCGCCAAGCTGCTGCGCCGCTACGGCCGGCACACCGCGCACGCTCCGAACATCCTGCAGTCCTTCGAGCCCAGCAGCCTCAAGCGGCTCAGCGAACTGGGCGTGAAGTGCCCCAAGACCGTCCTGCTCGACGAACCGTCCGTCAGGCCCGCTGACTTCGTCGAGTCCGGCGACCCGCGCACCACCGCCGACCTCCTCAAGCCCGAGGGGCTCAAGTGGATCGCCGGCTTCGCCCAGGGCATCGGCCCCTGGCTGCCGCAGATCATCGCGCAGGACGGCCAGGGCAACCTCGGCAAGCCCACCACCCTCGTCCGCGACGCGCACGCCGCGGGCCTTTTCCTCACCCCGTACACCGTGCGGAACGAGAACAACTTCCTGCCGCTGGACTTCCGGGTCGGCAAGAACCCCGGCGATTACGGCAACGCGCTCGCGTACTTCAAGGCGCTCTTCGCGACCGGCATCGACGGTCTGTTCTCCGACGACCCGGACACCGCGCTGCTGGCCGCCGCGGAGTTCCGCCGCCGCTGACCCGCCCCGCGCCCCGGACCGATGCCCGGCTCCCACCCACCCTCGCAGTCATGCGGGTGGGGAACGATCGACGCGCCCGAGGCGTGTCCTCGGGTGTACGTCGTCCGGGGTGCCTCACCATGGGTGTGGCCGCTCCCCACACGATGAGCTGCACGTGCAGGAGGAGGCCGCCACTCGGCAACTCGACGCGGTTGCCGCCCAGCGCCGCAAGCTGCCGATGGTCGAGATGCCCGACTACACCCTCGAAGGCGAGGAGGGGCCGGTCCGGCTGGCGGACATCTTCGACGTAAGGCCCAGCCGATCGTCTACAACCCATGTGGTTCGGTCGCACCGCCCACGACGGATGCCTCAGGAGTGGCTGAGCACATTGATCACCCGGCCGTTCGGGTCGCGGACGAAGAAGCGACGGACGCCCCACTCCTCGTCCGTCAGGGGGTGGACGATCTCGGCGCCGCGCTCCACCATCGCCCGGTGCACCGCGTCGACGTCCTCGACCTCGACACTCACGTCCGGCATGACGGGGGCCGTCAGGTCCTTGGTCATCAGGCTCAACTGCACGGCGGGGTTGTCCCTGGAGGCGAGGGTGACGATCCAGCCGTGGTTCATCACTTCCTCGAAGCCGAGCACACCGTAGAAGTCGGAACTCTCGGCGAGAGCCTGCCCCTCGGACTGAAAGTTGGGGACGATCCGGCGAACGCGCATGAGCCACTCCGTGGGACGCAGGAACGTGCGGAACCCCCACGCTACCCAATGCGAAGTGGCTCCACGGGCGGAGCACGACGTCGGCACGGCGCGGCGTCCACCAACTCAGGTCACTCGCAAGCGACTTGACGCCACGTCAGAATCAACCCCTTCACCCGCCAGGCCCGTCAGGTGAAGGGCTCGCAGCATGGCCGGGAGATCCCAGTGGTCGTACGCGGAGGCGGCGACCGAGGACTCCAGCGCCTGAGGGGTCAGCTCATACCGTTCGGCTCGGTCCAGGACGGCCGTCGGACCGATAGCGCCGTTGTCCCGAGGTCCATGGCTCGCGCGACCTCGCCCTCGGTCGTCGCCTCCAGTACCGCGAGCAGGCCCCAGCGCGCCCGGAGGGTCTCGGGCCGCGGCAGGTCGCCGGGCAGGCCCGGACGCCGAATCGTCGTCTCGTACCCCCGTGGGAAGGTGTCGCCAAGTGCGCGATCGGGCCTAGCGGCAGGTCAGGCTGGGCGTCGGCCGGCCCGAACGGGTGACTCGGCCCGGGCACGAACGTACCTCGTACGGCGCAGTCCGGCGCGCCCGGAATCCGGCGGGCGCCTTGACTGGGGACGTGGACACTGTTGCGAAGCCCTCCACCGCCGCGCACAGCGATCTGAAACCCTCTGCCGCCGCGTACCGCAACCTGGTGATGGCGACGGTCGGGTTCACGCTGACGTTCTGGGCGTGGGACCTGATCGCGCCGTTGGCCGGTGACTACAAGGACCGGCTGCACCTCAGCTCGTTGCAGCAGTCGCTGCTCGTGGCCGTCCCCGTGCTCGTCGGCTCGCTCGGGCGCATTCCGGTGGGAGCGCTGACCGACCGCTACGGCGCGAAGCTGATGTTCCCGCTGATGGCCGCGCTGACCATCGTGCCGGTCCTCCTCCTGATTCCGGCACGGGACAGCTACGGCCTGATGCTCGTGGTCGGCTTCCTCCTCGGCCTGGGCGGCACGACGTTCGCGATCGGCATTCCCCTGGTCAACTCGTGGTTCCCGCCGAGCAAACGGGGCTTCGCGCTCGGCGTGTTCGGCATGGGCATGGGCGGCGTGGCCCTGTCCGGATACCTCACGCCCCGGATCGCCAAGCACGGCTATCACCTGCCGTTCGTCGTCGTGGCCGTGGCCCTCGCCGCGTACGCCGTGCTGGCGGCGCTGCTGATCACCGATCGGCCGGACCGGCCCGTGCCGACGGCCTCGCTCGCATCGCGGCTCGGGCAGGCGGGACGGCTGCGCGTGACGTGGGAACTGTCCGCGCTGTACGCGATCGGGTTCGGCGGAATCGTCGCGTTCGGCGTGTACCTGCCCACGTATCTCAAGACCTGGTACGAGCTGTCGCCGACGGACGCGGGCTCCAAGGCGGCGGGGTTCGCCCTGGCCACGGTCGTCTTCCGGCCGATCGGCGGCTGGCTCTCGGACCGCGTCCACCCGGCACTGGTGACGGCCGCCGCACTCGGTGTGGTCGCCCTGCTCGCGATCGTGCAGGCCTTCGACCCCACGCTGTACCCCGGCGGCACCATCGCCCTGCTGTGCATGGGCGCCGGACTCGGAACGGCCAGCGGCAGCGTCTTCGCGCTGGTCTCCCAGGTGACACCGCAGCCCCAAGTGGGCAGCGTGACCGGCATCGTCGGGGCGATGGGCGGCCTCGGCGGCTTCGTGCCGCCGCTGGTCATGGGCGCGATCTACAGCGCGAAGGGCTCGTACTCGATCGGCTTCATGCTCCTGTCCGACCTGGCGCTGGCCGGGTGCGTGTACGCATACGCGCGGATGAGGACCAGCCGCCCCGTCGACTGAGAGCAGCTGCCCTAGCGGGGGGATTAATCCCTCGGGCCCTGGCCTCAGTTGGGACTCGTGCCTCAGGCGTCGGTCGTACGGCGCCGGGATCGGGCCACCGCCAGGGCCGTCAGCGCGGCCACTGCGGTCAGGCAGAGCCAGGCGAAGGTGTCTCCGATCCGGTCGTAGATCGTGGTGGTGCCGTGCGTGGGCACATAGGCCACCGTCGTCTGCTGCCCCGTCGTGAAGTAGTCGGTGGTGGCCAGGACATGGCCCTTGTTGTCGTAGGCGGTCGAAACCCCCTGCGCGTCCTGCCGCACCAGTGAGTAGCCTCCCTCGATGGCCCGCAGGCTCGCCTTCGCGGTGTGCGCGGCGCCGTACTCCTTCCAGTCGGCGGAGGGGACGAGCATGATGTCGGCCCGCGTTCGCATCATCGCCGGGAAGTCGGCGTCGTAGCAGATGACATTGGCGATGCGGCCGTACGGGGTGTCCGCGACGGGCACTCGGCCGTCGCCCGGCGCGTACCTCTCCGAGCCGGGAATGGGGTGCGCCTTCTGGTAGGTCCACAGCACCTTCCCGCGGGGGTCGATGAGCAGTGCCTCGTCGCGGCCGAAGGCGGGGGCGGTCGTGCTGTAGACGCGGACGCCGATCTCCAGGTAGATCCCGGACCGGCGGGCCTGCTCCTGTGCGGCTGCGATGGCGGCGGGGGCGTGGGACTCCTGGGTCCTGACGGCTTCCTCGGGCCAGATCACGATCTTCGCCCCGGCGGCGGCCTCGCGCCGGGTGGCGGCCAGCAGGTCGTTCTCGACGGCGGTCATCGCGGGCTCCACCTGCGAGGCGGGCGCGGCGGCGATGTCGGCCGGCCCGCCGTCGATCCGCCCGAGCGTGCTCTGAAGGGCGTCGGTCACGGTCCGGCCGGGGCTCACCCCGGCGATCCGCACGGTGGTTCCCTCCGGCGGGCCGAAGGCGAGCCGGGCCCCGCCGGCGAGCACGACGCTCAGCAGCACCGTCCCGTAGACCAGGCCGCTGCGCCACGCGGGCCGCTCCCAGATCCGGTTGGCGGTGCTCGCGAAGTAGCCGATCAGGAAGCCGATCCCCCACGGCCCGGTGACCGAGACGACCTGCAGAAGCGGGAGGTCGCCGTACTGCGTGACGGCCAGGCAGCCGTACGCCGTGCCGAGCGGAGTGACCAGGGTGATCAGGAACTCGGTGGCGGCGAAGGCCGCGGGGAAGGCGAGGGCCGCCACCGCCGGACGCAACCGGCCGACGAGCAGCCTGTCGGCCAGGAACGGCAGCGTCTGCAGGGCGGCGAGCGCGATCGCGCCGACGATGGCGACGGGGTTGAAGCCGAGCTCCGACTCCTGGATCCAGAAGACGGCGGCAGCGATGTGTGCCAGCCAGATCCCTGGCATCGCGGACCGCACTCGGCTCTGGCGGGCGAAGCGCAGCAGGAGCACGGGAAAGATCCAGGCCGCGGCGGCGATGTCCCACCGGCCGCCCACGGCGAACAGCATCGTGCCCGTGCCGAGCACCAGCAGACCGTATCGGGAAGGCGTCGAACTCCCTTGATTCTTGGGGGAGTTGATCGTGGGCGTTGCACCCTGGGGAGGCTGTGCCGTGGAGGCGGCGAGGAGATTCGCCGGCGGTAGGTTCGTCATGGCGAAGACGCTAGGCGGGCGTCTGCCCGTGGCACCTCCGTCTCCACGGCGATCTCCCGCGCACCCACGCAACTATCGATGCGCGACCGGGGGACGATCCGCTCGGCGCCCCCGTTCGTCTAGCCTGACGGACCGAGATGGTCATCAACATGAAAGCCGCGCCACGAGCCGCGCGGCGATGGATAGCCGGCCGGCCGCGACTGCTTGACGTCGCGCTGGGCGGCGGCCTGACGTTGTTCGACGTGGCCACCGTGCTGGACCGCACTCCGGAGCCGGCCGGCTGGGGAGTGGCTCTGTGGGGAGCGCAGACCGTTCCGCTGCTGTGGCGGCGGACGCGTCCGTCGGCCGTGCTGGCGGCGATGACCTGCCTCTACGTGGCCTTCCAGGCACTCGGTCCCGTTCAGGGCCGCATACCCGGCCCGTTCCTGCTCATGATCGGCGTGTATGCGGCGGCCCGCTACACGCCGGTCCCTGCGAGCCTCCTCGGGACGTTGCTGTGCCTCGCGTCCACCACCGCCGCCGATGCGCTCACCGGGCACTGGGAAGTGCCGCGCCTGGGGTCACTGGAGCCGATCAGCACCACGACCTTCGTCTTCTTCTTCGCCCTCGCCTGGCTGCTGGGGTGCAACAGACGCAGGATCGGCGCCGACGCGGAACGCCTGCGAGAGCTCAATCGACGCCTGTGGGCCGAGCAGGAACTCAACGCCCGGCAGGCGGTGGTCACCGAGCGCGCCCGCATCGCCCGGGACCTGCACGACGTGGTGGCCCACCACGTCAGTGCCATCGCCGTTCAGGCGCGGGCCGCCGAGGACGTCATGGCGCCCGGATCCGGCCCCGCCGAGGCCGTGCAGTGCGTCGGTCTCATCGCGCGGACCGCCGACACCGCGCTCATCGAGATGCGGCGCGTCCTCGGGTTGCTGTCGTTCCGCGAACGGGAGCTCGCGCCCGAACCGTCCCTCGACCACCTCGAACCGCTCATCGACGCGGCGACGGCGACGGGTTGCCGAGTGACGTACGTGTCGCAGGTCCGGGCAGGGACCGCGCTGTCCGCGGGGCTGCGGGTCTCGGCCCATCGGATCGTCCAGGAGGCACTGACGAATGTCATCAAGCACGCCGGTCCCGTCGGCGTGCGGGTCACCGTGGGCGGCGACGACTCCCGCGTCACGATCGAGGTCGCGAACGACCCGGCGCCACCGGGGCACGAGCCCGTCCCCGGGACCGGGCGGGGTCTCATCGGCATGCGGGAGCGCGTGGCGGCGTTCGACGGCGTACTGGCGGCCGGGCCGCGCGAGGACGGCGGCTGGCGACTGCACGCGGTTCTCCTCGCGAAGCCGCCCCTACCGGCGGAGGCGGACGCATGACCATCCGAGTACTGCTCGTCGACGACCAGGAGATGGTCCGGACCGGTCTCCGCCTGGTCATCGACCGCCGTGAAGATCTGTCGGTCGTCGGCGAGGCGGCCGACGGAGAGCAGGCCGTCGCGCGCGCCGTCGAGGTCCGGCCCGACGTCGTGCTGATGGACGTCCGCATGCCCGGCACGACGGGCGTCGAGGCCACGCGGCGCATCACCACGTGCTGGCCCGGGCCGGGTCCGGCTCCGCGGGTCCTCGTGCTCACCACGTTCGACCTCGACGAGTACGTGCATGCCGCGCTGCGGGCCGGGGCCGTCGGCTTCCTGCTGAAGAACAGCCCTCCCGACCAGCTCGCCCAGGCCATTCGCTCAACAGCCCACGGAGAGGCGGTGCTTGCTCCGAGTGTCACGCGCCGCCTCATCGACACCGTCACCGCCCTGCCGGCCGCCCTCCTGCCGCATGCCCCGGCTCCCGCTCCGCGCGAGGGCGAGCTCGCGGCCCTGTTGACCGAGCGCGAACTCCAGGTCCTGGTGCTGGTGGCCCGGGGCCTGTCCAACGCCCGGATCGCCTCGGCCCTCGGCCTCAGCGAGGGGAACGTGAAGAGCCGCGTCAATCGCATCCTGACCCGCCTCGGCCTTGAGAACCGGGTCCAGGCCGCCCTGCTCGCCCACCAGGAAGGCCTTGCCGCGGTCGTCCGGATGCCGCCGGGGACCTGACCCCGCCGCCCGGTCCCCGCCATCACCGAACTCACCCCACCGGCTCCAACTCCCTGGGCAGCGGCCTGCTGTGGACGATCTCCAGGCCGGACACCGCCCGCGTCAGGACCACGTACAACCGGTGCAGGCCGCGCTCCTCGGCAGCCGCGATCTCGGCCGGTTCGACAGCCACCACGTGGTCGTATTCGAGGCCTTTGACGAGCGTCGCGGGCAGCAGCGCGACCCGTGCCGCAGCCGCCGCGTCGAGGCCGGCCGACTCCAGGGCCGCGCTCAGCGCGGGCACGTCGCGGTCGGCCGCGATCACGCCGACCGAGCCCTCCCGGCACAGCGCCGCCCGCACCGCATCGATCACCGCTTCGGCAAGCTCCTGCGGCGACGCGGCACTCCGACAGCTCAACTCGCCGTCCCTGCGCATGGATTGACCGGACGGCACGTCCACGTCGAGCGCGGGGAGCAGCCGGTTGGCCAGTTCCACGATCGCGGCCGGCACCCGGAACCCCGTCGTCAGCGGCACCACCTCGGCGCCCGGCTTGCCCAGGTGGGCGAGCTGCCCGGACCAGCCGCGGGCCGCCCACGGGGTCGTGCCCTGGGCCAGGTCACCGAGCACCGTCAGCGAACCGAACACCGCGCGCCGAGCGATCGTCCGGCACTGCATCGGGGACAGGTCCTGCGCCTCGTCGACGACGATGTGCCCGTACCCCTCGGGGTGCTCGATCAGGCCCGCCACCTCGTCGAGCAGCACCAGATCGGCCGCCGACCACTTCGCGGACTTCCACGAGCGCGGCGGCCTCGCCCACAGGAGCGCCTTCTGTTCCTCCGGATCGAGGCTGCCGCCGGCCGCCCCGGCCAGCGCGTCGGGGTCCGTGAACAGTTCGGACAGGACCTCTTCCGGCTTCACCTTCGGCCACACCGTGTCGACGAACCCGGTCACCGGACGCGCCCTGGTGATCTTCTGGAGCCAGGTGTTGTTCGTGGGCCCGGCCCGCCGTTCCGCCTGGAGCTGGATGGCCCGGACCGCCCGGCTGCGCACCCGCTCCCGCCCGATGGCGTACGGCGGCGCCTCGGCGCGTACCGCGGCGACGATCGACGCGAGCTCCCCCCTGGAGACCCGCCAGGTGTACGAACCCTCTTGCAGTGCAAGGGAGTTGACGGGTTGCGCGACGCGGCCGTACAGGGCGCGACGGAGCACCTCGGCCATCCGCACGTCGTGCTTGACGACCGCCGCCTCCGGTTCGTCGACGGCGCGCACCTCGCGGCCGCGGGTTCCGCGCACGATCTCCTCGTCGACGGTCGACTGGCGGATGTCGTACTCGCCGAGCGCGGGGAGGACTTCGCGGACGTAGGAGAGGAAGGTGCGGTTGGGGCCGAGCACCAGGAGGCCGCGACGCTGGATGCGCTGCGGATGGGTGTAGAGGAGGTACGCCGCCCGATGCAGGCCGACGGCGGTCTTGCCGGTGCCCGGGGCGCCCTGTACGCACACGGACTCGGCCAGCTCGGAGCGTACGAGGTCGTCCTGCTCGGGCTGGATGGTCGCCGCGATGTCCCGCATGGGGCCGACGCGGGGGCGCTCGATCTCCCCGGTGAGGATCGCGCTCGCGCCCCGCACCTCCCCCGCCACCAGGCGCTCGTCCTCAAGCCCGGTCAGGTCCTCGGCGGCGCCGGAGCTCCCCCGCGCCCAGCCGAACCGCCGGCGGACCGCGACGCCCTGGGGGTCACGGGCGCTCGCCTGGTAGAAGCGGCGCGAGACGGGTGCCCGCCAGTCGACGACCAGGGGCGGGGCGGAGGGGTGTTCGCTGATGCGGCGGCGGCCGATGTGGTAGCTCTGGCCGGCGTGGTCACCGTCGGCCGCCGCGTCGAAGTCGAGCCGCCCGAAGAACAGCGGACCTTCCGGCATCTCCCTCAACTCCTTGGCCCAGCTGCGGAGTTGATAGCCGAGCACCTCGGCGTCGGCACCGGAGGCGAATGCGTTCTCGCCGATGACGACGCGATGCCCGGCACCCTCGGTCATGGCGGTCAGGGCCGCTCGGCAGGTGTCGTGGTAGGTCCGCTCGTGGTCGAGTTCCGGGTCGAGTGGCTTCATGCCAACCAGAATAACGCAACCCGGTTACATTTTTTACTCAGTAACGAATGGAGGGGACACGCCTGACCGGCACGCAATGGGCAGCGGGAGGGGTGCGGCAGGGCCGCGGGACGATTCACCCCTCCCCGTACTCGGCCCCCAACCCCTGGGCCAGCTGTGCGAACGCCCGGTCCGCCGCCCGCACCGCCTCCGGGTACAGCGCCCGCTCGCTCTCCCCCGCCTCGATCCGGCGCCAGTTCTCCTCCGCGAGGATCCGCCGTACGGCGATGATCTGGCCGGCGGCGATGCGCGCGCCGAGCCCTTCCCCGAGCTCGGCGGCCAGCGCCTGCTCCGACCGCTCCTGGTACCCGTACAGCCGGGCCACCAGGCTGGGGGTTCCGTACAGCAGCCCGTAGTAGGCGCGGACGTGGGGGTTGTCGCACAGCCCCGTCACCGGGTCACGGCGTTCCAGTCCCTCGCGGAAGTGGGCGCGCAGGGCGGGCAACGGCGCGGCCCCCTCGGCCCGGCCGGCCGCGACGACGCAGGCCGCCTCGTCCTCGTGGTCGGCGAACCGGTGCAGTACGAGGTCCTCCTTGGCGGGGAAGTACCGGAACAGGGTCGGCTTGGAGATCCCTGCGGCCGCGGCGACCTCCGCGACGGAGACCTTGTCGAAGCCGCGCTCCAGGAACAGCGCGATGGCCGTCTCCGACACCGCCTCGTACGTCTGCCGCCTCTTGCGCTCCCGCAAACCCATCTCGCTACCCATGGGACGAGCGTACGTGGCCCGGCCACGACGACCCGCCGGGGCGTCGGCGGCCCGGACGCACCCCGGGGGCCCCGGCCGACCCGGTCAGCGGCGATGCAGGGTTTCGAGTGCTTCGACGAGGACCCTGGGGTTGTGCTGGCCCTTGTAGACGGGCGGTGGCTGCCTGTCCAGGTTCAGGAGTCCGGCGACGGCGGTCCACGCCGTGCGTACCGAGTACTCGACCGTGAACACCACGTCGTCGGGGACCTCGGCGTACTGACCGATGAACGCCAGGTTGGTGGACTTCTCGGGTACGACCTCGGGGCGGTCGCCCCGGCTGCGGACAAGGAACTGGCTGGTGATGTACGGCATCAGGGCCGGGATGACGATCGAGTTCCGCAGGATCTGCGGGCCCTGCTCGAAGCGCAGGTGCTGGAGCACCTCGTCCAGGATCTCGGCGCCGGTGCACTGCGCCATGCCCTTCTTGACGAAGTCGCCCTCCTTGTCGGGGAACAGGGCGTAGCCCCACCAGACGAAGGTGTCGTCGGGTTGCTCGCGGAAGTGCGGCTGGTGGTTGAGGACGATGGTCAGCAGCCAGCTGGAGTCCTTGAACGTGATCAGACCGCCCTTGCCCGCCTCGCTGCCGCTGAACTCCTCCATCAGCTTGAAGAAGGTGGGGTCCTTGGTGGTGACGGTGAAGGACTCCCAAGTCGACTCCGCGACGGAGGTGTTGAACGCCGACGGGTTGCCGAGCCGGCCGGGCCGTTTGGCCGCGAGGGTTTCCCACAGCTTCCAGGATCCGCTGGAGCCGGAGGTGTCCAGGGCGGGGACGGTGTCGGTGGAGCCCAGCGTGGAGTTCGCCGTCATCGAGCCGTTGGTGACCAGGACCAGGTCGTCCGGGCCCAGTGCGATGTCCTCGCTCTTCCCTCCCCTGGTCCAGGTGAGGCCGGTCGCGGTGAGCGCGTCGCCGTCGGCCAGTCCCACATCGGTGACCCGGGTGCCGAGTTGGAGGGTCACCCCCTGGTCGGTCAGCCACTTCAGCAGGGGCCGGACGATCGAGTCGAACTGGTTGAACCGGGTCCGGTAGATGCCCGACATGCTGTCGAACGTCTTGAAGAGGTGCACGAAGCGGTTCAGGTAGCGGCGGAACTCGATGGCGCTGTGCCACGGTTCGAAGGCGAAGGTGGTGCACCACATCCACCAGAAGTCGGTGGTGAAGAACTCGGGGCTGAAGCAGTCGGTGATGCGCTTGCCGTCCAGGTGGCTCTCGGGGGTGGCCACACACTTGACCAGCTCCAGGCGGTCACGCTCGGAGAAGCCCATGGAGTGCGAGGCCACCACGTTGCCCGCCGCGTCGACCAGCCGGGCGTGGTCGTCCCACGCGAAATCGTCGTGGAAGGCGAAGGTGTCCTGTGTGACCGACTTCGACGGGTCGTCCAGGGAGGGGATCGAGCCGAGCAGGTCGTAGGTGCAGTCGAAGTGGATCTCGAACATACGGCCGCCGCGCATGGTGTAGCCGGTCTCGGGCGAACCGGCCGCGTCCAGACTCCCGCCCTCCCGGTCCTGCTCCTCCAGCAGAAGGATGTCCGGTCCGGCGAACCCGCCGTCACGAATCAAGAACGCCGCCGCGGACAGCGCCGCGACTCCGCTTCCCACCAGGTACGCCTTCGCCACGATCCGCTCTCCCTCGTCAGGCCTGTGAACCCCGGACCCGGGCTGCGCCGGGTTCCCGACGATAGGCCACCTGAGGCAATTACGCCCTTTTGCCACATCCGCCCAAATTGCGGGCATGCTGCGATCGGGCGCGGCGCCCGCCGCCTGACGCCTGACGCCTCGTCAGATTCGCCAGGCCCGGATGCGGTCCGCGGCCTGGTACACGTTCACCTTCCCCGCCTGGATGTCCCGCACGAGATCCACCATCGCGCCGTACGGCGGGTCGATGCCCTCGCCGGATGCGTACATGTAGGCGGCCGTCACCTGGCACGCGTAGAGGCTGTTGCGGTGCGGCAGCGGTTGCAGGCGCACCAGCGTGTGCAGCAGGGCCGCCGCCCGCCAGGAGGGTTCGGGGTCGGCGGTGGCCGGGCGGGGGATGCGGGTCTTGTGGCGAGCGACCGCGGCGACCAGGGCCGAGTAGTCGGCGACGCTCACGTCTTCCGGGACAGCCTGCTCCTGGACGTCCAGGAGCCACGGGACGTCGATGTAGAGGACCATCAGGCGGCGTCCACCCCCTCGCTGCGCGAGCTTGGCGGCGCCTCGTCGGGAAAGGCGTCGTCGAACTCGGCGCGCTGCTGTTCTCCCCAGGAGAGCGCGTACCGGACGAACTGCAGGCGCTGCTGTTCGCGCAGGGGCAGGTCGTGGACGTACTGCTTGAGCGATTTCCCGTCGGCGGCCGCGGCGGCCCGGACCGCTTCGAGTTCCTCGTCGGTGAAGGTGATGTTCAAGGACGGCATACCTCGATGGTACCTAGTTGGTACCTGCTCGGCTACGGGATGGCGTCAGTTGCCAGTCTTCGCAGGTCAAAGGCGTGGGTGGGCTGGGCTCGGAAGGAATTTCGGCTGCGGTCCCGCCGCCCTGTCACATTTCTCCGTCGCGATGCGTCAGAGCGGTGACAGCAAGCAGCGACAAAGCAGCGACAGCAACGCGAATGCCTTGAGGAGATGGTTGTGGAAACTCGCTCGATCACCGAGGAAGTACCGATGGTCCCCCGGATGTCCGAGGACCCCGCGCAGCTCGTGCCCGAGCTGGCCCAGGTGTCGGCGGCACTGTTCAAGGTCACCGGCAACGGTTCGGTGCCGCGTGCCACCATCAGCCTGGTCCAGCTGCGTGCGGGGCAGATCGTCGGCAGCACTTACCTGACCGTTCTGCACACCGGGTTCCTGCGCAAGGCCGGGGAGCCGGAGGAGCGGATCACGTCGGTGGCGTCCTGGCAGGACTCGCCCTATTTCACGAGTGCCGAGCGTGCCGCACTCGCGCTCGTCGAGGCCGTGCTCCAGCCGGCCGCGCACGGCGAACGCGTCTCGGACGAGCTCTACGCCCACGCGGCCGAGCACTATGAGCCCAAGGCGCTGGCCACCTTGATGTTCGCCATCGGGCAGGTCAACTTCTTCATCGCCGTGGCCCTCATCGCCAAGCCGGTGCCCGGACGGTCCTTCACGGATCCCTGGAACTGACGCCCCGGCCTTGGACATCGCCGTTCGAGCCCCGATCTTCCAGCGGGGCCCGAACGGGTCGGCGGAGCCGGCCCCCTCCACCACTCGGAACGTAACGGCGAGGTGTGCCGGGCTCGCGCAATTCCCCCGATACCGGACCGTTTGCTGCGGTCACATGTCGGCCTCGTGGCAGCGGCGGCTGAACCCTGGTGCCGGTTCCCAGGTACGGACCAGACTCGCGCTCGCACCCCGGTGCCCACGTTCCCGTACCTCCAGAAGGCTCCACCGCACATGCATACCTCGCTCAGACCCGGCGCCCCCGAGGCGCACCTCCCCCGTGCGGTGAGGAGGTGGCTCGCGTGCTGCGCTACGTGACGCGCAAGGCGACGGGCTGGCTCCTGATGATCGTGGTGGCCACCAACGCGACCTATTTCCTTGCCAGTTGGTTCCTCGACCCGCGGTCGAACTTCAAGGAGCTGCGGCCCGCCCGCACCGAGGCGCAGATCGACCGCGCACTCGCGCCGTACAACCTGGACCCGCAGGTGCCGGTCGTGCACCGGTGGTGGGACTGGTTCACCTCCGTGGTGCTCCGCTTCGACTGGGGGAGGTCGCCCACCGGCGTCTCCGTCAACTCGGAGATCGGCTACCGGTCGCTCGTCAGCGCGGAGCTGGTCCTCCTGGCGACGGTCCTGTCCGTCGTGATCGGTGTCGCGCTGGGTGTGTACACCGCGTCGCGCCAGTACGGCTGGGCCGATCGCCTCGCACAGGCCGTGTCCATCGTGGTGTTCAACGTTCCGGCGTCCGTCGCCGCTCTCGCCGTGGTCTTCGTCGCCATCTGGCTGAACCAGCATGCCGGACTGCACTTCCTGTACGTCGCCGGGGAGAACTCCCCGGGCGTGCAAGGGCTGTTGCCGACGATCGGCGACCGCTTTCTGCACCTGATCCTGCCGACCCTGACGCTGACCCTGATGGGCTATGTCGGCTACCACCTGACGCAGCGTTCGCTGCTGCTCGACACCATCAACGCCGACTTCGTCCGCACCGCCCGGGCCACCGGGCTCACCCGGGCCCGGGCGATCCGTCGGCACGCCCTGCGCACCGCGCTCATTCCGACGGCGGCATCCGTGGCGTTCAGTGTCCCGGCCATGTTCACCGGGGCCGTCATCACGGAGACCATCTTCGGCTGGAACGGCATGGGTCGGTACTTCGTGCAGACCATCAGCAAGAACGACGTGCACGGCGCGGTCGCCACGGCGGCCTTCGCCGGGGCACTCACCGCGATCGGTGCGATCCTCGCGGACATCGCCACCGTCTGCCTCGACCCCCGGGTGAGGGTGAGTTGACATGACGTCAGATGCGACCATCACGCATAAGCCCGCGGAGAAGCTCGCGGGGAAGCCCGTGCCGAGGCCCCTCTCGAACAGCGAGCGGCACATCGGTCTCGGCCGGCTCTATCTGCGGCGCTTCCTGCGCAACCGCCTCGCCGTCGCAGGCGTGGTCATCTTCCTGCTCCTGGTGCTGTTCAGTGCCTTCGGCGGCCTGTTCACCTCCCACACGTACTCCGACACCGACTTCGCCGCGCTCACCCAACCGCCCAGCGCCGCCCACTGGTTCGGCACCAACCAGGGCGGCAACGACATCTACGCCTCTGCCGTGCACGGGCTCCAGCGCTCGCTGGCGATCGCCGTGAGCGTGTCCGTCCTGACCGTGGTCGTCGCCGCGGTCATCGGGTCCAGCGCCGCGTACTTCGGGGGCCGGGTCGAGAAGGCGACGCTCGCCGTCATCCACTTCCTGCTGATCGTCCCCTCGTTCCTCATCCTCGCGCTGGTCTCGCACCGCCTCGCCGGAGACTGGCGGGTGCTCATCGTCGTCCTGACGGTGTTCGGCTGGATGTCCACGGCGCGGGTGATCTGGTCCGTTTCGACCTCGCTGCGCGAACGCGACTACGTGACGGCCGCCGAGTTCATGGGGGTGCGCCCGCTGCGCATCATCCTGCGGCACATCATTCCCAACCTCGGCTCGCTCCTGATCGTCAATCTGACGCTGGGTGTCGTCTCGACCGTGCTCAGCGAAACCGCCCTGTCCTTCCTGGGGTTCGGCGTGCAGACGCCGGACGTCTCGCTGGGCACGATGCTCGCGGACGGTGCGAGCGCGATCACCAGCGCGCCTTGGCTGTTCGCCTTCCCCGCGGGTCTGGTCGTGCTGCTCACCGTGTCGATGACCTTCGTCGGCGACGGGCTGCGCGACGCCCTCGACCCCACGTCCGTGACCGGCGCGGCTGGAGGCCGACGATGACCCTCGCGACACCTCTGACCGAGCCCGCACCGCCCACCGACGCCACCCCCGTGCTCTCGGTACGGGATCTGCGGATCTCCTTCCCGTCCGAGGCCGGGCCCGTCGAGGCGGTGCGCGGTGTCGGCTTCGACCTGCTGCCGGGCCGCACGCTCGGCATCGTCGGCGAGTCCGGCTCGGGCAAGTCGGCCACCGCGATGGGCATCATGGGCCTGCTGCCGCCCTCCGCCACCCTGAGCGGAGAGGTCCTGCTCGGCGGGCGCAACCTGATCGGGCTCGGCGACAAGGAGCTTTCCGGGGTACGGGGCAATTCCATCGGCATGGTCTTCCAGGACCCGCTGTCCGCGCTCACCCCGATCTACTCGGTCGGCCGACTGCTCTGCGACACCCTGCGGGTCCACCAGGACCTCACGAAACACGCGGCCTGGGAGCAGGCCGTCGAACTGCTCGATCTCGTCGGCATCCCCGATCCGCGCGAGCGGGCCAAGTCGTTCCCGCACGAGTTCTCCGGCGGGATGCGCCAGCGGGTCGTCATCGCCATGGCGATCGCCAACAAGCCGTCCGTGCTCGTCGCCGACGAGCCCACCACCGCCCTCGACGTCACGGTGCAGGCCCAGATCCTCGACGTGCTGCGCCTGGCGCAGGCCGAGACCGGCGCCGGGCTCGTGCTCATCACCCACGACCTCGGGGTCGTCGCGGGCCACGCCGACGACATCGCCGTCATGTACGCGGGCCGGCTGGTGGAGCGGGCCGGCGTCGAGGAACTGTTCCGGCGCCCGACGATGCCGTACACCGCGAGGCTGCTCGCCGCCGTCCCGACCGTGGACAGCGGGGTCCACCGCCCCCTGGTCCCCATCGGCGGCGAACCACCCACCCCCGCCGGCCTCCCGCCCGGCTGCCCCTTCGCGAGCCGCTGCGCTGTCGCTCTGGATGCCTGCCGCACCGACGAACCCGGGCTGCGCGAGATCACCGGGCACGGTCACGTGGCCTGCCTGCGCACCGACGAGATCGCCGCCGGAACGCTCGATCCGGCCGGATCCGGAACGCCCCTCGACGAGCCCGCCCAATCCGCCCGTACACAGGTCGGTGACGTGGTGCTCCGGGTCGAGGACCTCGTCAAGACGTTCCCGGTCACCAAGGGCGCCGTCCTCAAGCGCCGGGTCGCCACCCTGCACGCCGTGAACCGGGTGAGCTTCGAGCTGCGGGCCGGGGAGACCCTGGGCCTGGTGGGCGAGTCGGGCAGCGGCAAGACCACGACGCTGCTTGAGATCCTCCGGCTCAGGCGCCCCGAAGGCGGCCGGATCGAGATCGCCGGAACCGAGGTGGGCGCGGCCCAATCCCCGGATCTCATAAGGGAGTTGCGGCAGAACGTACAGATCGTCATGCAGGACCCGCTCGGCGCCCTGGACCCGCGGCTGCCCGTGTACGAGCTGCTCGCCGAGCCCTTGCGGGCCGTCGGGCGGGACCGCGAGTCGATCCGTTCCCGCATCCACGAGCTGCTTGCCCTGGTCGGTCTGGACGCCTCGGTCAACGACCGTTTCCCGGCCGCGCTGTCGGGCGGCCAGCGCCAACGCGTGGGCATCGCGCGGGCGTTGGCGGCCGAGCCGAAGCTGCTCGCCCTCGACGAGCCGCTCTCGGCCCTGGACGTGTCGGTGCAGGCCGGGGTGATCAACCTCCTCGCCCGCCTGAAGCGCGAACTCGGGCTCGCCTACCTGGTGGTGGCCCACGACCTGGCCGTCGTCCGGTACATCTCCGACCACATCGCGGTGATGTATCTGGGTCACATCGTCGAGACCGGGAACACCGAGACGATCTTCTCCGACCCTAGGCACCCGTACACCCGGGCGCTCCTTTCGGCGATCCCGGTCCCCGACCCTCAGCGGGAACGCACCCGCGAACGCACCGTCCTGGACGGCGAGTTGCCGAGCGCAGCCCGGCCTCCGGCGGGCTGCGTGTTCGTCGACCGCTGCCCGTTGTACCGCCTCGCCGACGAGGGTGTGCGCCGGCTCTGTCGCACCCAACGCCCCGTACCGGCCCAGGTCCCCGGGCAGCCCGGGCACGAGTACGCCTGCCACGCCGGCTGAACACCTGCCCCTGCCCGGACCCCGTCCCTTACGCCTGACCAGAGGAACCACTCCGCCATGCGCTCAAGACTGGCCCTGCCCGTCGCCCTCATCGCCGCCGTCTCCGTCGCCGCCACCGCGTGCCAGTCCTCCTCCGGGAAGACCACGGGCGCGAAGGCCGCTCCCAAGGCGGCGTCGGCCGCCGCCGACTACAACCCCCAGCCGTACGACAACATCAAGGACGGCGGCACCTACACCACCGCCGGGACCTTCGACGACCAGGGCAACCCGTTCAACGTCAACGCCACGCTCACCGCGTCCCGGGTGTGGGCCTGGTACAACGCCGACGCGATCACTTACTCGCCGACGGGCGAAGTGCAGTACAACCCGGACTACTACAGCGATGTGAAGGTGACCGTCGAGGGCGGCCACCAGAAGGTCGTCCTGACGATCAACCCGAAGGCCGTCTTCAACGACGGCACACCCATCGACTGGACCGCGATCGAGGCCACCTGGAAGGCCAACAACGGCTCGGACAAGGCCTTCGCCGCCGCGACGACGGTCGGCTACGACCAGATCACCTCGGTCGAGCGGGGCGCGGACGCCAAGCAGGCCGTCATCACCTTCAAGGGCGTCGACGCCTCCTGGTCCAGCCTGTTCACCACGTTCCTGCACCCCAAGGCCGCCACGGTCGACAACTTCAACCAGGCGTACGTCAAGAAGGCCCACCCGGAGTGGGGCGCGGGCCCGTACACGGTCGGCACCTGGGACACGCACTCGGGCAACATCACCTTCGTCCGCAACCCCAAGTGGTGGGGAAGGAAGGGCAAGTTGGACAAACGCGTCTATGTGAACCTGGAGTCGTCCGCGGCGGTCAACGCCTTCAAGAACGGCCAGCTCGACTACACCTCCGCCGTCGACGCGGAGAGCCTCAAGCAGCTCAAGGGACTCAAGGGAACGGAGATCCGCAGCGGCGGCAGCCCCTTCGAATACTCGCTCAACTTCAACACCAAGTCCCCGGTCCTCTCGGACAAGGGCGTCCGCAAGGCCATCCAGGAGAGCGTCGACCGCGCACAGATAGCGAAGATCCAGTTCCAGGGGCTCGACTATCAGGAACCGCTGCCGGGTTCGGCCGTCCTGCACAGCTTCCAGAAGGGGTACGAGGACAACGTCTCGGCGGTGCTGGAGTACGCGCCGGACGACGCCAAGAACACGCTCGACGCGGCGGGTTGGAAGCCCGGGCAGGACGGCATCCGCGTCAAGGACGGCAAGAAGCTCGACGTCGGCTACACGCTCCTCGGCGACGACGCGCTCGGCAAGGCCACTGCGGGCGCGCTCGCCGCGATGCTGAAGCAGATCGGCGTCCACCTCGTCATCACGAAGGCCGACGACGCGGACTTCTCGAAGGTCCTCAGCGAGCGCAGGTTCGACCTCTTCCTGTCGGGCAACCGCTCCATGGACCCGTTCGCCGCCCGCTACCTGTGCGACTTCTACTGCTCGGACCGGGACGCCAACATCACCGGTTCCGGCACGCCCGCCCTGAACAAGGAGATCCTCGCCACCACCGAGATCGCCGACCTCGCCGAGCAGAACGCGGCGGTCAACAAGGTCGAGCAGAAGGCGCTCCAGGAGTACGCGTTCCTGCCGCTGTACAGCGGCCCCTCGACGTACGGCGTGAAGAAGGGCCTGGCCAACGTGGGCGCGACCATCTTCTACAGCCCGCTGCCGGAGACGGTCGGCTGGCAGAAGTAGCCCGCTCCGGCGTCGGTCCACGGCCGAGCGGACCCCCGGCCCCGGCTTGGCGCTCTGCCGTGCCGGGGCCGGGCCCCGTGTGCCCGGGTCATTCGGCGCCGGGGATGTCCAGGGCCGTTCCGTACAGCCGCGAGACCGGGATCCGGATCACCACGCGCCGGTCGGCGACCAGTTGCTCGAAGAAGGCCCGTTCCTCGGCCGGGTCCTCGAACCCGGTTGTGAGCGCGAGCAGTTCGCGGCCGGTCGCGTCGCCGGGGAGGGTCGTCTCGGGCGACACTTCGGCCTCGCCCTCGGCGACGGCGAACGACCAGACGTCCGGGCCCGTGACGTGCAGGGCCACGTGCGGATCGCGGCGCAGATGCCGGACTTTGAGACGGTCGGCCGTGGTGGAGATCCGGACGACGCGCTCTTCGGGGTTCCAGTGGTGGAGCACGGTCGACAGGTGCGGGTGACCGCTGCGCCTGACGGTGGCCAGCACCCCGAACTGCTGCGCCTGGAGCAGCCGCGACAGTGCCTCGTCGGACAGGACCCGGGGCGCGGGCCCGCTGCCGGGCCGCTCGGTCCCGGACTCTGCCTGGACGGGAGTCGTGGCCGCGTTCTCGTACGTGTTCACGGTGCTGCCTTTCGGTGGCGTGCGCGGTGAGGTGGGGGGAAGTTCAGACGGCCGTGAGGCCGGTGACGTCCGGGGCTGCGTCGGGTGTCCGCGTCGTGGTCGTACGGGTCTGCTGCCGGGGCCCGCGGAGCAGGACGGCCGCGACGACGAAGGCTGCCACGAGGAGCCCCGCGCCGACGCCGAACGCGAGGTGGTAGCCGCCGGTCAGCGCCTCGGCCCGGCTGCTGCCATGGGCGAGCAGGCTGTCGGTACGGGACGCGGCCAGCGTGGAGAGCACCGCGACGCCGAGGGCCATGCCGATCTGCTGGGTCGTGTTGAAGAGGCCGGAGGCGAGGCCCGAGTCCGCCTCGCCCGCGCCGGACATGCCGAGGGTGGTCAGCGCGGGCAGAGCCAGCCCGAAGCCGGCGGCGAGCAGCATCACGGGCAGGAGGTCGCCGACGTACTCGGCGTGCACGGGGACGCGGGCGAGCAGTCCGAGAACGCCGATCAGGAGCGCGATTCCGGTGAGCAGGACGCGGCGTTCACCGAAGCGGGCGTTGAGGCGGGCGGACACACCGAGGGACACCGCACCGATGATGCCCGCGGCGGGGAGCATGGCCAGGCCGGTCCGGGTGGCGTCGTATCCGAGGACCCTCTGCAGGTAGAAGGCGACGAGGATCTGGAAGGAGAACAGCGCGGCCACCATGAGCATTTGGACCAGGTTGGCCCCCGAGACGCTCCGCGAGCGGAAGATCCGCAACGGCATGAGCGGGGTCCTGGCGGTGGCCTGCCGAGCGAGGAACGCGGCCAGCAGTACGGCGGCGAGCGCGCCCAGGCCGAGCGTACGTGCCGAAGTCCAGCCGTACTCCTCGGCCTTGACGACGGTGTGGATCCCGAGCATCAGTCCCGCCGTGACGAGCAGCGCGCCGAGGGCGTCGGCACCGGCCTTCAGACCGAGGCCCCGGTCGGAGGGCAGCACGGGCAGCGCGAGCCCCAGCACCGCGAGCCCGAACGGCAGGTTGACGAAGAAGATCCAGTGCCAGTTCAGGGCGTCGGTGAGTACGCCGCCGAGCACCTGCCCGATCGAGGCGCCGGCCGCGCCGGTGAAGCTGAACACGGCGATCGCCCTGGCACGTTGCCCCGGTTCGGTGAACAGCGTCACGAGGATGCCCAGGCCGACGGCTGAGGCCATCGCGCTGCCTATGCCCTGGAGGAATCGGGCAGCGATCAACGCCGCCGGGGAGGTGGCCACGCCCGCGAGGAGCGAGGCCGCGGTGAACACCGCCGTGCCGGACAGGAACATCCGCTTGCGGCCCACGAGGTCGCCGAGTCGGCCGGAGAGCAGCAGCAGACTGCCGAACGCGATCAGGTAGGAGTTGACGACCCAGCCAAGTCCAGTGGGAGTGAAGCGGAGGTCGTTCTGGATGGCCGGCATGGCCACGGTCACGATGCTGCCGTCGAGGACGACCATCAGCAGACTCGTGGCGATGACGCCGAGCGCCAGCCACTGCGAGCGGGTGGTTCTGGAAGTGGGAGCGGAAGGGGCAGACATGCGAACTCTCCTGTCCGTTGAGCGACAGGAAGGACACTAACAGATAGTTTCGTTGCAGACTATTTGTTTCGGTCGGACTCGCTTCCCCCATCCCCCGTTGGAACGTGGCCGCACTCGGCCGTTCGGCCGGTCTGTCAGGCGAGGCCGCGCAGCACTCCGTCCGCTGTGCCGCCAGGCGGGGGGGAAGTACACGTACAGGACGTGGCCCTCGGGTCCGGCGAGCCCAAAGGTCTCGAAGCTCAGACGGAGGATGCCGACGCCGTCGACATGAAGGCGTTTCTCGCCCGTCACGCGCTCGTGGACGTCGTGCGAGTCCCACAGAGCACGGAACGTCTCGCTGCGCTCGCGCATGTGCGCCACGAAGTCGTCGAGTTCCGCGCGGCGCGTGGCGGCGGTGACGCGCAGACCGGCGACGGCCTGCAAGCAGATCGCTTCCCAGTCGGGATAGACCGTCCGCGCACGCGGATCGAGAAACGTGAACTCGATCAGGTTGTGCCCCGCGCTCCAGGCAGGGTGCACCCGGGCGGCGAGCGCGGTCCCGGCCAGTACGTCGCGCCTGGGGCCGACGACGAACGCGGGCAGGTCGGCCCATCGCTCCAGCAGGTGCAGTACCCCGGCCCGCACCGCAGGGGCCGGTGCGGTGTCGTTGTCCGCCGGTGCCAGCGGCGGCATCGCCAGGGACCACAGGTAGGCCCGCTCGGTGTCGTCCAGACGCAGCACACGGGCGAGAGCTGCAAGGATCTCGCGGGAGGGATGCCGGTCGCGGCCCTGCTCGATCCGGGCGTAGTAGGACGGGCTGAGCCCGGCGAGCAGGGCCAGTTCCTCACGGCGCAGCCCTTTGACCCGCCGTCTCGCGTTGTCGACGACACCGGCGGAGGCAGCGTCGATCTTCTCCCGGCGACTGCGCAGAAAGGAACCGAGCCGTTCGTCGTCGCGTGTCATGCACATCGACTCTACCGCCGCCCACGTGCGCGCCGGCTTCCGTCCCGCACGCGAAGCTGACCCCTTCAGGGACTGCCTCAAGGGGGTGTGGCACGTCCGTCGGCCTGCTGTTGCCATGGCGGCATGTCGAACGAAACGAATGCATCGCCGGTCTGGCTGATCACCGGATGCTCCAGCGGCCTGGGCCGCGCGTTGGCCGAGCACGCCTTGGAGCGAGGCGACCGAGTCGCCGTCACCGCCCGCAACCTCGCCGCCGTGACCGGCCTCGCCGCCGCGTACGGCGACCGGGCCCTGGCTCTGGAACTGGATGTGACCGACCCCGCGTCGGTGACCGCGGCCGTCCAGGAGTGCGAGCGGAAGTTCGGGCGGATCGACGTTCTCGTCAACAACGCCGGATACGGCTACCTGGCGGCGATCGAAGAGGGCGAAGAGGCCGCTGTTCGCGCCTTGTACGACACCAACGTGCACGGTGTGGTCACGGTCCTCAAGGCCGTGCTGCCCGGCATGCGGGCCCGCCGCACGGGGCGCATCGTCAACGTCTCCTCCTTCGGAGGCCTGGCCGCCTTTGCCGCGACCGGCTACTACCACGCCACGAAGTTCGCCTTGGAGGGGCTGTCGGAGTCTCTGGCCGCGGAACTCGCTCCGCTCGGCATCACGGTGACGATCGTGGAACCCGGCGGTCTGCGCACCGAGTGGGCCGGGGCCTCGATGCGGCAGTCCCCGATCCGCCTGGACGACTACGAGGGGACCGCCGGCAAGCGCCGTGAGGCCACCCTGGCCGTGTCCGGCCGCCAGCCCGGAGACCCGGTCCGGGCTGCGGCGGCCATCGCCGCGACCGTGAACGCAGAGGTGCCTCCGCTGCGGCTCCTACTGGGCTCCGATGCGCTCGCCGGAATCCGCGCCCGCCTGGCACGGACAGCTGCCGAGACCGATGCCAACGAGGCACTGACCGTGAGCGCGGACCTGGCGGAAAGGTGAGCGGCATGGGTGCGTTCGTGGTGGTCGGCGCCCGGACCCGGTCCGGGTGCCGCGGCGGCCCGCCGCCACAACCGCCAAGATCAAGTACTGGCGGCCATCGGGCTCCCTCGGCGCCACTTCTTCTACTTCCCGCCCTGGCGGGCCCGGCGAGCCGGACGGGGAGACTCCGCGGGAACGGCCAAGTGCCCCTCGACGAGACCGTTCAGGGCGCGCAGAAACACCTTCCGGTCCCCTTCGGAGAGGCCGGCGAGGGCTTCCGCGTGGACGCCGTCGACGATCTTCTGGCTCCGGCGCGCGACCCGGGCGCCCTCCTCGGTCACCGCGATGATGCGCGCCCGGCGGTCCTTGCTGGACGGCCGCCGCTCGGCAAGGCCCGCCGCCTCCAGGGCGTCGACCGTCACCACCATCGTGGTCTTGTCCATGTCCCCGAGCTCGGCGAGCTGAGCCTGCGTCCGCTCCTCCCCCAGCGCGTGGACCAGCACGCAGTGCATGCGCGCGGTCAGCCCGATCTCGCCCAGCGCAGCCGCCATGCGGGTGCGCAGGACGTGGCTGGTGTGGTCCAGGAGGAAGGACAGGTCGGGGGCGGTGCGAGCGGGCGCCATGGCAGTCATGTCCATCAGGGTAGCAATTTCAATCCGTGACAGATCATCCGGAAGGGATCGATTTGAGGCGGGGACAGTGAGCGGCCCATCCCGCATGCGAGGTCTCAGAGGGCCATTGGGATACTCCGGCCATGGATACGAGTACGGGGGCGGGCGGCACAGCGCTGACTCGGGCGCTGCCTGGGGGCGGGGCGGGGCGGCCGGTGAGATGGGCTCTGCGGGGCGCGGTGCCGGCGGATGTCGAGCCGATCGTGGAGCTGCGGGCCGTGGTGATGCGGCCGGATCTGGAGCGGCTCGGACGGTTCGACGAGCATCGGGTCCGGCAGCGGTTCCGGGACGCGTTCGTGCCGGAGCACATGTCGGTCGTCCTGGCCGACGGCGCCTTCGCGGGGTGCGTCGCCCTGCGCCCGGCCGAGGACGGCCAGTGGCTGGAGCACTTCTTTCTCGCACCCCGCCTTCAGGGCCGGGGGCTCGGATCGGCCGTCCTGCGCGCCATGCTGAACCGGGCCGATGCCGATGGCCTGGTCGTCCGTCTGAACGTGCTGCAGGGCAGCGCCGCGCGGCGCCTCTACGAGCGGCACGGGTTCACGGTGGAGACCGAGGACCCCGTCGACGTGTTCATGGTGCGACGGCCGGGGGCGGGACCCGGCGCCTCGGACACGACGTCCGGCTGAGACCGGATGCTCAATTCGGGCGGGGCCTGAGCAGGTCCTCGACCAGGGTGTCCACCAGACCGCGGGGCATGCTCGCACCTGTCAGGGCGCGGTAGACGATCGGGCCGACCAGGGCGTCCATCGTGGCGTCGGGACCAAGCTCCGGCGAGATCTCATCCGCGTCGATCGCGCGCGCGAGCATGTCGCGTTCTTGGGTGCGGCGTGGCGCGAGGTAACGCTTGTGGAAGCTCTCGGCCGTGTCGGGATCGTGCTGCGCCTGCGCGAGCAGCGCGAGCAGGACCTTGCCGGCGGGGTCGCGCGTGAGGAACCGCGCGAACGCCCGCAGGTAGCCGCGGATGCTGTCCGCCGTGACCTGCCCCGTCGGGACGGGAAGGCTTTTCTCGCTGTCCTCGATGAGGGTGTCGAGGAGGATCTCGACCTTCGAGGGCCACCAGCGGTAGATCGTCTGCTTGGCGACCCCGGCACGCCTCGCGATGGCCTCGACGGTCAGACCGCCGAAGCCGTGCTCGGCGAGCAGGTCGTCCGCGGCATGAAGCACCGCCAGACGTGCGGCCTCGTCGCGCCGGGGGCCGGAGCGGGGCCTGCGGGGCTGAGAGCTCGTGGCGGGCATGCGGAACACAGTACCCGGCAGCGGTCCCTGCCCCATTGTCTAGACGCACCGTCTCGTCTAGGTTGAGTTCATCCACTGCGAACCCACCACGAAGGAGTACGTGTGTCCACCACGCCCAACCGCCAAGCCCTGGTCGTCGGAGCCTCGCGAGGCTTAGGGCTCGTCCTCGCCGACGAGCTCGCCCGGCGCGGCTGGCACGTCATCGCGACGACCCGCCGGAACGGCGGCGAGCTCCAGGCGCAGGCCGATGCCCGGAAGGGACTGCTGGAGGTCGAGTCGTTGGAGATGACCAGTTCCGAGCAACTGGCCGCTCTGCGCGAGCGCCTGGAACGCCGCCTGGAGGGCAGCCGACTCGATCTGCTCTTCGTCAACGCCGCGATCGACCGGGGCGATCTGCCCATCGGCGAGGTCCCGACCGAGATGTTCACCGAGGTGATGGTCACCAACGCGCTGAGCCCGCTGCGCGTACTGGAGGCGCTGCACGGACTCGTCGCACCCGGCGGAACCGTCGCGGTCATGTCCTCCGAGCAGGGCAGCATCTCGCGCAACACCGAGGACGGCTACGAGCCCTACAAGGCCAGCAAGGCCGCGCTCAACCAGCTGATGCGCAGTTACACCACCCGTCATGCCGACGACGGCCACACCAAACTGCTCATCGACCCCGGCCACAACAGAACTCAACTCGGGGGCCCCGACGCCCCGTTGAGCCCCAAGGAGAGCATCCCGGCCGTCGTCGACGTCCTCGAAGCGCAGGCCGGCGCTCCCGGCCTGCAATTCCTGAACCTGCACGGCGAGACGGTCCCGTGGTAGGACCTCAGGCCCAGCGCACCCGGGGCGCCCCTCTGGGGGCATTCCGTCCGTACCGCCATTCCGACTCCGCCGGGAACGGAAACTCAGCGCTGCACCGACCGGGGCGCAATGGCCGGACCCTTGAATCCCCTCAGGTTGGCCGGCGCCCCCCGATCACCGTCACATAGGTTTCCGTCATGACCAGCGAGTGGCGCGAGGACCGGATCGGAAGTGCCCTGCGTGGTGAAAACCCCACCGTGCTGCGGCGGTTGACGGCAGGATTCGCGGCGATCGGGGATGTGCAGTTCCTGCCGGGCTACTCGGTTCTCCTGGTGGATGACCCCCGGGTGGAGCGGCTGTCCGAGCTTCCGCGGGCGCGGCGGTTGGCTTTCCTGTCCGACCTGGACGTGCTCGGCGAAGCCGTCGAGCACGCCTGCCGTCGGCTCGACCCGGCGTTTCGCCGGGTGAACCTGGAGATCCTCGGCAACACCGACGGTTTCCTCCACGCGCATGTGTGGCCTCGCTTCGACTGGGAACCGGCCGACGCCGTCCGCGTCCCGGTCTGGCTCTATCCCCGCGAGAACTGGCGCGATGAGCAACATGCCCTGGCTCCCCGGCACGACCCGCTGCGGGAGGAGATCGCCAAGGAACTGGACCGGCTGACCGCACAGGACTGACGCAGGCCGCTGCGGCATGCCCGCGGGCGGCGCCGCCCGAATCCGCTTGTCCGGCCTCGCCGCACCCCGCTACCTTGCCGATGTGGATCTCTTCTCACACTCCTGGGCGGCATTGCGCACCGCGGTCGCCGGGCTCCGCGACCCGGACTTCGGCCGGCCGTCCGGATGCAGTGGCTGGCTCGTGCGGGACCTCGTGTGCCACCTCGTCATCGACGCCCAGGACGTCCTGATCACTCTCGTGACGCCCGCCGAAGGCGAACCGACCGTCGATGCGGTGACCTACTGGAGCGTCGGGGACCAACCGCCCACCGGCGACGACCCGCTCGACGCGCTGATCGTCCGGCTGGCCGCCGCCTACGAGGAGCCGGGGCTGCTCAGGTTCCACCTGGACGACGTCGGCTCCGCCGCCGGGCGTGCCGCCGGACTCGCCGACCCCGACGCCCGGGTCGGCACCCAGGACCAGGTCCTCACCGTGGGCGACTACCTCACCGCGTACGTCCTGGAATGGACGCTGCACCACCTCGACCTGATCGCCCACCTCCCGGACGTCGCGGGGCCGCCCGCCGAAGGCCTGGCCCGATCCCGCGCGATGCTGGAAGCGATCGCCGGAGCCCCGTTCCCCGCGTCGTTCACCGACGCCGACGCCCTGCTGATCGGCACGGGCCGCCGAGCGCCCAGCGGCACGGAGAGGTCCGAACTCGGCCTCCTGGGTGCGAAGTTGCCGCTCGTCCTCGGCTGATACGTCCACGGAGTGAGTCGGCGCGCGCAGCCCCGCCCTTGGCGCGACGTGCTGACGATGCGCCAAGTACCCGGCAGCGGTCGCGGCCAGGACCTGCTCCCGCGGATGCGACGAATGCCCGGTCTCTCCGCCGCGCACCGCGAATTGCGCATGGCAGGTGCCCACCGGACACAACGTGGGCTGATTCCCTTTCCCCGGCCGGAACCTGATGACGGCGGCGCCGGGAAGATCGGGGAACGGACCTTGCCATGATCGAAGAAGGTGCAGCGCGCGCCGACAGCGTCGTCGCTCGCCGTGGCGGACCGGGACGTCGAGTCCGCCCGGGAGGTCGCCCTGGAGGTGCGGTCGGCGGGCGGCCGGGCCGAGCCGTTCGGCTGCGACCTGTCCGAGCTCGATGAGGTCGAGGCCCTGGTCGCATCCGTCGCGGGGCGCTTCGGGGCGCTGCACGGACTGTGCTCGAACGCGAGGCACGGCAACTCAACCGCCCCGTGGCCGAGTTCTACGAGGAGGCGGCCGACCGTCCGCTGGGGCGGGTCGGTAAGCCGCGGGAGATCGCCGATGCCGTGAGCTTCCCGCTCGGCGAGGAGTCGTCCTTCGTGACCGGCGCGGTGTTGACGGTGGACGGCGGAGCCACGCTGTAGCCGTCGGCGTCCGCGCACGAGCGGGCGGCGGCCCCGTCCTGTACCCGTCCCCGGGCTTGGCCGCCGCCCTAACGCGATATAACGTAAGTTCATTCGCAGGCGTCGAGGCGCCGCCCACGAGATCGGGATGGGGACATGTCAGGAAAGACGCCGCCCACTGGTCAGCCGCACGACCCCGGCATGCCACCACCCACCAGGGCGTCGCACGCCGACCGGGACCGGACCGTCGACCTGCTGCGCATCGCCGCCGGGGACGGTCTGCTCGACGCGATCGAACTGGACCAGCGCCTGGAAGTCGCCCTCACCGCCCGCACCCTCGACGAGCTGGCCGCTCTCACGGCCGACCTGCCGTCCATGGCGGCTTCCGGCGGCGCCGCGGAGGTGAAGGACGTCGTCCGGATCGATCAGCTGGCCGGTTCGGTCCGCCGCGAGGGCCGTTGGGTGGTGCCGCGACGGATCGACCTGAGGGCGTCCTGGTGCGATGTGATGCTCGACTTCTCCGACGCCGTCATCACACAGGACACCCTGCGCATCGACATGAACATGCGCGGCGGCACGCTGCTTCTGGTGACCGGGCCGGGGATCGTGGTGAACACCGAGTCCCTGTCGATGAGCTTCTGCAAGGGCAACGCCCCCAAGGCTGCGGCCCCCGGGGCAGAACACACCCTTCAGGTGGAGCTGACCGGCAACTTCGCCTACGGCCGGATCAAGGTCCGCACACCACGGCGGACCTTCGGACAGTGGCTGCTCCGCAAACGGGCTTAGAGGCCCTAACAGAAGTGGTTGTTGACGTGACTGTCGGCTTGGCTGTTCGTTGGTGTGGGTGTGGGGAAGAGACAGTCGCGGCCGTGGATCGTGT
>NZ_LGDD01000342.1 GCF_001279695.1 Streptomyces sp. WM6378
TCGACGAGCAGGCGATCATCTCGTACCTGGTCACCGCGTACTACTCGGCCGCGATCCTGGTGCCCGACGCGCTGGGCGTCCTGGAAAACGTCGAAGTCAGCCGCTGGCGGTGAGCTTCCGGTCCGGGCGTGCCCCCTTCGGGTGCGCCCGGCGCCGCCGTCAACTCCGAGAAAGGTCACCCTAGTTGGCAATGCCGGAAGCCGTGGAGGGCCGCGAGGCGGTCGAGCTGCTTGAGCGGACCCGTACCGTCGTCCACCCCCAACTGCGCTCAGCCGTCGAGTCGTTGCCCGGCTCCGTGCGGCGGGTCGCGATGTACCACTTCGGCTGGGAGCACGCCGACGGCACCCCGGGCGGCGGACAGGCGGGCAAGGCGATCCGCCCCGCCCTCGTCCTCGCCGCCGCCACGGCGCTCGGCGGCCGCCCCGAGACAGCGGTACGAGCGGCCGCCGCCGTCGAACTCGTCCACAACTTCACGCTGCTCCACGACGACGTCATCGACGAGGACGCGACCCGGCGCCACCGCCCCACCGCCTGGACCGTCTTCGGCACCCCGGACGCCATCGTCGTCGGCGACGCGCTGCTCGCCCTCGCCCTGCGCCAGATCGCCGACGACGGCCACCCCGCGTCCTCGGCCGCCTCCGCCCGGCTCGCCGCCTGCGTCATCGAACTCTGCGCGGGCCAGCAGGCCGACTGCGCCTTCGAGCACCGGGGTCCGCAGGACGTCTCGCTCGACGAGTGCCTCGCCATGGCGATGGCCAAGACAGGGGCGCTGCTCGGCTGCGCCTGCGCACTCGGCGCGCTGTACGCGGGCGCGGGCGACGAGGAGGTCGCCGCCATGGACGCGTTCGGCCGCGAGGCCGGGCTCGCCTTCCAGCTCATCGACGACCTGATCGGCATCTGGGGCGACCCCGGACGCACCGGGAAACCCGCCGGCGCCGACCTCGCCGCGCACAAGAAGTCGCTGCCCGTCGTCGCCGCGCTCGGCTCGGGCACCCCGGCGGCGGCCGAGCTCGCCGAGCTGTACCGGGCCCCGATGGAGCCGTCCGCGGTCCGCCGGGCCGCCGAGGCGGTCGACCTGGCCGGCGGCCGCGACTGGGCCCAGATCCATGCCGCCGACCGGATGGCCCGCGCGGTCGACCACCTCTCGCGCGCCGTCCCCGACCTCACCGCGGCGGGGGAACTGCTCGCCCTGGCCGAATTCGTGACCCGCCGCACCCGGTGAATCGCCGGACGGTTCGGCTGCCCTGAGTGGCCCAGTAAATGAGGAGCCAAGTGGCCCCGACGCTGGGCCATTCAGCTTGATTTGATGAGCACATGACGACCCGCCTCCTGCCGCCCGCCGGCCCCGCCCGCGGCCTCGCCGCCGCCCAGCTCGTCAACTCCCTGGGCGACGGCGCCTTCCTGGTCACCTCGGCGCTCTACTTCAGCCGCGTGGTCGGCCTCCCGGCCACCCGCATAGGCCTGGGCCTGACCCTCGCCTGGGCGGTCGGCGCGCTCGCCGGGGTGCCGCTCGGACAGTTCGCCGACCGGCGCGGCCCGCGCGGCGTCGCCGTCCTGCTCGCCGCCACCACGGGGGCTTCGGTCGCGGCCTTCCTGTTCGTTCGCGGCTTCCTCCCCTTCGTCCTGGCCGCCTGCTGCTACGCGACCGCGCAGACCGGGCTCTCCGCCGCCCGCCAGGCGCTCCTCGCCGCACTCGTCGCCCGCCGGGACCGCACCCATGTCCTCGCGCACCTCCAGTCCACGCTGAATGCCGGGCTCGCCGTCGGAGCCGCGTTCGGCGGGGTCGCCCTGCATTACGGCACCCGCACCGCCTACCTCGCGGTGTTCGCCATGGACGCGGCGGCCTTCCTGCTCTGCGCGCTCGCCCTGCTCCGGCTGCCCCAGGTGCCGCCCAAGGCCGTCGCGCCCGGCGCGGGCCCGCGGTTCGCCGTGCTGCGCGACCGCCCCTACGCCGTGGTCACGCTCCTCAACACCCTGCTCCTGCTGCGGATGCCGCTGATCAGCCTCGCCATCCCGCTGTGGACCGTCACCCGCACCGACGCCCCGGGGTGGCTGGTGTCCGTGCTGCTCGTGCTCAACACCGGCGCGGTGATGCTCTTCCAGGTCCGTACCGCCTCCGCCGTCCGCGATCTGGCCGGCGCCCGGCGGACCGTGGCCCGCGGCGGGGTGCTGATGCTCGCCTCCTGCGCGGTGTTCGCGCTCAGCGCCGCCGGGGTGTCCGCCTGGATGTCCGCGGTCGTGCTGCTTGTCGCGGGCGGGCTCCAGGTGGCGGGGGAGATGATGCAGTCCGCGGGCGCCTGGCAGATCGCCTTCGATCTCGCGCCGGCCGACCAGCAGGGCCAGTACCAGGGCTTCTTCGGCATGGGCGTGCCGCTGGCCAGGATGCTCGGCCCGTTGCTGCTCACCGCGCTCGTCGTCGATTGGGGCGTGCCCGGCTGGCTGCTGCTCGGCGCCCTGTTCCTCGGCGCCGGCCTCGCGCTCGGGCCCGCGGTCCGCTGGGCGGAGCGGTCCAACTCTAGGATGGCGATGGTCGGTTGAGGTGGTCGGACGGGGTGGGAGCGGTGGACATGGGCGTACGGATCAGGCGGGCCGGGCAGAGCGACGCGGCGGCGGTGGTACGCGTCCTCGACGCGGCGTTCATGTACGACCCGGTGAGCAGTTGGGTGCTGCCCGACGAGGCGCGGCGGCGCGAGGTGCACCACCGGCTGATGGAGGCGTTCTTCCAGCTCTCCTTCGCCGAGGGCCATGTGGACATCACCGAGGACGGCTCGGCGGTCGCGCTGTGGATCGACGTCCCGGCCGAGCCGCGGGAGACGGGGGACGGCGACGAAGGGCCCGCGCAGCTGCGGGCCTTCGTCGACCCCGACAACGAGCGGGTCGAGCAGATCGCGCACCTGATGGCAGGCATCCATCCGCACGGCCGCGCCCACGCCTACCTCTGGATGATCGGGGTGACCCCGGACCGGCAGGGCGAGGGCCTGGGTGCCGAGCTGATCACTTCCGTACTGGAGCGGTGCGACCGGGAGGGGCTGCCCGCCTATCTGGAGGCGAGCAGCGAACGCAGCCCCCACCTGTACCGGCGCCTCGGCTTCGCCCCGCTCGGCGAGCCGGTGCGGCTGCCGGACGGCCCGCTGGTCCACCCGATGTGGCGCGAGCCGAAGGGCTGAGAGTCTCGTTTGCACTCCTGGCGGGGCTCGGCCCGGGACGATGCGGGAGACGGTGAGATCGACGAGTTGGCCGTCAAGACCTACCCGGTGCTCGCGGTCGACGGAATCCGGGTCGTGTCGGGTGAATTCGGCCCCCGCCAGATCGAGTTGACCGGGTCCCGGTCGTTCGGCAATGGCGCGGTCGTCTCGAAGTTCGCAAGGAAGCGGTAACGCGCATTTCGGTCACCCCCTGTGACGAACAGCAGGGTACGCCGCTAATCTCCGCCCATGACACCACAGTCATGGGCGGGTTGGTACCGGGACCGCCTAGGATCCGAAGCGCTGACGATCACCACTGACGGGACGCAACTGCGGACCCGGATCAGGGGGGTCGATTTCGCCGGAGCGAGCTTTGACTCGCTCGGCCCGGTACCGGGGATACCGGCGGAGAGCGGCACTTTCGCGCTCGACGACGGGAACCTTCGTGACTTCGTACTCGAATGGGACATGCCCGTGCCCGTCGCGTCGGACGACGGCGCGGTCCAGCAGGCCACCCTCAGCTGTCTGCTCTCCCTGAAACCGCCGGAGCCCGACCTCGGGGTCGCCCTGCACTTCGGGGGAGCGGTGTACGCCAGCGGGCGGGCCGAGCTCGACTTCGGCTCGGTCCTCGACGACATCCGGCGCCAACTCCCGTCCGGCTCAAGCCTCGAACCGTCCGCCCTGGACGCCATCTGATCCTCTTCCTCTGCTGTTCCTCCCGCGGCCGCTGCGCATCGGGGAGTCCTCGGGACTCCGTGGTGCGGGGCGGCCGCTCTGCGTCGGGGCGGCTTCCGGAAGGGGGCTTCCCCCGGGCCTCTCCGGCCCCCGATCCCCTTCCTTGGCTCGCATTGTTCTACTACTATGCGAACAAGGAGGCTTCGATGAATCGTGTCCGGTACCGCTTGGTGGCCCTGGCCGTACTGCCGTTCCTGCTCGCCATGGCCGTCGACCTGACGGCGTTCGCGCTCCTTCGCGCCAGGCTGCCCGACCAGCTGGCCAGCCACTTCACCGCGAACGGCAGCTCCGACGACACGCAGAGCCATACCTCGTACCTGGTCTTCGTCCTCGTGACGCACATCGGGCTCGCCGCCCTGTGGACCGTCGTCGCGCGGACCGGGGACGCGGCCGTGCGCGGGCTGCGGTGGACGGTCGGGGCCGGGTACGCGGTCGCCGGGCTCGTCGGCTATCTGATGGTCGCCGTCCTGGTCGCCAACGCCGACGCGGCCGACCCGGCGCGGGTGCGGATGCCGCCGTGGCAGCTGGCCGTCGGGGCGGGCTGCGGCGTGCTCGCGGCGGGGATCGGTTGGCTGCTCCTGCTGACCGTGCCGATGCCCGCCCCCGTGCCGTCCCCCGGTCCCGGCGAGCCGGAGCGGCTCGACCTCGCCGAGGGCGAAGTGGCGGGCTGGATGCGCCGGGCGCCCTCGCGGGTGCTGCTCGCGATGGGGGTGGCGCTGATCGTCACGGCGATCGCCCTGCTGTACGCGGGCGGAACGCGCCACGCGATCGTCGCCCTTGGCGGCGCCCTGCTCTGCCTCGCCTTCTCCTGCCCGTACGTCACGGTCGACCGGCACGGCCTGACCGCGCGGCCGACCGTACTGCCCTGGCCGCGGATCCGGGTGCCGCTGTCCGACGTCGACCGGGCGATCAGCCGTGAGGTCAAGATCCTGGCGGAGTACGGAGGTTGGGGCTACCGGATGCGGCCGGGCAAGACGGGCCTGATGCTGCGCTCGGGCGAGGCGCTCGTCGTACGGCGGGCGGGCGGCCGCGAGTTCGCGGTGACGGTGGACGACTCGGCGACGGCCGCGGCCCTGCTCAACACGCTGGCCCACCGCGAGGGGGCGAAGCGCTGATGCTGTTCGATCCGGCCGACCGTGAGACCGGGAGGCGCTGATGCTGTTCCGGGTGGACCCCGCGTCGCCGCAGCCGCTGGGCGACCAGATCGCGGCATCGGTGCGCCGGGCGATCGCCGAGGGCAAGGTGACCCCGGGCGAACGCCTTCCGGCGGCCCGCTCCCTGGCGGACTCCCTGGGCGTCAACCTCCATACGGTGCTGAGGGGTTACCAGCGCCTGCGGGAAGAGGGCCTGATCGAACTCAGGCGGGGCCGGGGCGCGGTGGTCGTGGACGACACGTCCGCGCGGGGCCGGGCCTCACTGATGCTGAGGGTGCGCGAACTGGTCGACCAGGCAAGGGAGTTGGGGCTCACGGAGGAGGAGGTCGTGGAGTTGGTGAGGGAGGGGTTGGCGTGAGACGGCCCCTCAGTACGTCTGGAGCTCCACCAGGTTCCCGTCCGGATCAAGGACGTGCGCGGCGCGGAGCCCCGGCCCCCACTCGGGCAGGTCGCGCGCCGGGGCCGCGATGACGCCACCCGCCTCCGCGCAGAGCGAGACCGCGGAGTCGAGGGCGTCAGGCGAGGCCAGGTGGATGACCAGCGACCCGCCTCCGCGCGGGACCCGGTCCTCACCGAGCGCGGAGACCATCGCGGACCGGGTGAACAGGGCGAGCGCGGTCCGGCCGTCGGCGGCGTCCCAACTGGCATAGCCGGACCCGGAGTTGCCCCGGGCGAGGATGCAGCCGGTGAGTCCGGGCAGCACGGCATCGTAGAAGCGGAACGAGTGCTCGTAACGCTCGACGAGAAGCCGGGGGTACGGAGGGTCCAGAGGTTCCATGCCCCCGAACCTAACCCGGAAGATGACCTTCCGCGGTGTGCCAGTAGTCACGCGTCTCGACCGCGAGCCCGTCCGTCCCGAAGCGCACGAACACGCAGCCCGCGAGGGTGACCGGCGCCTCGCCCTCGTACGCGAGGACCCGGAACTCGGCGACCGCGAGCCCGTCCTGGCCGACCACCGGTTCACCGAACCGCACCTCCTGGACCCGTTCCCCCTCGAAAGACCAGCGCAGATAGTCGGCTAGCGCGTCGCGTCCCCGGTGCGGCGGCCGGAACGGCATGGAGGTGTGGACGACGTCGTCGGCGTACAGCTCCAGGATGGCGTCGACGTCGTGCCGGGCCCAGCCGGCTTCCCACGTGGTGACGAATCGCCGCGCGGCGGCGGCGAGATCGAGGCTGCCCATGGGGCCGAGTATCCCCGAGGCGATGTCAGCGGCTCAGCCGCGGAGGGCGTGCTGCTCGGCGATCCGCAGAGCGCACTCCATGGACTCGGCCCTCGCCGAGTCGACCTCGACGTCGTACCGCACCCCTCGGTGTACGGAGTCGGCCTGGCCGCGGGCCATGCCGGGGACGCGGTCGCCGCGGGCCGTCTCGCGCCCGGCCGCGGTGTCGGGGTCGCAGCGCACCGCCACCCAGAGCACGTCGAGCCCGTCGAGGGCGTGGAGCCAGCGCTTCTGCCCGTCGGCGCCGTCGAGGAACACCTCGTCGAGAATGACGCGGGCGCCGGCCCGCACCATGGCGGCGACCCCGTGCCGCCAGGCGTCCGAGAGCCGCCGGTACTCGGGCCCCACCGTCACCGTGCCGTCGGCCCCGATGCCGAGCCCGCCCTCGCCGTCGCGGAGCGAGGCGGGCATGGCCGCGTCCACGGAGTCGACCCCGAACGTCAGCCAGGCCCCGGGCAGCACGGCCTGCAGACACCGGGCGATCCCGGACTTGCCGGAACTGGACCCGCCGTTGAGCACGATCACCTGACACCGAGGCATGCCTGTTTGATCCATCACGGGCGTCAACGTAAGCGGCCGCCCCTTCCCCGGCCAACCGAATTCCGCCTAGCCTGCGCGGATGCAGCGAATCCTGGTGGCCGGGGCGACGGGCTCCGGCAAGTCCACCCTGGCGCGCGCGGTGAGTACGCGCCTGGAGATCCCGTACCACGAAATGGACGAGCTGTACTTCGCGGGCCCGAACTGGAGAGAGAACCCCCAATTCACCTCCCGCATAAGGGAAATAGCCGCCTCCCCAACCTGGATCTTCGACTCATTCGGCTATCCCGAGGTGCGCGACCTGCTGTGGGAGCGGGCCGACACGGTGGTGTGGCTGGACTACCCGAGGCGCGTAGTGATGCCCCGAGTGCTGCGCCGCTCACTGCGCAGAACGGTACTGCGAGAACGACTCTTCAACGGCAACAGGGAAACCCTGACGGACTGGTTCACCCGGGACCACCCGGCCCGCACCTCCTGGACCCAGCACGGACCCCGCAGGGCGGAAATCGGAGCGCGGGCCGGAGACGCGCGGTTCGCGCCACTGCGCACCCTGCGATTCACCGCCCCGCGCGCAGCCGCTGGTTGGCTGCGAACGCTGCCGGGGTCGTGAGCCGGTAGCCTCCGCGCGAAGGGCCGGCCCGCCAACCGCCGCACCCCGTACGATGCTGATCAAGGCGGGGTCGTAGCACAGAGGTAGTGCGCCTACACATCATGGAGGAGGACGCCGGTTCGAATCCGGCCGCCCCGCCCCTCTTCCTTCTACGGCTGAGGCAGCGAAAAGGCCCGGCCGGTGAACCGGTCGGGCCCCTTCTGAACTCACTGCCTCCCGCGCGTTCGTCGAACGCGCGCGGGGCCGCGAACTCGGCCTGAGTCAGGCCTTCTTCGTCTCCCAGAAAATGCGGTCGATCTCGGCGATGAGGTCGAGCGCCTTCTGGCCGGTCGCCGGGTCGGTCGACGCCTTGGCGGCCGAGAGGGCCTTCAGGGTGTCGTTGACCAGCTGGTGCAGCTCCGGGTACTTCTCGAAGTGCGGCGGCTTGAAGTAGTCGCTCCACAGCACCGAAACGTGGTGCTTGGCGAGCTCCGCGCGCTGTTCCTTGATGACCACGGCACGGGCACGGAAGTGCGCGTCCTCGTTGGCCTGGAACTTCTCCTGTACGGCCTTGACCGACTCCGCCTCGATGCGGGCCTGGGCCGGGTCGTACACACCGCAGGGCAGGTCGCAGTGCGCGCTGACCTTCACCTTGGGGGCAAACAGGCGGGAAAGCATTGAGCTGTCCTTCCTCGTGATCGTCTTCTCAGGTGGGACATTACTCGGTGAGAGACGCGATTTCGCGGGTGCCCCCGTGGGCTTAGGTCAAAAGTCCAGGGTCACCATGGGACTCGTGGCGGAACGTACCGTGGGAGTGGTGGCGGGGTGCCGGTGGCCGGGAGGTGGGTGACGTATGACGGATGAGGGGCGGGAGCCGAGGGTGCCGTTGGGGATCGCCGAGGTCCTGGGGACCTCGATGGTTCCCACGCTGCTGCACGGGGATCAGCTGCTCGTGCATTACGGGGCCGAGTTGCGGGCCGGCGACGTGGCCGTGCTGCGGCACCCTCTGCAGCAGGATCTGCTCATCGTCAAGCGGCTCATGGAGCTGCGCGAGAGCGGCTGGTGGGTGCTCGGGGACAACGCGGACGACGAGGTCGTGGACAGCCGGGCCTTCGGCGCCGTGCCCATGGAGCTCGTGCTCGGCCGGGTGCGCGGGCGGTTCCGGCCCATGACGGCCGGCCGCCGCCGCACCGTCGGCTACTTGGCGTCCTGGGTCGTCTCGTCGGTCAGGCCGGTGCTCTCCGACCGCTCGGTCTCCAGGCGCTTGCGGGCCCGGTAGGCGGCCACGTTCGCCCGGGTCGCGCAGCGGTCCGAGCAGTAGCGGCGCGAGCGGTTGGTCGAGGTGTCCAGGTAGGCGTTGCGGCACGGCGCCGCCTGGCACAGGCCGAGCCGGTCGACCCCGTACTCCGTGAGGTGGAAGGCCAGGCCCATGGAGGCGATCGCCGCGTAGCCCGCCGTCGCGTTCGACGGGTGGTCGGCGAGGTGCATGTGCCACAGCGGACGGTCGTCCTCGTCCCGGTGCTCGTGGCCCGACACCTGCGGGCTGACGGGGAACTCCAGGAGCAGCGAGTTGAGCAGGTCCACCGCCTGGACCTCCTCGCCCCCGTCCGCCGCCTCGAAGACCGCCCGCAGCCGGGCGCGTACCGAACGGAAGCGCGTCACGTCCGCGTCCGTCGCCCGGCGGGCCGCCGACTTGTTCCCGCCGAACAGTTCGCGCACCGCGTCGACCGAGGTCAGCGAGTCCTTGTTGCGGGCCGGCTCCTCGGTGTTGACCAGGCGCACGGCGTAGTCCGAGTAATAGGCCAGTTCCACTTGTAGTCCTTACGGCGGCGGTCTATGGTCTGGAGTGTTCACAGGTAACGGCTGGGTACCCTTCGAGGGTATTACAGACTGGCTTCGTAGGAGGGATCGCGGTGTCGGAGACTGTCACTGGGGCCGGTACGGGCACCAACTGGCGAGGCTGGCAGGACAGCTGGGACAGGCAGCAGGAGTGGTACATGCCGGACCGCGAGGAGCGCTTCCGGGTCATGCTCGACATGGTCGAGGCCTGCGTCGGTCCCGCGCCGCGCGTGCTCGACCTCGCGTGCGGTACGGGGAGTATTACGGACCGGCTCCTCAAGAGGTTCCCGGACGCGGTCAGTACGGGGGTGGATCTCGACCCCGCGCTCCTCGCCATCGCCGAGGGCACCTTCGCCGGGGACCCGCGCGTCACCTTCGTGACCGCCGACCTCAAGGACCCGGAGTGGGTTCGGTCGCTTCCGTACGACTCCTACGATGCCGTCCTCACTGCCACCGCCCTGCACTGGCTGCACAGTGAGCCGCTCGCCGCGCTCTACGGGAAGGTCGCCGGGCTCGTCCGGGACGGCGGTGTGTTCATGAACGCCGACCACATGATCGACCCCGCCACCCCGCGCATCAACGCCGCCGAACGCGCCCACCGGCACGCCCAGATGGACCGCGCCAAGGCCGCCGGCGCCGTCGACTGGGCCGACTGGTGGGCGCTGGCCGCCGAGGACCCCGTACTCGCGGAGCCGACCGCCAAGCGGTACGAGATCTACGGCGAGCACGCCGACGGCGACATGCCCTCGGCCGCCTGGCACGCCGAAACCCTGCGCGCGGCCGGCTTCGCCGAGGCCCGCCCGGTATGGGCCTCGCCCTCGGACACGCTGCTGCTCGCCCTCAAGTAGCCAAGTGGCGCATGAAGAAGGGGGGTTACCGGCCGCGGCCGGTAACCCCCCTTCTCTCGTGGCTGCTTACAGCACCTTCGACAGGAACGACTTCGTCCGGTCGTGCTGAGGGTTCGTCAGGACGTCGCGCGGATTGCCCGCTTCGACCACCACGCCGTCGTCCATGAAGACCAGCGAGTCGCCGACCTCACGGGCGAAGCCCATCTCGTGGGTGACCACGATCATCGTCATGCCGTCCTCGGCGAGGCCGCGCATGACGTCCAGGACGTCGCCCACCAGCTCGGGGTCGAGCGCCGAGGTCGGCTCGTCGAAGAGCATCAGCTTCGGCTGCATCGCGAGCGCCCGGGCGATCGCCACGCGCTGCTGCTGGCCGCCGGAGAGCTGCGAGGGGTAGTTGCCCGCCTTGTCGGCGAGGCCGACCCGGTCGAGCAGCTTCAGGGCCCGCTCGCGGGCCACCGCCTTCGACTCCCGCTTGACCTGGACCGGCGCCTCCATGACGTTCTCCACGGCCGTCATGTGCGGGAACAGGTTGAAGCGCTGGAAGACCATGCCGATGTCCCGGCGCTTCAGGGCGACTTCGCTGTCCTTCAGCTCGTAGAGCTTGTCGCCCTTCTGCCGGTAGCCGACCAGGTCGCCGTCGACGTACAGGCGTCCGGCGTTGATCTGCTCCAGGTGGTTGATGCACCGCAGGAACGTCGACTTGCCGGAGCCGGACGGGCCGATCAGGCAGAACACCTCGCCCTCGGCCACCTCCAGGTCGATGCCCTTGAGGATGTGGGCGGGGCCGAACGACTTGTGGACGCCCTCCGCCTTGACCATCGGTTGTGCAGTCATGGGATCACCGCCGCCAGTTGGAGAGGGAGAGCAGGTTCGACTTGATGCGCTCCAGCGGCGTGGGCGGCAGGGCGCGCAGCGAACCGCGTGCGAAACGGCGCTCCAGGTAGTACTGGCCGACGCTGAACACGCTGGTCAGAGCCAGGTACCAGATCGAGGCGACGAAGAGCATCTCCATCACCGCGAACGAGGTCGCGGCGACGTCCTGGGCACTGCGCAGCAGGTCCTGGTACTGGACGGCGACGACAAGCGACGAGGTCTTGAGCATGTTGATGAACTCGTTGCCCGTCGGCGGGATGATCACCCGCATCGACTGGGGGAGCACGACGCGGCGCATGGTCTGCATCTGGGTCATGCCGAGCGCGTGCGAGGCCTCGGTCTGGCCCTCGTCCACCGACTGGATGCCGGCCCGGACGATCTCCGCCATGTACGCGCCCTCGTTCAGGCCGAGGCCGAGCAGGGCGGCGAGGAACGGAGTCATGACCGCGGTCATGTAGTCCTTGTAGAACCCGAGGTTCAGGATCGGGAAGATCAGCGCCAGGTTGAACCAGATCAGGAGCTGTACGTAGACCGGGGTGCCGCGGAAGAACCAGATGTACAGCCAGGCGACCGAACTGGTCACCGGGTTCTTCGAGAGCCGCATCACGGCGAACAGCACGCCGAGCGCGAGGCCCACGGCCATGGAGACGACGCTGATGAGCACGGTGTGCCACAGGCCGGTCAGGATGCTGGAGTCGAACAGCTTGTCCGTGACGGTGGCCCAGCGCACATTGCCCTGGGCGAACGCGTACCCGAGCGCGCCGAGTACGGCGACGACGAGTACGGCGCTGATCCAGCGGCCGTAGTGGCGCACCGGGATGGCACGGATGATGTCCGGCGGGACCTGCTCCGGGGCGGCGTCCGCCGGACCGGAGGGGGTCTTGTCGAGCTTGTCAGTCACAGCGACTGCCCTTCAGTGGTGCGCGGGTCAGGAGCCGCCGTTGATGGCTGCCTTGGTGACGGCGCCCTGCGCGCCGCCCCACTTGTCGATCGCCGTCTTGTACGTGCCGTCCGCGATGATCGCGTCCAGCGCGGCCGAGAGGGCGTCGCGCAGCTGGGTGTTCTTCTTGTCCACCGCGATGCCGAACGGGCCCGCGTCCGACTTGTTGGCGACCGCCTCGAAGTCGGCGCCGCCGCCCGCGGTCTTCGCGATGTACGCGGCGACGGGGGAGTCGTTCAGGTCGGCCACCGCGCCGCCGGCCTTGACGCGGGTCTGCGCCTCGGCGTCGGTGGCGTAGGGCTCGAAGGCCAGCTCGCCCTTGCCGTCCGTCTTGCACTTGGCGGCGAGGTCCTTGGCGGCCTGCTCATAGGTGGTGCCGCGCTGCACGGCGATCTTCTTGCCGCAGAGGTCGTCGGTGGACTTGATGCCCTCCGGGTTGCCCTTCTTGACCAGGATGCCGGTGCTCGCGGTGTAGTAGTCGACGAAGTCGACGCCCGTACCGGTCTTCTTGCCGTCCTTGTCGAGGCCCTGCTGGCGGGCCTTGGTGTCGCTCACCGAGGACATGACCGCGTCGTAGCGGCCGGTCGGCAGCGCGCCGAGGAGGGTGTCGAAGGTGCCGCTGGTGAACTCGAACTTCACGCCGAGCTGCTTGCCGAGGGCGGCGGCGATGTCGGGGTCGATGCCGACGATGGTCTCGCCCTGCTTGAACTCCATGGGCGCGTACGTGGCGTCCGTACCGATCTTGATGACGCCGGCCTTCTGGATGTTCGCGGGCAGCTTGGAGAAGAGCGGGGCGGAGCTGGAGCCCGAGGAGTCGGGGGCCGAGCCCTTCTTCGTCTGGTCACCGCAGCCGGTGACCAGCAGGGCGCCCGCGACCGCGATCGCGCCGACCGCGGCAATCCGGGACTTGGCGGCGGTCGTACGGCGGGTGGTGCTTGCGGTCATGGTCGGGTTCCTCCGGCAGATGTTGAGTGGAGTGGCCATGGAGTGCGTACGAAACGACGACGCACAGGTCCTGGGCGGTGGTCGTGCACGCATCCTCGGGTGTCGCGACCGCGGTGTGAACCGCGTGTGAAGTCGCATCTTGCCATTCGGACCCCGGAAATCAGGGTCGCAGAGATGTCAAAATCGGATAACGGGTCACCCCCCGAACCCCAACAAGCCGGTACCCCAAGGCCCACCGGGCCGGACCATGTGCGGGAAGTGTCCGCGGGGACCGGAGAATCTCCGGTTCATCTCGCGTTGTGGACATGTTCCATGCCGCGTATGAGACTTGTCGTGACATCACACCAAGAGTCGTGTCACGGTACGGAGACCGCTTGTGACCGGGCGTCGGCGCTGGGCCAATATGGACTCGTCGGCGGACGTCAATGTCCGGTAAGAAGGATCCTTACACCCCTCATCCGGGGCTCAGGGCGCGTGTGCGGCGCGCCCGCGCGTACGTACCTCCACCCCGCGGGGCGGGCCAACCGCCCTCAGCGGGGAACGTACGCGGGTCCGCCCACCCCTCCTCAACAAGGAGTGGCCACCCTCAACTGATGAAGACTTAAGGGGTAAAACACAATGGCAGCGGAGATCGTCAATCCTCGCAGCGACAGCAGCACGGAGGGTTCTGACGAGCCCTTCGACCCGGCCTTCGCGCTCCACCGGGGCGGCAAGATGGCCGTCCAGGCCACCGTGCCGATCCGCGACAAGGACGACCTGTCCCTCGCGTACACGCCGGGCGTCGCCAAGGTGTGCAGCGCGATCGCGGAGAACCCGGAGCTGGTCCACGACTACACCTGGAAGTCTCAGGTGGTCGCCGTCGTGACGGACGGTACGGCAGTGCTCGGGCTCGGTGACATCGGCCCGGAGGCGTCCCTTCCCGTGATGGAGGGCAAGGCGATCCTCTTCAAGCAGTTCGGCGGCGTCGACGCGGTTCCGATCGCGCTCGCGACCACCGACACGGACGAGATCATCGAGACCGTGGTCCGGCTCGCCCCGTCCTTCGGTGGGGTGAACCTGGAGGACATCTCCGCCCCCCGCTGCTTCGAGATCGAGCGCCGGCTCCAGGAGGCCCTGGACATCCCGGTCTTCCACGACGACCAGCACGGCACGGCCGTGGTCACCCTGGCCGCCCTGCGCAACGCCGCGAAGCTCACCGGACGCACCCTCGGCGACCTGCGTGCGGTGATCTCCGGGGCCGGTGCGGCCGGTGTCGCCATCGCCAAGTTCCTGCTCGAAGCGGGCCTCGGCGATGTGGCGGTCGCGGACCGCAAGGGCATCGTCAGCACGGACCGGACGGACCTGACGGACGTCAAGCGCGAGCTCGCCGAGCTCACCAACAAGGCGGGCCTGACCGGCTCCCTGGAGACCGCGCTCGCGGGCGCCGACGTCTTCATCGGCGTCTCCGGCGGTACGGTCCCCGAGCCCGCGGTCGCCTCCATGGCGCCGGGTGCCTTCGTCTTCGCGATGGCCAACCCGAACCCCGAGGTGCACCCCGACATCGCGCACAAGTACGCGTCCGTCGTGGCCACCGGCCGCTCGGACTACCCGAACCAGATCAACAACGTGCTCGCCTTCCCCGGCATCTTCGCGGGCGCCCTCCAGGTCCGGGCCTCCCGGATCACCGAGGGCATGAAGATCGCCGCGGCGAACGCGCTGGCCGACGTCGTGGGTGACCAGCTCGCCGCGGACTACGTCATCCCGTCCCCGTTCGACGAGCGGGTCGCCCCTGCCGTCACGGCGGCGGTCGCGGCGGCCGCACGCGCCGAGGGCGTGGCGCGCCGGTAGTACGTTCCGGGAGCTGTTCGTACCAAGCCGTGCCGGGCTTTCCTTCGGGGGAGCCCGGCACGGCTCTTTCGTGGCTCTTCCCGGCGTGCGGGGTGTCACAGCCGTGGGAGGTTCCGGCGGCCGGGCCGCGCGCTCTAGGGTCAGGGCCATGTTCGCCGCCTACGCCGCCCGCATCGACCGTGACCAGCCGCTCAGCGGCCTTGAGTTGGGGGAGCGGCCGGCCCCCGAGCTACGCCCCGGCTGGACGCTCGTCGACGTGCGGGCCGCCTCCCTCAACCACCACGACATCTGGTCGCTGCGCGGGGTCGGACTCACCGAGGACAAGCTTCCGATGATCCTCGGCTGCGACGCGGCCGGGGTCGACCAGGACGGCAACGAGGTCGTCCTGCACTCGGTGATCGGCCAGACAGGACACGGCGTCGGCCCCGCCGAGGGCCGCTCGATCCTCACCGAGAAGTACCAGGGCACCTTCGCCGAGCGGGTCGCCGTCCCCACCTGGAACGTCCTGCCGAAGCCGAAGGAGCTGAGCTTCGCGGAGGCGGCCTGCATGCCGACCGCCTGGCTGACGGCGTACCGGATGCTCTTCACCAACGCCGGGGTGCGGCCCGGGGATTCGGTCCTGGTGCAGGGTGCGGGGGGCGGCGTCGCCACCGCCGCGATCGTGCTCGGCAAGGCGGCCGGCCTGCGGGTCTTCGCCACCAGCCGCGACGAGGCCAAGCGCAGGCGGGCCGTGGAACTGGGCGCGGTCGAGGCGTACGAGCCCGGTGCGCGGCTGCCGCAGCGGGTCGACGCGGTGATCGAGACGGTGGGGGCCGCGACCTGGTCCCACTCGGTCAAGTCGCTGCGTCCCGGCGGAACTCTGGTCATCTCGGGTGCCACCAGCGGCGACCGCCCCGCACACGCCGAACTGACCCGCATTTTCTTCCTGGAGCTCAAGGTCGTCGGCTCCACGATGGGCACGAAGGACGAGCTGGAGGACCTGCTCGCGTTCTGCTCGGCGACGGGCGTACGCCCCGTCATCGACGAGGTGCTCCCGCTGGACCGGGCGCGTGAGGGCTTCGAGAAGGTGGCATCGGGGGACCTGTTCGGGAAGGTGGTCCTCACCGTCGGGTGAGGTGTGGGTAAGAGTGTCGGTGGGGGCTGATGGCCGCGGTTCCGCGTGTACGAGTGCGCGGGGGCCGCGGCCTTTCGCGTGGGCGTGCTTCTGCGCGGACGTGATGTCAACCAGGGTTGACGGGTCATGGGTGTCAATGTAAGTTGACAGGTATGACCGAGGCCACCGATCTCGCCGCACGAGCCGGCGACCGCGACCCGAGGGTCGGACTGCGAGCCGTCGCCGCGCTGCGCCGGCTCCTGGAACAGCTCGAATCCGTACAGGTACGAAGCGCCCGCAACCAGGGCTGGTCATGGCAGGAGATCGCCGCCGAGCTGGGGGTCAGCCGGCAGGCCGTCCACAAGAAGCACGGGAGGAATTGATGTTCGAGCGATTCACGACGAACGCCCGTGGGGTGGTGACGGGCGCGGTCGAGCACGCCTCACGTGCCGGGTCCCCGGTGGTGACCGAGGAACACCTGCTGCTCGCCCTCCTCGACCGCGAGGGCACCAAGGCGGCCTTCGTGCTCACCTCCCTCGGCGTCACCGACCGGCGCGCGGAAGTCGCCGAGGCGCTGGCCGCCGCGCGGCGCCGGGGCGGCATGTCCAAGGCGGACGAGGACGCGCTGGCCGGGCTGGGCATCTCCGTCGAGGAGATCGTGGCCCGGGTGGAAGAGACCCACGGGCCGGGCGCGCTGTCCGGCGCGGAGCCGGGCCGGGCATGGCCCTCGGGACGGCCGTCCTTCACGAAGGGCTCCAAGAAGGTGCTGGAGAAGTCCCTCAGGATGGCGCTGGCCCGCAAGCAGAAATACATCGGCGACGAGCATCTGCTCCTGGCGCTCACCGCGATGCCGGGGTTGGCGGGGGAGGTCCTCGCGGAGTTCGGGGGGACGTACGGGGGTGTGGAGAGGGTGTTGTTCGGGGCGGAGGGTTAGGGGGCGGGGTTTGCCCACCCGCCCGGCCGTTGCGCGGGGTCGGATGGCCCGGGCCCCCTGGGGCTCCGCCCCAGACCCCGATGGCCCCTCCCCGCCCCTTCCCTAAACCCGCCGGGGGTGGGGAGGGAGGGGGAGGTCCGTTTTCCGGGGCTGTGCCCCAGACCCCCCGGGCCGATACTTCACTGCGAGCCGGTGGGGGCTGGTCGCGCAGTTCCCCGCGCCCCTAGCAGGGTTGGTTAATGCTGGTCGGCACCGGCATCCTCAGCCTGTCCGGCGTTTGAGGACGAGCGCCCTTTAGGCGCGAACGGGGGTCTGGGGCGGAGCCCCAGGCGGTCTGGGGGCGCCCGCCCGCACCGCCCCGCTAGTGCCGATGCGGGCGCAGGGCCGCTCCGATGTGGGCCGCCGCCGAGGCCAAGTGGCGGCGGGCCTCGGTCAGTTGGGACTGCGTCACCCCGTGGTCCCGGGCCGCGTCCCTGATGTCGTCCCGGAAGCGGTCGAGGAGCCGGTCGAGGTCGCGTGCCGGGTTGTCGGACGGCTCCTCCCGCGCCCACTCCGGCTCATCCGCGGAATCCGGCCCGGGCCGGGCCTCGGCATCCGGCTTGCCGAGGTCCACCCGCTCGACCGTGACGTCCGCCTCCGGCGACGACGCCGGCGGCTGGCCGAGCCCGAACCGGCCCAGTTCCTTGGTGATCTCCGCGAGCCCCTCGCGCACACCCGTCGGCCAGTCGCCCCGTGCGAAGTGCTCCTGCACCTGGCGCTGGACGTCCCGGGCGACCCGCTGCATCTCCTCGCGCGCGTTGTCCTGGGCCTCCTTCGCCTGGCGGCGGGCCTGCTGCGCCTCGTCGCGGGCCCGCCGGGACTCGTCCTTCGCCCGGCGCGCCTGCTCCTTCCACTCCTGCTTCGCGCGCTTGAACTCCGCCTTCGCCTGCTGCCAGGCCTCGCCGTCGCCCCACGCGCTGTCGAAGAAGTCGGAGGCCTCGGGAAACCCCTTCCGGGCGCCCCGGCCGCCGCCCGCCGACGCCTGCCCCGTACGTGCTTCGCGGGCCGCGCGGCGCATGTCGTCGCGGAGGCTGCCCGCCGCACCGCGTACGTCGTCGCGGATCTCGGCGGCGAGTTCGGAGACGGACTCGCGGATCTCCAGCTCCAGATCGGCCAGTTCACCGCCCCGGCCCGCCAACTCCGCGCGGCCCGCGTCGGTGATCGAGTAGACCTTGCGGCCGCCCTCGGTGGTGTGCGTGACGAGCCCCTCGGCCTCCAGCTTGGCGAGCCGCGGGTAGACGGTGCCGGCGCTGGGCGCGTACAGCCCCTGGAAACGCTCCTCAAGCAGCCGGATCACCTCGTACCCGTGGCGCGGCGCCTCGTCGAGCAGCTTGAGGAGGTAGAGGCGGAGGCGGCCGTGGGCGAAGACGGGGGGCATGTCAGAGCACCTTCTTGGTCGAGCCGGCCGAGCCGGACTGGTCGTCGGCGGGGAAGGACGCGTCCTCGGGCCCCGGGGCGGCAGGTCCCGCGGCCCCGGGCTCCGCGTCCTCGAACGGCGGTTCCTCGTCCGCCGGCCTGCGCAGGAGCGCGATCGAGCCGGAGACCGTCGTCGCCTTGAGCGTGCCGTTGCCCGCCCCCAGCGTGCCGGTGATCTTCTTCGTGCCCCACTGCCCGCTGACCCGCAGGTCCTCGAACGCGCTGGAGACGACCCCGCTCGCGGTGTTGGCCTCGACGTGGGCGTCGGCCGGGTGCGGCAGCCGGATGGCGACCTCGCCGGACACCGTGGTCAGCCGGATGTCGGTGGCCTTCGCACCCGGGTCGAGGTCGAGCACCATGTCGCCGCTCACCGACTCCGCCGCCACCCGGCCCCCGGCGCCTTCGACGACCGTCAGATCGCCGGAGACCGACTTGAAGCGCAGCTCGCCGGTGACGGCCTGAGCCTCCAGATTGCCGGTCACGCTCTCGGCCCGGACCGGGCCCGCGAGCTTGACCAGCGTGGTGTCGCCGCTGACGCCGCGCACCTCCGTGCGCCCCCGTATCCCGGAGACCACGGCGCCCGCGCCGACCGTGCCGACCTCGACGTCCGCGTCGGCCGGCACCACGAGCGAGACCACCGCGCTGCGGTTCCAGCCCTTGGGGTCGAGCCACTTGAGGAAGCCGCGCCAGGGCAGGTCCTCGTAGGCGACGGTGAGCGTGGACCCGCTCCGCGTCACGATCAGCGGTGGCCCTTCGACCGACGAGATCTCAAGGCGGGCGGAACTTTCCTCGGTGCCCACGACGTTCACCGTTCCGTTGACGATGCGCACGTGCAGCTTCGTCACCGGCTCGTCGACCTCGTCGAAGGTGAGCTTCCGCGAGTCTGGGACGGTCCACGTGGACTCGGACATGTGCTGACCTCCTGGGCGATACGAGTGCGTTCCGCGGGTGGGTACCGCGAGTGCGTGGTGCGCGTGATGCTGCGCGAGGCTGCTGTGAGGAGTGCGTACCGCGAGGCGTACGTACTACAAGACGCAACATATCGCGTCTCTCGCTAGACACGATATATCGCGGTTGGGGAAAGTCAAGGGGCGGTCCGAGCGATCCGATACAGGCTCATGTGCATATCAATAGGGCGAAATCGGGTGATACATGCCCTAGCGTATGGATCATGTCCGTCGCCCCTCCCGCCGCCCCCGGAGCGCTGCTCCTCTGTCGCGCCGAACCCCCGGCGGTCCGCCCGGTCGCCCATCTGCTGCGCGAGCACATGCTCCTTGCTCCCGCGGGCGACGGCTGGAGCGTGCTGGTCCCCGCGGCCAAACCCTGGCTGACCGGCGCCGATCCCGTCGACCAGGTGCTCGCGGGCTGGGCGGGGGCGCTCACGGTCGGGGCGGGCTGGCCCGCGATCGCGCTGTGGTGGGACGACTCCCGGGCGGGCTACACCCTGGCCTCGGGCTTCCGTCGCACGGTCGGCTACGTCTGGCTCGCCGACGGCACCCCGGCCGGCGAGGGCGAGGCGATGCGGACGTTCGCGGCCCGGCTGGGCCTCGACCCCGTATTCGACGTGGAGGCGCTCGACGCTCTGACCCGGCCCGATTCGGCAGCCGACGCCCGGGCCCGGCTCCTCGGCCTGATCGCGATCCTGGCCCGCACGGGCGTCGCCCTGCCCGCCGGACTCACCCCGGGCGAGCCGACCGACCGGCTGCGTTCGGTGGCCGCCGCGCAGGGCGCCGAGACGATCGAGTGGTCCGGCTGGCGGGACGCGGTACGCGCCGAACTCGACGCGGTCGAGGACAGCCCGCTCGGCCCCTGGGTCCGCGGCCCCAAGGCCCGCCTCCTGGGCGCCGCCCAACTCGCCGCTGGCCTCCCGCTCGCGGCCTGGGGCCTGCGGCGCCGCAGCGGCGGCTGGACGACGGCGGGCGCGATCCTGGTCGCCCACGGGGTACTGAGCCTCGCGTACGACCGGATGCGCGCCCGGCCCGGCGACTGACGCGTATTACGCGTCCCGCGCCGCACTCCGGCCGCCGTTCTCAGCGCACCCGGCCTCGGCCGCCCGCTCGTCCTCGACGGCTCACTCTTCCTCGTCCTCGTCGTCCAGCCGCGCCAGCCACGTGGCGAGCCGCTCGACCGGAACCTCGAAGTCCGGGTTCAGGTCGACGAAGGTACGCAACTGCTCGGCGAGCCACTCGAAGGTGACCTCCTCCTCGCCGCGCCGCTTCTCCAGCTCCTCGATGCCGCGGTCGGTGAAGTACACAACATGCTCCTGGGACGTACCGGATGTTCGCCCTTCAGCGTATCCGGCGGCCGTCGGGGGTCACTCCTGCTCCCGCCCTTTGCGACCGCTTTGAATCCCCATGAGCCGATCATCGGGACGTTGGTGGTAGCTTCCGATCGTTTTGTGTTCCAGGGTGGGGGATTCGGTGAAGATCCAGCTTGTCAAAATGCGGCACATGGTGCTGATCAGCACCGGGGCCGTCGCACTTCTCGGCTGGGCCGCCGCTCACGAGTCCGCGAAAGCCGAGGAAGCCGGACCGGTCGGCTCCTATGTGATGTACGCGATCCTCGGGGTCGCCGCGGTCTTCGTGGTGCAGCGCTGTCTGTCGCTGCCCTCGAAGGCGTGGGTGCGCTTCGACGGTGGCTCGCTGTCATGGCGGACCCACAAGTCGCTGCTCGCGCAGGAGGTTTCGCCGTCCGGGGCGGTGGACCTGGCCGCTGTCGTATCCGCGGCCGTGATAGTGCAGCACCCCACCTCGCGGGTGCTGTGGAACCGGCGCCAGGTGGAAATGCGGGCGGTCCGGCTGGAGTTGAAGAGCGGCGCGCACGTCGTGCTGCCGATCCGGGGACTGGCCGCGCATCTCGTCGCCGGGTCGCCGTTCTCGCAGCTCCTCGATGAACTGCGCCGCCGGCGGCCGGAGTTCGCGCAGGGGCTGAGCACCGCCGTCTAGCAGGGGTCCAGCCGCTGCGCCGTCCGTATTCTCGCGGGCGGCTTTCTTCTGATGTTCCGGGGTTGGTCATGAAGGTCCAGATATTCACGACGCGCCAAGCGGTCAGAGCGTCCCTTTTCCTGGGTGGCGGCCTGTTCGCCATCGCCATAAGTCTTTCGTCCGTCGTCCTCCAGACGGTGATCGGGGCCGCCGCGCTGATCATGATCGTCCGGCTCCTCGCTCTGCCCCTCCAGGTGTGGGTGCGGATCGATGCCCGAGCCATCTCGTGGAAGACGCCGCGGGCCGGCGTGAAGAACGGGCTGCCGCCGTCCGGAACGGTGGCTGTGGAGGACGTGGTCGCGGCGGCCGTGGTCAGGGAACGGACGACCGTGCGGACCTTCGGGACGCGGAAGGAGATGGAAATGCGGGGCGTGCGGCTGACCCTGCGGTCCGGGGACGACGTCATGCTGCCGATCCGGGCCACCGTCGCCAACGTGAGCGCCGATTCCCCGCTTCAGCGGCTCGTCGGCGAACTGCGGCGCCAGCACCCCGAGTTGGCGTCCGAACTCACCGTGCCGACCATGTGAGCCGCCCCTTAGCCGAAGGCCGGCGCCGCTCCCGAGCGTCCCGCGGGGCTCGCCGGCGGATCGGCAGCCATGATCGGGATCTGACAGGCGCCGCACAGCGTTGTGTGAGTACGGGACGGCTGACGGAGGTGGCTTCGGATGTTCGGTGGGCTCGACGAGCTGTTCGCGCCCGGGCGACGGCACACGGAAGAGGAGCGCCGGCGGCTGGAGATCACGCTCGACGAGGTCGGCGACTCCGACCCCGGGCGCGGTCCGATAGACCTGGCCAGCGGCAGCGTGGTCATACGCGTGCCCCCGCCCGGGGGCGCCGACCACGAGGACGAAGCAGAGCGCTGAGAGCGGTTGCGCCGAAGGGCCCGGCATCCCCACCAACGCGGGATGCCGGGCCCTTCGCATGCGTACGACAGGAGGTGCGGGCCGGGCCTCGAAAGCCCCGGCCCCCTCGAAGGCCTAGGCCTCGAAGACCTCGTTCACCAGCTGCTCCTGCTCCTGCTCGTGGCGCTTCTTCGAGCCCACCGCCGGGGACGAGCCGTGCGGCCGCGAGATGCGGCGCAGGCGCTCGCCGTGCGGCACGTCCGCGCCGACGGCCAGGTCCAGGTGGTCGATCAGGTTGAGCGCGATGAACGGCCAGGCACCCTGGTTCGCCGGCTCCTCCTGGGCCCACAGGTACTTCTCGGCGTTCGGGAACTTGGCGATCTCCGCCTGGAGCTCGGCACCCGGGAGCGGGTACAGGCGCTCGATGCGGATGATCGCCGTGTCCGTGGCGCCGCGCTTCTCGCGCTCGGCGGCCAGGTCGTAGTAGACCTTGCCCGCGCAGAAGACGACCTTGCGGACCGCGCTAGCGTCCACGTGCTCGTCGCCGATCACCGGGCGGAAGCCGCCGTTGGTGAACTCCTCGGCCTTCGACGCCGCCGCCTTCAGACGCAGCATCGACTTCGGGGTGAAGACGATCAGCGGCTTGTGGTGCGGGTTGTGGACCTGCCAGCGCAGCAGGTGGAAGTAGTTCGACGGCAGCGTCGGCATCGCGACCGTCATGTTGTTCTGCGCGCACATCTGGAGGAAGCGCTCCGGGCGGGCGGACGAGTGGTCCGGGCCCTGGCCCTCGTAGCCGTGCGGCAGCAGCAGCGTGACGCCGGAGGTCTGGCCCCACTTCTGCTCGGCCGAGGAGATGAACTCGTCCACGACCGTCTGGGCGCCGTTGACGAAGTCGCCGAACTGCGCCTCCCACATCACCAGGGACTCGGGACGGGCCAGCGAGTAGCCGTACTCGAAGCCCATCGCCGCGTACTCGGAGAGCAGCGAGTCGTAGACGTTGTAGCGCGCCTGGTCCTCGGAGAGGTACATCAGCGGCGTGTAGTCCTCGCCCGTGACCTGGTCGACCAGGACCGCGTGGCGCTGGCCGAAGGTGCCGCGGCGGGTGTCCTGGCCGGAAAGACGGACCGGGACGCCCTCCATGAGGAGCGAGCCGATGGCCAGGGTCTCGCCCATGCCCCAGTCGATCGTGCCGTCCTCGACCGAGGCGGCGCGGCGCTGCATCTGCGGCATCAGACGCGGGTGGACGGTGATCCGCTCCGGGATGTTCACCTGCGACTCGGCGATGCGCTTGACGATCTCCTGGGAGACCGCCGTGGTGACCGCGACCGGGAACTGGGCCTGCGGGTCGGTCGAGTGGACCTCGCCGGACGCCGAGGTGGTGGCCTCGCGGACCTCCGCGAAGACCTTCTCCAGCTGGCCCTGGAAGTCCTGCAGGGCCTGCTCGGCCTCTTCCAGGGTGATGTCGCCGCGACCGATGAGCGACTCGGTGTAGAGCTTGCGCACCGAGCGCTTCTTGTCGATCAGGTTGTACATCTGCGGGTTGGTGAACTGCGGGTTGTCGCCCTCGTTGTGACCGCGGCGGCGGTAGCAGATGAGGTCGATCACGACGTCCTTGTTGAACGTCTGGCGGAACTCGAAGGCGAGCCGCGCGACGCGGACCACGGCCTCCGGGTCGTCGCCGTTCACGTGGATGATCGGCGCCTCGATCATGCGGGCCACGTCAGTGGCGTACATGGACGAGCGCGACGACTCCGGGGCGGCGGTGAAGCCGACCTGGTTGTTGATGACGATGTGGACCGTGCCGCCGGTGCGGTAGCCGCGCAGCTGCGACATGTTCAGGGTCTCGGCGACGACACCCTGGCCGGCGAAGGCCGCGTCACCGTGCAGGGCGACCGGCAGGACCGTGAAGTCCGTGCCGCCCTTGTTGATGACGTCCTGCTTGGCGCGGGCGACACCCTCCAGGACCGGGTCGACCGCCTCCAGGTGCGAGGGGTTCGCGACGAGCGAGACCTTGATCTGCTCGCCGTCCAGACCGGTGAAGGTGCCCGAGGCGCCCAGGTGGTACTTCACGTCGCCGGAGCCGTGCATCGACTTCGGGTCGAGGTTGCCCTCGAACTCGCGGAAGATCTGCGCGTACGACTTGCCGACGATGTTGGCGAGCACGTTCAGGCGGCCGCGGTGGGCCATGCCGATGACGACCTCGTCCAGGCGCGACTCGGCGGCGCTGTCGATGACGGCGTCGAGCAGCGGGATGACCGACTCGCCGCCTTCGAGCGAGAAGCGCTTCTGGCCGACGTACTTGGTCTGCAGGAACGTCTCGAACGCCTCGGCCGCGTTCAGGCGGCGCAGGATGCGCAGCTGCTCCTCGCGCTCCGGCTTGGAGTGCGAGCGCTCGACGCGGTCCTGGATCCACTTGCGCTGCTTGGGGTCCTGGATGTGCATGAACTCGATGCCGGTGGTGCGGCAGTACGAGTCGCGCAGGACGCCGAGGACGTCGCGCAGCTTCATCAGGGACTTGCCGGCGAAGCCGCCGACCGCGAACTCCCGCTCCAGGTCCCACAGGGTGAGGCCGTGCTCGGTGATGTCCAGGTCGGGGTGCTTGCGCTGGCGGTACTCCAGCGGGTCGGTGTCGGCCATGACGTGGCCGCGGACCCGGTAGGAGTGGATCAGCTCGAAGACGCGGGCGGCCTTCGTGACGTCGTCGTCGTGCGAGGCGTCGATGTCCTTGAGCCAGCGGACCGGCTCGTAGGGGATGCGCAGCGCCTCGAAGATGTCGTCGTAGAACTCGCTGTCGCCGAGCAGCAGGTTGGCGACGATGCGCAGGAACTCACCGGACGCGGCGCCCTGGATGACCCGGTGGTCGTACGTCGAGGTGAGGGTCATCACCTTCGAGATGCCCAGCTTGTTCAGGGTGTCCTGAGAGGTGCCCTGGAACTCGGCCGGGTAGTCCATCGAGCCGACGCCCATGATGACCGACTGACCGGGCATCAGACGCGGCACGGAGTGCACGGTGCCCAGGCCGCCGGGGTTGGTCAGCGAGACGGTGACGCCCGTGAAGTCGTCCATCGTCAGCTTGTTGTTCCGGGCCCGGCGGACGATGTCCTCGTACGCCTGCCAGAACTCGAAGAAGTCGAGCGTCTCGGCCTTCTTGATGCCGGCGACGACGAGCTGGCGGTCGCCGTTGGGCTTCACCAGGTCGATGGCCAGGCCGAAGTTGATGTGCTCCGGCTTGACCAGGGTCGGCTTGCCGTCCTTCTCGACGAAGGAGTGGTTCATCGACGGCATGGCCTTGATGGCCTGCACCATCGCGTACCCGATGAGGTGCGTGAAGGAGATCTTCCCGCCCCGGGCGCGCTTGAGGTGGTTGTTGATGACGATGCGGTTGTCGAACAGCAGCTTCACCGGGACCGCGCGCACGGACGTGGCCGTGGGGACCTCGATGGAGGCGTTCATGTTCTTGGCGACCGCGGCGGCGGGGCCGCGCAGCGTCACGTACTCGGGACCGGCCGGGGCCTCGGTGGCCTCGGCCGCCTTGGCCGCGGGCTTGGCGGGCGCGGCGGCGGCCGCGGGCTTCGCCGGTGCCGGGGCGGCGGCCGCTGGGACGGCCTTGGCCGGTGCCGGGGTGGCCGGTGCCGCGGGGGCCTGGGCCGGAGCCGCGGGTGCGGCCGGAGCGGCTGCGGCAGGCGCGGCTGCCGCAGCCCCCGCGGCTGCGGTGGGAGCACCAGGGACGAGCGCGGCGCCAGCCGCCCCGGTGGAGCCGGTGCTTGCACCGGAAGGCTTGTCCGCCGTGCCGGTGGCACCCGGCTTGTAGTCGGCGAAGAAGTCCCACCAGGCACGGTCGACCGAATTGGGGTCCTGGAGGTACTGCTGATAGATCTCGTCGACAAGCCACTCATTGGCACCAAAGCCGGCCGCAGGGTTCTTGCCCTGCCCGTCTTGGTCGGTCGAGACGCTCGAATTACTGGGGGACTGAGACGACACGGCGGTAACCGCCCTCTTCCGCTTCACAAGGTGATGGACAGCGGAAATAAAGGCTACGCCTCCCTGGCCTGGACGTGCAGGCCGGGCATGCCACAGTCGTGTAAGTCACACCGGAACCCGGGTTTCGGGCCCTGAAATGGCGGGAAACAAGCGAGGTTCCGCTGCTGTGCGAGCCGCTTCGGGTACGCGACAGTGCGGCTACGGCCCCCTGGCCCGCACCCCTGAACGACCGCTTCTGCCGAAGACCACGCAGAACGGCTGCTTCCGGTTCGAACTTTACGTCAACTTTGCTGGCGCGGGGCGCCCGGGAGGGTGACCTGGATCCGGCAGCCGCGTGCGGATTCGGCCACGCCGATCCGGCCACCGTGAAGATCCACCGCCCAGCGCGCGATCGCGAGGCCGAGTCCGGTGCCGCCGTCGCTGCCCGGGCCGTGCGGGGAGGGCGCGGTACCGCGGTTGAACCGCTCGAAGACCCGGTGCCACTCGGACTGCGGGATGCCCGGTCCCTCGTCCAGGACCTCAAGATCGAGCGACTCGGGCTGCGGGCCGCGCCGGGCCCGTACGGTCACGCGGCCGTGCGGCGGGGAGTGCTTGACCGCGTTGTCGATGAGATTCGCCACGACCTGGTGCAGCCGCTCGGCGTCCGCGTGCGCGGTCAGCTCGGGCGGCGAGACGTCCAGGTGGAGGTGGACGTCGGCGCGCTGGTGGTTGCCGGAGCCCGAGGACAGCCTGCGCTGGGCGGCCGCCAGGTTGGCTTCCTTGAGGACGCCCGACAGGTAGGGCCACACCTCGAAGCGGTGGGCCCGCAGCGTCACCACGCCGTTGTCCAGGCGGGACAGGTCGAGCAGGGTCTCGACCAGGCGGCCCAGGCGCTCGGTCTGCTTGAGGGCCGTGCGCATCGTCTCCGGGTCGGCCGCGGAGACGCCGTCCACGACGTTCTCCAGGACCGCGCGCAGCGCCGCGATCGGCGTGCGGAGCTCGTGCGAGACATTCGCCACGAGTTCCTTGCGGTGCCGGTCCACGGCCTCCAGATCGTCGGCCATGCGGTTGATGGTGCCCGCGAGGTCGCCGAGCTCGTCGCGGCGGTCGGCGCCGCGCACCCGACGCGTGTAGTCCCCGTGCGAGATGGCGCGGGCGACGGTGTTCATCTCGTCCAGCGGGGCGGTGAGCCCGTGGGCGACGAACTGGGTGATCAGCAGGGTCGCTATCACCGAGAAGACCGTGATGAAGCGGAGCTCGGTGCGGGTCTGCAGGGCCACCATGAGCAGCCCGGTCGTGATGAAGACGGAGACCACGACCAGCGTGCCGAGCTTGGTCTTGATCGATATGGAGACCGACCGCAGCCCCGCCACGACCTGGCCGCGCAGTACGCGCCTGGTCCTGGCCCACCCGCCGCGCCTGGCCGGCTCGTCCCAGCCGGGCCGCTCGCCGCTGCCGCGCAGCTGCCGGGCCCGGTCTCCGGCCCGGCTCATGGCGCGGGGGTCTCCAGCGCGTAGCCGACGCCATGGACCGTACGGATGCGCTCGGCCCCGATCTTCCGGCGCAGCGCCTTGATGTGGCTGTCGACGGTGCGGGTGCCGGACGCGTCGGCCCAGTCCCACACCTCGGCGAGCAGCTGCTCGCGGGACAGCACGGCGCGCGGCGTGTTCGCCAGGCAGCTCAGCAGGTCGAACTCGGTCGGCGTCAGGTGGACGTCCTCGCCGCGCACCCGTACCCGGCGCTGCGCGTGGTCGATCTCCAGCTCGCCGAGGCGCAGTATGCCCGTGCGCGGCGTGGTGGCGGCCAGCGCGGCCCGCTCCACCCGGCGCAGCAGGACGTGTACGCGGGCCGCGAGCTCGCGCATCGAGAACGGCTTGGTCATGTAGTCGTCCGCGCCGACGCCGAGCCCGACGAGCATGTCCGTCTCGTCGTCGCGCGCCGTCAGCATGAGGACCGGCACGGGCCGCCTGGCCTGGACCCGGCGGCAGACCTCCAGGCCGTCGAAGCCCGGCAGCATGATGTCGAGGACCATCAGGTCCGGCTGCCAGGCCTCGGCCGTGTCGACGGCGGCGGGGCCGTCGACGGCCGTTTGCACCTGGAAGCCCTCGGCCCGCAGACGGGCCGCGATGGCGTCGACGATCGTCGTGTCGTCCTCGACGACCAGCACCCTGCGCTGGGCGCCGGGGGTCGCCGCGACGCCGTTGTGGCCGGTGTGTGTCTGCTCCATCGGTTGCCCCGCCCTGACTGTGCTCGCCCGGGGATCCGTGGGGTGATCCCCTGTGTCGGTCAGAGACTAGAGGCACTTTCCGTGTCTCGGCTACGCAGGGCGAACGCCGAGATGGACCACGTCAGGGACGCCCCGGGCAACTCGGATCTCTTTGGTATGTACCCCAGTGAATCCGGCATTCCGGAGAGCCTGTTCAAAGGCGGCGGACGGCTGCGCGGACCACACGGCGAGCACCCCGCCGGGGCTCAACCGCCGTGCGCAGTGGGCGAGTCCGTCCGGTGAGTACAGTCCGCCGTTGCCCTCGGTGACGGTCCAGTCGGGCCCGTTGTCGATGTCGAGGCAGAGCGCGTCGAAGGTGTCCTGTGCCGTACGTACGTAATCGACCAGATCGGCGGGGATGATCCGGGTACGCGAATCGGACAGGGCCGGGCCGGAAATGGCGCCAAGTGGACCTGCCCGGTGCCAGTCGATGATGGCTTGTTCCCTCTCCACCACGGCGATTTGGCCCCAGCGGGGGTCCTGCGCCGCATGTGCGAGCGAGAAGCCGACGCCGAGTCCGCCGATGAGAACGGAGGGGCCGGTGGAGGCTGGCAAAAGTGTGTCGTACGCCGCATCGACGAGAAGGCGTTCCGAGCGGCCGTCCGACGTGTCCATGAGGAAGCACCCGTTGGCGATGATCTCGAAATGGGGCCCGCGCCGACGCAGCACGACTTCCCCGTGGGGCCCCTGGCGCCGGTCGAGGGTGGTGATGTCGTCCATGCCGTCGTCCATGCCGCAGAGGATGCCGGGTCCGGCGGCGCGGCGCACGCGAGTCGCCCCCGACGCTCAGGAAGCGTCAAAGGTTGTCCGGTGTGGCGCACGCCATAGACGGGGCAGGAGTCGTTCACCGAAGGTGAGCCGTTGGAAGACGTAGCGAGTAAGGAACGCGGGCCGCAGAGTTACAAGACGCAGCACTCAGCGCTCAGCACACGAACCACGGAACACGGCCGAAGATCACGGGCGTGGCTTGATTCGGGACGCGCAAGCACCGCGTCCCGGGGGAGGGGCCTCACCCGGTGCACCCGCTCGAAACCCGCCGTCCCGCCACGGCGGAAGGCCCCTTGCCGGCGGCCCCGCTCGACTCGATGCCCGCCCGGCTCGACGCGATACCGGCCCAGCGCCCGAATCCGGAGCCCGCGAACGCTCCGACCCCCGGCGCCTCGGGCGCACGGGGCCGGCTCGCCCGGGCCGGCCGGCTGCTCCCCTCCCCGACCACGACACCGTTCGCCTTCGGCTACGCGGTGCTGCTCCTGGTGACCTCGCTGTACACCGACTACGGCGATCCGGACACGGTGGACACCCTGCTCCAGGCGTCCAGCACGGATGTGGCCCACCTGTCGACGGCACCGGTCCTGACGATCTTCGCGAGCGCGCTGTGGATAGCGGGAGGCATCGCCTCGCCGTATGCCGTGGTCTTCATCTTCGTGCTGGCCGCGCTGGAACGCCGGATCGGCGGCTGGCGCACGGCGGGCGTGTTCCTCCTCGGCCACGTGGTGGCGACCCTGGTCACCGAGATTCCGGTCGCCCTCTCGGTGCTGGCCGGCCACCTCCCCGAAAGCTCGCTGCACCGCCTGGACTACGGCATCAGCTTCGGCCTGATGGCGACGGTGGGCGCCCTGACGGGCCTGCTGACCCCCCTGCTCCGCTGGACGACCCTGACCGTGGTGGGCGCCCTCCTGGTGGAGGACCTGCTGGACATGACAGAACCCCTGGCGGCCTGGGGCCACCCGGTGGCCCTCCTGGTGGGGGTGGCGTGCTGGCCGGGCGTGCGGCGGGTACGGAACGCGGCGGCGGCGAGCTGAGGGGCGGTCGCGCCCTCACTCCTCCGGCTATCCCTCCGCCGGCTCCTCCGTCGGCCTGAAATACAGACTCGCCATCGGCGAGCGCGTCTCCCAGCCCAGGGCCGAGTACAGGGCTTGGCCCTCCGGGGTGCCGACCAGGATTCCCCCGGTCGCGCCCGACTCGTATGCCGTGTTCTGCAGGGTGCGCATCACCAGGCTGCCCAGGCCCCGGCGCTGGTGCGTGGGGGCGGTTTCTATCTGGTCGGCCACCGCTGTCCGGCCCGTCGGAGCGATCTGGCCGCGGGCCGCGAAGTGGCCCTCCGTAGTACGGACCAGGACTCGGGTCACGCCGCCCCGGGTCCAGGTCGTGAGGGTGTAGCCGACCGGGACTTCGGGGCGTTCGGCGGTCAGCGGGATCGTCATCAGGTAGCCGGGCTGGTCGAATTGCCAGCCCTCGGTCAGCCACGGCCGCACGGTGTCGTCCTCGGCGAACAGCTTCAGCCACGTGCCGGGTGCGCTCGTGGCAGCCGCCAGCGTGCGGACGTCCGCCTCGGCGGGCGCGGGCAGCACATGGCGCGACACGTGGTTGGCCTGCCCGGCGTCGATCGTCCAGCCCCAGGGGCGGTCGATCGGGTCGGAGGTCCCGCGCGAAACGATCCAGCCGTCGATCCAGGCCCGTACCAGCGTGCCGATGGTGGCTCGATCCGGTGCTGTCGCCGCCGTCGACGTCATTGCTGCCCCCTGGGTTTGGTAATAGGTGAAGTGGCTGGCTGAACCTTACCGTTCCTGATCGTCCCTGTCCCCGCCTTGGCGGGACTCCGTTACTTGATACTGGTGTCGCCGAGGGCCTCCAATACCTGACGCAGGCTGTCGGCGGCCTTCTCGACCAGCTCGCGGTCCACGTCGGCGAGGAGGCGTGCGTGGCTCGACAGGTGGTCGTCGAAGGCGGCCCGGGTGACCTCGTGCCCGCGCTCGGTGAGGCGGATCTTGACGGTGCGCCGGTCCTCCCCGTCGCGCACCCGCTCCACCAGGCCCTTGGCCTCCATCTTGTCGACCCGGTTGGTGATCGTGCCGGAGGACACCATCGACGCCTTGAGGAAGGTTCCGGCGGTGAGGGCGTAGGGCGGCCCGGAGCGCTTCAGCGTGGTGAGGACGTCGAACTCGCCCACATCCAGGCCGTGTTCGGCCGCCGTCGCCTTGATCGACTTGTCGATCGCCAGGGCCAGCCGCTGTACGCGCCCGACGAACTGCACCGACCAGAGGTCGTCCACGACCTCGGGGCGCTCCTTGCTCCACTGGTCGACGATCTTGTCCACGACGTCGCTCATGGCCGCCACTCCTCTCGATTCCGACTCTTTCGGGCAAAACCATATCAGTGCTGGTTCTCTTAGTTTCGAGATACTTGATTCCGAGAGTGTCAGATGCTTTTATCTCACTACCGAGATTGCTGAGTCTGAACGACAGGAGCACCCGATGTCCGGGCCGACCCACGAGCTGACCCTCCACCCCGCCGCTCAGGACCTCCTCTTCCGCGAGGCGCGCACCGCCAACACGTTCACCCCCGAGCCGGTGACCGAAGAGCAGGTCCAGGCGGTGTACGACCTGGTCAAGTACGCCCCCACCGCGTACAACCAGTCGCCGCTGCGGGTGGTCCTGGTCCGGTCCGCCGAAGCCCGCGGGCGGCTCGTGGACCTCATGGCCGAGGGCAACCGGCCGAAGACCGAGGCCGCCCCGCTGGTCGCGATCCTCGCCGCCGACAGCGAGTTCCACGACGAACTCCCGGCGCTGCTCCCGCACTTCCCGCAGGCCAAGGACCTCTTCTTCGCCGACCGCACGGTCCGGGAGGAGTCCGCGCTGCTCAACGCGACGCTCCAGGCGGCGTACTTCATCCTCGGCGTGCGGGCCGCGGGCCTTGCCGCCGGGCCGATGACCGGGTTCGACTTCCCCGGCGTGCAGAAGGAGTTCCTCGACGACGACCACACCCCGTTGATGGTCGTGAACATCGGCCGCCCGGGACCGGACGCCTGGTACCCGCGCTCGCCCCGGCTCGCCTACGACCAGGTCGTCACTACGGCCTGAACGGCCCCGACCCGGCCCGAGCCATTCGAACCGCCCCGCCCGAACCACTCGGGCCCCCTGAGGCCCAACCGCCCCCGCCGCGCCACGTCCTGGAGCCGTCCACCATGTCTGTGCCCACCCCGACCCGCCCCCGCGCCGCCATGCCGGCG
>NZ_LGDD01000343.1 GCF_001279695.1 Streptomyces sp. WM6378
TCGAGTACGAAGTACGCTCCGAGAACGACACCATCCCGGCTGCCGGTTAGCCACCGAGCCTGGAACCCAAATGGTGGGTCAGGTCAACCCGTCACCCAACCCTGCACCAGACCCGAACGCACGCACAGGAACGCGCAACTCCATGACAGGAAACGGCTCTTGTGCCAAGCGCTTCATGACAGTCAACCAATCACCACATAGCAGTCGACCCGATCACCCGCACACACACCTGCCCTGCAGAAACACACACCCCGGAAAAGACCCATCCCACTGATGACCAACCACTGCCACCACCCCGCACATTCACAGCTTCCCGGCCTCCGCTGACACACGGCTGTGCCTGCATTAACTACGCGTTGCCACCCTCTGAAAGGATCAGAGGGCCACGTCTGGCTGCGCGTCCGCAGCCTCGAAAGGACCCGATGCACGCCAACGAACAAGCCCCGACCTCTGACAGCAAGCAGCGTCTCCGCTCGCCCGCCAAGACCCAGACTCCGGGAGGCGGCTTGCCCTTGGGCCTCACAGCGCTTCAGGCGAGTGCCGGTAACGCGGCCGTCGTGCAGATGCTGCGCCAGACCGGCCACGAGTGGGCCCAGGGCCAGCACCAACACGGTGCCGGCTGTGGACGTCAACAGACCGAGCAGCCCCAGGTGCAGCGGTCCGCCGTGCATGACGTTCTCCGATCGGGCGGCCGCCCCTTGGACGACGCCACCCGCACCGACATGGAAAGCCGTCTCGGGGCGGACTTCTCCGCTGTCCGCATCCACACGGACAGCGCGGCCAAGGCATCCGCGGCCGAGGTCGGGGCACATGCCTACACCTCTGGCAGTCACGTGGTGATCGGTGATGGAGGCGGTGACAAGCACACCCTCGCCCATGAACTGACCCACGTGATCCAGCAGCGCCAAGGCCCCGTCGCCGGAACCGACAACGGAGCCGGGCTCAAGGTCTCGGACCCGTCCGACCGGTTCGAGCGTGAAGCCGAAGCCAACGCGACCCGGGTGATGTCGACGGCCGGGGTTCAGCGGTCGGCCGCGTCAACGCCGAGTGCGGGAACCGGCTGTCAGGCGTCGAGTGGGCCGGTGCCCGACGCGGCGGCGGTGCAACGCACGATCAAGGTCACCGCTGACGGCTACGCGCAAGCCAAAGGCCTCGAAAACAAGGACGCTCTCACTCGTCCGCAAGTCATGGAGTACCTCAAGGTAGCTGTCTTCGACGATTATCGAATGGCAGCCCAGTACTCGAAAGATGGCGATGCTTCCCTGAAGGCGAGATTCGAGGCGGTAATCAGCTCTCAAGGAAATGGTGTCGCCGAGCTCGACCTCCTGATCGCGGAAGTCAACAACGTGATGGAACGGGACGTCCCCGCAGAATACCGCGCCAACAAAAACACCCGGTACCACGTAGACCCGCAGGGGGGGTATAAGCATCAGTCTCTCGGCGTCAGAGATCCGTGGGCGAACGACGAAGCGATGTGGGACCAGTTCGGGCAAGGGCTCGGGCAGCACGCCCAGGACGCCACGGAGACGGTCGGCCGTGTAGGGAATGAGCCGCTCAAGCAGCTCACCTGGGACCAGGCCAAGCGACTCCTGCCCAGGCCCCTCATAAACTTGATCTTCGATGTCCGATTCCAGCTCGAAAGCGGCGCCCTGATCGACGAGCGGACACCAAATCAGCTGGCCAGACAGGATGCCACTCCCAATGAGCCCGGCACACTCCGGAGCTGGCACCAGGACGACACAGGCCGACTCCCCTCCCACGGTGCCGACCACCGCACAGGAGCCACCCAATTCGGCGACCAGGTCCCGGAAGAAAGCCGCACCCTCCACAACCACTACAACGACCACTCTCAATCAGGCACAGGATCCGCGATCCAAACTGCCGCAGATTTCCCCCGTGGGTTTGCCGAATACACCGGAACCGGATCCAACTTCGAGCACAACACCAAGGTCGTACTCGACTACATCCAGAAGCGCGTTTACCTGACTTTGACGCACTATCAGTACTGGGGCCTTGCCCAGGCAAACGGACGCTCGCACTTCATTCCGTCCGGCACTCAAGACGCGGCCCAGGCCGCAGGAATCATCACCGGGAAGATGCCAGGCCTCAAAATTCCCGCAGGCACGCCCTACCAGCTCATGAACCCCTGGGTTCAAATCCTGGCATAACCGGCACCACCGCAGCAGAACCACCCCGGCCGCAGCCCTCCAGGCTCCGGCCGACCCTTACACGGCCGTAAACCCTGGCCTCGCTTGGGACTTGGCCTCGTGTAGTTCGGCCTGGGCGGGCTCGCTGCACTCCTTGCCGGCTTTCCGGCTCCGCCTCCACGCCCTGGCCTCCCACACGAGCCGGTCCGGCCGTGAAGAGGAGGGGGGCCGGGGGTCCTCCGGGGCACTGACCAGGTGGTGTGGACCTTGCGTGGAACCGGTACATTGCGTGGCCGAACTCGCCCTGTTCTGCCACCATTTGGACGTCCGCTGTCAGACCCCCGAGGGCGGGCGGTTCCGGTGAAACCGGAGCCACCCCCCTCGCGTCTCACACGGGTCCGGTCACGACCACTCGGGGGCGAGCACCATGAGTTCCGAAATCTACTTCTCCAACAACTACCGGGACCTGTGCGATCAGCACGGCACCGGAGCCGGCTTCCAGTTCGAGTTCCACTGCTCACGCTGTTTTGACACCTGGCGATCACCGTTCGAGAACTTCACCGCGGGCCGCATGGCGAGCTGGCTGTCCAGGGGGGTGACCGCGGCATGGAGCGTGATCGGCGGGCGGGTCGGCAGCGGCATGTCGAGCGCCGCCGACGGGCTCGCTGGCGCCAGCTGGGGCGGCACCCGCGACGCCGCCTTCCAGCGGGCGGTCGACACGGCGCGCGGACACTTCAACCGCTGCGGACGGTGCAGCAGTTACGTGTGCGACCGCTGCTGGAACCCAGAGCACGGCCTGTGCTTGAACTGCGCTCCCGACACAGCAGCGGAGGCCGAGGCTGCCCGCAGGCGGGGCATCAACGACATGGCTTCGCAGCAGGCGTACGCCCAAGGGCAAGTACAGGGCGAGGACTACGACCCCACGGCCGCACGGCAGCTGGTGTGCCCGCAATGCCAGGCCGAAACACGCGGCGCGCCGTTCTGCGCAACCTGTGGGCACCGCCTCGCCCTGCAAGCGCACTGCGCCTCCTGCCAGGCCGTGGTGCCGGACAACTCGACCTTCTGCCCATCCTGCGGCACCAGGCGCTGACATGCCGCCCCGGCCGCACCCGCCGGCTTTGCCGCCAAAAGACTCCAGGCCGTCCGCCGTCCATCCCGCCACCCCTGCCGGTGACTGGCCCGCCTGCTGGAGGCCTGCGGTGTCCGGGGGCGCCCACAGGGGTATGCACCGACCCATTTCAGGGCAAGAGCACGACTGGGTTTCGCTCCTGCAAGGCGCAACAGTCCACGCAATGCTGGCTGGCGCCGGGCACTACGCGGCACAGGGGTACCGACAACAGGGAGATCACAGCAGATCTTGATGGATGCCCACAGGAAATCCCTTACCGGCAACAGTTGCCGCCGACCAGCGAGAGAGGCCAGGTGGTGTCGTACACCCCGTGCCTCTGGGCATGGACCGCTGCGGCATCACCCTGCGCCTCGAACTCCCCGCCACGCACCAGACGTACGGCTGCCATTTCCCACGCCCCTGGCGGACATCGACCAGGCTGGCCTGCAGTTCCACGCCGTCCGGACCGCACCCGCTGTTCCTCCCACCATCTACGGCGGCCGGTCTGAACAGGGACGAACGGGGGCAAGCGGATGACGTGAACTCGCTCAGCCCAGCTTCTGTTTCTGGCCCAAGAGGTAGCGGTCCTGGCAGGCGTAGACGAGGGTTTGCTGGACGTCGCCGCCGTTCTGCTTCATGTACATGTCGGTCAGGCACTGTCCGTCGATGGCACTGAGGATCGACACCCAGCCGTCGCCGAGGTCCTTGAGCCGCCACTTCTGGTTGGCGGGCAGCCCACCGGCCCTGATGGCGTCCTGGCCTCCGCCCGCGTTCCACAGCTGGCCCCGGTTGTTCTCCGCCCTGCGGTCCAGGACCAGAGCAGGATTGCCCGACGGGGACAGTGAGACGGTGCCATCGCTGTAGCGGCGCAGGATCCAGTACTCGTCGAGGTTCTTCTGGTCGTCGACCCAGCCGAGCGTGTACACAGGGGCCGAGTCGCCCATCCCGTTGCGGAACATCCCCAAGTAGCCGCCGCCCTGGCCCGTCTCGATGCTCACGCGCTGCTCGGACGAGCCTGACGGGCCGCCCCCGTTGTCGCCTCCGCCTCCGCCGGCTTTGGCTTCGTGCCCGTCCCAGGAGCGGGGGCCGCCCCGGGGGCTGGGGGGGGAGACTTGGGCTGCCCGTCTGCCTTGGGGGCCTCGGGGACAGTTGGAGCCTGCGACGCCGGTGGCGACAGCGGGGCCTGACTGGCCGCCGGGGTCTGTGAGTTCTCCTGGGGCGAGAGCTGGCCGGCGCTCTCCGGCTTCTCACTGGCCTGGGTCTTGATGCTCGGGTCGTGCTGGAACCACGCCAGGGCCAGCGCGCACCCGGCGCGGCAGGAAGCTCGGCCCGTGTCTCGCTGAACGCACCGACCGTGATCCGGCCCTCGGCCACATCCCCAGCATCGGGCTGCCCACAGGGCTCAACCCGTACCCCCAAGAGCAGCAGGCCCGCTGGTACATCCGCAGTGCGCAGCGGCGCCAGCGTGATCTCGGCGCCCTCCTCCGCGCCCGGATAGAGCCGCAAACGGCAGTGTCCACCTCGGCCCAACCGCCCCGTCCCCCAAGAGGAAACAACCGGTACTCCTCAACCGTGTCCCCCGTATTGCGCACCCGCAGCCTCGCCACAGCACTGTCCCCCGGGGCGATCTTCGTCGCGGCAGGCTCCAGCAACATCCACATACTCACCGGCAGATTCAAGCGGCTCACAAGGGCTGGTGCTGCGGCGGAGCGGGCACCTCGGGAGGCACTCCCATGTGCCCGGTTGCACCCCCACCTTGATGCAAACCACTGACGCCCCCACCTTCGGCTGCCAACCCCACGTCACGCAGCCCAGGCTGACTGAATCAAGCCATCGCACCCCGGCGGTCATGGCCACCGGGTCCGGGAAGACCGACGTCGCGGTACGCAGCGCGGAGGAGCTGCGTGCGGGCCGTGTGCTCGTGCTCGTGCCCTCGCTGGATCCGCTCGCGCAGACCGAGACGGCGTGGCGTGAGGGCGGCGCACGGGCCCGATGGGCGAGGTGTCGTCGCTGCAGGGTGAGGCGGTGGCGGTCCCGAACACCACGAAGGCTCAGAAACTCGGCAACCAGCCCTATGCCTTACAAACGACGCTCAACCATCACCGGAAAACGACAGCGGCCTTCACCGAGAAAACGACACCCACAACCCCGACCACCAGGAAGACCCCATACGCCCCCGGTGCAAACAGCCGACGCCATCCACTGAAACTCACATGTCGCTCATCATCACTGCCGTGAAGCGAAGAAGGTTGCAGCCGTGCTCCACAGAACACCGAGCTTCTCCTCTGCCTGCGCCAAGGTCGAAGGCACCATCGTGGCGAGCGGTTCACCCAGCCACGCGAGTTCGTAACTCTCGCATTCCTGCCCGCCCGTGCGTGATCCGCCGCTTGTTACCCTCGCTCCGGCGGACAGAGTGATCCTGTGGTCGAACCCCGGCGCGATCCGGTGTGCCAGGCGGTTTCGGACCTCGCCCAGTCGCTCGTAGAAGGAGTCGGACCTCAGGTCCGACATCGCCCTCGCGAGCGCATCGTTTGGCCATGCCACCTGAAATGCCTCGGTCGTCGACTTCCCCGTGACGCGCTGGCACCTCTCTGGATCGTCAGCGAACGTAAAGCGCTGCCGGTCAAGGCGGGAAGCAGCGAAGTAGAGACCGCAGAAGGAGCTTTCGAAGGCGGAGTGGAGGGAGACGAAGAACTCGAAGAGGCGGGTCTGGGTGGTGAAATGCCAGTCGCTCAGGCGCTCCTCCCTCGGAAGGTTCACCAGGCCGGTCAGTTCCAGGGCCGTGTCGCGCGCCCGGCGGTGGCGGTACACCACTGCATGGAGCGCGGTGGTGATCTGCGTCTTGACCTCGGTAATGTCTACACCCGCCTGGAGATCAGCGGAGTAGATCCCCGGTGTGCGCACGACAGCGTCGTAGTACGCCCCCTCGAATGCCTCGTGGGGAACACCCGTCCGCGGCTTCGACACCCATCCACGCGCTAGTCATGGGGCAATGGCGGGAGGACATTTCACCACCCGCAAGAAGTTATGCGCAGCCCGAGTCGACCAGGGACGCGGCTTGTCATTCCGTGGAGATCGTAACTGGGACCGGGTGGCCCTGCGGCCCGGGCTCTTAGAGAACTCTTATCGGGCTCTGAAATATCTGTTCCCGTTGTCCTTCGGGGCTGGTCACCGCCGGGAACAGGCCGGGGGGACCGCCCTGCCCCCAGTCACGAGCACCACGTGGAGCACAGACGATGACACCCCCCGACACCGTGGCGACGCCCGCTCAGGGCCGCCGTACCAAGCGCTGGGTCCTCACCGCCACGGTGGTGGCCGTGCTCGGGCTCGCCACCTGGCCCGTGCTCAGCTACTTCGACGTCTTCTCCGACAAGGGCGACGCGATCAGCTTCGGCCAGGACGACAAGCAGGGCGGCGAACGGGGCGGAACAAGCAGTTCCAAGGCGTCCATGCCGACGGGCCCGAAGGCTGATTTCACCGTCTCCGGCACCGTGCCGGAGGACGGCAGCAAGATCGCCGTCACGACGTACGAGGGCAAGAAATCCGGGTTCAAGGGCAAGGTGTGGGTCTGGGTCCCGCCACAGTACAAGGACCCGCAGTACGCGAAGAGCGGTTTCCCCGTGCTGATCGCCCTGCCCGGCGGCTCCGGGTACCCGAACAACTACTGGATGGGGCCCGACCTGAAGCTGGAGGCGAGCATCTCCAAGTGGTCCAAGGAGGGCAAGAGCCTGCCGTTCATCGTGGTCATGCCGGTGCTCAACCCCGAGGACCACGACCGGGACCCCAAGGACCCCAAGCTGGGCCAGTACTGGGACGGCAGTGACATCCCCGGCCAGCCGAAGATGGGCACATGGCTGACCGAGGACGTGCCCGACCTGGTCAAGGAGAACTTCCGCACGGTCAACTCCCGCGACGGCTGGGCCTTCATGGGCGCGTCCACCGGCGGCTTCGCGGGCCTCAAGTCCGTGCTGCAGAAGCCCGACCGGTTCAAGGCCGTCATCGCGGCGGGCCCGGACATCGTGCCGGACTCCCGCCTGTGGAAGGGCCACGACCAGGAGAAGGCCGAGAACAACCCCAAGGCCCTCGCCCCGAAGCTGATCAAGTCCGGGCACCCGGACGTCTACCTCGCCTTCGAGGTCGGCACCAAGGAGACCGCGGCCATGCCACCCATCGAGGACTTCGTGAAGTCCTACACGAAGGGCCCCATACACACCAAGCTGGACGTCATCCAGGGCGGCAAGCACAACGCCGCGACCTACGTGCCGAACATGGAGTCCGCCGGACTCATCCAGTGGATCAGCGAGCACATGCAGGGCCCCACACCCGTCTCGTGAGCGAGCCGGCCGCCACATGTCCGTTTCTGAGCTACACATGCCAGTGAGCGACGACGACCCGGTACATAGGAGTCGGTGTGCGCCTGGCTCGGCCGAGTGGACGCAGGGCGTAAGTCCGGCCCTGCTCAAGCACGCCGTGGCGGTCGAGGACTGCATGCCGTGCGCGCTGCCCTTCCGCCAGGTCGCGAGTGCCTTCATGGTTGCCTCGGCCGCTCCGAGGAGAATCCACCTCAAGAAGGCGCTGAAGAGGGAATACAACCGGCTCAAGGAGGCGTGTCCCGATCGTGGTCCTCTCGCTGCGAAGTTCTCCGCCGGGTTTCCGGGCCGAGCGCCGTCACGGCCCGTCCGGGAAACAGATCGGCGACGCGCGCGGATGCGACGCCTTCGGCTGAGGGAAGAACGAAGCCTCGATCGTGCGGTCTTTCATTCCGTCTGCTGGTGGCGGTCGGTGTCGTGCTGCTTGCCACGGGCTTTGTCACCGTGGCGCACAAGGCCGCGCCGCACGGCGGGGAGTTGCTGCCCTACGGCGCCCGTCTCGCGACTGGGCACCGGCGCCACAGTGGCCCGAGCCGGTCCAGCCGCCGACCCGCGAAACACTGGCCCCCGCTACGGTCCGGCCCCCGGCCAGCAGCACGGCCAGTGGCGTAGAGACGGCGGAGCGACCGCGGCGTGACCGTCCGCGGCCCGAGGCCGCTCCTGCCCCACGGCGACGACCGGGGCCGGAGTACCCCCCTGGCGCGCCGCACCTTCACCCAGCCCTCACCGGGACCGCCCCCACTACGACCCCGGCGCCGTCTGCTCCTGGGCGCAGGGCACCGGCATCGCCCCGGCCGTCGTAAGCGCCTGCCGCCAACAACTCGGCCGCTGAACGACATTGGCCAACCCGTGAGACCTCGGCCCGTCTCCGTCGTCCTGTGCGAGCCATCGCCTGCCTTCGGTGCCCTTCCCCGCCCCAAGACGGGTGGGCTCACCAACACCAGCGATCCAGGAGGGCCCCATGCCGACATGTTCCACGACGCGCGCGTTGCTGGCCGGCGCGCTGGCTGTTGTCGCCTTCGCTGCGGCGCCAGCCTCCACCGACTCCTCCGTCGACCAGCGCGCCAACACCTGCCGGCCCGAGGGCGGCATCGCGTGCGCGTACGGACTGGTCGTCACCTCCTGACACCGCACCGGATCCCTACAACGCGCCGTGAGCTGGATTTACGCCACGTGCAGCCCCGCGAACACCAACAACCTGGCCCGCCGGTGGTGCCGGGCACCCAGTGACCAAGCCCGCGTGGGCGGGGCCCGGCGCCGCGGCACGAGGGTCCAGTCCTGGACGGAGATCACCTGGGGCTCCGCGGCCACGGCCACACCGGGCCCGTCATGCCGGCCGGGACACAGGTCTGCGCCGAGTTCAACTACGGCGCCACCACCAGCCCCTGCGTCGCCCTGAAGTAGAGCGTCCCTGATGGGGCTCGTTGTAAGTGGTTCTGACCGGAGTTCCGTAAAGAGCGAAGTTGGCGGCTACTTCCGGCGCTGGAGAATCGGATCCAGGAGTCGCAGGGCTTCGTTCCGGACTCCCTCGTCGTCATCGGCGACCAGTTCCTGAAGCTGCTTGACGAGACATGCCGTGCGTTCCACGGTCGTCCACATGGGGTTGCAGTCCACTGCCGCGCTGAGCTCGTCCAAGGCATCGGTCGATGCCGCGCAAGCGAGGGTGGCCAACACAGTGCGCAGTCCGCTGGAATCCCCCCGTGCCAGCAGCGCCTCGGCGGTCTCCTCGATCACTCCTGTGTCCTGGTTGTCGAGGAGGAGACGATGAAGGACGTGGGTGAAGCCCGCGAGCTCTGCTGATGCTGCAAGGCGCCGCCCTGCTGCGGCCCTTACCGACCATGAAACGGAATCAGCATCCCTGATCGCCGCCACGTGCTCGTCGTCAGGCCCGATGATTCCCACGGATACAGAATGGCAGGTGAAGGCGGCACTGACCTGGTATTTTTTTGCCCTACAGGTAAGGCTGGCCATCACGTTCGCAATCAGCCCTACGCTTTCGGTCTCTTTCGCGCGGGGTCCGGCTCGCGGCACTCTGCCGACCGTTCGTGCAGCGCCACACGGACCAGGAGATCAGCGAGGGGCGCGCCGGGCTTCGATGCCTCCAGGCGCAGGCCTGGCAACCGGGGCAGTCCTTCTTCACCAAAGCCTTCCTGCGATGGGAGCAGCTGGGCAGGACGCACTCTCCCCCGCCAGTGATCCTGCTGACGCTACCGCCGACACCCCGGCCTCCTGCACTGGGTGGCTGTTGGGGGGCCGCCGGAAAGCGTGTCACGTCGCGAGGGCCGGTGAAGCGTCCGGGTTTGCCCAGCGGCCCGGACCTTTTGTAAAGGTAGCCGGACTGGGTGACAACAGCGGTGATCTGACGGCCCGTTGTCTGGTTGGCCCTGCGGAATCCGACGGCCGCACTTGCCATGCACCTCCCCGTGCCGTGGTTCACCGCCGATTCCGGCCCGGCCGGCTGCCTGGCGTGCCGACCAAGGCGGTGAGGATTACCCGAATTCGGCGCGCCGCCAGGTGCTTGAGGGATGCGTCGTATTACCTCTGCAACTACACGAAGTCGATCTGCTGCAGATCGCGTCCACTTCTCTCCATCGGAGATGACATGCACAAGCTTCGCAAGGCCGCCGTGTTGGTCGCTGCCCTCGGCAGCCTCGGAATGCTCGCCACCGGCACAGCCCAGGCACACGACGGGGGCCACGGGAGGCGCGGCGACCACTTCAACATCGGACAGAGCACCACCTGCAGGTCACACGACCTGAACCTCAACATCCTCGGCCAGGTCGGCATCCTCAACGGCCTGCTGGGCAACGGACTCAACGGCGAAGGCAACCCGAGCTCGCAACAGACCTCCATGGGCTCCAGCATGGGCTGCAACAACACCGCCTTCAGCAAGTAACAGTCACCACCTGCTTCGGTGCCCCAGCCACCAGCCGGGGCACCGAAGCCGGTGACCCCCGGAGCGACTCCGAGGTGAAACCTCCCGCAGTTGGCCGCAGACTGCGGAAGGTTCGGCGGTGATCGCTGTTCGCGTTGCGCTGCACGGTGTTGCCCAGGCATGGGCCACATCGGAGGCGTTCACCGCGGCGCCGGCCCCGGGCGGCCTTGCCGAGTTCCCCGATCAAGCCGTTGACCTGGCGAGCCGGGCCGTTGAGCGAGGGCATCGCCTGTCCTGCTGGATCTGCGTCCGACGGACTCCTTCATTCCCGGTCAGCCACAGCGACCCGCTGTACGACGATCCACCGCGGCTCTCGTCAGCGGGACCTGGCGGCATCGGCGTCGTAGACGACACTCACGCCCACGGTGGGCGCGAAGAACACGGGAGCAGGAACATGAACCGCAGAGAGCTGGTGGCCGCACCGGCCGACCGCGCCGAGGTGACCCGCAAGGACGCCGATGCCGTGCTCGCCGCTCTCGCCGAGACCGTCGGCGACATTGTCGCCAAGGGCGACGAGAAGGTCACCATCCCCGGCTTCCTGACCCTCGAACGCACCCACCGCGCCGCTCGCACCACTCGCCACCCGCAGACCGGCGACCCGATCAACATCCCCGCCGGCTACAGCGTGAAGGTCTCCGCGGGCTCGAAGCTCAAGGAAGCCGCCAAGGGATAGTAGGCAACCGTCGCGAGCTGCGATTGGCATCGTCGTCTCACACAGTGATCGTGGCGTTCTGGCCCTTCGCGAGGGTTGGTACCTGCGTTCCTCGGCCGGTCAAAGGTCGCGGTCCCCTCAGCCCGTGCCGGTGAGCGGGAGGGCCGGCAGACGATCACCGGTATGGGGCGCCGACGAGCCGGGCTTGCGCTGGTGCTCGCTACGGGCTGTCTCCAGCAGGCTCCTCCAGGACGTGACCGTCGGCCGACGCCGCAGCAGGGCGCGGCGCTCGCGGTCGGTCATCCCGCCCCAGGCTCCGAACTCGATCCGGAGGTCCAGTGCCTCGACCAGGCACTCCAGCTGCCCTGCACATCCTTCGGACACCGTCTTGGCACGGTGCTGCTGTGCCGCCTCTCCGAACAGCTCCTCCAGGTCGGCGCCCCCGCAGGCGGCACGGGTCCTCCAGTCGGGTAATGCGTTCACGAACCCCTCCCCTTCGTCATCTCACGCGGCCCGGCTCCCCCGTATTCCGGACGGCCCGATCAGGGCGGCCCGCGTCACCTGCTCTGCCATCAGGATCGTGCCGCCGCGTCCAGACATCGTGTCGGGCCGGCGCCCGGGCCAGGACACCAGGGGGGCGCCTCCCCCCGGGCACACCTACCTGAGCAGCCCCTTCACTCACTCCAACTGCACAGGATGAGACAGGCTCAAAGAGCCGTGCCGGAAGGGCTGCGGCAGGCGCCACCTGCCCTGTGTGACGTGGGTGTGTGTCTGCCCTCCATGTGGAGGGTGTGGCGGCGAACCGGAGACATAGGTGCACGTCAACGTGATCACGCTTCCAGCGTTTAGGCAAGAGCCCCAAGCCGACGTTGCTGCTTCCTTGATGAGAAGCCTGGCATTGACGGTATTTACGGTTAATCGCGACAAAAACTAAGCCTTGGACTAGACCAAAGACCTCCTGTACAGTCCGAGGCTCGATCCGGGGCTTTGCACTGACAATGCAATCTCTTGACCATTCCTATGGGGGGACTGGATGCATTTCCGTGCGGCCGTCTGCGGCTGGACAGCGCCTTCGAGCTGGGCCGAGACCCCGTCCCGGGTCTGAGCGGAGTCCGCCAACAGGGGCGGCCTCAAAGCAAGTTGGGAACTTTCCACACATGTTTGCGAGACATGTCCTGCCTGCCGTAGCTATAGGCGTTGCGGCGGTCATATCCGGCGTGGCGCCGGCGTTCGCCGTGACGGCGTTGCCAGCCCCGGGGGGATCACCGAGCCCAGCCCCGAATGCCGACGACCGTGATCCGGCCCTCAAGGCGATCGAGGACTTCTGGACCCCCGAGCGGATGGCTCAGGCGAAGCCGGTGCAGGGACAAAGCGTGAAGGCTGCACAGAACTCACCTGCAGCCAAAAAGGGTTCGTCCGAAGAAGTGCGTCAGGTCGGTACCTTCTTCTTCGAGACGGACGCGGACTACCGGTTCTGTACCGGCACCGTGGTGGCATCTCCGGCCAAGGACATCGTCGCCACGGCAGCGCACTGCTTCGACGGTACTGAGCCCAAGTCCAACCTCGTGTTCGTGCCGCAGCACCGGCCGCAGGATCCCGCACCACACGGCAAGTTCGTGGTCCGTGCCGAGCAGATCTTCATGGACGCGAAGTATGCGGAGCCGGATGGCGACCACAAGTACACCGATCTCGACTTCGCGTTCCTGAAAGCCGAGCCGCGCTCCGACGGCAAGCAGCTCGAAGACGTGGTGGGCGCGGTTCCGCTGGCCTTGAACGCCGGGTTCGACCACCCGGGCACCAGGGTCGTCGGCTACGGGCCGCAGCAGGGCCCGGTGGAGTGCCTCACCACGACGAAGGAGTTCGCCACCGGCGACCAGACTTTCAAGGGGCAGACATGGAAGGGAGGTTCGTTCCTCCAGGCCGACTGCAACGAGCCCGGCGCCGGTGTGTCCGGTGCGCCGTTCCTGATCGATCTCGGCGAGGGCAAGCGCGGCCTCGCCGGTGTCACGGGCGGCTTCGCTGCGGGCGGTCCCGGTACGTCGTACTCCTCCTACTTCGACGACGACGTCCAGCGCGTCTTCGATCTGGCGGTGGCAGCCACCCACCCGGTGCCGGACGTGACGCAGCCCAAGGGGCGGGCGACGAAGGAGGCCGAGCCCTCGAAGGCGCCCGAGCCGGCCGCCGAACCGAAGCCCTCGGGGCCGGTGACACCCAAGGCCGATGGCAGGGACCCGCGACTGAAGGCGATCGAAGACTTCTGGACCCCCGAGCGGATGGCCGAGGCCAAGCCCGTGAAGGAGCAGGAGGAGCGGGAGGCAAGGATCCCGAAGCCGGCGGCGGCCGGTGGCGCACCGCGCTCGCCCTCGCATCCCTTCGAAGGCATCCCGCAGGTCGGCACGTTCTTCTACCAGACGGACGAGAACTACCGCTTCTGCGCGGGCACCGTGGTGCCGTCGCCCGGGAAGAACATCATCGCATCGGCGGGGCACTGCTTCGACAGTACTGACCGCAAGACCAACATGGTCTTCGTGCCACAGCACCACGAGAAGGACCCTTTCCCGCACGGCAAGTTCGCCATCAAGGTCGGCGGGATCTTCATGGACTCGAAGTACCTGGAGACGGATGGCGACCACAAGTACACCGATCTCGACTTCGCGTTCCTCAAGACCGAGCCGCGCTCCGACGGCAAGCAGCTCGAAGACGTGGTGGGCTCGATTCCGCTGGCGCTGAACGCGGGCTTCGATCACCCGGGCACCCGGGTGATCGGCTACCCCCGGCTGCCGGGCATGGACGGCTACAAGCCCAAGCAGGACCCGCTGGACTGCATCACGACAATGAAGAAGTTCACGACGGGTGACAAGACGGACAAGGGCAAGGTCTGGAAGGGCGGTTCGTTCGCCCAGGTCGACTGCGACGGTTACGTGTCCGGCACCTCCGGCGGCCCGTTCCTGATCGACACCGGTGGAGGCAAGCGCGGGCTCGCAGGCGTCACTGGTGGTTTCGAGACCGGGGGCCACAGCCCCAACACCTCGTACTCCTCGTACTTCGACAACAATGTGAAGCGGGTCTTCGACGCCGCCGTGGCCGGCACCCAGCCGCCCTCGAACGTGCTGCCGGACGCAGAGATGTGGAAGCACGCCAAGGACATCGCCAACGGCTACTTCACACTCGCCGGAGCGGTCGAGGACGACCGCATGGACATGTTCGTGCTGTGGACCGACGGCGAGCTGACGATCTACCGGGGCGCGAGTCAGCGCGACAACTTCTTCGACAAGGAGTTCAAGGTCCAGGGGCCCAACAAGCTCTGGGCGGACCACGCCGTGCAGGTGGTCGCCGGCGACTTCACCGGAGACAGCGGCTCCGACCTGATCGTGCGCTGGACCGACGGCGAGGTGACGCTGTACCCGTCCGTGGACGAGAAGGGCTTCCACGGCGAGGTACAGCTCCACAAGCCGGAGCCGGACGACACCTGGAAGCACGCCGCCGCGATGACGGTCGGCCGCTTCGGCGGCAACGACAAGGTGGACGACCTCGTGGTCCGCTGGACCGACGGCGAGGTAACCATCTACCAGAACACAGGAACGACACTCGGCCGACAAATCATCGCCGTGACGCCCAAGACCCCCCAGGCGGAGACTTGGAAGCACGCGGTCGAGATCGGCTCCGGGGACTACACGGGCAACGACGGCTGGGACCTGATCGTGCGCTGGTCGGACGGCGAAGTGACCAACTACGCGGACTTCGACGGTGGAGGCACCTGGAGGGAGAACAAGTGGTACGCCCCGAATGAACTGTTGACCCATGCAGTCCTGGTGACTGGAGGTGACTTCTCCGACAACCCGTACGCGGACGACACCATCATCCGCTGGACGGACGGCGAGCTGTCCCTCTACACCGACGGCGACGATAAGGGCCCGGGCAAGGACAACCCGCTCGTCACCCCCAGGAAGTAGCGCACACCGTGCCCGGGCGAGACGCCCGGGCACCGTGGCCCACGTTCGGATTGGACAGTCATGCACAGCCGAAGGCTCACTCTGCCGGGCACCGTTCTGGTGTGTCTGGTGACCCTGGCCGCCTGTGACGGCGGCAATGGCGGTCACCCGGCCCAATCCCGCTCGGCGACAGCGCAGCCCCAGCCCTCCGGAGGGCCCGGTACCTGCGATGAGACGAAGCCGAGCGAGGCCGGCCCCTGGAAGTCGGTACTGGCGGAGTTCCGCGACTACTTGAAGCTGTCGGGGGCTAGCGAGCTGACCGAGCACGTCAAGGACGCCAAGCTCCGCGACTGCCCGGGCGGCGACAGAGAGGCGAACGTCCTCACGGACTACGACCCCCACCTCGAAGCACCCAACATGGACGCGGAGACGAAGCAGAGCGCGGACCGAGTCGCGCACGCATTCACCACGTGGCGGGACGAGAAATTCCACGACGAGGGATGGGTGTACGTCATCAACGGCGCGGTGGAGACCGTCACCAAGCGGCCGTGGTGACAACGAGGACACCCCTCAGCATGCAAGGCCACTGTGAGGAAGCCCGCAAGGGTGTCGGGCCGCGTGGTCGCCGCGGCTGATCGAGGTGTGGTCGAGCGGCTCGCCGGGGACCCACGTCATGATGGTCCAGTGCTTGGGGAAGCGCTCGGACGGTTCGCCGTCGTTCGTCTGGTCCCGATCCGCAGATTGCATCGTCGCAGCCTAGTAATCACGTGATCCGCCGGACAGGCCCCCAAGCACCGGCCGCCCGCCTGACCGCCTTCCATCCATCTCACTGCGATGTCCTACACCCCAGCTACTCACGCTCGAAGTCGCTGGCGTGACCGCCCATCGCTACTCACGCCCCGTTGCTTCCTGAAGCTCTTCGGCTGTGGACCTGGCCTGCGAGGACGACACCCTCGCAAGCCGGGTCAATATCAGGCAAAAGGAAGCGAGATAACGCAGGAACTGGACCCCGTCCTACGCGGCTTCGACCACATCAACGACAGCTGATCCCGCCCCTCCCCCCGGGGGGCATGCCGAAGGGGAGACCTCCGATGCGGCCCTTGCCTGATCGGCTGGCCGTTCGGCATCTCCCCTTGGCTGTCGCCGGATCTCCGGGCCGACTGGTCAGGAGGCCACGAGTTCAGCCCACTGGTCGGCCAGGTCGGGCCCGGGCTGCGGAATGGGGCCGAAGTCGTCGAGTTGAGCAATGTCGAGGTCTTCGACAGCGTCCTTGACCGCAGTTTCGAGTAACGCGTGGTTGTCGGTGGGCAGCTCGTAGTGGACGGTGACGCTCATCGGGGATTCGGTGCCGGTGACGACCTCGTGCGGCACGGGCATGTACTGGCACGGCTCGCTCTGCAGCAGGGCGAGCTGCCGAGCCCAGTACTGAGCGTCGCGCAGCTCGCCGCGCCGCAGGTGGAGCAGGTAGAGGCACAGGGCGCTGGTGGCGTTGCCGGCCCCGGCAGCGAACTGCCACCAGAACTGGGCTCCTTCTTCCTTGTCGGCGAGGACGAGCAGGCAGGCGAAGGCCAGGGCCCCGCCTGGGTCGCGCGCGGTGTCGAAGCGGGCGATGCGCCGGGCGGCGTCCTCGTCGAGGATGATGCCCTGGCTCAGGGTCCGCAGGTCTCGGGCCGCCCGCTCGTGCAGAGCTGACGGGGCGTGCCGTACCCGGACGGTGCCCGGGCTCGCCAGCACTTGCATCCACCGGAACTCCCCCAGTTCCTGGGTGATCCGGCGCCGGGATGCCTCCCGGTCCTGGCTGGTGTACTCCCCCTCGAAGACCCGTGCCCGGGCCAGGGCTTCCTCGATGCTGCGCTCTCGCCGCATCTGCCCATCACTCCTCATCGTCGGTGTCCTCGTCGACGCCCAGCCCCAGCTCGGCAGCGAGCCGACGCTTGGCGGTACGGCGGATGGAGCGGACCGTGGCCTCGCGGATCCCCATCACCAGAGCGGTGGTCTTGGTGTCGAAGTCCAGGGCGAACTGAAGGACAATGACATCGAACTGGCGCTCCGGAAGCCGTGCCATCGCGGCAAACAGGCCCATGGTCTCCTCCAGTTCCGTGATCTGCTGACGGAACTGCGCGCGGAAGCTGTCCAGGATCGGGTCGGTGGCCGCACATACGGCGCGGGCGAATGCCAGCGTCTCGGCCGCAGCCGGGTCCCGGCCCTTCATCGCCAGCTCGGCCCACACTCGTTCTTTCAGCAGCACCCAGGCGTAGGAGCCGATGTTCTCCTGCTCCGTCGCCGCGCCCCACACCACGGCCAGGTAGATAAACGTTCCGTCAACCAGGTCGTGCGCGGCTTCGTCATCGCCCAGATGGATGCGCGCGTACTCCAGGTAGGGCCGGTGGTAACGGGCGTGGAACGCCCAGAACGCGGGCGGCATGGCCTCACTCGGCTCACGCGTCGCGTATTCCGCGGGGTCCTGCGGCGGCTCGGTCATCACCGCTCCCCCTCGTCCAGCGGGGCGGCACCGGGGCGGGCCACCGGTGTCTGACGTTCGATCAGAGTCGCTGCTCCTACGCGGACTCCGGCGCCGAGCAGGCGCCGGAGTGCCGACCGCGCATCCGGCGCATACGCACGCGCCGCGGCCGCCGAGGCCAGCAGGAAGCTGGCAACGTCGTAGTTCACGATGGTTCAAGGTCCTTCGCGTTCGGTCGGCACCGCGTTGAATTGCCATCCCCGCAGAGCCCGCTGTGCCTGGAGCCTCGTTGCTCCTGGGAACAGATAAGCGGGTGGGTCCCCCGAAACGTGCAGAGCCCTGACATTGACTTTTTAACGGATGGTAGCCTTCCGGTTACAGCAAATCCCGTACGGTCGTTCGCAGTTGACTCCACCACTACGCGCCATCCTGCCCCGCCCGCCCCGCCACCGCCCGCGACCTGGGCAGCGGCAAAACAAGGCCAACGGTCAATCAGACTTTGCGCAAAGTACCCAGCTGCCGACCGAACCCGGAACGTGACCCAGATCACGCACCTGGAGCCGGCCGGGCCGCGCCCTCGGGCGGCGCGGCGGACCGACGCCTACGAGTACTAGCTGACCGGCCGTGATCCGGTGCGCGGCCCTTCGGTCTGCCAGCCATCCGCCGACGGCCATCACGCTCGTCGCCACGCCCCCAGCGTGAACCGCCGGCCTGGCCGCATGGACGCGAGGCGCTGCTGTCGAGTCAGCCGTTCCAAAATTTTGGAATGGACCCCAAGAGGCGATGGCGCGGTAGCCGGTCACGGCAACGTGATTCGGCTGTCCGATCACAGCCACCCGGGCGGGGGGACTGACAACGCCCTCTCCCGGCGGGACCCTGGCCCCGCGCGCAGCGCGGGCCGCTGACGAGACGGCTCATCGTGCTGGGCAGGGGGCGGGTCCGGTTGCACGGCGACGGGCCGCCCGTGTCGGCCCCGGCGCCACCCCCTCCGGGGCTGGCCTCAGCCCGATGAGGCCACCCTCCGCGGATGTGGAGCATGATCGAGTCCACAGGTGAGCGGCGCCGATGCGGCCGGTTTCCAAGGGCAGGAGCCAGGGCAGCAGCTCGGGTGTGGCGTGCAGTTCGCCGTAGAAGCCGAGACGGAGATCGGCGAGTTCGCCCTCGCAGAGCCAGTAGTCGAGCGCATCGCTCAGATGCAGGTCTGACGCCTCGGTGCGGGTTTCGGCCCACGCGGCGAGCCAGGGGGCGAGTGCCAGCGGTGACCGAGAGCGTTTCCAGTATGTGGGTGATGTGTCCGGTGCTCGGCTGGGTGTGCAGAGCTGAACGCCACCAGGCATGCCATACCTTCTCCACGGCTATTCGCGCCGGTGCGGGCCAGGTGTCCCAGTCGGCGGCAAGAAGCCGGGAGGCGATCATCCCGTGGTCGAACCGGCGGCGGTCAGGAGACGTACGATCCGGGGCGTCAGCCGACGGTACAGGCCCGGGAAGACGCAACCACGGGCATAGCCCCGTCCAACCGCCGGACGGCTGTCCCCCAAGCCGTACACAAATTTCCAAGACCGCTTAGCTTCCCTGTGCCCGCCGCCCTTGGCGGCTCGGATCGACCAGGATGCAGGACATGCGCACACCGCTGTTGGAAGCCAAGTTTGAGCCAGTTGGCCACGTCGTGTCAGGCCTCGTTCACAGCGCGGTGGACCGGCTACGTACCAAGGGGTTCTGCGTCCCCAGGCCGATCGCCAGATATGCGTAGAGCGACACACCGCCCAGCACACCGACCCCGGCCACATGGTCAACCCACAGGCTCAGTCCGAGGTGTACGCCCACCGAGACCAACCACAATCCCGTAGTAGCCGCCGTCCCCTTGCGCAGCACTACGCCCTGATGACTTTACGAGCGGCACAGGGTCGTCAGGTCCCGTGAGACTGCCGTACGCGGTTGATGACCGCCTCGCGCTGCCCCGCCCGTATCGTCCCTGGGCATGCGTGTCCGCCCCAGGGGGCTCCGCCCATGGCATGGGTGCCCAGCCCCCGCCCCTTCGAGGAGTCGGTCACCTCAAGCGGCCAGCTGTGCTCGCGGGCGCCCCACGCGTAGACACGGGCGACGGCATCGACCTGCGCCGTGGTGAGCGGTTTACCCGCAAAGCCCGAAGTCTCTATCGACACCCATTCGGCGTTGCCCGCGCTCTGCGTCCAGGCCTGGTCCTGGACCGATACGTACTGCTCGATCTCGCCCGCTTGCGACACCCAGAAATGGGCTGAAGACCGTGTCGCGGGGTCGGAGAACCGCTCGAACAGCGACCCTTCACCCTCCTGTACGTGCAGGACCAGACCCAGTTGGCTCGTCCGCCCGCCTCGGCTGAAGTTCTCTTTGATCGGCTTCTGGATGATGCCGGGCATCCATCCGAGGGGCGGGGAGGCCGGACCGGTCAACCCGGGGACGGGCCGCTGGGCGGCGTCGGTCTCCGCAGAGGCTGGGGTCTGCTGCGCTGGCGGTCCCTCCCAGAAGAGGACGCTCGCCGATGCAGGAGCGAGTAGCAGACCTCCCCCGAGGATGAACACGCCGCGCCGGGTCGGTCGGCGATGCATCCGTGTCACGGGTGGCTCCGCGACGGTGTGCCGAGGGGTGCAAGGCTGTTGCAGGGAGTGGGCATGCCGTCCAACGTCACCCGCGAATGTGATGACCGCTTCATGGCAATGTGATGAAGAGATGACAGCTCGGCCGAACACGAAGGTTGAGGCTGGCCGGGCCTACGGTCGACGGATCGCGCATGGGCGAACGCGTGACGGGCAGAGAGCGGCGAGTGGCCGTTGACCACTGCCAGGGACTGCCCTGATGGTTCTTCCCTCCAGGAGCAGACCCTGCGCGATGTGGCGCGGTGACACGGCGGGGGGGGGCCGAAGTCCGTTTCCTGATCTGCGTGTTGAGCAGTTCGGGGCTTTGGCAGCCCCCCTCGAAGGGGCTTGCCCAACGCCGTCGTAACCAATACAGTTACCATACGGCCGGAGGCGAGGTGAGGACATGAGCGCCAACAGCAGACTGACCATCGCCGCGCACGCCCTGACCTGGATCGGCCTGTATCAGCGCCGCGGCCACGAGGTCGCCACTTCCGAGCAGATCGCAACGAGCGTCAATACGAATCCCGTGGTGATCCGTCGCCTGCTGGCCCAGCTGCGCACGGCCGGGCTGGCCGACTCGCGCAGGGGCGCCGGCGCCGGCTGGATGCTGTCACGAGACCTGTCGGCGATCACCCTGCTCGATGTCTACGAGGCGGTGGAGTCGGGGCCGATCTTCGCCCTGCACCGCGCCACGCCCGATCCCGAGTGCGTTGTGGGCCACGGCATCGGGCCAGCCATGGCAAGCGTCTATGACGGGGTCGAAGCCACCCTCCGCAAGGAGCTGGCGAAGACCACGCTTGAGGACGTACTGCACGACGTACTGAAAACCACCTAGCGTCGACCGTCGGCCTCCCCGGCCGCGAACCGGCGCTTCCCGCGCCCGAAAATGTAACAAACATGGTTACGTCAACGATGATCCGGGAGGATCTCATGGGACAGCTGGACAACAAGACCGCCCTGGTGACCGGGGCCTCCACCGGCATCGGCCTGGCCATCGCCCGCAGATTCGCCGCCGAAGGCGCCACCGTCTACCTCACCGGCCGCCGCAAGGCCGAACTGGAGGCCGCCGTCGAGCAGGTCGGCAGCCGCGCCATCGGCATCCAGAGCGACGTGTCGCAACTCGACGATCTCGACCGGCTCTTCGCCGAGATCACCGAGCGCAGCGGCCGTCTCGACATCGTCGTGGCCAACGCCGGAGTCGGGGGCTTCGCCCCGCTCGGCGAGATCACCGAAGAGGAGTATGACCGGACTGCCTCCATCAACCTCAAGGGCACCATCTTCACCGTCCAAAAGGCGCTGCCGCTGCTGCCCGTCGGCGCCTCGGTGATCCTGCTCTCCTCCAGCGCGGCCCTGATCGGCGTCCCGGGGCTGGGTGTCTACGCCGCGACCAAGGCCGCGATCCGAAGCCTCGCCCGCACCTGGGCCGCTGAACTCGCCGGCCGCGGCATCCGCGTCAACGCCCTCACCCCTGGCCCTGTCGCCACCCCCGGCGGCGACGAGATCCGGGCGGCGTTCCCGCAGAGCGATCAGGCCGCAGCGCCCGGGGAGTCCGCCGCACCGACCCCGCTCGGCCGCATGGGGCGCCCCGACGAGGTCGCGGCCACCGCCCTCTACCTGGCCGGGGACCAGAGTTCCTTCACCACCGGGGCGGAACTGTTCGTCGACGGCGGCGCCACCCAGCTCTAGACCGGAACCACGCCCGCCGCCACCAACCTGCCCCCGTACACGACTCGGGGCGTACCGGTGGCGGCGGAAGATTCCCGGGCAAGCTCTTGCCGGTTCGCGCCATGCCACATCGTCGAGCAGAGCAACGCCCGGTGGCGCACACGGCGTTCGCGGCCTCTGGAGCCATCGCCAGGACCGGCGGGAGCGGGCACAGGTCTTCGCCGTCGAGGCCCGGGTCCGCGTATGCGATGTGCCTGTTCCGCCAACGGCTGGCGGTCTTCCGGGAGTTGCCGGTCTGCTGTACGGTCCGCGACATGCTCGCCCGCTCGCGCACACCGTCCCCACGGGGGTGGAGCCGCTGGCTCGTGCCGCCCGCCGCGCTCTCCATCCACCTCGCCATCGGCCAGGCGTACGCCTGGAGCGTCTTCAAACCGCCCCTGGAGTCCTCGCTCAGCCTGTCGGGTACCGCGTCCGCCCTGCCGTTCCAGCTGGCCATTGTCATGCTCGGCCTCTCCGCGGCCTTCGGCGGAACCCTCGTGGAGCGCAACGGGCCCCGGTGGGCGATGGCCGTCTCGACGGTCTGCTTCTCCTCCGGGTTCCTGGTCGCCGCGCTCGGCGCCGCCACCCGCCAGTACTGGCTCGTGATCCTCGGTTACGGCTTCATCGGCGGCATCGGACTCGGCATCGGCTACATCTCGCCGGTCTCCACCCTCATCAAATGGTTCCCCGACCGGCCGGGCATGGCCACCGGCATCGCCATCATGGGCTTCGGCGGCGGCGCCCTCATCGCAGCGCCCCTCTCCACCCAGCTGCTCTCCTCCTTCGGCGCGGACTCCGCGGGCATCGCGCGGACCTTCCTCGTGATGGGGGCCGGCTACGCGGTCTTCATGACGCTCGGCACACTCCTGGTGCGGCTGCCCCCGGACGGCTGGCGGCCTCCCTCCCCGCCGGCGAACGCGGCCCCGGCCGCCACCGGCGGGGAGGTCTCCGCCCGCAACGCCGTGCGCACCCCGCAGTTCTGGTGCCTGTGGGTAGTGCTCTGTATGAACGTGACCGCCGGAATCGGCATCCTGGAGAAGGCCGCGCCGATGATCGGGGACTTCTTCGCCGGTACGGCGTCACCAGTCGCGGCGGCCGCCGCCGCGGGCTTCGTCGGTCTGCTATCGCTCGCCAACATGCTCGGCCGCATCCTGTGGTCCTCGGCCTCCGACGTCCTCGGCCGCAAGAACGTCTACCGCGGCTACCTCGGCATCGGAGCGCTGATGTACCTGCTCATCGCGCTCACCGGCAACGCCTCGAAGCCACTGTTCATCGTCTGCGCCGCCGTCATCCTCTCCTTCTACGGTGGCGGCTTCGCCACGATCCCCGCCTACCTCAAGGACCTCTTCGGCACCTACCAGGTCGGTGCGATCCACGGCCGGCTGCTCACGGCCTGGTCCATCGCGGGCGTCCTCGGCCCGCTGATCGTCAACGCCATCGCCGACGCGCAGAAGAATGCCGGACGCACCGGACCGGACCTCTACAGCACCTCCTTCTTCATCATGATCGGGCTCCTCGCGGTGGGTTTCGCGGCCAACGAGCTGGTACGCCCCGTTCACCCGCGCCACCACGAATCCCCGTCCGCCGAAGGCGAGTCGACGCTCCTCGCACCGGAGAAGGGAGCGCTGTCATGACGGTCCGCCAAAAGGCCCTGTTCGCCGTCGCCTGGTTGTGGGTCGGTGTGCCGTTCGCGTACGGCATGTACGAACTGGGGCTCAAGCTCAAGCAACTGTTCACCGGCTCTTGAACAACCCCCACCACCCGTGCGATCGCCCCTCGTCGGGCCCTTCAGCCGGTGAGCCTCCCAAACCATCCGCATGACGCTGCGCACGCTGCCCCCGGGTGCATCTGGTTACCGCCCGGTGTGCGCGGCCAGGTCATCGCGGGGTACGTCGCCCCGCGATCCTGCTCGGCGAACTCACCAGAAAGCGCTGTGGAACCAGTTGCTGCTCACGGGTGGAGCGACGGTGTCGTGACCAGGAACGAGAGCGGCGGCCAGGGCGAGCACCGATACGGCGCGGACGCCTCTTCCGGCCCCTGGTCTCCGGCAGATGGCGGACGGGGCTTGTGGAGTCCGGCCTCGGTCAGCACGCTTGGCTCCATGACCCCACCCGACCCCGCTCCGGTCCGGTCTCCCGGACCCCGCCGGGCACTGCTGGCGGGATCCGTCGGCAACTTCATCGAGTGGTACGAGTTCGGCGTCTACGGCTATCTCACCACCGTCATCGCCGCACGGTTCTTCACGCCCGAGGGAGGCAGTGAGACCGAAGGCCTCGTCAGGACGTACGCGTCCTTCGCGCTCGCGTTCTTCTTCCGGCCCGTCGGGGCCGCCGTGTTCGGAAGGCTCGGCGACCGAATGGGCCGCCGGCCCGTGCTCGTCCTGGTCGTCTGCCTGATGACCGGCGCCACGACCCTCATCGGCGCGCTGCCGACGTACGCGTCCGTCGGCGCCGCCGCACCCTGGCTGCTCACGGTGCTGCGCGTCGTCCAAGGGCTGTCGGCAGGTGGGGAGTTCGGGGGCGCCGTGGCGGTCATGACGGAGTTCGCGCCGCCTGGGCGCCGGGGACGCTACGGGGCGTGGCAGTCATTCACCGTGTCGATCGGTCTGCTCGCGGGCGCCGGCACCACGGCGCTTCTGGCGACGGTGCTTACCACCGCGCAACTGGACGGATGGGGATGGCGACTGCCGTTCCTGCTCACGCTGCCACTGGGACTCGGCGCCCTGTGGCTGCGTCTCCACCTGGACGAAACGCCCGCCTTCGCAGCCTCTGCCGTGACGAAGGAAAGCGAAACTCTGAGGCATCCACCCACCGGAGAAACAGTCAAAGCGATCGCGCTGGGCATCGGACGTCTGACGGGATGGTCGGCCGCCGGATACACCTTCCTGGTGGTCCTGCCCTCCTACCTCCAGCACACCGCGAACGTCTCGTTCCAGCAGGCGCTGATCGCCACCGTGCTGGCGAACGTCGGCTTCGCGGCCACGATCCTGCCCTCCGGCGAGCTGAGCGACCGGATCGGACGACGACCGGTAATGCTGGCCGGTGCGCTGCTGGTCGCCGTGTTCGCGCTGCCGCTGCTCAACCTGGTACAGGACCCCGGCACGCCCTCGTACGTGAAGGGGGCCTTGCTCCTGGTCGCGGGCGCCGCGGTCGGCCTGATGGCCGGGCCCGGGCCGGCGATGCTGGCCGAGATGTTCCCAACCACCGTGCGCTACACGGGACTCGGGCTGGCGTACGCCCTCTCCAACGCCGTGTTCTCCGGATGCGCCGGCCTGATCATCACCGAGGCCATCGAGCGGACCGGGGACGCGGACATCCCCGCGTACTACGCCGCGGCAGCCTGCACCGTCAGCCTCGCCGCGCTGCTCACACTGAGCGGAGACGCCCACCAAAGGAGCCTGCGGTGAACGTCCGGCGCGACAAAGGCCCGCCAGCCAATGCCCCGCATACAGCCGACTCGCGCCCGGACAGACCCCGGACGAACGCCCTGCGGGTGATCGGCCTGATGTCCGGAACCTCGTACGACGCCATCGACGCCGCCGCGGCCGACGTGGCCCTGGAAGGCAGCACACTGGTCCTCACCCCGCTGGGCACGATCAGCACACCGTACGGAGACGAACTCCGCGCGGAACTGGCCCGGTCACTCCCACCCGCCGGCACCGACCTGGCCACGGTATGCAGGCTCGATACGCGCATCGGGCAGGAGTTCGCCGCGCTGGCCGTCCGGGCCGACGCCGAACTGTGCGACGGTCGGGCTGACTTGATCGCCTCGCACGGGCAGACCGTCTACCACTGGGCCGGGGCCGGCCGGGTGCACGGGACCCTCCAAATCGGCGAACCGGCCTGGATCGCCGAGGCGACGGGCCGTCCTGTCGTATCCGGCTTCCGGACCAGGGACGTGGCCGCCGGGGGTCAGGGCGCGCCTCTGGTGAGCATCGTCGACGTCCTGTGGCTGCGCGGCCGTCCAGGCGTGCCCGTCGCGCTCAACCTGGGTGGTATCGCAAACGTGACGGTGGTACCGCAGGGAGCGGCCGGCTCGCCGCTCGCCTTCGACACCGGCCCCGCCAACGCGCTCATCGACGCGGCCGCAAGAGAGCTGGCGCGACCCGACGCCTCAGGCTCGGCCCCCTCCATGGACACCGGCGGCGCGCTCGCCGCACGGGGCAGCGTCCACCAGCCACTGCTTCACCGGCTGCTGGACGAGCCGTACTACGCGTTGCCCGTCCCCAAGACGACGGGCAAGGAACTGTTCCACTGGCCCTATCTGCGCACCGCACTGGCCGCGTGCGGGCCGGTGCCCGTCGAGGACGTCCTCGCCACGGTGACCCGGCTCACCGCACGGACCGTCGCCGACGCCCTCCGGCCCTTCGGCACCACGGAGGTGATCTCTTCGGGCGGCGGAACCCGCAACCCGGTGCTGATGCGGTGGCTGGCGGAGGAAATGGCCCGGCACAAGGACGCCGGCCCCACCGTGCTGCGAACCTCGGACGAACTCGGACTGCCGTCGGGCGCGAAGGAAGCCTACGCCTTCGCGGTGCTCGGCTGGCTCACGGCTCACAGCCTCCCGGGAACGATCCCCACCTGTACCGGCGCGCGCCACCCCAGCATCCTCGGCTCGATCACCCCCGGCAGACCAGGCCGCGGGCTAGCACAGCCGCCGACGTCACCACCCACCGAGCTGATCGTCCGCCCCTCGACGCGACCCGAGCCCGCTGGGGCCACATGCGCCTCGTCTGGCCCCCCAGCGCCATCACAACACCCCCCGTCCACCGGACCGACAACGCGGTCTGGCTGATCAGCGTCAGCGGAATTGGCCATCCGGCCGAGGTGACGCGGCTACTGGCATCCGGCTCCCGGATCTACGCGGTGGCCTTCTCCACGGACGGCCACCGGCTGACAGCGGGCGTGGCGGACGGCAAGGCCCTGCTGTGGAACGCGAGCGGTCCGGTTACGCCCCACGCTCGCCAGCCGGCTCTTCGCCATAGCCGCCAGCACACGCCGCACCCCAGAACGCGTGCACAGGAACAGGCAACTCCATGACAGGAAACGGCTCTTGTCCGGCTCTTGTCCTGAGCCCTTCATGACAGTCAACCGGTCACCCCGTAGCAGTCGCCCCGATCACCCGCACACACGCGCTGCCCTGCAGAGAAACACACCCCACGAAGACCTGCCCCACTGATGACCAACCACTGCCACCACCTCGCACATTCACAGCCCTGCCCGGCCATCTCTGGGCCGTCCGTGAGGAGCATCGGGCCCGTGGTCCTCTTGTCGTCGGTCGGCCGGCAGGTGGAGGGTCAGGCTGTCGCCGGTGAAGGAGTCGAGTGCCTCCAGCAGGAAGGCCGGGTTGAACACCAACGGACGGTCCTTCAGCGTCTCCTCGGTGCCGTGCGTGAACACCACGGGGACCTCGACTCCGCGTACGCGGGCCTGCTGGTCGACGTCCCCGATGCGCGGGTGAAGGTGAGCGAGCGGTCCTTCCACCCGAACACTCCGGCCGTGTAACCGCCAGCGCCCTTGGCCTTGATGACCGCTGCCGCCTTCCTCACGGCGCGTACCAGGGCGGTCCGTTGGGTGCTCAGGGAGGCTGAGGGCTGGGTGGGGAACAGTTTGGCGGCCTTGGGCAGGCTTTCGTCCAGCGGGCGCAGAGTGAGGGTGACGTTCCCCATGGGTGGGGCGACGCAGGTGACCGTGCCCGGGGCGCCTTCCACGATGCCAATAGCCATAGCGCCCCGGGTTACACCGTGCCAGGGCTGCGGTCTCTGCGGTGCACCGATGTGTTCTGCGGTGTAACCCCGCCCCCTATCTCCAATGTGAGTTCGCGGGACGCCGGTCGTTGCCCGGCCCTGGGCGCCCCGCGCCAGACGAAGAGACGAGAGTCATGAACCTGCACGTTCACCGCCGCACGTCCCGCATGCTGAAACCGGCCGTCCTGAGCCTTGCCGGCCTGGGCACGAGCATGCTGCTGGCCGCCTGCGGAAGCCCCGCCCACCCGGCCGCGCTGTCCCCCGGGCCAGGACAGTCGCTGGCCGGGACGCCCGGCTCCACCGCCACCGGCCCGCTCACCGCCCCAACCGCCATGCCGGGTATGACCATGAGCCCTCCCGCCCAGAGCGGCTCCGCCGCCAGCGCCCCGGCGACGGTGGGCGGTGACACGGTCGCAGTCAAGGGCTTCGCGTTCGCCCCGGCCGCGCTGGTCGTCAAGGCTGGTACCACCGTCACCTGGACCAACCGGGACGCCGACGCCCACACCGTCACCAGCCAGGGAACCGGCGGCCCGTTGAAGTCCGCGGCCCTCAGTACGGGGCAGAGCTACTCCTACACGTTCACCACCCCAGGCACCTACGCCTACCTGTGCACCATCCACCCCTTCATGACCGCGACCGTGACGGTGACGAAGTGACCGACACCCCCCACAGCCCCGCCGACCCCACCGCCCACCAGTCCGGACCTGCCTCCGAGCACGGCATGAGCCGGCGCCAACTGCTCCGCCACGCCGGATGGTTCGGCTCCGCCGTCGTGCTGACGGTCGCGGGCGGCGAGGTCGTCAGCCACATCGCTCACGACCAGGACAGCACCGCCGCAGCCGCCGTTGCGGCGGATGCCAACGCCCTGCGGTTCGTCCAGGTGTCCGACAGCCACATCGGCTTCGGCGGCCCGGCCAACACCGACGTGACCGGCTCCTTCAACCAGGCCCTCGAACAGATCAACACCCTGGGGTTCCGCCCCGACTTCGTCATGCACACCGGCGACCTCACGCACCTGTCCACCCCGGCCCAGTTCGACCAGGTCCAGCAGATGCTCGGCGGCGTCCGCACAGGCCGGGTGTTCACCGTCCCCGGGGAGCACGACTCGGTCGGCGACGCCGGGCGCGCCTACCGGCAGCGCTTCGGCGCCGGCACCTCGGGCGAGGGCTGGTACTCCTTCGACACCCACGGCGTCCACTTCATCGCCCTGGTCAACACCCTGAGCCTGGAGAAGCTCGGACACCTCGGCACCGACCAGATCAACTTCGTACGCAGGGACGTCGCAGGGCTCAAGTCCGACACCCCGATCGTGGTGTTCAGCCACATCCCGCTGTTCGCGATGTACCCGAAGTGGGGCTGGAGCACGGACGACGCGCTGCAGGCCCTGGCCCTGCTCAAGCGCTTCTCCTCGGTCACCTGCCTCAACGGCCATGTGCACCAGCTGTTCAGCAGGACCGAAGGCAACGTCACCTTCCACTCCGCCACAACTACCGCCTACCCACTCCCCGCCCCTGGCCATGGCGCCGCACCCACCCCGCAGGTCCTGCCCGCCGGGCAGCTCAAATCCGCCCTCGGCATCCGCAGCGTGACCTACCGGCGGGGCACCGCCGCCCTGGCCATCACCGACGAGAGGCTGGCATGAAGAGCACACTCGCCCGGACCATCGTCCCGCGTACCGGACTCGCCGCCACCCTGGCGGCCAGCGGATACATCCACGCCCAGCTCTACATCACCGGCTACCGCTACATCCACGTCATCGGCGTGATGTTCCTCCTTCAGGCCAGCGCCTCCTTCGCGATCGCCGCTCTGCTGCTGATCGGCGACCCCCCGCTGATCCGGCTCGCCGCCGCGGGAGCGGCCGCCGGAGCCCTGGGCGGATTCGCCGTCTCCCGCACCACCGGCGTCTTCGGCTTCGTCGAACGCGGCCTGCAACCGTCGCCCCAGTCGCTGATCAGCATCCTGGTCGAAACCGCCACCCTGCTCCTGCTCGCACCCGCACTCATCCGCACCCTGCGACGCCTGCGGACAGCTAGGGCCTGAGGATCTTGCCGTGGGTGTGGCGGCGTTCGAGTCCGGTGTATGCCTCGCGTACCTGCGCCAGCGGGTAGACGCTCGCGATGGGCACCTCAAGGCGCCCATCGGCGATTCGGGCGGCGAGCTCGGCAAGCACCTTCGCGCCCGGACCCACCGCGGCACTCTCCTGCCCCGGGGCCCGGGCCTTGACCCTGGAGTTCGGACACCGGAGAGACTTGGATCTTGATGGTCCAGGAGAACGGAGTCCGCGCGGGGATGATTCCTAATGCCGTTCGTCAAGTCGGCGAGGCGGTGGCTTGCACGAGCCCGTCACCCCCGTCAGCGAGAGCGGCTCCAGCACCACCGAGCAGGATGCCGGCTGCGAGGGCGTACGCGGTCAGGGCGGAACGGATACGCGTGACTACTCCTAAGGATCTCTGAAAGACGCGCCAGGAAACGGTCACGTCGGGCCGTTCAACGCCCAGGGGCATTGCGTGATGGTGATGGGTCCGGTTCGCCGGCCTCGTGAGTGACGTGGCGTCATGTCCGCTGTGCGGCAAGGGGTCCGGGAGAGCAGAACAGGCACGGTGCTGGTGATCGTGTGGTTGTCGAGACCCTTGAGAACCGAGCGAGACCGTACCTTGCCCGAACACCATCGCCCATCCCTTCCACGCTGGAGCAACTGGGCTCCCCGACGGATCCCCTCACCTCAAGCGATGTCGCTGACCTGCCGCGTTTCCTAATCCTGGTTGCCAATCCCCCGCGATGCGCGAGCACTTCAGCATCCGACCCTCGCGTTGCTGTGTGCAGCCGATCCGCTTACTGAAGTACGGCCGATGCCCCATGCCGCAACCGTGCGCCGCCTGCTGCAGCGTGTGGACGGTGACCCGCTGGACGCGGCGATCAGCGCGTATCTGCAGGCCAGAACGCCACTCCCGGTCGAGCCGGAGACGGAGAATGGGCCGGTGCGACGGGTGATCGCGGTCGACGGCAAGGTGGTCCGCGGATCGCGAAGCGCAACGGCCGCGGCGATCCAGCTGCTGGCGGCGATGGACCACCACGGCGTGGTCCTGGCCCAGCGCCAGGTCTCTTCCAAGAGCAACGAGATCCCCTCCTTCGCGCCGTTGCTGGACGGTCTCGGGCTGGAGAACACGGTCGTGACCGCCGACGCCCTGCACACCCAGCACGACCACGGGGCCCATCTGATCAGTCGCGGTGCGCACTACGTGGCCGTCGTGAAGAAGAGCCATCCGGGCCTGTACGCCCAGGTCGGTAAACCGCCCTGGCGGGACATCCCGCTCCGGCACCGCACCCGCGACCATGCCCACCAGCGCGACGAGATCCGCCGGCTCAAGGTCACCGCGTTCAGCCACCTCGATTACCCCGGCGCCCGCCAGGCGATCCAAGTCGTACGGTAGCGACGCGACTTGAGCACAGGGAAGCTGACCATCGAGCGCGTCTAACTGATCACCAGCCTGAGCGTCTTCGACACCACCTGCACCGAGCTCGCCACCTGGATCAGAGGCCACTGGGGCATCGAGAACCTCCTGCACCACGTCCGGGACCGCACGTTCCGCGAGTACGACTCCAAGGGGCCGGTGGTAGTCGCGGCCGGTGTGGCGGAGGGCGGCGGCGATGTTGGTCTGGCCGTCCTGGCGGAAGACGCTGATGGCAAGGTTGCGCAGGGAAGCCATGGCGCGGGGCAGGGTGCCGGTGCGGAAGGCCACCGACCCCACCCACTTCACCGCCGAACTCGGCCCCCTGCCCGTCGGCTTGGAGCGGCCCCACTTGCAGACCCCGATCCGGCTCAACGACTTCCTCCACCCCGCCGAGGACGACGTCGGGGATGGCGAAGACCGGCTGGCGCCCCGGCACTGAGCAACACCGCGACAGACCCGGCTGCCGCCAGAAGGGATCGTCTGTACCGGAGGACCTCGCCCTCGGGCAGCTCCGATGCGAAGAGGCCCGGATCCACACGGATCCGGGCCTCTTCAGCAGTAGCGGGGACAGGATTTGAACCTGCGACCTCTGGGTTATGAGCCCAGCGAGCTACCGAGCGTTGAGCGCGATGCGGAGTTGGCCGCGCAGCGGTTCCAGGGTGCCGAGCACCGCCGCGATCGTCACCGGCAGGAGGGCCCGGGTGTGGGTGTCCAGGACGTCGGTGCGCGGCCACGCGTCGCCGAAGGTGTGCACCGTGGCGAGGCGCTTGAAGTCCGCCCCATTGGCGGGCTCGCCCACGCCGGGTTGGAGGAACCGCTCCAGCCGCATGCCGAGCAGGCGCTCGGCGGTGTCGAGTGCGGCGGCGTAGTCCCGCTCTTCGTCCTGGTCGGCCATCCTGCTGCCCTTCGCGTCGGCCCTGGGGGGTGGGGCCCGAGGGCAACTCGGCACGGCCCCCACGGGTGGGCCGAGGAGAAGCGTGCCTTCTGTCGACGGCCGCCCCGGGCCAGAGCAGGCCCTTGGTTGAAGACTGCTGCCCTGGAGCGACCACCGGCCCAACTTGGGCACGGGCGCGATGCCACTGGCTCAGAACCGACCCGTCAGGCCGACGTGTCCGAAGCAGCCGCCCCGATCGTCCGAGCGGCGGCCTCGGCGAAGTCGTCGATGAGCGGCGAACGCCGTGTCGCCACCCACGCAAGACAGACCCGGTTGGGTCCGATGTCCTCGATCGGTACGGGAATCACATCCGGCCGGGTGTAAAAGCCGGCCGTGGAGAGCGGGAGCACCGAGACCCCTGAACCGGCGGCCACCAGCTCCAGTTTCTCCTCCACCTGGTGGATCACCGGCACCTTGGGGCGGTTCTTCTCCCGCATCTCCAGCGCCACGTCTCGCCACTCCGGCACCGCGTCCGGGTCTTGGAGCAGGTGCTCGTGGGCCAGGTCCGCGATGGCCACCGACGCCTTGCCTGCCAACCGGTGCCCCGCCGGGAGCATGACGACGCGCGGCTCCTCGAACAGCGGCCGTACGTGCAGATCCCTCTGGTCCACGGGGAGCCGGACGATGCTGACGTCCGCCCGGCCGTCCCGCAGGACCTCCACCTGGTCGTGCCAACTGGTGCGCAGGAGCCGCACGTCGAGCTTCGGATGCCGGGCGGTCAGCGCGAGGACCGCGGAGGTCAGCGTGATGCCGGGCATGAAGCCGATCGTGAATCTCGCAGTGCCCTCGGCGGCGGACTGCACGCGCCTGAGGAGCGCCTGCGACGCGGACAGCAGGGAGGGCGCGTCCTCCAGCAGCTGCTCGCCTGCCGGAGTCAGCAACGTGCCCCGGCGGTCCCGGGCGAAGAGCTCCGCCCCGAGTTCGTCCTCCAGTGCGCGGATCTGCCGGGAGAGCACAGGCTGGGCAATGTGCAGACGCTCCGCCGCCCGTCCGAAGTGCAGTTCGTCGGCCACCGCCACGAAATACCGGAGCTTTCGCAGATCGACGTCCACTCTGACTCACCGTCCACTTTCTCGCCGTGACGCCCGCAGGACGCGCCCGCGCCTCCCGGGATCGATCGGCTCGGCGGACCTGCCGCAGCGGCCAACGTGCTGGTCCCGAAATCTACCCGCCCGGCCCCCCGTGCGCCGCTTTCCCGGCCGCGCAGCGGTGTCCGGGAGGCCCCCCCGGGCTCAGCGACGCGCGAGGGCCGTCAGCGGGTCCGTGTGAGCGGGCGTCCACCCCAACTCGGTCCGGGCCTTGGCCGGTGTCATCTGCTGGTCGAGAGCGAACGCGTCGGCGACCGCACCCATGCGCTCACGAGCCTGCGCCAGGGAGATCGACTCGACCTTGCCGTCGATACCAGCGCTTCGGCTGACGGCCAGGGCGACGTCCTTGGCGGTCGGGTTCACCCCGGCCACACCGACGTAGACCGAGCCCGGCTTCGCCTTGAGCGCGGCGACGTACAGCTCCACGATGTCGTCGATATGGACCAGCGCCCAACGGTTTGCGCCGTCGCCGATGTAGGGGATGGCGCCCGCCTCCTTGCCGGGCGCGGTGTAGAACAGATCGATCAGCCGGTTCTCGCCGCCGTACAGCAGGCCGGGCTGGACGACCACCGGACGACCCCCCTGCTCCGCACGCCGGAGCACCGTCTCCTCGACGGGTTGCCGCCAGGCGACCACCGGAGGCGGGTTCCACGCCGCAGTCTCGTCGGCCATCCCGTCGGTGTCGCCGTAGACCCAGGTCCCGCCGGTGTGCACATAGGTGCCGGTGCCGATCCCGTCCAGCATGGCGGTGGCGGCTTCGAGATCGGCCTGTCCGGTGTCCGCCTGCGCCAGGTGCACAACCGCCTCGGCCCTGGTCGCCGCAGCGTTGAGGACACCGAGGTCACCCAAGCCGCCGAACACGGGCACCGCCCCCAGGGCGCTCACCGTGTCGGCCGCACGCTCGTTGCGGGCCAGCGACTCCACGGTATGCCCGTGCCGGATCAGCGCACTGATCGTGGCCTTGCCGATATATCCGGATCCACCGGTGAGGAAAACCTTCATGACCTTCGTCCTTGGTTCGGTCGGAGACTTCACTTACAGACTGCGGTCGACACGGGCGGCCGGTCCAAGACCTGTTTCGGCAGCTGTGATACCCGCCGGGCATCAGTGGGCCGCTTCCGTCCATGCGCGAATGGCGCTGGGCGCCGTCGCCGCTGCGGCGGGCCGCAGTGACGCCACCCGGGCCCCGCGATCACTTGGGTTCGGCGGTGGCCAGCTTCGCGATCTCCCATGGTTTCAGGGTCCGTTGGAAGACGTGTACGTCGGTGATCGCGCCCGGCCAGAAGTCCGCGAGCTTGCCGAAACTCTTGCCCCGGCCGATCACCAGATTGCCCGTCGCCGTCTCCGTGTTGCGGGCCTGCACAGCGCCCATGTGCTTGCCGTCCACGTAGATGCGGAGCCAGCCGTCGCTCTGGCTGTAGGTCCCGGTGAGGTGGTACCAGCGGCCCAGTTGCGCGGGGCCGAGATCGCGGGCCACGGCACGGGCGTTGGCGAAGCTGAACGAGAACCGGCGTTCGTCGCCGAGGTATTGGAGGTAGAAGGTGCTGGCCGTCTCACTGTCCTGCGAGACGGCCGTACGGAACCCCTCGGCATCCAGGCGCACCCGGGCCGTCACGGAGTAGCTGCCCTTGGCGGTGTCGATGATCGGGGCGCCCGTGTCCGCGAACCCCGTCGAGCCGTCGAACAGCAGCGCCTTGCCCTTGGGCGCGTCCGTCCAGGACACGCCGCCTTCGAGCCGGGCATCGTGCCGCCCCGCGCCGTCCTTGGCCGTGGCGCCCTTCCCTTCCTCGGTGGGCCACCAGCCCTGGCCCTTGATGTTCGCGGCGTCCGCCGGGGCCTTCGACTGCGTCCCCGGGGTCTTGGAGGCCTGCCCCACCGGGGCGGAGGGCGAGGAGGTTCCCCTCAGCCCGAGCGTCAGTCCCGTACCCAGCAGGCAGGCCACGACCACGCTCGCGACGATGACCCGCCGGCGGGTGAACCGCCGCTCGGCCCTGCGGCTCCCTGGTACGGCCGCGCCCTGCGGCTGTGCGGCATTCGCGTCGGCGTCCACGGGGACGGGCGCGCCAAGGTCCGCGTTCAGCCGGTGTGCCACGGGCTCGTCCAGGAGCCCGGTGTTCACGATGCCGGCCGGGTCGATGGTGAAGCGCCAGCGCGGGTGCTCGACCTCGTCGGCGACGACCACCGACCACCGGCCCTCCGGATCATTGGCCAGCGTGTAGACGCGTTCGCGGTCCCGGCCGCCGGGCAGACCGGACAGGAGTAGCACCCCGCCGCCCTCGTCGGACAGCGCCGCCTCGGCCTCGGCCAGGCTCTTCACCTCGATCGTTCCGGCGGCCGGTTCCGCGGCGCCCGGCTTGAAGCCGATCCGGACCACCTGCACACCCTGCGACCACGGGCTCGCCGTGAGCTCGCCGGTCCAGTCCTCGGCCAAGGCCCTGGCCTGCCGGCTGTCGCCCTCCAGCGCGACGATCCCGCCGGCCTGGCTGAGGTTCAGCAGCACGAACCCCTTGCTGGTGTGGCCGAGCGAGACAAGCTGCGGATACGGCTCGCGCAGCGACTCCGCCACGCTCGCGCTATGCAGCCAGTGCAGCTGCGCGTGCCAGGTCCGGCCGCCGGACTCGGCGGTCCAGCCGGCGGGGGGCCGCTCGTCGGGGTTCTTCAGGTGGAACCGGACGGTGTCCGGCCCCAGGACGACCGCGTAGGCCACGGGGACGCCGCGGTTGGCCCGCTCGCAGGAGGTGGCCAGGACGCGCACGACCCGGTCCACGGTCCACGAACCGTGGTCGGCGCCCGGGGCCGGCCCCGATCGTGGCTCGGCCGTGCGCTGCCGACGGAGCCCCGCAAGCCAGTTCCCGCGGCGAGGAACGCGGTCAGTGGATCGGCTCGGCAGTGTCACCTTTGTCTCCTCGACGGTCGGCGGGCGGTGTGTGTACACCCCGGTGTCTACCGCGTCGAAAGACGCCTGACGAGGCGTCAACGCCCAGTACGGGCAGGGCTTGGGCCCTGGGGCCCACGTCCACCACCGTGGCGCTGGACCGCCACTGGGCCCGTTCCTAGCATCGACCGCGTCCGTGCCGAACCTGTCGGCACACCCTCACGTTCGGCAACACCGGAAGGGGCACATCCATGGCAAACCTGAACGTCACTTATCAGGAGATGTCGGACAGCGCGAGCAAGATGCGCAACAACAAGGCCGACATCGACGCCAAGCTCACCGAGTGCAAGAACATCGTCGACGGCCTGACCAGCTCGGGCTTCGTCACCGAGCAGGCGTCGGGCAAGTTCGAGGAAACGCACACCGAGTTCGTGACCTCGGCCAACCAGGTCATGGAGAGCCTGGACCAGCTGTCGCAGTGGCTGGACAAGGCCGTGGACGCGATGCGTGACATGGACCAGCAGCTCTCCGGCTCCCTCAACAAGTAGCGGCCGGCCCGGACGTACGTATCAGCCGACCCAGACGTAGGCAGCGGCCGGCTCAGCAGTACGTAGCGGCCGACTCCGGCACGTACCCGCCGGCCCGCACCCGGTCGGCACCGCACACGCGCCCCGCGTCAGCGCCATCGGCGCGGGCGCCCGGACTTATGAGGGGTGGGGAACCATGCCCATGATGATCACCATTGCCCGGCTCCCGGACTGGTCGGCCGACGTGGTGGTGGACGCCGATCCCACCACCCCGCTCCGCGACGTCGTCAAGGGCCTGCTCGACAGCCTCGACGTGTGGCAGGCCCCACCGCCCATGCCCTCGGCCGAGCCGGAGGTCCATCTCGCCGGCCAACCGCTCGACCTGTCCCAGCCCCTGTCGGAGACCGGGATCCACGACGGCAGCGTGCTGTGGCTCGGCCGGCCCGGCCTCGGCGCGGGCCCCCGCACCGGTCTGGTCACCATCAGGGCGGTGGCGGGCACCGGCGCCGGCCGGGTCTGGTACCTGGATGCGGGCGAGCACCGCATCGGATCGGGTGCCGGGTGCCGCATCACCGTGGGCGCCGACCAGCCGGAGGTCGTCGCCGTTCTGCGGGTCTCCCTCGACGCCTCGGTGCACGTGCGCTCCGTCGCCGCCTCCGCCCAGCTCGACCGCAGCCCGCTGCCCGACCGCGAAGTCGGCTGGCCGGAGCGGCACCAGCTCCTGATCGGGGACACCCTCCTGGAGGCGCATCCCCAGCTGCGCCCGGACGCCGTCGTCGAGCCCTCGCCCGACGGCGAGTACCTGGACTACAACCGTCCGCCCCGGCTGCTCCCGCCGGTGCGGCGCACCGAGTTCCACCTGCCGACCGAGCCCAGGCAGGCGACCCTGAGCGCACTGCCGTGGATCGCGGCCGCCGTGCCCGCCGCCGGCGGCCTGTTCGCCCTGCTGATGCACAACCCGATGTACCTCATGATGGCGGCGATGTCGCCGGTCATGGTGCTCGGAAGCTGGTTCTCCGGACGGCGCCAGGGCCGCATCAGCCACCGGCGCCAAGTGGCCGAATACCGGGACCAGTTGGAGACGATCGAGGGCGAGATCGCCGCGGCCCTCGGCCAGGAACGCCTGGACCGGCGCGACGCCAGCCCCGACCCGGGCGAGCTGCTCGTCATCGCGACCGGTCCCCGGGCCCGGCTGTGGGAGCGCCGCCGTACCGATCCCGACCACCTCCTGGTCCGGGTCGGCATCGCCGACCTGCCCACCCAGATCGCCGTCGAGGAGGGCGGCGGCATCCAGCAGCGCCGCCGGGAGCTGCGGGCGGCGCCGGACGTCCCCGCCGCGTTCTCCCTCGCGCAGACGGGAGTCGTCGGTGTCGCGGGGCGGGACGAATGGCCCCGGCGCATGGCGCGCTGGCTGCTCGGACAGCTGGCCGTGCTGCAGAGCCCGCGCGACGTACAGCTGTACATCCTGACCGATCCGACCGGACGGGCCTTGTGGGAGTGGGCGGCCTGGCTGCCGCACACCCGGCCGCAGTTGGGGCAGCAGGCCCTGGCGCTGGTGGGGACCGACGCCGAGACGCTCGGTCACCGGGTGGCCGAGTTGGTCGAGCTCATCAACGCCCGCCAGCAGGCGCAGCTCAATGCCGGTGCCGCGGCGGTGCTCGCGGACCCGGACGTCGTCGTGGTGCTGGACGGTGCCCGACGGCTTCGGGCGCTGCCGGGAGTGGTGACGATCCTTCAGGAAGGGCCAGCGGTAGGCGTCTTCAGCATCTGCGTGGACGCCGACGAACGCACCCTGCCCGAGGAGTGCACCGCCGTCGTAGTCGGAGGCGCCACGGGACCGGCCACCCTGCGCCAGCAGCGTGCCGCGCAGATCGACGGCATCCTCGCGGACGAGGTGGCGGACAGCTGGTACGCGGCCACCGGGCGCCAGTTGGCGCCCCTGCGCGATGTCAGCGAGAACCAGGGCGAGGCCGCACTGCCCGCCTCCGCGCGCCTCCTTGAGCTCCTCGGTCTGGAGGAACCGAGCGCGGCCGCGGTCTCTTCCCGCTGGCGCGCCTCGGGCCGCGGCACCAAGGCTCCGGTCGGCTATTCGCTCAACGGCCCCTTCTTCCTCGACCTGGTCGGCCACGGCCCGCACGGCCTGGTGGCGGGCACGACCGGCTCGGGCAAGTCGGAGTTCCTGCAGACCCTCGTGGCGTCGCTGGCCGTGGCCAACCGCCCGGACGCCATGACCTTCGTCCTGGTCGACTACAAGGGCGGCGCCGCGTTCAAGGACTGCGTCCAACTCCCCCACACCGTCGGCCTGGTGACGGACCTGGACACACATCTGGTCGAGCGTGCCCTGGCCTCGCTGAGCGCCGAGCTGACCCATCGCGAGCACCTGCTCGCGGCCGCAGGAGCGAAGGACCTGGAGGACTACCTCGACTACGCCAGCCGCCGCCCCGAACTGGCGCCGATCCCCCGGCTGCTCATCGTCATCGACGAGTTCGCGTCCATGGCACGTGAACTGCCCGACTTCGTCACGGGATTGGTCAACGTCGCACAGCGCGGCCGCTCGCTGGGAATCCATCTGATCCTGGCGACCCAACGCCCCTCCGGTGTGGTGTCGGCGGAGATCCGCGCCAACACCAACCTGCGGGTCGCGCTGCGCGTGACCGACGTCGGCGAGAGCACCGACGTCATCGACGCCCGGGAGGCCGCGAGCATCGCGGCGTCGACCCCCGGGCGGGCCTACGCCCGCCTCGGGCACAGCTCGCTGATCCCGTTCCAGACCGGCCGGGTGGGGGGGTCGGCGCCCGCTGGCCGACCGGACGGCCACGGTGGCCGTCTCGTGGCAGGACTTCGGGATGCCCGCGCCCCAGCGCCCGCACCGCAAGGCCGAGACCGACGAGGCGACCGACCTCTCCGTCCTGGTGACTGCGATCAGGCAGGCCAACGACATGCTGGGCATCGCCGCGCAGCGCCGCCCGTGGCTGCCGCCGCTGCCGCTGTCGCCGGTGGTCGACCTGGCGGCGGAACCGGCCCCCAACCCGTCGTTCTCGTGGGCGGTCCAGGACCTGCCGGCGCAGCAGCGCCAGGAGCCGGTCACGGTCGACCTGGCCACCTTCGGACACCTGCACATCATCGGCGCCCCGCGCTCCGGGCGCTCCGCCGCGCTGCGCACCTTCGCGGCGGCGGCGGCCAGCGCCTCCAGCGTCGCCGACCTGCATCTGTACGGGCTCGACTGCGGCAACGGCGCCCTGCTTCCGCTCACCAGGCTGCCGCACTGCGGCGCGGTCGTACAGCGCACGGAGACCGACCGGGCCGTACGCCTCCTGAGACGTCTGCACACCGAGGTGCAGGACCGTCAACGGCTGCTCGGCGAGGGCGGGTTCGCCGATGTGACCGAGCAGCGTGCGGCCAGGCCGGAGGCGGAGCGGCTGCCCCACATCCTGTTGCTGCTCGACCGCTGGGAGGGGTTCATGGGAACCCTCAGCGAGTACGACGGCGGCGTACTGACCGAGCTGATCCAGACCCTGCACCGGGAGGGCGGGAGCGCCGGCGTGCACCTGGTGATCGCCGGAGACCGGATGCTGCTGAGCGGCCGGATGAGTTCGCTGTGCGAGGACAAGCTGGTGCTGCGGCTCTCGGACCGCAGCGACGCCAGCCTGGCCGGCCTCAACCCGCGGAAGATCCCGGAGGACCTGCCGCCCGGCCGCGGCTACCGCGCGGGCAGCGCGGTCGAGACCCAGGTCGCGCTCGTGGCGGCCGATCCGGCGGGCCCGGCCCAGGTCGCCGCGGTGCACGCCCTGGCCGAGCGGCTCGTCGAGCGCGAGGCGGGAGTCCCGAAGGCGGCGCGGCCCAACCGGATCGCGGTGCTGCCCACGCAGCTGGAGTTCGACCAGGTGTGGGAGACGGTCGGGACCCCGGCCCCCATGTGGGCTCTGATCGGGGTGGCCGGCGACGACCTGGAACCGGCCGGAGCCGACCTCCTGGGTGATCAGCCGACCTTCCTGGTCGCCGGACCGCCCCGGTCCGGCCGCAGCACCGCTCTGTGCGTCATGGCGGAGTCGCTGCTGCGCGGCGGCACCGAGCTGGTCATCGGCGCCCCGATGAACTCCCCGCTGCGCGGCTTCGAGGGCCGGCCCGGTGTGCGGGGCGTCATCACCGGCGAAGCCCCCGCCGAGGCGGAGTTCGCCGAGCTCCTCGACCCCGGCGACGGTCCGGTGGTGCTCCTGGTCGACGACGCCGAGCTGTGGCGCGACCTGCCGTGCCGGGACTGGCTGAAGACCTTCGTCCGCACGGCCTCCGGCCGTAAGCGGGGCGTGGTCATCGCCGGGGACGTCTCCTCGGTGGCGGCGGGCTTCTCCGGCTGGCAGTCCGAGGTCAAGCGGAACCGGCGCGGCGCCCTCCTGTCGCCACCCACCATGAGCGACGGCGACCTGGTGGGCGTCCGCCTTTCCCGATCCCAGCTCGCCGCCCGGGTCGTACCGGGCGCCGCCCTTGTGCACCTGGGCAGCGGCATTCCGCTGACCGCCCAGATCCCGTCCGCCCGGCCCGGCGGACCCGCCCACGACGACCGGGAGCAGTGATGGCCGACCTCGTGGTGAGGGACCTCCAACAACTCGTCGACAACCTCAACGAGCTGATCAGCCAGTTCGAGGGGGCCCTTGACTTCCAGAACGACGACAAGGGGCTCTGGGGACAGCACAACGCCAATCTGTCGATGGGCGACTTCGCCGACAACTGGACCGTCCACCGCGACGACATGGTCAAGAGCATGAAGACCCTCCGCGACAAGGTGACCAAGGTCAACGAGACGTGGGAGCAGGCGGACCAGCAACTGTTCGACTCGTTCCAGCAAAGCTGACGAGCAGTCAAGGAAACCAGGGGAAAGGAGAACTGAATGTCCATCAGGAAACTCGACTGGTCGCCGCTGGACCTGGACAAGGACCCCATCCACGCCGACCCCGACCGGGTGCGCCAGTCGCAGGCGCGCTACGAGCACATCGCCACGACCATCGACGACGCCAACGCCAGGCTCGGGATGATCGTCGACAGCAACAGCGAGAGCCTCGCCGGCCAGTACGTCGAGGGCCTCAAGAAGGACGCCGGTTCCCTCAAGGACAGCCTCACCAAAGCCGGCGTGCGCTATCACGACGTGTCCAACGAGATCGCCAAGTACGAGCCCGATCTGGACCGGGGCCTCAGCGAGACCGAGGGCGCGCTGCACGACGCCGAGGCGGCCGAGACCGCCCAGACCAAGGCGCACGCCCTGCCGGACGCGCAGAAGAGCCCGGACGGCATCACCTCCCCCGAGGAGCAGCAGAAGGGCAACGACAAGAACAAGGCCGTCTCCGAGGCGGACGCGAGCATGTCGGCCGCGAAGACACGGCTCAACAACGCCCTGGACGCGCTCAATGTGGCCGGCAAGCGCTTCGGCGACGCGGTCAACTCCAAGCGGTACGACGACGGGCTGAACGACTCCTTCAGCGACAAGCTCGACGCCGTCATGGCCAAGATCAGCCAGGTCTTCAGCATCATCGGCATGATCCTGGGCGTCCTCGCGATCCTCATCCCGGGCGTGAACATCCTGATCATCGGCGGCCTCGTCGCCGGCGCCATCGCTCTGGTGGCCAACATCGTGCTGTACGTCGACGGCAGGGGCAGCATCGTCGACGTCGTCCTCGGGGCCGTCGGGCTCGGTCTGGCGGGCCTCGGCGCCATCGCCTCGGTGGCGGCGGCCAAGGGCCTGGCCAACGCCGCCAAGACCATCGGCAGCCTCGCCGGCCGACCGCGGCCGGTGACGATCAACCCGCCACAGCTCCAGTGGGGACCGGGCGCCCCCATCCAGCTGACCCAGCTGGGCCCCGGGGGGCGCGGACCGACGGTCATCACCACCATCCAGACGACCCCGGCTGACTTCTTCGTACCACCGAACCCGGCCACCGGGTGGACGAACATGTCGGACTGGTTCAACAACCCGGCCACCAACTGGCTGCTCGGCAAACTGGGCGCCGTCACCCCCGAGTTCGGGCTCTGGACTTCGGCGGGCATGCAGGGCAAGGCCGCCCTCCAGATGTGGGCGACGCTGTTCAGCAATCCGCTGAAGTTCGCGAAGGACTGGGCCGGTGTCATCGGCGGCCTGAGCGGCTTCCGCGACCTGTCGGCGATCATGGCGGCCGTCGGCGGCAAGATCTCGCCGCTCTGGTACGTCTGGGGCGGCCTCAACGGCGCGTTCGGCATAGGCGGGTTGATCTACTCCGGCGGCCGCCTGGTGGGCTGGATCCCCGCGGTCAACCCGCCGAGCGCGACCAGCTGACGATCAGGGAGAGGACTATGAGCGACGATCTGCCGGAGCCGACCGGGTTGCCGTGGCACTGGGAGTGGGTGCCGGACGTCCGGCCGGGCGAGGCCGAGCACGAGGCCTGGACGGCACACATGGTGTCCCTGTTCACGGACTGGACGTTCCAGGGCATGGCCGCGGCGCGCCCGGCCTGGCCCGGGGACGCGGAGGTCGAATTCCCGTTCACCTCCGACATGGTGGGGCGCGGCGCCGCCGAGTGGCTGCTCGCCCGTGCGAAGGATCTGCCCCCGTATGCGCGGGTGGCCTGGGGCGCGGCGTTCGTGAACGGCACGGTCCGCTGGGCACCGGTCCCCGTCATCGTGGAGTTCCGCCACCCGCAGGCCGAGGATCCGACCTACCTGATGAAGGTGGTGGATGCCGCCGGCCGCGACGACGACGCACGGCTGCCGACGGTGGACTACGTGACGACCCCGATCGGCGACGGGGTGCAGATCTTCGCCCTGGGCCGGACCGAGGAGGGCACGGCGTTTGGGCGGCTCGACGCCGCGATGCGCCTCGACGTGCCGCCGCGCGGTGGCGCGGCGAGCGTCAGCACCGACGTCACGCTGAACGCGCGCGTCTTCGAGCTGGGGCTGATGGCCTTGATCGGCACGGGAGTTGAGCAGTTGATGCAGCAGATAGCCAATGACTGCGCCCCCGCCGACGGGGGCTCGGCCCGGCTCGGCTTCGTCGCGGCCGCCGAAGGAGGACAGCCGTGATCGACTTCGAACTCGTCGTCCCGGACGGCTGGGTGCAGATCCCCACCGCGCCCGACACCGGCACGCTGCGCCGCAGGATCATCGACAACGTGATCCGCCACCACATCCCCGACTCGCTGCCGAGGGACAAGGTGGGACCGTGGCGCCGGATGCTGCGCAAGGAGCTCACCGGGGCGACCGACGAGGCCGCGCGGCAGAGCGCCCGCTCGGTCCTGCTGCCGCTCCAGGAGTTCAGCGGTGTCAAGCTGCCCGGATCGATGCTGGTGACCGTCCTCGAAGGCGAGGACGAGACCGAGGACCCGGAACAGCTCCTCGCCTCCCTCCTCGCCGACGCGGGCCCCGACGGGACGTACCTGGAGATCGGCGGAGCCCCGGCGGTCCGCGTGGCCTCGGTCGTGGACAGCAGTCGGGTCGGGCGCAAGGCACCGTCCTGGCGGGTCTCGTACTACGTGTCCCATCCGGAGGCGCCCGGAGTGTGGGGGCTGCTGACCTTCACCGTGCTGACCGACGGCGACGTGGACGCCGAGCCGGTCCAGGCCGTCGTCCTGCTCTTCGACATGATCGTGACGACGCTGCGCTGGGCGGACCGCGTCGACGTGCCCACCGAGGCCGAAGTGGTCGCCCAGCTGGACGAGTTGGTGGGCGCGGGCACCCCGGCCGACGGGCCCGGCTTTGCCTGAATTCCGTCTGCTCTGAACGCCGTCCGGACCGAATGCCGCCTGGACCGCCGAACACGGTCTGGACCGAACATGAAGAACGAATGAAGCCGGCTCCGCCACGCTGAACGCATGACACTCGTCGCCTCCACCGCGCCGGTCGGCCCCACCCGCGTGCGGATCGCCATCGCGAGCCCGGACGTCCTGGCCCAGATCCGGCAGGTGTTCGCCAGCAAGAACCTGGCCGTGGACATCGTCTGCATGCCGTACGTCGAAGTCGCCGTGCGGCCCGCTGCGGAAGGGACCTCGCTGGAGCAGGTGGTCGGCCCCGTCTCCCCGGCGGGCGCCCCCGTCGCGCGCCGGCTGTGCGCGGAGTACCGGCTCAACGTGGTCGGGGTCGGGGTCGGGGTCGGGGTCGGGGTCGGCGACGGTCCGAGGGCCGGGCATCCCGTCCCGGAGGACCGGCCGCGCCCGGCGCCCGACCCCGGGGGCCCGGCCGCCCTGTCGCGGCGTCAGCACGAGGTGATGGCCCTGGTGTCCGCCGGCGTGCGCAACGCCGAGATCGCCGCGCGGCTGCGCATCAGCGAGAAGACTGTGAAGAACCACATCAACCGGATCTTCAGGTCGCTGGGTGCGGGCAGCCGCGTCGAGGCGGTGCTGGTCTGGCAGCGCCGGCAGCCGGGCGACGCTATCCGGCGCGGCGCATCGAATCCGCCACCGGCACTGGTGGCGGGTCGGCAGCCAGAACACGGAGGAAGTCCGTGATGTCTGCGGTCTCCGTGGCGTCCAGCCCCTTCAGCCGCAGCAGCGCCCGGGTCGCCAGGCCGTGGGCAGTCTTCCGGGCGCGTCCGGCCCGGTGCACCTTGGCGAGAGCGAACAGAGCCAGGGCCTCGTGGTAGTGGTCACCGCTCGACTCGCACAGCGACAGCGCGTCCTGGAAGTACCGCAGCGCCCGCCCGTCGTTTTTGAGCCCGTGTTCCGCCACGCCCAGGTTGATCAGGATGTTGGCCTCAAGGAGTACGTTCCGGGAGCGTCGGGCCGCAGTGAGGCCGGCTCTCCCGTGCCGTAACGATTCCTCGAACTCGCCCAGTTCTGCGTGCAGTTCGCACAGGACGTCCAGACAGCCCGCCTCGTGGTACTCCGATCCGGTGCGCCAGGCCAGGTCCAGGGCCTGCCGGGCATGGCGCAGAGCCGCCCCGTAGTCCTTGGCCGCCCGCAGCGTGGCGGCCAGGTTGCCGAGGAGGCCGGTGCGCAGCACGTCGTCGCCGAGCTCTTCGGCCAACCGCAGTCCAAGCCGCAGCTGTTGAGCCGCGCCGCTGTTCAGCCCCATGCGGGAGTGGGCCACGCCCAGGTGGTTGAACAGGACGGCCCGGGCCCGCCGGTTCCCGGCCATTTCGGCGCTACGCAGCCCGATCCGCAGCGTGTCGGCCCATTCCCGCACCTGCCCTGCCGCATAGAAGTAGTCGAACAGCAGGTAGGCCAACTGCCAGGCCTGTTCATGGCAGCCGATCCGCTGCGCCGTACGCACCAGCGAGGCGATGGTGTCCCGCTCCTGGGCGCACCAGGCCACGAACTCCTTGCGGTCGCCGAAGCGCAACGGCACGTGACGGCGCACCTCGGCCTCAAGCGTGAACGGAAGCTCGTCCCCGGCGGACTCGTGGCCCCGGGCCAGGGTCCGCACGTACCAGCGGAGCAGCCGCTCAAGTGCCTGCCGTCGCGATGCCGACGTCTCACCGCTGCGGGACACTTCCTCGGCGTAGATACGCGTCAGGTCGTGCATCCAGGAACTGCCGCCCGTGGTCTCCACCAAATGCTGGGCGGCCAGGCCGCGCAGCACGGCGGCCGCCCTCGACGGCGGTACGTCCAGGAGCGCGGCGGCCGCCTCCAGTCGGATGCCCGCCCCGGGGAACAGCCCGAGCGTACGGAAAGCCTGGGCCGCCTCGGGGTCCAGCCTCGCATACGACCAGGACAACACGCCCCGCACGGAAGCCAGTTCGTCGTCCGGGATCTGCAACGCGTCGAGCCGGCGCCGCACGTCCTCCAGGTCCGCGACCAGGTCGGCGATCCGCGTCTGGAATCCCGCGGTCACCTGCTCCGAGGCGATCCGCAGCGCCAGCGGCAGGTGGTCGCACAGGTCGGCGAGGCGCCGCGCCGCCGACGGTTCGCCCTCGACCCGCGCACCCCCGATCGAGTCGGACAGCAGCTTCAGCGACTCCTCGACGGTGAACAGCGGCAGGGTCACCCGGCGGGCCGCGTACCGGACCGCGAGGCCGCTGAGCCGGTTGCGGCTGGTCACGATGGTGAAGGAAGGGCCGCCGCCCGGCAGCAGGTCCTCGACCTGATCGGCGGATTCGGCGTTGTCCAGGACGATGAGCAGGCGCTTGTCCCGGACGGTGCTGCGCCACAGCGCGACCCGCCCCTCCTGGTCCGCCGGGACCTTCCCCACGTTCAGGGAGGCGAGCAGATGCCCCAGGGCGTCCGCCGGGGGTCTCGCGGGGTGCTGGGGGTCGAAGCCGTGGAGGTTCACGTACAGCTGACCGTCGGGGTAGGCGGAGGCCAGCAGGTGGGCGCAGTGCACGGCCAGCGCCGTCTTGCCGATCCCGCCGACTCCGACGACCATCACGATCCGCGGACAGCCGGCCTGGCCGCCGCCGTCCACCGAGCCGGCGGGCGCCGCGTCCAGGACCTGCTGGACCACAGCATTCCGTCCCACGAACTCCCCTATGCCGTGCGGCAGTTGGGCTGGCCGGACCGGCCCCGTGGCCACCACCGGGTCAGCCGGCCTCGCCGGTACGGGGTGTGTCCCGACACCGTCTGCCAGGAGGGACGCGTAGAGGGTCTGCAACTCGATCGACGGGTCGATGCCCAGGTCCTCGGCGAGGAGGTTCCGCAGGGCGTGGTACTGCGCGAGCGCGTCAGCGGTCCGGCCGCTCTGCCGCAACGCCGTCATCAGCAACGCGCGTAGCCGCTCGTGATAAGGGTTGTCCAGGATGTGCCCGCTCAACTGGTCGACCACATCCCTCGGTTGATCGACCTCCAGGAGCAGCTCGGCGCGCTCGATCAGCAAACGCAGCCGCAGGTCCGCCGCCCACGTACGGTACTCGGCGGCGAACGGCCCCGGCAGGCCGCTGAGCGCGGAGCCCGGCCGCCAGCAGGCCAGCGCCTCGTCGAATGCGGTGACCGCAGTGGACAGGTCCTGCTCGGTCCGGCTGGTCCGGGCTCGTGCCGCCAGCCGCTCGACCGCCCTGATGTCGAGCTGCCCGGGGTCGAGTCGGAGTGCGTAGCCCGATCCCGAGCTGGGCAGCGGATCCCCCAGTCCGGCCAGGGCCCGGCGCAGTCCGGACACATAGGTGTGCAGGCTGCCGGCGGCGGTGGTCGGCGGCGACTCGCCCCAGATCCGGTCGATCAGATCATCACGCGAGACGATACTGTTCGTGCTCAGTGCGAGAACTCCGAACACCGCGCGTTGCTTCGGCGGGCCGAGGACGAGCTCCCGCCCTCCGGCATAGGCACGGAGTGGTCCGAGAGTCTCCACCCTCAGACAACTGTCCTGCATGATGATGTCCCCTCCGAGAAAACAGTGCCCCGACTCGCGTCCTGTTCTTCCGGCTACCGGGCCAATTCCAGGCCCACCTCATGCGTCCCTGCTATCCCTCTCCAGTTCCGTGAGCGTCGGCGGGTCCGCGCCCTGCCGCGTGCACGTGACCGCCGCCACCCGGGCGGCGAAGGACAGCGCTGCGGCGAGGTGTTCCACGAGGTGCGAGGAGAGCGTCGCGGCGTGCAGGGCACGGCGGGCGCCCTCCGCGTCCGCCACTCCCCCGCCGCCCGAAGCCAGGAGCCCCGTGCGCAGCAGTCCGCTGAGCAGTCCCGCCATGAAGGCGTCCCCCGCTCCCACCGTGTCGACGACACGGTCGATCCGCCTCGGCGGCAACCGGCAGTCGCCGTGCCGCCAGAAGGCCCACGCTCCTTCCTCCCCAAGGGTGACGACGACCAGCGACGGCCCCGTGCGGGCCCAGCGGGCAGCCGCCTGAAAGGGGTCCCCGCCCGGATGGAGCCAACGCAGGTCCTCCGCGCTGGCCTTCACCACATCGCTCAGCATGACCATGCGCTCGACACGGGGACGCTCCCGCTCGGGGTCGGACAGGAGCGCGGGGCGCGGATTCGGGTCGTACGACACGGTCGCCGTGCCTCGGAGCTTCTCGACGGCGGCGACGGCGAGGCTCGCTCCGGGGGCCAAGGAGGTGGCGAGGGAGCCCGTATGGAGGTGGGACGGGAGACTTGAGGTCACCGGGTCCAGGGCCCGGGGATCCGGGTCCCAGCTCAAGTCGAAGTCGTACGTCGCCGACCCCTGGGCGTCGAGTCGGGCGACCGCGCTTGAGGTCGGGGCAGCGGTGACGGATCCGGCTGTCAACTCGACTCCGCCGCCCCGGAGATGGTCGGAGATCTGCTGTCCGGGCGCGTCCTGCCCGATGCGGGTGGCGAGTCGTACGGGGTGGCCGAGCCGGGCTAGCCCAAGGGCCACGTTGGCGGGGCTGCCGCCCGGACGCGACCTGCGGGTGCCTGTGGGCTTCACGATGACGTCGGTGAGGGCTTCGCCGATGACCAGCAGCGCAGGTGCGCCGGCCGTCACGGCGTCACCAGGATCTTGCGGCCGACGCCCGCCTGGAACTGGGCGAGTGCGGCGGCGTAGTCCGTCAGCGGGCGCCGGTCGCTGATGAAGATCTCGGAGTCCAGGACGCCCGCCGCGAAGAGGTCGGCCGCTCTCTCGTAGCTGTGCAGTACGGCCATGGATCCGGTGATGGTGATCTCCTGGTTGTAGATGCGGTACGGCTCGATGGTGGCCCGCGCGGCGTAGTCGGCGACCCCGAACTGGAGGTAGGTGCCGCCGCGCGCGACCCTGCCGAGGGCGTCCTGGATGGCCCGTTCGCTGCCGGTGGCGTCGATGACGACGTCCCAACCGCGCGGCCGCTCGATCTCGTCGGCTGCCGCCGCGGCGTTCGTACAGCCCAACTCCCTTGCTGTCGCGAGCCGTTGGGGGTTGACGTCCAGGACGTCGACGGTGGCGGCGCCGGTGCGTTTGGCGAGCTCCAGCATCATCAGGCCCATGGTGCCGGAGCCGTAGATCAGGATGTGGGAGGCCATCGGGGAGCGCAGCACGTCGTAGCCGCGTACGGCGCACGACAGGGGTTCGATGAGGGCGGCGTCCTCGGTCCGTACGTGGTCGGGCAGGCGGACGCAGTTCGCCGCGGGGGCCAGGGCGAACTCGGCGGCCGCTCCCCCGGTGGTGACGCCGATCGCCGCGTACCGCTCGCACAGGTTGTTGCGGCCGATCCGGCAGTAGTGACACTCGTTGCAATACAGGGAGGGGTCGACGGCGACCCGGTCGCCGAGGGAGAGCGTGTCCACCTCGGCTCCTAGGGCGACGACCTCTCCGGCGAACTCGTGGCCCGGCACGATCGGCAGGCTGGGGGCGAACTCGCCCTGGAGTATGTGGAGATCGGTGCCGCACAGACCGCACGCGGCGACCTGGACCACCACCTCCCGGGGCCCCGGTGCCGGATCGTCGACCGTCTCGATCGACACGACGCCGGGCGAGCTGATGACGGCTGCTTTCACTTGACTGCTCCAAGGGACAGGCCCTGGACGAGCTTGTCCTGGGCGGCGAAGCCGGCGACCAGAACCGGCAGCGAGACACAGACGGCGGCGGCGCACACCTTGGCCAGGAACAGGCCCTGGCTGGTGACGAAACCGGTGAGGAAGACGGGTGCGGTGCCGGCCACGACGCCGGTGAGCACCCGGGCGAACAGGAGCTCGTTCCAGCTGAAGATGAAGGAGATCAGAGCGGTCGCGGCGATGCCGGGGGCGGCCACCGGGGCGACGATGCGGACCAGGACGGTGGGCAGTCCGGCGCCGTCGATGGAGGCGGCCTCCAGGATCTCGACGGGGACCTCGGCCAGGAAGGAGCGCATCATCCACACCGCGATCGGGAGGTTCATCGAGGTGTAGAGGATGACCAGGAGCCAGATGTTGTCGAGCATTCCGGCGTTCTTGGCGATCAGGTAGACGGGGAGCAGGCCCGCGACGGCAGGCAGCATCTTCGTCGAGAGGAAGAAGAACAGGACGTCGGTCCATTTGCGGACCGGCCTGATGGACAGGGCGTAGGCGGCGGGGGTGGCCAGCGCGAGTACGAGCAGGGTCGAAGTGACGCTTGCTGTAAGGGAGTTGATGAGCGGCGGCCACGGGCTGACACCCGTGCTGGTACCGAAGAACTCTCGGTAGCCCTGGAGGGTCAGTGCGGCGCCGACGCTCGGCGGGTTGGTCGCCGCGTCGGCCTCCCCGTGGAACGAGGTGAGCACCATCCAGGCGAACGGCAGGAAGAAGAACAGCCCGCAGAACCAGGCGAGGAATCCCCAGGTGCCGCGGCGGACGAGCGCGGTCACAGTGCCTCCTCCTTGAACAGGGACGAGACCGTGCGCAGCGCGAAGGTGGCGATGAGCATGGTGCAGGCGACGACGATGACGCCTTCGGCCGAGGCCTGGCCGTAGTCGTGCGCCTGGTAGAAGGTCTCGTAGACGGTGTAGGGCAGGTTGGCGGTGCCGAGGCCGCCGGAGGTCAGGGTGAAGACGGCGTCGAAGTTCTGGACGACGTAGATGCTGCCGAGCAGGGCGGCGAGCTCCAGGTAACGGCGCAGGTGCGGAAAGGTGAGGTGGCGGAAGACCTGCCAGGTGGTCGCCCCGTCGACCCGGGCCGCCTCGGCGATGTCCGGCGGGCGGCTCTGCAGCCCGGCGAGCAGGATCAGCATCATGAACGGGGTCCACTGCCAGATCAGCGACGCCTCTACGGCGATGAGGGGGATCGCTGACATCCAGTCGGGCTGCGGGGCGCTGTGGCTGCCGAACAGTTGCCACAGCCAGGTCAGCGAGCCGTTGATGAACCCGTACGAGGCGTTGTAAAGGGCGTGCTTCCACAACAGCGCGGAGGCCACCGGGACGACCAGGAACGGCGCGATGAGCATGGTGCGCACGACGCCCCGTCCCCGGAATCGGCGGTCCAGGAGCAGGGCGAGGCCGAGTCCGAAGAGTAGGCTGACCAGGACGACGGCCGCGGTCAGGACCACTGTGGTCACCAGCGAGGAACGCAGGTCGGGGTCGGTGAAGGCGGCCTTGTAGTTGGCGAGTCCGCCGAAGCCACGCCGGTCGGGTTCGAGGGCGTTCCAGCGCATGAAGGAGATCACCAGGGTTCCCACGAAGGGAAGTTGGGTGACCACGACGAGGAACACCAGGGCGGGCAACAGGGGTGCGCGGCGGGCCCAGGTGCCGCGCGGCCCGGGGGTGGCGCGGGCGGCGGGCATCCGGACGCGGCGGGTGGGTCGGGCGAGGGGCGCGGCGGTCATGTCACTGTCCCTTGTGCTTGTCGGCGACCGCTTCGGCGCGGGCCTGGCCCGCCTTGAGGGCGTCGGCGACGCTGGTCTTTCCGGCGATCGCGGCGCTGATCTGCTGGGAGACCTGGGTGCCGAGGTCGGTGAACTCGGGGATGCCCACGAACTGAATGCCGGGCGCGGGCCGGGGCTGCACGCCCGGGTTGCCCGGGTCGACGGCGGTCAGCGCGTCCTTGGTGGCGGAGGCGAACGCCGATGCGGCGGCGACGTACTTGGGGTTGCCGTACGTCGACGTGCGCTTGCCCGCGGGGACCTTGGACCAGCCGAGCTGGGTGCCGACGAGGTTCTCGTAGTCCTTGCCGGAGGCCCAGGAGATGAACTTCCAGGCGTCGTCCTGGTTCTTGCTCGCCTTCTGGACGCCCCAGGCCCAGGTGTAGAGCCATCCCGAACTCTTGGTCTCCTCGACCGGCGCGGGCACGTAGCCGATCTTTCCGGCGACGGGTGAGCCGGTGGCCTCCAGGGCCCCGGCTGCGGACGTGGCGTCGTACCACATGGCGACCTTGCCCTGGGTCATGTCGTTCAGGCACTCGGTGAACCCGGCCTGCGGGGCGCCCGCCTCGCCATGGGAGCGGACCAGGTTCACGTAGAAGGTGACGGCCTTGGTGAACTCGGGGCTGTCGACCTTCGCCGTCCAGTCCTGGTCGAACCAGGTGCCGCCCATGGTGTTGACGACGGTGGTGACCGGCGCCACCACCTCGCCCCAGCCGGGCTGTCCGCGCAGGCAGATGCCCTTCATGCCGGGCTGCGCCCCGTCCGCCTTCGCCGCGAGGTCGGCCACCTGCTGCCAGGTGGGGTGGTCCGGCATCGTGAGCTGCTTCGCGGCGAAGACGTCCTTGCGGTACATGAGGAAGGAGGATTCGCCGTAGAACGGCTCGGCGTAGAGCTGCCCCGAAGCGGTCAGGGATTCCTGGATGGCGGGCAGAATGTCGCCCTGGTCGAAGGCGCTGTCGGCCTTCGCCCGGTCGGTGAGCGGGGCGAGCCAGCCGTTCTTGGCGTAGATCGGTGTCTCGTAGTTGCTGATGGTGGCGATGTCGTACTGGCCGGCCTGACTCGCGAAGTCCTGACTGATCTTGTCTCGTACATCGTTCTCGGGCAGCACCGTGAAGTTGACGGTGATGCCGGTGGACTTGGTGAAGTGGTCGGCCGTCAGCTTCTGGAGGTCCGCCATCTGCGGGTTGTTGACCATCAGCACGTTGATGGAGTGGGCGCCGGAGCCCCCGCCCGCCCCGCCCGCGCCGGAACACGCGGCGAGCAGCGCGCCACAGAGGGCTACGGTCCCTGCGCGAACGATGTGCCCGTTCTTCCTCACGTAGATCATTCCTTCCCTAGTGCTGCGGGCATGCCAAGGACAGCCCGGGGCGGCTCTCGTGCTCCGGTATGCCAGAACGCGGCGTCCCGGGTCAGACCCGGATGACCTGCGGGCCGAGCAGGGAGTAGCGGTGGGCCTCGGCGGTGGACAGGCCGGTGTCGGTGATGATCGTTTCGAAGTCGGAGATCTCGGCGAACCGGCAGAAGCTGCTGGCGCCGAACTTGCCGTGGTGCCCCATGAAGACGCGCCGCCGGGAGACCTCCAGGGCCTTGGCCTTGACGTCGGCCACGGCCGGATCGGGCGTGGTCAGCCCGAACTCACGCGAGATGCCGTTGGACCCGAGGTAGGCGAGGTCGATGACGAAACCCGACAGCATCGAGCAGGCCCACGCACCCACACTGGCCAGGGTCCGGGCGCGGACCCGGCCGCCGAGCAGCAGCACCGTGGTGTTCGCCGACTCGGCGACGGCCGCAGCCGTCGACAGCGAGGCGGTGATCACGGTCAGCGGCCGGTCGCTGGGCAGGAGCGAGGCAAGGATCTGGGGGGTGTAGCCCTCGTCCACGAACACCGTCTCCGCCCCACCGAGCCACTTCACCCCCTCAGCGGCTATCCGGCGCTTGTTCTCGACGTGCAGGGTCACCCGCTGGGCGAGGTTCGTCTCGAACCCCGCGCCCTCCACCGGATAGGCGCCACCGTGAGTGCGCCGCACGAGGCCCCGGCGCTCCAGCTCGCTCAGGTCCCGCCGGATGGTCTCCGGCGCCACCCCGAAGTCAGCCGCCACCACCGCGACCTCCACCCGGCCCTCCCGGCGCACCAGAGTCAGCAGCCTGTGGTGCCGCTCCTCCGAACCCATCCCAACTACCTGCCCTTCACAGCCCGTTCGGGCATCCGAAGCCCGAATGGACCCGCCAGAATTTATACCGCCGCAGCACTCAAGGGGACCGGCCCGTTCCAGACCACAGCCCGCCCGGATCTGCCCGTTTACCCGACGGTCCAATCGCAGGCCAAGTGGCGACAGTTGGCGATCGGAGCCCGAACGGGTGCCCGCCGGCGGCGAATCAGGCGCCGAACCGGGCGGTTCGAGGACTGGATGGACCAGGGTTCCGGGGCTGCTCAGTCGCACTGCCGCCGCCCGCCGGCCACAACACCCCCTGGACACACGGTCATCGACCGCAAGGGGTTCCAGAGCAGGCCCCCGCTGGCCAGCCCGGCGCGGACACCACGGTGCGCGTCCACCACCGGGCAATGGCGCCGGGGGAATCACGCCACTCGGCTCGCGCGCGGGCCAAGTGAGTGGACCGTGACGGCCGGAGAGAACTGGGCCCACTCCCCCGATGTCCGCCTCCGAGCCCGGTTCGGGCGGTGATCGGGAGGCAACCGGGTGGGAAACGGGCCTCCGCAGGTGCCATTCGGACACCGGTACCAGACCCATGGCCAGCATTCGGGCAAGTCGTCGGCCTTGTCGGCCGCAGGGAAACGGACAGAGTCGGTTCCGATGCGTAGCCGAACGGGCCCGTTCGGCTTGCCCGTTCGGCCTTACAACTTCTCCCATCGCTCTACGCGACCGGCGGGCCCTGTCGGTTCCGAGCGACATCTGACGGCTGGACTGTCCGGAGGTGACGACATGCCCGAGTTAGCGATCCGCCCTGACGCCCGTTGCATCGAACCCCCCAGACAGTCACCCTCCGCTGGCGGCGATCCTCAACCCTGGCCGTCCCGTGTCGGAAGCCGTCGACCGTGCGCCGCGACGGCGGTGTGGGTCCGGGCATCGATCAGCCGATCGACCAACGACAACTCTCAGCATTCCGCCAGCACAGGCGACTTGACGGGACCAGCGACTTCCCCCGCTCAACCGGACTTCAAGAAGGTCCTGAGGCGGCGGGAGCCCAAGCAGTACTTACCAGAAAGGTGACACGGACATGGCCGACCCTCGTGGCGTCCCGCTGTGGAATTCGCTGACCATCGAAAGGCGATTCATTCCCGATCAGGGGCGTATGACATACCAGCCACCCCAGGACTGGTTCACCATCGTGGCTCCTCTGCATGGCTTATGCCAGGTGGAATAC
>NZ_LGDD01000344.1 GCF_001279695.1 Streptomyces sp. WM6378
GTCACGCTCAGGTCGATGTCCGAGAGGGGCAGGCCCAGGCGGTCGTCCGCCGCCGTGAAGAGGGCTTCGCGCAAGGTGGCCGTCAGCTCCGGCAGCGGGTGGCCGCCCACGGCCGCCAGCTCGGCCGTGATCCGCAGCGGGCCCGGGGGCAGGGCGGTCGGCGGGGGCGGGACCAACGGCTCGATGCGGGATTCGGGGTCGGCCGGGGCGAGCCTCAGCGACGTCACCGCCAACCCCGGCAGCGTCGCCGACGCGGCCCTCAGCACCGATACCGCCGCCCGTTCGGTGATCCACGCGCCATCCCGGACGTCACCCAGGGCGAGCAATCGGCCCAGGCCCAGCCGAAGGCGTACCGCGGAACTCCAACTGTCACCCGTCATTGCTCCAGCCTGCCGCATCGCGGGCGCGAGTCGGGGCAACCGCACTTAATGTGGGCAATGGAGTCCAAGGGCGAAGGGACAGACGGTCATGAGTGACACCGCACAGCGCAACCGGCCCGGCACACCCGCGAACGACCCGCTGGGCGAATCGGCCGAGCAGGCCAAGAAGACGTCCGTCCCCAAGCGTGGCGGCGGCGATCCGGCGGGGCGCGGCCGCACCACGATCGCCGACGGCGTGGTCGAGAAGATCGCCGGGCTCGCCGCCCGCGACGTCATCGGCGTGCACGCCATGGGCAGCGGCTTCTCCCGTACGCTCGGCGCGGTCAGGGACCGGGTGCCCGGCGGCAAATCGGCCGTCACGCGCGGGGTGAAGGCCGAGGTGGGCGAGGTGCAGACCGCGCTCGACCTCGAAATCGTCGTCGACTACGGGGTGTCCATCGCCGAGGTGGCCCGCGACGTGCGGGAGAACGTCATCTCCGCGGTCGAGCGGATGACCGGGCTCGAAGTCGTCGAGGTCAACATCGCGGTGAGCGATGTGAAGCTGCCCGACGAGGAAGACGAAGAGCCGGAGTCCCGGCTTCAATAGGTCACCCGCAGGTCCCCGCAGAGCACGGCTTTCCGTAGATATCGGATCACGTACCGGATCACGTGTCCGACCACGTATCGGACCACATCGGAACTCATCGGACCGAGGAGCTCGGCATGAGCATGGCGGTGGTTGGCTTGATGGCCGGCATGGCACTCGGCTTCGCCGGATACTTCGGCGGCTTCGGGGCCTTCCTGCTGGTGGCGGCACTCGGCGCGATCGGCTTCGTGGTGGGCCGGTTCCTGGAGGGGGACCTCGAACCCGGCGACTTCTTCCGGCCCCGCGACCGCGGCGACCGGCGGCGCTGACCCATGGCGGTGGCCGGACGGATCGAGCCCGCCGAGCGCGGCGCCACCCGGATCGCCGACCGGGTCGTCGCGAAGATCGCCGCACAGGCGGCCAGAGAGGCGCTCGACGAGATCCCCGAGGGCGGCGCCCCGCCCCGCGCCACCGTCACCGTGCACCAGGAATCCGCGCGGGTGCGGGTCAGCGTCGAGCTCGGCTACCCCGGCGATCTCGGCGGCCAGTGCCGCGCCGTGCGTCGCCAAGTCGCCGAGCGGGTAAGGGCGTTGGCGGGGATGGAGGTGCCCGAGGTGGCGGTGCAGATCGAGCGTCTGCACGCGGCGGACGCGGGCGCGGCGGACCGGGGGAGGATCCGATGAGCCAGCCGCACGAAGGCGACGACGGGACGCAGCGCCTGCCCGTGATCGAGCAGAGCCCCGATCCGGCGGCCGCCGCCGGGGCCCCCGGGCTCGACCAGTCGGTCTCGGCCGCCGACTACGACCCCGTGCCCGTTCTCGCGGACGGCGAGGGCGGCAAGGCCGGGCGCTTCTGGTCGGTGCGCCGGGTGCCCGCCGGACTGCTCGCCCTGGTGCTGCTGGCGGCGTCCGGGCTCTTCCTCTACGACATCGCCGCCGTACGCGCCCACCGCTCCGCGATGCGCTGGCGGGTCCGGCTCGCCGACTGGCTGGCGGGGCACCCCGTCGACGACGTGGCGGTGCTCGCGGGCGCGGGCGCCGTGGCGCTGCTCGGCATCTGGCTGATCGTGCTCGCCGTGACCCCGGGCCTGCGCGGCATCCTGCCGATGCGGCGCGAGTCGCCGGCCGTACGCGCCGGGCTCGACCGGGCCGCTGCGGCGCTCGTGCTGCGCGACCGGGCCATGGAGGTGGCCGGCGTCCAGTCGGTCCGGGTCCGCATGGGGCGCACCCGGGTCGTGGTGCGCGCCCTGTCGCACTTCCGTGAACTCGACGACGTACGGGCCGACTTGGACGCGGCGCTGGGCACGGGAATCCGGGAGCTGGGCCTTGCCGGGCCGCCCGGGCTCGCGGTCCATGTGAGCCGCCCGGTACGGAAGGGCTGAGCGATGCTGAGGACGGTCAACCGGGTGGTGCTCGGCCTCGCGGGGCTCGTGCTGTTCCTCGCGGGGGGCGCGGCTCTGGCCGCCGGGTTCGGTCTTGACGTGCCGTCCTGGTGGCCCTGGCGCGGCAAGACCGACGTAGTCCTGAGCCGTTCGCGCCGCGACCACTGGAACGACCAGGGCTGGTGGTGGCCGGTCGTCATCGCCGTACTGGCGCTGCTCGTGCTGCTCGCCCTGTGGTGGCTGCTCGCCCAGCTGCGCCGGGCCCGGCTCGCCGAGGTTCTGGTGGACTCCGGTGACGGGGAGGGGGCGTTGCTGCGGGGGCGGGCGCTGGAGGCGGTGCTCGCCGGCGAGGCGGAGGGGCTTGACGGGGTGTCCCGGGCGCAGGTCGTCCTGGTCGGCCGGCGGTCCGCCCCATCGGCCCGGGTGGAGCTCCTCCTGGAGGCGCATGCGGAGCCTGCGGGGGCGCTGGCCCGGCTTGAGGGGGAGTCGCTTGCGCACGCTCGGGACTCGGCGGGGCTTGCGGAGCTGCCGGCGGAGGTTCGGCTGCGGGCGGTCAAGCATCGGGCGCGGCGCGTGAGTTGACGCTGGGAGCCCTTTCCCCACCCCGCCCCTTCCTCGGACCCTCCGGGGGAGTTCGTTCGGCTGCCGGTTGGCGCTCCTGGGGCTCCGCCCCAGACCCCGTTCGCGCCTGAAGGGCGCTCGTCCTCAAACTCCCCCAAGGCCTCAAGGGCCAGGGGGGACCCCCATGACGGGCTGAGCGCGGGGAACTGCGCGACCGGGCGTGGCGGGGCCCCTCGCAGGGAAGGGCCCCGGCCCTCAGAAGCCGTGTCGCGCACCCCCGTCCACCGGCAGCATCACGCCCGTCAGGTACGACGCCGCCGGTGAAAGCAGGAACGCGGCCGTGCGGCCGAACTCCTCCGGGGTGCCGTAGCGGCGCAGCGGGATGCGGGACTCGTTGGCCGCTCGGGTCGCCTCCGCGTCGCCGGACAGTTCGTCGAGCTGGCGCACCCGGTCCGTGTCGATGCGGGAGGGGAGGAGTCCCACGACGCGGATTCCGCGTGGGCCCAGCTCGTCGGCCAGCGACTTGGCGAAGCCCGCCAGGCCCGGGCGGAGCCCGTTGGAGATGGTCAGGCCGGGGATCGGTTCGTGGACCGAGCCGGACAGGACGAAGCCGATCACGCCGCCCTCGTCGAGTTCGTCGGCTGCCGCGCGGGCGATGCGGACCGCCCCGAGGAACACCGAATCGAAGGCCGACTGCCACTGCTCGTCGGTGTTGTCGGCGACGAAGCCCGGCGCCGGGCCGCCCACGCTGATCAGTACGCCGTCGAAGCGCCCGAAGCGCTCGCGGGCGGTGGCGATCAGCCGCGCCGCCGCTGCCGGGTCGGCGTTGTCGGAGGTGACCGGCAGGGCGTCGGGACCGAGTTCGGTGGCGGCCTCCTTCAGCGTCTTCTCGTCGCGGCCGGTGATGACCACCTTCGCGCCGTCCTCGACGAGCGCGCGGGCGGATGCGAGACCGAGGCCCCGCGAAGCCCCGGTGACGACGTATGCACGGTTCTTCAGTCCAAGATCCATGCGCCTATCCTGCCTCTTCCCCGCACTCCAGCGCGCAGGCGGTCGCGACCAGGCCGATGTGGCTGAACGCCTGTGGGAAGTTGCCGAGCTGGCGCTTCCCCACCGGGTCGTACTCCTCGGCGAGCAGCCCCACGTCGTTGCGCAGGTCCAGGAGCCGCTCGAAGAGTTCCCGGGCCTCGTCCTCGCGGCCGGTCAGGCGCAGCGCGTCCGCCAGCCAGAACGAGCACACCAGGAAGGTGCCTTCGCCGCCGGGCAGCCCGTCCACGGTCGTGCCGTCCGTGCTGTAGCGACGCAGGAAGCCGTTCACGCCGAGCTCCTCGCGCACCGCGTCGACCGTGCCCACCACCCGCGGGTCGTCCGGCGGCAGGAAGCCGACCCGGGGGATGAGCAGGGTCGCCGCGTCCAGCTCCGTCGAGCCGTACGCCTGCGTGAAGGTGTTGCGGACCGGGTCGAAGCCCTTCTCGCACACCTCCTTGTGCACCTCGTCGCGCATCTTGCGCCAGCGCCCGGCGGTGCCGCGCAGCTTCGGGTCGGCCTCCAGGGTGCGCACCGCGCGGTCCGCGGCCACCCACGCCATGACCTTCGAGTGGACGAAGTGCCGGCGCGGCCCGCGCACCTCCCACAGGCCCTCGTCCGGCTCGCGCCAGCGCTCCTCCAGGAAGCCGAGCAGGGCCAGCTGGATGTTCCAGGCGTGCGCCTCGCTCTTGAGGCCCGCCTCGCGCGCCAGGTACAGCGAGTCGACGACCTCGCCGTACACATCGAGCTGGAGCTGGTCGACGGCCGCGTTGCCGATCCGGACCGGAGCAGACCCCAAGTGGCCCTTCAACCAAGGGAGTTCGGTCTCGGGCAGCCTGCGCTCGCCCGCGAGCCCGTACATGATCTGGAGGTCGGCCGGGTCGCCGGCGACGGCGCGAAGGAGCCAGTCCCGCCAGTGCGAGGCCTCCTCCAGATAGCCGGCCGCGAGCAGTGCCTCCAGGGTGAGGGTGGAGTCGCGCAGCCAGCAGTAGCGGTAGTCCCAGTTCCGTACGCCGCCGATCTCCTCGGGCAGCGAGGTGGTGGCGGCGGCCACGATGCCGCCGGTGGGGGCGTAGGTGAGGGCCTTGAGGGTGATCAGGGAGCGGATCACGGCTTCCCGGTAGGGCCCCTGGTACTGGCAGCGGTCCGCCCACTCCTGCCAGTCGGCCACCGACTGCTCAAGTGCCTCGTACGGGTCGCAGAGGTCGGGGCGCGGCCGGTGCGAGGCGTGCCAGGTGAGGACGAAGGCGACCTTCTCCCCCTCGCCGACCGTGAACGACGAGCGCGTACTCATGTCCTGGCCCCACGTCTTGACCTCGGGTTCGCTGCGCAGCCACACCGAGTCGGGCCCCGCGATCGCCACCCGGTGCCCGTCCGAGCGCCGTATCCACGGCACCACATGGCCGTAGTCGAAGCGCAGCCGCAGGACGGAGTCCATCTCGACGGCGCCGCTCAGGCCCTCCACGATGCGGACGACATCGGGGGCCTGGTCGCGCTGCGGCATGAAGTCGACGACCTTCACCGTGCCGGTGCGGGTCTCCCAGAACGTCTCCAGGATGAGCGAGTCGCCCAGATAGGCGCGCCGGTCGCACTGTCCCAAGTGGCCCGCCTCGGCCGGGGCGATCCGCCAGTGGCCGTTGTTCTCGTCGCCGAGCAGCGCCGCGAAGCAGGCGGCGGAGTCGAAGCGGGGCAGGCAGAGCCAGTCGACCGATCCGTCCCGGCCGACCAGGGCCGCGGTCTGCAGATCGCCGATGAGGGCGTAGTCCTCGATGCGCTGAGTACGTTGTGTCACGCCATGGCGTGTTCCCGGCCGGACAAAATGCTAAGCAGCCGCGGGTTCCGGCGCCGCCTGAGGCGCGGCCGCCGCCTCCTCGCGGTCCTGCTTCTCGCGCCGTACGAGGATGAACCAGCCGACCGGCACGGCGGCCGAGAAGAGCCACCATTGAACGGCGTACGCCATGTGCGGGCCGATCGAGCTGTCGTCGGGGGCCGGGATCAGCTCGGGGGAGTCGTCGGGCGACTCGGGGGCGGTCTGCTCGATGTAGCCGCCGAGCACGGTGCGGCCGAGCGCCTTGGCCTGCTGGGCGCTGCTGATCAGCATGACCTGGCGGGGCGGCAGGCCCTTGACGTCCTTGATGCCGCTGGCCGCGGTCGTCTGGTCGGCCATCAGTCGGCCGGTGATCGTGACCTTGCCCTTGGTCGGCGCGGGGATCTTCGGGAAGTCCAGCTGGTTGCCGTTGTCGGCGATCCAGCCCCGGTTGACCATCACGGTCGGGCCGCTGTCCAGGACGAACGGGGTGAGCACGTGGTAGCCGACCCGGCCGTCGGCCGCGGTCCTGCGCCGTACGACGACCTCGTGCGCGGTGTCCCAGGTGCCGGTCGCGCTGACCCGGCGCCAGTAGTCCGACTGCGGGACCGTGTGGCCCGGCGAGGTGAGGTCGGTCACCGGGAGGGGCTTCGCCTTGAGGTTGTCGGCGATCAGGGTGTTCTGGGCGACCTTGTGCTCGTGGCGGTGCAGCTGCCAGAAGCCCAGCTCGATCATCGTGGGGATGAGAGCGAGGGCCAGAAGGGTGACGAGCACCCACTGCCGGGACAACAGGAAGCGGTACACCCCATGACCGTACAACTCGGGTCACGGGGTGCGCTGAGTGGGGTGGCGGGAGGCCGGGTGGGTGGCGGGAGCAGGAGGGGAGTGGGTGGCGGGCGCAGGAGGGGAGAGGTCACACCTTGTCGACGATGCCCACCTTTCCGTCCGCGCGGGCGCAGTGCGCTCCGCAGTACCACGCGCCCTCGACCTCGACGCCCTGGCCGATGATCTGGACCCGGCAGTGTTCGCAGATGGGCGCCATGCGGTGGATGGCGCACGAGAAGCAGTCGAAGACGTGCACCGCGCCCTGCGCGTGCACCTCGAAGGACATCCCGTAGTCGTTTCCGCAGACCTCGCAACGTGCCATGCGCCACAGGGTGAGGGGTGCGCGGCACGCACGGTGGGCGCCGCGCCCGGCACTCACCCGTCTGCCGGTGCCACGTCCCGCAGGAGCTGGGTGAAGGCGGCCTCGTCGACGACCGGCGTGCCGAACGACTTGGCCTTGACGGTCTTGGACGTCGCCGAGTCCGGATCGTTGGTGACGAGGAGGCTGGTGAGGCGCGAGACGCTGGTCGCCACGTGCAGCCCCGCCTCGATCGCCCGGTCCTCCAGGAGCTCGCGGTCGACGGAGGTGTCGCCGGAGAACGCCACCCGCATGCCCTGCTTCAGGGGCCGGTCCGGCTCGTAGCGGCCGGGGTTGGGGTGCGGGCAGGCGGGGCGCTTGCGCGAGGCCCGCCAGGTGCCCGAGCCGCCGCGGTAGGAGGCCTGGTAGCCGATGCGGGGGGTCGCCGGGGAGTCCGTCCACTCGGTGAGCGGGCGGCATTCGAGCAGCGGGAGGCGCACCCCGCCGGCCGCGGCCGCGTGCAGGCTCGGCCGGAACGCCTCGGCGAGCACCCGCGCGTCGTCCAGGGCGTGGTGCGCGCGCTGCTGCACGACGCCGTAGTGTGCGGCGAGCGACTCCAGTTTGTGGTTGGGCAGCGGCAGCGCGAGCTCCTTGGACAGCGCGATGGTGCACAGCCGCTGCTTGACCGGCGCGGTGCGCTCGGCCCGCGCGTACTCGCGCGCGATCATCTGCCAGTCGAAGATCGCGTTGTGCGCGACCAGGACCCGCCCGTCGAGCCGGGCCGCGAACTCCTCGGCGATCTCCGGGAAGAGCGGCGCCCCTTCGAGGACGTCACTGGTCAGCCCGTGGATCCACACCGGGCCCGGGTCGCGCTCGGGGTTGACCAGCGTGTACCAGTGGTCCTCGACGTTGCCCTGGGCGTCCAGCCGGTAGACGGCAGCCGAGATTATCCGGTCGTCGCGGGCGAGGCCGGTGGTCTCCACGTCGACGACCGCGTACCCCGGTGGGTAGGCGGCCGGCCACGTCGCTGCTGTCGTCAGGTCGTCGAGCATGGTCACAGAGAATACGGGGCGACACTGACACTCCGGGCCGGGGCCAGGTGGGCGACCGGGTTCGCGGTGCCGGGCCCCGCCGGTCCGGAGCGGCCAACCGGCCCTGGTGTCGGCCGGTTTGGGGCTGTCGTGGACCCGCTCGGGAGCCACCCCTCCGTGTACCCGGGCCGGGGCCTCACGTGCCGCCCCCGGCCAGCAGCCCCGCCACGAGCGCCCGGACCGACTCCGCGAACAGCCGGTCCTGGTCCACCGGGGCGGCGAGCGCGCGGGCGAGGGACGGGTCCTGCTCGGCCGCCGCGGCGTGCCACAGCTCCTCCTCGGCCGGGCGCTGCACCGGCGCGCGCTCCCGGTTGCGCTCGACCAGGACGTACCCCACCACCTGGAACTGGATCGCCCGCACCGCCTGGGCCGCCCGGGCGCCGCGCAGGCCCGCCGCGTGCATCTCGTGGACCAGGGCCTCCTGTGCGGGCAGGAACATCCGCTCGGTCAGGCCGCGTTCGTGGACCATCGCGATCAGGTGCGGGCGCGCGCGCAGCTCCCGGCGCAGGGTGCGGGCCACCGACACGACGCGGGCGGCCGGGGTGCGCCCGCGCGGTCTGATCTCGCCCAGCTCCTCGACGGTCCGCTCGACGAGCGCGTCCAGGAGCGACTCGCGGTTGCCGACGTGCCAGTAGATCGAGGTGACGGCGGTGCCGAGTTCCGCCGCGAGCCCCCGCATGGTGAGGGCGGCCGGGCCGTGCTGTCTGACCAGGGATCCGGCCGCGGCGAGCACCTCCTCGCGGGTGAGTGACGTACGCGTCATATCTGACTCTCCATCAATTCCGGTGCGTGCGCGGGTCTTTACCCTTCATCGGACGCGGTGTAACTGTGTTACAGAACCCCTGGAAGGGACAGCCTGCCCAGAACAGCCTGCGAAGGGTGGTACGACATGGCACGCGTACGGTACGGGGCGCGCACCGAGGACGAGATCCAGGCGGCGCGCACCGCGAGCTCCAAGCTCCCCGACATCTGGTCGACCGGCGTGGTGGCGGTCTGGGAGAGCGACCCCGACGCGGTCGCGGCCGTGCTGCCGCCGCCGCTCAAGCCCGCGCAGCGCCCGCTGGTGCGGGCCAACATCAGCAAGGTCGACCTGCCCGGCTATCCGCTCGGCGCGGGCTCGGTGGCGGTCGCCGCCGTGCACGACGGGCAGGAGGGCTGGTATCCGCTGGTCATGCCGATGACGCACGAGCGGGCCCTGATCGGCGGGCGCGAGGTGTTCGGCGAGCCGAAGAAGCTCGGCGAGGTCCTCGTCGAGCGCGACGGCCTGGTCGTGAAGGCCTCGCTCGCCCGGCACGGGATCGCGTTCGTGGAGGTGCGGGGCGCCGTCGAGGGCGCGCTGCCGCTGCCGGAGCCGACCCGGAAGACCGACTTCTACTTCAAGTTCCTGCCCGCCGTGGACGGCGAGGGCTTCGACGCCGACCCCGTCCTCGTCCACTGCGTACGCAACGAGAAGGTGCGCAAGCTGGAGAAGATCACCGGCGATGTGGTGCTGCGCGAGTCGATGTACGACCCGGTCGCCGACCTGCCGGTGCGCCGCGTCGTCGAGATCACCATCGGCGAGAAGACCACCGACCAGAAGGGCCGGGTGGCCGAACGGGTCAGCGCGCAGGCCCTGTTGCCGTACATCCACCAGCGCTACGACGACCCCCAGCAGATTCTCGACGGTCCGCCCGAGGGGAGCGTCTGACCATGGAGCTCAGGCAGGGGCAGGTCGCCGTCGTCACGGGTGCGGCGAGCGGGATCGGGCTCGCGATGGCCCGGCGGTTCGCCGCCGAGGGGCTCAGGGTCGTCCTCGCCGACGTCGAGGGGGGCGCCCTGGAGAAGGCCGCCGGGCAACTGCGCGAGGACGGGGCGCAGGTGCTCGCGCGCACCGTCGACGTCAGCGAGCGGGACTCCGTGATCGCGCTCGCGGACGCCGTGTACGAGACCTTCGGCGCCGTGCACGTGCTCTGCAACAACGCGGGCGTCGGCTCCGGCGCCGAGGGCCGCATGTGGGAGCACGAGGTCAACGACTGGAAGTGGGCGTTCGCGGTCAATGTGTGGGGCGTCTTCCACGGCATCCAGGCCTTCGTGCCCCGCATGATCGCGGGCGGCGAGCCCGGCCGGGTCGTCAACACCTCGTCCAGTGACGGCGGGATCGCCCCGCTGCCGACCGCGTCCGTGTACGCCGTCACCAAGTCGGCCGTCGTCACGATGACCGAGTCCCTGTACGCGCATCTGAAGGCGGAGGGCGCGGCGGTGGGCGCCTCGGTGCTCTTCCCCGGGCCGCACATGCTGCGCACCGGACTGTGGGAGTCGCACCGCAACCGGCCCGAGCGGTACGCGAAGGAGCGGCCGCGCAGGACCCCGTACCGCAGCCTCGACCAGTGGGAGGCGGCCATGAAGGCGGCCGGCCAGGAGATCGAGTTCACCCCGGTCGAGTCCGTGGCCGCCGAGGTCGTCGACGGGATCCGCGCCGACCGGTTCTGGATGCTGCCCGCGAGCGGGCACAGCGACCGGCAGATCAGAGCGCGGTCGCAGGCAATGCTCGACCGGGCGAACCCGGCGTACCTGGAAAGCTTCATCCTGGACTGACGAGGGACGTGCGATGACAGCACAGAACACAGCACAGAACACGGCGCAGCACGCGGCGCAGAACGACCCGTACCTGATCATCTCCTCCGACTGCCACGCCGGGCTGCCCACCGAGCGGTACCGGCCCTATCTGGACGCCCGGTTCCACCGGGACTTCGACCAGTTCCTCGCGGGGCGCGACCGACGCCGCGAGGAGATGACCCGGCTCGGCGTGCGCAACGAGGCGTTCGCCGACAAGTGGTTCAGCGACAACGAGGAAGGCCTGCGCGGCGGTTGGGACGCGGCGCAGCGGCTCAAGGAGCTCGACGGGGACGGCGTGGCCGCCGAGGTCGTCTTCCCCGACGCGGACGCCGTCGACAGCCAGACCGCCGCGCCCTTCGGCGTGGGCCTCGGCCTCTCCGGCGACCAGGACCCCGAGCTCGGCATGGCGGGCGCCCAGGCGCACAACCGCTGGCTCGCCGAGTTCGTCGGCCAGAATCCCGAACGGCACTGCGGGGTCGCCCTGCTGCCCGTCACCGGCGAGGTCGACCGGGTGGTCGCCGAGATCCACCGGGCCAAGGAGTCCGGGCTCGGCGCGCTGATGATCCCCTCGATGTGGGTGGACCGCGCCCCCTACCACGACCGCCGCTACGACCCGGTCTGGGCGGCGGCGGCCGAGACCGGGATGCCGCTGGTGACCCATTCGGGCGCGGCCCCGCGCCACGAGTACGGCGACCACCTGGGGATCTATGTGTCCGAGGTGACGTTCTGGCCCGCCCGGCCCCTCTGGTTCCTGCTGTGGTCGGGCGTCTTCGAGCGGCACCCGGGCCTGAAGTTCGGGGTGGCCGAGTCGGGCTGCTGGTGGCTGCCGAACCTGCTGTGGTTCATGGACCGGCTCTACCTCGGCGCGCACGGCGGCAAGAAGCTCTCCCCGTTCGCTGAGCTCAAGCGCCCGCCGAGCGAGTACCTCGACCGGCAGATCTTCATCTGCGCCACCAACACCAAGCGCCGCGAGCTGGCCCAGCGCTACGAGATCGGCGTCGACAACATCCTGTGGGGCTCCGACTTCCCGCACCCGGAAGGGACGTGGCCGAACACCCGCGAGTGGCTGCGCAACACCTTCCACGACATTCCGGTGGCCGAGACCCGGCGGATGCTGGGCCTGGCGGCGGCGGAGGTCTTCGGCTTCGACACGGAGAAGCTCGCGCCGATCGCCCGCCGGATCGGGCCGACCCCCGCCGAACTCGGCCAGAGCGACGACCAGTTGGCGGTCGAGGCGTCCTGGGCGCGCTCGCGCGAGGTGGGCCGGCACTGGCTCACCGAACACGACTTCCCGGTCCTGGGGGTGTCGTCATGACGGACCGCTACACCGTCATCTCGGCGGACTGCCACGCCGGGGCCGACCTCCTGGACTACCGCCCGTACCTGGAGTCCAAGCACCACGAAGCCTTCGACGCGTGGGCGGCGACGTACGTCAACCCGTACGAGGACCTGATGGCGGACACCGCCGACCGCAACTGGAACTCGGGCCGCCGGTTGGCCGATCTTGAGGCGGACGGCATCGTGGCGGAAGTCGTCTTCCCGAACACGATCCCGCCGTTCTTCCCCTCCGCCTCCCTCATGGCGCCCGCGCCCACCCGCGAGGAGTTCGAGCAGCGCTGGGCGGGCCTGCGCGCCCACAACCGCTGGCTGGCCGACTTCTGCGCCGAGGCGCCGGGCCGCCGGGCGGGCGTCGCGCAGATCCTCCTGAACGACGTCGACGAAGCGGTACGGGAGATCCGCCGGGTCAAGGAGGCGGGCCTGACCGGCGGCATCCTGCTGCCGGGCGCGCCGCCGGGCTCGGGCGTCCCCGAGCTCTACTCCGACGTGTACGACCCGATCTGGGCGGCCTGCGCGGACCTGGACGTGCCGGTCAACCACCACGGCGGGTCCGCGTCCCCGCCGCTGGGGGAGGAGCCGGCGGCCCGGGCGGTGTTCATGGTGGAGACGACGTGGTTCGCGCACCGGGCGCTGTGGCACCTGATCTTCGGCGGCGCCTTCAACCGCCACCCGTCCCTCAAGCTCATCCTCACCGAGCAGGGTTCGGGCTGGATCCCCGGCGTCCTCGACATGCTGGACTACTACCACGCCCGCCTGGTGGCGGCCGCGACGAAGGCGTCCACGGCGGAGTCGAAGTTCGGCGCGGGCCTCGCGGAGTCCATGGGCAGGGGCCCGTCCCAGGTCTGGCGGGACAACTGCTTCGTCGGCGCGAGCTTCATGCGTCCGCACGAGGTGCCGCTGCGGGACCGGATCGGCCTCGACAAGATCATGTGGGGCAGCGACTACCCGCACGACGAGGGCACGACCCCGTTCTCCCGGGAGGGGCTGCGGATCGCGTACGCGGGCCTGCCGAGCGACGAGGTCGCGGCCATGGTCGGCGGCAACGCGGCCCGCGTCTACGGCTTCGACCTGCCCTCTCTCGACAAGGTCGCGGCCCGGGTCGGCCCCACCGTGGCGGAGATCGCCGAGCCGCTGAAGGAGATCCCGCCGCAGGCGACGAGCCCGGCGTTCGCGCTGGGTGGGTCGGTGCGCGTGTGGTGAGAGGCGGGGTGAGACCCTCCCCGCATGAGCTCAACCGACCAGCACGACGAAGCGCACAACGGGGCGCTCGGCTCGCGGCTCAACTGGCTGCGGGCCGCGGTCCTGGGCGCCAATGACGGCATCGTGTCCACCGCCGGTCTCGTCGTCGGCGTGGCCGGCGCGACGGACGACCGCTCGGCCCTCCTGACGGCGGGCCTGGCCGGACTGCTCGCCGGTTCCATGTCGATGGCGGCCGGCGAGTACGTCTCCGTCTCCACCCAGCGCGACTCGGAGAAGGCCGCGCTCGCGACGGAACGTCGCGAACTCAAAGAGTTCCCCGAGGCCGAACTGGCCGAGCTCACCGGCCTGTTGGCGGATCGCGGCCTCAGCGAGGAGGTGGCCCGCGAGGCGGCGCTCCAGCTCACCGAACGCGACGCCCTGCGCGCGCACGCCAGCGTCGAGCTGGGCATCGACCCCGACGAACTCACCAACCCCTGGCACGCGGCCTGGGCCAGCTTCTTCGCCTTCACGGCAGGCGCGCTGCTCCCGCTCCTGGCCATCGTGCTGCCCCCGGCCTCCGTCCGCCTGTACGTCACGGTCGGCTCGGTCCTGGCCGCACTGGCCCTGACGGGCTGGTGGAGCGCCCGCCTGGGCGCGGCCCCGGCGAGCCGCGCGATCCTGCGGAACGTGGGCGGGGGTGCGGTGGCCATGGGGGTCACGTACGCGGCGGGGGCGTTGCTCGGGGCGGTGGGGGCGTGACCCCGCGGAGGACCTTCGCGAGGCGGTCCGGCGACGCGGGCGTCGGCAGGGGGCGCACCGGTCCGGCCACCCCATTGGCAGAACTCACCAAAGCCTGCTGACAACACGTCTCGCATACTTGTGGGTAACAACATCTAGCCGGACCTGCCACCCCGCCCCTACGGTGCAGGCATGTCGCCGAACCTGCCCGATGTCGTGCTGTGGTCGATACCCGCCTTCGTGCTGCTCACCGTCATCGAGATGGTGAGCTACCGGCTCCATCCGGACGAGGACGCCGCCGGGTACGAGACGAAGGACGCCGCCACCAGCGTCGGCATGGGCCTGGGCAGTCTGGTCTTCGACGCGTTGTGGAAGATTCCGATCGTCGCCATCTATACGGCGGTCTACGCGCTGACCCCGCTCGCGATCCCGGTCCTGTGGTGGACGGTGCCGCTGATGCTGCTCGGGCAGGACTTCTTCTACTACTGGTCACACCGCGGCCACCACGTGATCCGGATCCTGTGGGCCTGCCACGTGGTGCACCACTCCAGCCGCAAGTTCAACCTCACCACCGCGCTGCGCCAGCCCTGGACGAGCTGGACCGTGTGGCCCTTCTACGTGCCGCTCATCGCGCTCGGCGTGCACCCGGCAGTCCTCGCGTTCTGCTCGTCGGCGAACCTCGTCTACCAGTTCTGGGTGCACACCGAGCGGGTCGACAAGCTGCCCCGCCCGTTCGAGTTCGTCTTCAACACGCCCTCACACCACCGGGTGCACCACGCCTCCCAGGGCGGCTACCTCGACCGGAACTTCGGCGGCATCCTGATCATCTGGGACCGGATGTTCGGCTCGTTCACGGCCGAGACCGAGCGGCCCGTGTTCGGCCTCACCAAGAACATCTCCACCTTCAACCCGCTGCGCGTCGCCACCCACGAGTACGCCGCCATCGCCCGCGACGTACGCGCCGCCCGCACCTGGCGGGAGCGGGCCGGGCGGGTCTTCCGCGGCCCGGGCTGGCAGCCGCAGCCCCCGGTGGCGACGGCCGCCGGGCCCGCCGCCGTGGCGGAGCGCGCCGCATGACGCAGCCCGGCGCGGACGCCGTCCCGCGCGGGCTGACCGCGAAGGCCGCCACGGTCCCCCCGCTCCTGATCGCCTTCGGCCTCGCCGCGGCCGTCGATCTGGTCTCCCTCCTCGCGGGCTGGCACACCGGGCACCTCGTCGCCAAGCCGCTGCTCATGCCGCTGCTCGCCGGGCACGTGTACGCGCGGGGCGGGCCCCGGCTGCTCATCGCGGCGCTGCTGTGCGGCTGGGGCGGCGACGTGTTCCTGCTCTCCGGCGCCGATGCCGCGTTCCTGCTCGGCATGGGCTGCTTCGCCGCCGGGCACGTCTGCTACCTCGTGCTGTTCGGGCGCGGCAGGACGCATGCCGGGCTCGGTGCCGCGTACGGGATCGCGCTGGTCGGGACCGTCGCCGCGCTCTGGCCGGACCTGCCGGGCGGGCTGCGGATCCCGGTCGCCGGATACAGCCTGCTGCTCACCGCGATGGCCTACCGCTCATCGCGGCTCGGGCCGCTCGTCGGCCTCGGCGGGGCAATGTTCCTGCTCTCCGACACCCTCATCGCCACCGGCGTCGCCGACTGGCCGCAGCCGCCGCGCCCCGACTTCTGCGTCATGCTGACCTATCTCGCCGCGCAGGCACTTCTCGCACAGGCGTACCGTGAGGAGTCCCGTACCACCCCCTGACCGGCAAGGACCAGCAGCATGCGCGCCACCGTCATCCACGCCCCCCACGACATCCGGGTGGAGGAGGTGCCGGACCCGAAGGTCCAGGTGTCCACCGACGCGGTCGTCCGCGTCCTGCGGGCCTGCATCTGCGGCAGCGACCTGTGGGCCTACCGCGGCGAGTCCGCCCGGCAGCCCGGGCAGCGCATCGGGCACGAGTTCCTCGGCATCGTCGAGGAGGCCGGCCCCGAGGTGCGCGGGTTCAGCAAGGGCGACCTGGTCGTCGCGCCCTTCGTCTGGTCGGACGGCACCTGCGACTTCTGCTCGGAGGGCCTGACCACCTCCTGCCCGCAGGGCGGGTTCTGGGGCTCGGTCGGCTCCGACGGCGGCCAGGGCGAGGCCGTACGTGTTCCGTTCGCGGACGGCACCCTCGTCAAGCTGCCCGCCGACGCCGCATCCGACGACCACCTGCTGACCGCGCTCCTCGCGCTGTCCGACGTCATGGGCACCGGCCACCACGCGGCCGTCGGCGCGGGCGTCACGCGCGGCTCGACCGTCGCCGTCGTCGGTGACGGCGCCGTCGGCCTGTGCGGGGTGCTCGCCGCCAAGCGGCTCGGCGCGGAGCGCATCATCGCGCTCGGCCGCCACCAGGTCCGTACCGACATCGCGAAGCTCTTCGGCGCCACCGACGTCGTCGCCGAGCGCGGCGAGGCGGCCGTCGCCGCGGTGCGCGAGCTGACCCGCGGCCAGGGCGCGCACTCGGTCATCGAGGCCGTCGGCACCGAGCAGTCCATGCGCACCGCCGTCGAGATCACCCGCGACGGCGGCGCCATCGGCTACGTCGGCGTCCCGCACGGCTCCGGCACCGGCCTCGACCTCGGCGTCATGTTCGACCGCAACATCGCGCTGCGCGGCGGCGTCGCCCCCGTGCGCACCTACATCCCCGAGCTGCTCGCCGACGTGCTCGACGGCACCATCGACCCGTCCCCGGTCTTCGACCTCACGGTCGGCATCGAGGGCGTGCCGGGCGGCTACCAGGCGATGGACGACCGCACCGCGCTCAAGGTCCTCGTCAAGCCGTAGTACGTATGCCGAAGGGGCCGCCCGCAGAACGGACGGCCCCCTCAACTCCCTCGCTACTTCACGGCGTTGAGGGCATTGGTAATGCCCACACCGTAGAAGCCGTTGTAGAACGTGCCGCCCTGGCAGACCGCGTCCGCCTTGCCGTCACCGTCGATGTCGTACGGCGTCGTGCACGGCGTCCGGTCCGCCTGCAGCGCGAGCAGCGCCTTGATCTGAGCCGCCGAGGCGTGCGGGTGCTGCGACTTCAGCAGGGCCGCCACACCCACCACATGGGGCGTCGCCATCGACGTACCGGCCATGTAGGCCCAGGTGCCGCCCGGGACCGGGCCCAGGATCAGGCCGCTGGTGGCCGGGGCCTGCGGCGGCTGGTAGGCGGTCGAGTCGCCGCCCGGGGCCGCGATGTCGATCACGCCGAGGCCGTAGTTGGAGAACGACGACTTGAGGCCCTTGGCGCCGGTCGAGGCGACCGTCACCACGCCGGGCAGCTGGGTCGGGATGTCCAGGCACTCACGCGGGTTGATCACCCGGCTGCCCGGAGTCGTGTCGTTGGGGCTCGAAGGGTCGGTGAGGGAGTCGGCCGCGAAGTCGTTGTTCTCGTTGCCGGCGGCCGCCACGTTGACCGTGCCCTTGGACTCGGCGTACTTCGACGCCCGGGTGATCGCGTCGACCAGCGCCTTCTGGTCGGGGTCGTTCTTGCAGTTGAAGTACCAGGGGTCGGTGTAATAGCTGTTGTTCGTCACGTCGATGTGGTGCTCGGCCGCCCACACGAAACCGCAGACCACGGCCTCCGTGTAGAAGAAGCTGCCGCCCTGCGTCGACACCTTGATGGCCGCGACCTTCACGCCGGGCGCGACCCCGGTGATGCCGACGCCGTTCTTGGCGCCCGCGATCTCACCCGCCACATGGGTGCCGTGCGGGGAGCCGCCGGTGGTGAACGGGCGCCAGGCGCCGTCCGTGGTGTCCGGCTTGCCGGTGATGCAGCTGACCGACTTGGCGCGGTCGAAGTTGGGCGCGATGTCGGGGTGGGTGTCGTCGACACCGGTGTCGATCACGCCGACGGTGACCTTGGAGCTGCCCAGCGTCTTCTCGTGCGCCTTGTCCGCCTTGATCGCCTTCAGGTCCCACTGGAGCGGCTCAAGGGGATCCTCACCCGGCGCGGCCTTCGCGGACGCGGCCTTCAGGTCCTCGGCGGTGAGCTTCTTCGGCATGCCCACATCGGTGGTGGACTGCGCGGGCAGCGGAGCCGTCCGCGTCGCACCCGCCGAATCGACGCCCTTGACCTCGCGGATCGTCTTCGCGAAGTCCGCGTTGGCGGAGTGCACGACGAGCACGCCGATCTGGTCGTACGCCTGGAGCACCGAGCCGCCCGCATCGGCGACGGCTCTCTGCACCCGGGCCGAATTCCCGTGCCCGGGGCGGATGTTGACGATGTAGCTCAGCTCGGGCCCGGCCGTCTGCGCGGCCTTCGCGCTCGACGGACCGATGCCGAAGGAAGCGGCCGAAGCCGTGCCGGGAAGCAGCGCCAGAGCGGCGGCGGTGGCCAGGCCCGCCGAGGCGGCGACGGCGCGGCGCGTACGGGAGATGTGCAACGGCATGGGGTCTCCATGGGGTTGGCGGAACTCTCGATGCGTACGTAGGTGAAGAACCCGGGAAGGGCGAGGACAACTGCTCCGGCACCGGAACCGCCCGGGGCATTGAGCAGTGAAGCTATCGCCGATCATCTCGACGGATCAACGTTTTGTGCCGAGTCCGCGAAGAAAGTCGCGTACTCGACCCGGCGGGCGCGCGGAACGCGCCACGCGCCGGCAGGGGATGCGCCACGGAGAAAAAACGGCCGGACTGAACCGAGACGCCCCGCGCTCCGTGCCGTTGTCAGGGGGACCGCATCCAGCCCCACAGCGAGGACCCCTATGTCCGAACTTTCCGTTCCCGCCGCATCCGCATCGCGAGGAGATTCCGTGGCCACCGACGCGCCGCCGCCCGAAGCCGGGACGGACCCCCGTCCCGCCCAGCCCAGCACCGAGGCGTTCACCGCGGTGCAGCAGAGCGCGGAGTTCGGCGAGCTCCGCCGCGCGCACCGCTCGTTCGCCTTCCCGCTGACCATCGGCTTCATCGTCTGGTACCTGCTGTACGTGCTGCTGTCCAACTACGCGGGCGGCTTCATGGGCACCAAGCTCATCGGCAACATCAACGTGGCCTTCGTCTTCGGCCTCGCCCAGTTCCTGACCACGTTCCTCATCGCCTGGTTCTACTCGCGGCACGCCGCCGCGAAGCTCGACCCCAAGGCCGAGGCCATCAAGTCCCGCATGGAGGCCGACGCATGAGCCCCGCCCTCGTTCCTCTCGCCGCCTCCGCGACCACCGAGCACCGGCCGCTGATCATCACCCTGTTCGCGGTGTTCGTCGCCGCGACCCTTGCCATCACCGTCTGGGCCGGCCGGCAGACCAAGAACGCCTCCGACTTCTACGCGGGCGGCCGCCAGTTCACCGCCTTCCAGAACGGCCTCGCCGTCTCCGGCGACTACATGTCGGCCGCGTCGTTCCTCGGCATCGCCGGAGCCATCGCGCTGTTCGGCTACGACGGCTTCCTGTACTCCATCGGCTTCCTGGTCGCCTGGCTGGTGGCGCTCCTCCTGGTCGCCGAGCCGCTGCGCAACTCCGGCCGCTACACGATGGGCGACGTGCTCGCCTACCGGATGCGCCAGCGCCCGGTCCGCACCGCGGCCGGCGCCTCCACCATCGTCGTCTCGATCTTCTACCTGCTCGCGCAGATGGCCGGCGCGGGCGTGCTCGTCTCCCTGCTGCTCGGCATCACCACCGACGCGGGCAAGATCCTCATCGTCGCCCTGGTCGGCGTCCTGATGATCGTGTACGTCACCATCGGCGGCATGAAGGGCACCACCTGGGTCCAGATGGTCAAGGCGGTGCTGCTCATCGCGGGCGCGATCCTGATGACCTTCCTGGTGCTGCTGAAGTTCCACTTCAACGTCTCCGACCTGCTCGGCACGGCCGCCGAGAAGAGCGGCAAGGGCTCGGCCTTCCTGGAACCCGGCCTGAAGTACGGAGCGAACGGCACCTCCAAGCTCGACTTCATCTCGCTCGGCATCGCGCTGGTCCTCGGCACCGCGGGCCTGCCGCACATCCTGATCCGCTTCTACACGGTGCCCACCGCGAAGGCCGCCCGAAAGTCCGTGAACTGGGCGATCGGCATCATCGGCGCCTTCTACCTGATGACGATCGCGCTCGGCTTCGGCGCGGCCGCGCTCGTCGGACCCGCCGCCATCAAGGCGCAGAACCCGGCGGGCAACACCGCGGCCCCGCAGCTCGCCGAGTACCTGGGCGGCGGCGTCGGCACCACGGGCGGGGCGACGCTGCTCGCGGTGATCTCGGCGGTCGCCTTCGCGACCATCCTGGCCGTCGTCGCCGGCCTCACCCTCGCCTCGTCCTCCTCCTTCGCGCACGACATCTACGCCAACGTCATCCGCAAGGGGAAGGCGACCGAGAAGGAGGAGATGGGGGCCGCCCGCTGGGCCACCGTCTTCATCGGCGCGATCGCGATCGTGCTCGGCGCCTTCGCCCGCGACATGAACGTGGCCGGTCTGGTCGCGCTCGCCTTCGCGGTCGCCGCCTCGGCGAACCTGCCGACCATCCTGTACAGCCTGTTCTGGAAACGCTTCACCACCCAGGGCGCGCTGTGGTCGATCTACGGCGGCCTGTTCAGCTCGGTGTTCCTGGTGCTGTTCTCGCCCGTCGTCTCCGGCAACCCGAAGACGTCGATGTTCAAGGGCGTCGACTTCCACTGGTTCCCGCTGGAGAACCCGGGCCTGATCTCCATCCCGCTCGGCTTCCTGCTCGGCTGGATCGGATCGCTCCTGTCCAAGGAGGAGCCCGACGCCGGCAAGTACGCCGAGCTGGAGGTCAAGTCCCTCACGGGCGTCGGCGCCCACTGACGTACATCCGCACCGCCCATGGCCGAGGCCGTGTCGTAGAGTCCTACGACACGGCCTCGCTGCACCTCGTGACAATCGGCCCCTCCAGTTGTCGGACGCAACGCGTAGGCTCGGGTGTATACGCATTCGACGGATGTGCGACTGACCTTCGACGGACAGGGGAGGGGGCCCACAGTGCTCATCGACACCTACGGCCGAGTGGCCACTGACCTGCGTGTCTCACTCACCGACCGGTGCAATCTGCGGTGCACGTACTGCATGCCGGAAGAGGGTCTGCAGTGGCTGGCCAAGCCCGATCTGCTGACCGACGACGAGATCGTCCGCCTCATCCGCATCGCCGTCACCGACCTCGGTGTGAATGAGGTCCGCTTCACCGGCGGCGAGCCGCTCCTGCGCCCGGGCCTGGTCGGGATCGTCGAGCGCTGCGCCGCCCTGGAGCCGCGTCCCAAGATGTCGATCACCACCAACGGCATCGGCCTCAAGCGCACCGCGACCGCCCTGAAGGCGGCCGGTCTCGACCGCGTCAACGTCTCCCTTGACACCCTGCGGCCCGACGTTTTCAAGACACTGACCCGCCGCGACCGCCACAAGGACGTCATCGAGGGCATGGAGGCCGCCCGCGAGGCAGGCCTCACCCCGGTCAAGGTCAACGCCGTCCTGATGCCGGGCCTCAACGACGACGAGGCCCCCGACCTGCTCGCCTGGGCCGTCGAGCACGACTACGAGCTCCGCTTCATCGAGCAGATGCCGCTCGACGCCCAGCACGGCTGGAAGCGCGACGGCATGATCACCGCCGGCGACATCCTGGAATCGCTGCGTACGCGCTTCACGCTCGCCCCCGAGGGCGACGACGAGCGGGGCTCCGCGCCCGCCGAGCGCTGGTTGGTCGACGGCGGCCCGCACACCGTGGGCGTCATCGCCTCGGTGACCCGCCCGTTCTGCCGGGCCTGCGACCGCACCCGGCTGACCGCCGACGGCCAGGTGCGCACCTGCCTGTTCGCCCGCGAGGAGTCCGACCTGCGCGCGGCCCTGCGCTCGGACGCCGGTGACGAGGAGATCGCCCGGCTGTGGAAGCTGGCGATGTGGGGAAAGAAGGCCGGTTCCGGTCTGGACGACCCCTCGTTCCTGCAGCCCGACCGCCCGATGTCAGCGATCGGCGGCTGAGCCGGCCGACTCCCACTCGGCGAGCGTCACGACATCCTTCAAGAAGCCCCGTACGCCCAGGAATTGGGAGAGGTGCTCGCGGTGCTCGTCGCAGGCGAGCCACGTCTTGCGCCGCTCCGGCGTGTGGATCTTCGGGTTGTTCCAGGCCAGGACCCACACGGCGGCGGCACGGCAGCCCTTGGCGGAACAGCTGGGGGTCTCGTCAGTCGTCTCGTCACTCACAGAGACATTGTCCGTCATGCGACCCCGTACAAAAGGCGACGCCGAGCAGCCACGGGGGGAGCTGCCCGGCGTCGGTCCGTCGCTCCGACGGGGGATGCGGAGCGCCTACGAAGTATGTCATGGGGGACCCGGTGTGGTGCACCGGAACTTCATGATTGATCTGAGGTTTTCCTGAGCTTCGCGGACGGTGACGGATCAGCCTTGTTCGCGTGAAGGCCACTCCTGGTCACCGGCCGTGGGTTCCGTGGGGGATTCCGCCGAGCCGCCCGTCGGGGCCGCGCCCAGCGCCGGCCGGCTCGGGGCGGGGATGAAGGTGGAGGGCAGCGAAGTCACGTTCTCCCGGCCCGCGTTGGCGAACACGACCGCCACATAGGGCAACAGCGCGCCGAGCACCAGCGTCACGATGGCGACAGGACGCTCGATGTTCCACAGCACCGCGGTCAGCACCACCGAAACGGTGCGGATCGACATGGAGATCACATACCGGCGCTGCCTGCCGCGGACGTCCTCGGCGAGCCCCTGACGGGCCCCGGTGATCCGGAAGACCTGGCCGCTGCGCTGCTTCCGCATCACGTTCCACCACCCGAGTTCCACGGCGGGCTCTCCCCGGCCCGCACCTTTATCACCGTACGCCCGGGCTCCGCCGGGTTCGAGACCGGGGCGGCTCTTACCTGCGCGGATGCCGCAGTGCGTACCACGTAGGGAGGTGTCCGACATGCGCCGTACGGAGTACGGGCTGACACTGGCTGAACCTGCTCACGTCGAGCCGTACTAGGAGGCAGCCATGGGCTGGTTGTGGGCCATCATCGTGGGATTCGTGCTCGGTCTCATCGCCAAGGCGATCATTCCCGGCAAGCAGCACAGTCCGCTCTGGTTGACCACCATCTTCGGCATCATCGGCGGCATCGTGGGCAACTCGATCGCCCGGGCGATCGGGATCGCCGAGACCAAGGGCATCGACTGGGGCCGGCACGGCCTGCAGGTCGCGGCCGCCGTCGTCATCGTCTTCCTCGGCGACATGCTGTACATGGCGCTGCGCGGCAACAAACAGCGTGCCTGACGGGCAGGACGAAGGGGCGGTCCCGCAGCGGAACCGCCCCTTCGTACGTGTGCGAGCCTCAGGCGCCGGTGACCTCGACGGCCGCCAGGTTCTTCTTGCCCCGGCGCAGCACCAGCCAGCGCCCGTGCAGGAGCTCCTCCGCCGTGGCCACCGCGTCCTCGGCGGTCACCTTCACGTTGTTCACGTAGGCGCCGCCCTCCTTCACGGTGCGGCGGGCGGCCGACTTGCTGGCGACCAGGCCGACCTCGGCGAACAGGTCGGTGACCAGGCCGAGTTCGGACACCTGGGCGTGCGGCAGCTCGGACAGGGCGGCGGCCAGCGTCGACTCGTCCAGCTCGGTGAGCTCGCCCTGGCCGAACAGCGCCTTGGACGCGGCGATCACGGCCGCGCACTGGTCGGCGCCGTGGACCAGAGTGGTCAGCTCCTCGGCGAGCGCGCGCTGCGCGGCCCGGGCCTGCGGCCGCTCCTCGGTGAGCTTCTCCAGCTCCTCGATCTCCTCGCGGGACTTGAAGCTGAAGATCCGCAGGAACTTCGAGACGTCCCGGTCGTCCGCGTTCAGCCAGAACTGGTAGAAGGCGTACGGCGTGGTCTTCTCGGGGTCGAGCCAGACCGTGCCGGACTCCGTCTTGCCGAACTTGGTGCCGTCCGCCTTGGTGATCAGCGGCGTGGCCAGCGCGTGCACGTCGGCGTCGGGCTCGACCCGGTGGATCAGGTCGGTGCCCGCCGTGAGGTTGCCCCACTGGTCGCTGCCGCCGGTCTGCAGCGTGCAGCCGTACCGCCGGTTCAGCTCCAGGAAGTCCATGCCCTGGAGGATCTGGTAGCTGAACTCGGTGTAGCTGATGCCCGCGTCGGAGTTGAGCCGCCGCGAGACGGCCTCCTTCGCGATCATCTTGTTGACCCGGAAGTACTTGCCGACGTCCCGCAGGAAGTCGATGGCCGACAGGCCCGACGTCCAGTCCAGGTTGTTGACCATCGTCGCGGCGTGCGGGCCCTCGAAGTCGAGGAACCGCTCGATCTGGCCGCGCAGCCGCTCGACCCAGCCCGCCACGACCTCCGGCGCGTTCAGCGTGCGCTCCGAGTTCGGCTTCGGGTCGCCGATCAGGCCGGTGGCGCCGCCGACCAGGCCCAGCGGCCGGTTCCCCGCGAGCTGGATCCGGCGCATCGTGAGGATCTGCACCAGGTTGCCGAGGTGCAGGCTGGGCGCGGTCGGGTCGAAGCCGCAATAGAACGTGACGGGACCGTCCGCGAACGCCTTGCGCAATGCGTCCTCGTCAGTGGAGAGGGCGATCAGCCCACGCCACTGCAGTTCGTCGACGATGTCCGTCACGGGTCTCTTGTCTCCTTCAGACGTGCTTACTGACAGCACCGAGGTTATACGCCCCGGCTGACCGAACTCATGTTGAAGTCCGGGATGCGCAGCGCGGGCATCGCCGCCCGCGTGAAGTAGTCGCTCCACTCCCTGGGCAGGGTCTTCGCGGTGCGTCCGGCCTCGGTGGCCCGGGACAGCAGGTCCACCGGGGACTCGTTGAAGCGGAAGTTGTTCACCTCGCCGACCACCTCGCCGTTCTCGACGAGGTACACGCCGTCCCGGGTCAGACCGGTGAGCAGCAGCGTCGCCGGGTCCACCTCGCGGATGTACCAGAGGCAGGTCACCAGGAGGCCCCGCTCGGTGGCGGCGACCATCTCGTCCAGGGTGCGCTCGCCGCCGCCGTCCAGGATCAGGTTCCCGGGGGAGGGGGCGACCGGCAGGCCGGTGAGCGCGGCGCTGTGCCGGGTGGTGACCAGGTGCTCCAGGCGGCCCTCGCGCATCCAGTCCGTCGCGGTGAGGGGAAGCCCGTTGTCGAACACCGACTCCGTGTCGCCCGAGGCGTGCGCCACCACGAACGGCGCGTACTCCAGGCCAGGCTCGTTCGGGTCGCTGCGCAGCGAGAGCGGCAGCTCGGAGAGGGTCTCGCCGATGCGGGTGCCGCCGCCCTGCCGGGAGAAGACGGTCCGGCCCTCGGCCGCGTCCCGGGCCGCCGCCGACCACAGCTGGTAGATCAGCAGGTCGGCCACGGCGGTCGGCGGCAGCAGCGTCTCGTACCGCCCGGCGGGCAGCTCGATGCGCCGCTCGGCCCAGCCGAGCCTGCGGGCGAGCTCCTCGTCGAGGGCCGCCACGTCGACGTCCTTGAAGTCGCCGGTCGCGCGCCCGGCCCAGGCCGAGCGGGTCCGGTCCGGCGACTTGGCGTTGAGCTCCAGGGTGCCGTTGGGCTGGTCGTGGCGCAGCCGCAGGCCCGTGGACGTACCGAGGTAGGTGGAGTTCAGCTCGTGGTTGGCGAAGCCGTACAGCTCGCGGCCGCCCGCCCTGGCCCGCGCGAAGGCCTCGCCGAGTGCGGGTGCGAAATCGGCGAACACGGCGGAGGTGGTCTCGGCCGGGGTGTCGGTGAAGTCCGGGGAGAGGGGCACCCCGGTGACCAGCGGCTGCGCGTCCTCGGCGGGCCCGGCGCCGCGCGCGGCCGCCTCCGCGGCCCGTACCAGCGGCTCCAGGTCGTCGGCGGTGACGGCCGAGCGCGAGACGACACCTGAGGCGGTGCCCTCGGCTCCGTCGACCGTCGCGATCACGGTCAGGGTGCGCCCGCGGGTGACGCCGTTGGTGGTCAGTGCATTGCCGGCCCAGCGCAGGTTCGCCGAGGAGTGCTCGTCGGCGATGACGACACAGCCGTCGGCGGTGGACAGCTCCAGGGCCCGCTCGACGATCTCGTGCGGCTTGACGGTCGTACGGGAGCTCATCGCCCGGCCTCCTGCGTGGTGTTGAGGATGTTGACGCCCCGGAACAGGGCCGACGGGCAGCCGTGGGAGACCGCGGCGACCTGGCCCGGCTGGGCCTTGCCGCAGTTGAAGGCGCCGCCCAGGACGTACGTCTGGGGGCCGCCGACCTTCTCCATGGAGCCCCAGAAGTCCGTGGTGGTCGCCTGGTAGGCGACGTCGCGGAGCTGGCCCGCGAGGCGCCCGTTCTCGATGCGGAAGAAGCGCTGGCCGGTGAACTGGAAGTTGTAGCGCTGCATGTCGATCGACCAGGACCGGTCGCCGACCACGTAGATGCCGCGCTCGACCCCGCCGATCAGGTCCTCGGTGGAGAGTCCGCCCGGGTCCGGCCGGAGCGAGACGTTCGCCATCCGCTGGACCGGAACGTGCCCGGGGGAGTCCGCGTAGGCGCAGCCGTTGGAACGGCCAAGGCCCGTCAACTTCGCGTTGCGGCGGTCGAGTTGGTAGCCGACGAGCGTGCCGTCCTTCACCAGGTCCCAGGACTGCGCCTCGACGCCCTCGTCGTCGTAGCCGATGGTCGCGAGCCCGTGCTCGGCGGTCCGGTCGCCGGTCACGTTCATGACCTGCGAGCCGTACGCCAGCTTGCCCAGCTGGTCGAAGGTGGCGAACGAGGTGCCCGCGTACGCGGCCTCGTAGCCGAGCGCGCGGTCCAGCTCGGTGGCGTGGCCGATCGACTCGTGGATGGTCAGCCACAGGTTGGACGGGTCCACCACCAGGTCGTAGAGGCCGCTCTCGACGCTGGGCGCCCGCATCTTCTCGGCCAGAAGCGAAGGGATCTCATCCAGTTCCGCGTTCCAGTCCCAGCCGGTGCCGGTCAGGTACTCCCAGCCGCGCCCGACCGGCGGCGCGATGGTGCGCATCGAGTCGAATTCGCCGGTCGTGCGGTCCACCGCGATGGCCGTGAGCTGGGGGTGCAGCCGCACGCGCTGCTGGGTGGTCACGGTGCCCGCCGTGTCCGCGTAGAACTTGTTCTCGTGAACGGTGAGCAGCGAGGCGTCCACGTGCTCGACCCCGTCGGCGCCGAGCAGCCGCGCGCTCCAGTCGGCGAGCAGCGCGCTCTTGTCCTCGTCCGGCACCGAGAACGGGTCGATCTCGTAGGAGGAGATCCAGGTCTTCTCGGAGTGCACCGGCTCGGCCGCCAGCTCCACCCTCTCCTTGGACCCCGCGGCCGCGATGACCTGCGCGGACAGCTTGGCCATGGCCACCGCCTGGGAGGCGACCTTGGCCGCCGCGTCCATCGTCAGATCGACTCCGGAGGCGAACCCCCAGGCCCCGCCGTGCACGACCCGGACCGCGTAGCCGAGGTCGGTGGTGTCGGAGGAACCGGCGGGCCGCGCGTCGCGCAGGCGCCAGGCGGCGCTGCGCACCCGCTCGAACCGGAAGTCGGCGTGGTCGGCGCCGAGCGCGCGGGCCCGCGCGAGCGCCGCGTCGGCGAGCGCCCGCAGGGGCAACGCCGTGAAGGCTTCGTCGATGGAATGGGTCCCAGATGGCACAGCTGTCTCCCTGTCGTATGAGACCGGTCGCCCCGATCATGTCGCGCCGACGGGCCTCGTGACTACGGCTTTCTGTAGGGACCCGACAGCGCTCGTTCCACGCCACTGTCAGGGCTCGATTCCTCGTAAGTCGGGCCGTACCGATAGTTTGCGTGGAGTACGAATCCACCTATCGAAAGGGTGATCCGTTGAGCCGCTCGGTTCTCGTCACCGGAGGCAACCGGGGCATCGGCCTCGCCATCGCCCGCGCTTTTGCCGACAGCGGCGACAAGGTCGCGATCACGTACCGCTCCGGAGAGCCGCCCGAGGCCCTCACCGAATTGGGCTGTCTGGCCGTCAGGTGTGACATCACCGACACCGAGCAGGTGGAGCAGGCCTACAAGGAGATCGAGGACAAGCACGGTCCCGTCGAGGTCCTGGTCGCCAACGCGGGCATCACCAAGGACCAGCTCCTGATGCGCATGTCCGAGGAGGACTTCACGTCCGTCCTCGACACCAACCTCACCGGCACCTTCCGCGTGGTCAAGCGCGCCAACCGCGCCATGCTGCGCGCGAAGAAGGGCCGCGTGGTCCTGATCTCCTCGGTCGTCGGGCTGCTCGGCTCGGCGGGCCAGGCCAACTACGCCGCCTCCAAGGCCGGTCTGGTCGGCTTCGCCCGGTCGCTCGCGCGTGAGCTCGGGTCCCGGAACATCACTTTCAACGTCGTCGCACCCGGTTTCGTCGACACCGACATGACCAAGGTGCTCACCGAGGAGCAGCGCGCGGGCATCGTGTCCCAGGTGCCGCTGGGCCGCTACGCGCAGCCCGAGGAGATCGCCGCCGCGGTGAAGTTCCTCGCCTCCGACGACGCCTCGTACATCACTGGAGCCGTCATCCCGGTTGACGGCGGATTGGGCATGGGTCACTGATCACCATGAGCGGAATTCTCGAAGGCAAGCGCATCCTGATCACCGGTGTGCTGATGGAGTCCTCCATCGCCTTCCACACCGCGAAGCTGGCTCAGGAGCAGGGCGCCGAGGTCATCCTGACCGCCTTCCCGCGCCCGACCCTGACCGAGCGCATCGCCAAGAAGCTCCCCAAGCCCGCCAAGGTCATCGAGCTCGACGTGACCAACCAGGAGCACCTGGACCGGCTTCCGGGCCTGGTCAAGGAGGAGCTCGGCGGCCGTCTGGACGGCATCGTCCACTCCATCGGCTTCGCCCCGCAGGACGCCCTCGGCGGCAACTTCCTGAACACGCCGTTCGAGTCGGTCGCCACCGCCATGCACGTCTCGGCGTTCTCGCTGAAGTCGCTGACCATGGCCCTGCGCGAGCTGCTCGTCCCGGGCAGCGCCGTCGTCGGCCTCACCTTCGACGCGCAGTTCGCCTGGCCGCAGTACGACTGGATGGGCCCGGCCAAGGCCGCCCTTGAGGCCACGTCCCGTTACATGGCCCGTGACCTGGGCAAGGACGACATCCGCTGCAACCTGATCTCGGCGGGGCCGATCGGTTCGATGGCCGCCAAGTCCATCCCGGGCTTCGCGGAGCTCGCGGACGTGTGGAACCACCGTTCCCCGATGGAGTGGAACATGGCCGACCCCGAGCCCGCCGGCAAGGGTGTCGTCGCGCTGCTCTCGGACTGGTTCCCGAAGACCACGGGCGAGATCATCCACGTCGACGGCGGTCTGCACGCCGTGGGTGCCTGACCCCGCACAGCACGCATCGCGGCCGCCCACCGGACCTTCCGGTGGGCGGCCGCCGTGCGTGGACCGCGACTTCCCCGCAGACTGAATCAAACGGACATGTCGGGCAGTCGGCCGGGGAAGAGGTGGGGTGTGCGTCCGCTGCGTACGGGTCCCCGTGTGCGTCCCTTGAGCGTCGGGCAGCGCCGGGCCCTGGCCCTGCTGTTCCTCCTGCTCGCGACGGCCGCCGGGCTCGCCGCCCCCTCCGTGGTGCGCGCCGCCACCGCCCCCGACCCGGCGCCCGCCGTGGCGCCGCCCGAGCCGTTCGGCGCCGCGTGCCGGACCTCCGTGCAGGGCTCGCACGTCACCGCGTACTGCCACAACCCCTACCCGGACGCCGACCTGGTGCGCCTGCACACCGACTGTGCCAACTGGTGGGACCTGGACGCGGACGCGGCGCCGGTGGAGGTGGGCCCCGGGCAGACCGTACGGCTGGGCGACCGCTGCTGGAAGGACGTCCGCGCGGTCTGGGTGACCCACCAGAAGGCGCCCTGACCGCAGCAGAGTGCCCCGGCTGAGCGGCGTCCGCTCAGCGGGCTTCGAGCCGGTCCGGCAGGCAGATGAAGGCGTGGGCGGCGGCCTCGGAGGCGGCCGTCTCCGCGTCGCCGGCCCGGATCGCGTCGACCATCCGGCCGTGGTCCATGTGGTTCTCCGGGGTCATTTCCAGTGCCACGTCGTCGCGCAGCCAGTCGCGCAGCAGATGGCCGAGGTCGGCGTACAGCTCGGTCAGTACGTCGTTGTGCGAGGCCGCGACGACCGCGAGGTGGAGCGTGGCGTCGGCCGCCACGAAGGCCTCCCGGTCGCCCGAGGCCCACGCCTGCTCGCGCCGCTCAAGGAGCGTGTCCAGCTGCTTCAGCTCGCGCTCGGTACGCCGCTCGGCGGCCAGCTTCGCCGCCGACGACTCCAGCGTGGAGCGCAGCTCGGCCACGTGGCGCGGGTCCGCGTCGGCGAACCGGCGGTGCATCACCCCGGCCAGCTCGCTGGTCGCCACGACGTACGTCCCCGAGCCCTGGCGGATGTCGAGCAGGCCGTTGTGCGCGAGGGCGCGGACGGCCTCGCGGACGGTGTTGCGCGCCACCCCGAGCTGCTCGACCAGCTCCGGCTCGGTCGGGATGCGCGAACCCACCGCCCACTCGCCCGAGGTGATCTGGTTGCGCAGCTGCGCGATCACTTGGTCGGCGAGGGCGGACCGCCGGGGAGAGCTGAGGGTCATGGTGCTCCAGTCCGAGAGGGAGTCGGCAGTGACGAGAATCGATTGGACAACCAATCATCCCATGATTCTATGATGGCACCATGCCCGACGAAGAGACCAACACGCTGAGCCCGACGCCCGCCGTCCGCACCGAGCCCCTCGAAGCCCCCGCCGACGCGGGCCGGGTGCCGTCGTGGACGCGCTGGCTCGTACCGCTCGCGCTGGTCCTCGCCGCCGTCAACCTGCGCCCCGCCATCACCAGCCTCGGCTCGCTGATGAAGGAGGTCACCGGCGGGCTGCACATGAGCGGCGGCATCGCGGGCGTCCTCACCTCGGTCCCGGCGTTCTGCTTCGCCGTGTTCGGCGTCATGGCGCCGCGCCTCGCCCGCCGCTTCGGCCCCGGTGCCGTCGTGTTCGCGGGCATGGCCGCCATCACCGCCGGCCTGTTCCTGCGCCCCTTCGCGGGCGGCACCGTCACCTTCCTCGCGGCCAGCGCGCTCGCCCTGATGGGCATAGCCGTCAGCAACGTCCTGATGCCGGTGATCGTCAAGCGGTACTTCCCCGACCGGGTCGGCTCCATGACCGGCCTCTACTCGATGGCGCTCGCCGCGGGCACCTCGCTCGCCGCGGTCACCACCGTGCCCCTCACCGATGCGCTGGGCGGCAGCTGGCGCCAGGGGCTCGGCATCTGGGCGCTGCTCGCCGTCGTCGCGGTGGCCGCCTGGATCCCGCTGACACGCGACCGTTCCGGGAGCGCGGGCCCGGCCGTCGGTGCAAAGGAAGAGGCCGCCCCCGCCCTGCGCATCACCCGCAGCGGCACCGCCTGGGCGCTGGCCTGCTTCTTCGGGCTCCAGGCCACCGGCGCGTACATCACCATGGGCTGGATGCCGACGATCTTCCGTGACGCGGGCGTCTCGGCCGGCACCGCGGGGCTGCTGCTCTCCATCACCATGGTCATGGGCGTGCCGCTCGGCTTCGTCATCCCGTGGCTGGTCAACCGGCTGCGCAGCCAGGGCCCCATCGTCGTCGTGCTCGGCAGCTGCGGCCTGGCCGGCTACGCGGGGCTCTACCTCGCGCCGGCCGCCGGCGCCTGGGCCTGGGCGCTGCTGCTCGGCATCTCCAACTGCGCCTTCCCGCTCGCCCTCACGATGATCGGCAAGCGGTCGCGGACCGGCGCGGGCGTCGTACGGCTCTCCGCCTTCGCCCAGTGCGTCGGCTACCTGCTCTCCATCCCGGGGCCGCTCCTGGTCGGCGTCCTGCACGACCGCAGCGGCGGCTGGGACCTGCCCATCGCGCTGATGGCGGCGCTCATGGTGCCGCAGATCGCCGTCGGCATCCTGGCGGGCCGCGACCGTACGATCGAGGACGAGGCCGGGGCCCGGCGATAGCGGCCCGAACCCGGATGCGACACTGGCCGCATGCCAGTGCTCGAACCCAATCCGCAGAACAGCCACAAGAAGCTCCTGCTCGTGCTCGGCGCGATGCTCGCCGTCACGGTCGTCGTCGCCGTCATCGCGACGCTCGCCTCCCCCTGACCGAGGCCCTGACCGCGAGGCCCCGACCGGTGCCCCCGGACGGGGCCATGGTGGTGCTAGCCCCACCATCCCCTAGGGGGTCAGGGTCAGGGTCGAGTGGGTGGGTCACCGGATGGGATGACGGCCGCCGGATCCGTAGGTTTTGAGGTACCGCGACGGACACCCCGTCCGCCCCGCGGCACTCGAACCCGGAACCCACACGGAGGCGGTCATGTCGGCCCACACCCACCCCAGGTCCCCCCAACCGGCCGCCGGTGGCGTCGACTTCAAGCTGCCGTGGTGGGGCGTCGTGCTGCCCGCGATCGCGTTCTTCGCGCTGCTCGCGCTCGTCATCGGATCGGGCGACACCCACACCGTCTCCGGTGACGGCACCCTCACCCACCTCGTCGACCGCATCCAGCAGAGCATCTCGCGTTAGCGGGCAACAGCCCCCGCGAGCACAGGCGTCACCCCCCTGGCGGAGGCCTTCGACACCCTGCGCCCGATGGCGCGATTCATGCGAAGCTGGGGAACATGAGCGTCGATACACCCCGCAGGATCGTCCTTCTGAGGCACGCGAAAGCCGACTGGCCCCAGGTGTCCGACCACGACCGGCCGCTCGCCGAACGGGGCAGGGCGGACGCCCCCGTCGCCGGCCGCTGGCTGGCCGGGGCCGGCGTCGGCCCGGACCTCGCCCTCTGCTCCAGCGCGGCCAGGACCCGCGAGACCTGGAAGCTCGCCGTCCAGGAACTGCCGCAGCGCCCCAAGACGGTGTACGAGGAGCGGCTGTACGAGGCCTCCCTCGGCGAACTGATCGCGCTGGTCAACGAGACCCCCGACGACGTCGCCGACCTCCTGCTCGTCGGGCACAACCCCGGAATGCACGCCCTTGCCGACGCGCTCGCCGGTGACGCCGAGGGCGACCTGCTGGCCCGGATGAACCGCAGCGGCTTCCCCACCTGCGCCGTCGCCGTGCTCACCTTCAACGGCTCCTGGAAGTCCGTGGAGCACGGGGTGGGCAGGCTCGTCTCCTTCTGGTCCCCGCACGCCTGACCTCGCAGGCGGACTCCGGTACGCGGCGAAGGCCCCGGTACGCGATGCGCGCCGGGGCCTTCGCCACAGGACAACAAGGTTCAGTCGATGAGGCCGTCGGCCGCCTCGACCTCTTCCCGGGTGATGCCCAGCAGATACAACACGGTGTCGAGGAAGGGCACGTTCACCGCGGTGTGCGCGGCCTCGCGGACCACCGGCTTGGCGTTGAAGGCGACGCCGAGGCCCGCCGCGTTCAGCATGTCGAGGTCGTTCGCGCCGTCGCCGATCGCCACCGTCTGGGCCAGCGGCACCCCGGCCTCCGCGGCGAACTCCCGCAGCAGCCGCGCCTTCCCCGCCCGGTCGACGATCTCGCCAGTGACCCGGCCGGTGAACCTGCCGTCCTCGATCTCCAGGGTGTTGGCGGAGGCGAAGTCGAGCCCGAGCCGGTCCTTGAGGTCGTCGGTGACCTGGGTGAACCCGCCCGAGACGACGCCCACTTGATAGCCGAGCGCCTTGAGCGTACGGATCAGGGTGCGGGCGCCGGGAGTGAGCCGGACTTCGGCCCGCACCTTGTCCACGACCGAGGCGTCCAGGCCCCGCAGCAGCGCCACCCGGGCGTGCAGGGACTGCTCGAAGTCCAGCTCGCCGCGCATCGCGGCGGCCGTGACCTCGGCGACCTCCTCCTCGCAGCCGGCGTGCGCGGCGAAGAGCTCGATCACCTCGTCCTGGATCAGCGTGGAGTCCACGTCCATCACGACGAGCCGCTGGGCCCGCCGGTGCAGCCCCGCCGAGACGACCGCCACGTCCACGCCGAGGGCGGCCGCCTCGGTCGCGAGCGCGGTGCGCAGCACCCCGGTCGCCACGCCGGACACGGCGAACTCCACAGCCGTGACCGGGTACTTGGCGAGCCGGAAGATGCGGTCGATGTTGCCGCCGGCGCCGGCGATGCGAGCCGCTATGGCCGCCGTGGACTCGGCGGTCAGCGGGTGCCCGAGCACGGTGACGTGCGAACGGCCGCTGCCGCGCGGCCTGTTGTCGCCGATGCCGGAGATGATCTCGGCTTCGAGCTTGAGCGATTCGGCCCAGCTGTGCACGGTGGCGCGCAGCTCGCCCTGGGAGGCCACGGTCGGCTCGGTGACGAGTACGCACAGCACGAGACGGCCACGGGAGACGACCTGTTCGATGTCCACGACATCGACGGAGTAGGCGGCGAGGGTGTCGAAGAGCCCGGCGGTGATGCCGGGGCGGTCCTTGCCGAAGATCTTGACGAGGAGGGTCGGTACGTCAGAGCTCTGACCGGCGTCGGAGTTCTGGCCGGCGGGGGGCAGGGGCGATGGCGTCATGGTGATCCCACCGTATCCGGCCGCGGCTCACGCCCGGCACGCCGTCCCGCCCTGCGGACAGCGCCCCCTCGTACGGCCGCGTGCCGCTCAGCGGCGGCCCCGCGGCACCCCGGGCGGAGGCGGCGGGCCCTCCTCCGGGGGCCGGTACGGGCGGGGCCTCGCCCGGGGGCGGCCCGGGGGGCCCGGCAGCGTGGGGGAGCCGTGCAGGCCCGGCGGCAGCTTCAGATACGGGTTGGTGTCGGGGTTCGGCGGGCGGTAGGAGGGCGCCGGGTTGTACGGCCCCGGCCCTGTCTCCTCGCGGGGCCCGGGTACCCCGGG